>JBJKRT010000001.1:0-13305 GCA_046704545.1 Longimicrobiales bacterium
CGGATGCGGAACGTGTCCGAGCCGTCCGGTCCGGACCCGTCACTCGCCCAGAGCATGAACTTGTAGGTTCCTGCGCCGTTGATCGTCCCCACACCCTTGAACTGGGCGTTGGACTGGTTCTGGTTGACCACGAGCCAGTCGTAGCTGGTGCTGTGGAAGTCGAGGTTCGCGGCCTTGAACTGGAATTCGGTGTTGCCGCTGGGTGTGCTCGCTCCCTTCCGGTACTTGGCGACGAACCCGAACGTGGCCTTGCCCGTGGGATTCGGCGCCGCGGCCGGCTCGAAGTCGTAGGTCGTGACCGTACCGGCGACATCGATGGCCAGCGCGTCGACGGCTCCGGAGAACACGCCTGCCCAGCCGGACCCTATGTTCACGCCGAAGCCGTATTTGACCTTCGCGTTCGGGTTGGCGGCCACGATGTCATCCCACGACACGAAGCAGTTGAACGCGCACACGCCCGGGATATCCTTCGTGGACCACCATCCCCCGCCGAACCCGGTCTGCGAGGCGGCCATGGCGTCCCAGGCTTGCCACGTATCGGTCTGGAGCGCCGCGGGGCCGTACGCGTACGTTGGCTCCCAGACCAGGGTGGCGTAGCTGCTTCCATCTCCGACGTAGTCGATCTCGATGTTGATGGCCGGATACTGCTGCTCCGAGTTCGTGGACGCCGACGACCGGTAGGTCTGGTACCGGATGTCCTGGATGTCGGCCAGCGCGACCCCTTGGTAGTCGTAGTTGAAGAGCGTGACCTTGCCGGACGCGTCCTGCAGCGACATCGCGAAGCTCCCCACGCCCAGCGGAGGAGCTCCGGGGCCCTCGGTGAACGTGCCCGCGCTTCCGGTGCGCTCGGTGAGGAACCAGTCGACGCCGAGGTTCGCGGGGCTGACCGTGGTCACGTCGCTCGGCAAGTAGGCGCCGCTCGGTGAGTCGATCCAGCCGCCGCCCGTGACGAAGCCGCCCGACGGGTCGTAGACCACGAGCGAGGTGCACGCCGGGGTGCCGGTGTTGCCCGCCGCGTCGGTTCCCCGCACGCACACGGAATAGATGCCGGCCGCCGCGGGGGCGGTGAAGGATGCGGTGACGCCTTCCGTCACCTGGTCGAAGGCGCCGTCGGCGGCGTCCATGCCGGTCCAGGTGGCGCCGCCGTCGGTCGAGTACTCCGCCGCCGAGATCGTGCTTCCGCCCGTGCCGGAGTCGTCCACGTCTGCGCTCAGGCTCACACCGGCACCGACCGCCGCCGGGTTAGGAGACAGGACGAGGTTGCCGGCCGTCGGTCCTTCGGCGTCGGTGAGCACGATGGGTCCCACCGTCAGATCATACGCGAGCATCGATCCCAGGTAGTCGTCCCATCCGGGCACCGCGCCCGCGCTGAGCTCGGGGCTCGCCGAGCCGCTTGCGATGATGTCACCGTAGCTGTCCTGGATGAGCGGAAGGCTGGCGGATCCGCCGGTGGCCCCGGTGACCTGCAGCGACATGCAGCCCGCCGCGGTGGTCGAACCGTTGTCGCTGCAGACGGAGCCGTCGGCGGTGCCGTCGACGGTGAACGTCACACCGAGGATGCCGTCGCCGGGCATGTCGGCGGCCGGGATCGTGACGAACCGCTGGACGATCTCGCCTCCCAGGTTCCCGTCGGTCACGCCGATGCGCCACCCGGCACCGGCACTCGGGTGATAGACGTAGATGTAGGCGCCGGTCTGGAAGCCGTGGACGCCGGCAGCCAGGGCGTCGGCGTCGACGAAGCCGATCATCGCCACCTGGCCGTCCACGAAGCTGCTGACGTCGATGGTGCCCTCCATCACCACGGGACCATCCTCGGGGCTTCGTGTGAGCACGGAGGGGGTGCCCCATTGGTACGCATGCGAGTAGCCGGATGGCGGTGGCGCGCCGACGTAGCGGAGCATGTAGCTGGGATAGGTTGCCGCGGGATCGCCCGATGGGTCACCGGAGATGCCACTGATGTCCGCCGTGGGGCCCGCCAGAAGGACCGGGGAGGTGCGGGCGACCGGCAATGGGGTGTTGGGTGTCACCGGATTCATGCTGTCCTGGCAGGCGGTCACGGCCGCCAGCGAAACGCCCAGAATCAGAAGAAGCCGGATGGGGTGTAAGGGACGCACGTCTCTCCTCCGCGTAGAGGATGGTCGAATGCCTCTCGGCGGCCGGGCTGTCTTCCGGATGGGGGGAAGATCCGGGGCTTTGCGACCCGATCTCACGACCGGTGTGCCGTTTCGGAGACGCGGGCAGGACGGACGGGAGAGCTGCGGGAGCAAGAAGGGTACCGACCACCGTCGTGGGAGGCGGGCGCTTCCGGCGAGTGCGGCAAAGGTGCGGAATCAGGCCATGAACGGCCCGCGGGGTCGGGTGAACGGTCCGTCGTCCGCCTGCGTCGGCGTGTCGCGTGTACGGTACACTTGTGGGAGAGCATCCGGTGCGGGGGGCGGACGGGGCGGTTCCTTCAGCGTGCGACTACCACCGGCATCTCTGGCAAAACCGCAGCCTACATCGCATCATATCCCCAACATCCCCCAGGGTGAGGTCGGCCCACGACCCACGAGCGTGCCCGGGTCGTGGAGGTGTCCACCGCGCGCGAACCGGAGGAGATCCATGTCGAGCGCAACGATCAAGACCGACACCCTGTCCGCAACCCAGGTCGTCGAGGGCCTGTCGCGCGACACGTGGCGGCACGGCAGCCGCCGGGCCAGCGTGGCGCTCGTCAGCGGTCCGGTCCTGCTGGGTACCGTCTATCTTCTCGTGCAGATCAAGGAGTTCGGCTCCGCCCAGGACGACGTATTCGTAGGCCTGCTGCTCGGAGCGACCTACCTGCTGGTCCAGGGCATGCGCCTCATGAACGCCTACGTTCGGCGGCGAGCGCCGGTCTTCTTCCGGAAGATGCAGACCCGGGCCGAGGCGGAAGAGGCGGTCCGCGCGGCCGACCGATTCGTGCGGTCGACGTTCTCGGACCGGTGGATGGCCATCGGTGGGGTGGCGTACGGCTTCGCGGTCGCCAGCGCCGCCACCTTCCTGCTGGCGCCGTGGACGTCGAACGTGCCCCTCGCGGTGCTCTTCTGGCTCTTTCTCTTCACCGTCAACTACGTCACGGGGATGGGCTTCCTGGGACTCGCCCTCCTGTTCTGGTCGATGTGGGAGGCTAGGGATCATCTGGTCGTGACGATCTGGCGCCGCTCGAACGAATCCACGCAGTTCATCGACGACCTCCGGATCCGCTCCGCGGGGCTCGCCGCGGCGTACGTCGGGCTCGCGCTCACCAGCATCCACTTCTCCGTGCTGCACATCGGAGGCCTCGTGACCATGTACGCGCTCTTCGCCGCGGCCATCATCCTGGCGGCGCTCGGGGTGCCGGGTCTCGTGATCCGCTCCCGGCTCGAGGAGGCCCGGGGCGAGGCCATGACCAAGGTCGACGGTGAGCTGCAGGACGAGTTCAAGTCGCTGTTCTCCGGTGGCTCGAACGACGTCGAGGCCAGCGAGCACCACCTGAAGAAGATCGACGGTCTGCTCACGCTCCGGGACAAGATCGACGGACTCGCGCCGCCGCCGCTGAGCTGGAGGAGCCTGCGGGCCGGCGTCGGCGTGGTGGTCATGACCGCGCTTCCGATCATCGTCCAGCAGTTGTTGGGCTCGGCGTCGTGACGGAGGTGAACCCGCCACTCCGCACACACCGGCTCGACACGAGCCCGGGCACGACGCTCGCCGTCCACGAGTACGATCCGTCCACAGAGCCGAACGGGCGCACGGTGGTGCTGGTGCACGGCCTTCTCTCCTCCTCGGAGATCTTCGATGTGCCCGGGCTCGAGCATCCGAGCCTCGCACGCCACTTCGCTCGGCGTGGGTTCCGGGTCTTCACCTACGATCAGCGCGGCACCGGCGACTCCGTCGCGGCATCGAGCGATTTCGGCCTGGCGGAGCACGCGCTGGTCGATCTTCCGACGGTCCTCGACTTCGCGCTCGAGCGCTCGGCCATCCAGGCCGATCGCCTCGTGGTCGGTGGCCACAGCCTCGGCGGGCTCCTCATCTACGTACAGCAGATCGCGGCACGCGGCGCCCTGCCGGGCTCGTTCGGCCCGGCGGTCCGGCGGGTCTTCGCGGTCGCGTCGCCCGCTTCGTTCGATCCCCGCTACCGCCCCTGGAATCTCATCGCGCGCGGCGGGCACGCGCTCGTGCGGCGCCTGGACCAAAACGGCGACGGCATGATCTCCCGCAACGAGTTCGTCGCCGGCCAGTCACAGTTGCGGTGGCCACTACTCGGGCGCATCGTCGGACCGGGCGTCATCCGCGCGTCGATCCGGCTCGGCGTCGCCGTGCCCTGGCTGTCGTGGGGGCTCCAGCGCGCGCCACTCCCGACCTTCATCTACGGGCGGCAGGACTTCACGGCGCGTGGCTTCTGGTGGCTGCTGCAATCGCGGGCCCTGGACGCCGCGTCGCGCCGGCTTCTCGACGAGGTGGTGGATGCGACGCACCGGGAGGGCCGGGTCGAGGTCCGGCACGAGAGCGGCACGATCACCCTGCCCGACGACCTGGCTGGACTGGAGGACCTGAGGGTGCTTACGATGAGCTCACGAGGGGATGCCCTGGTTCCTCCGGAGTCGGTGCGCGCGGTCCACGAGGCGCTGCCGGGGGGGCGTCATCTCCTTACCGAGGAGGCGTTCGGCGTGGCCTCGGGTCACGCAGGCTACCTGTTCCGGCCGGGGCTCGCCGACCCCGTCGGCGAGACGCTGGTCACGTTCTGCGAGGCCGACGATGAGTGACGAGAACCTTCCCGTCCCCCCGCTCGATGCGGAGCCGGACGTGGTGGAGGAAGCTCGCGACGTGCTGCGTCGCCTACGCGGGATCGGGGGAGGAACGTTCCTCGGGCTCGTCGTGCTTCTCTATGTGATGGCCTCCGTCCTGCAATTCTCGGGCTTCTTCCTGCTCCCCTTCGTGGTGTGGGGCTCTGTCGCGTTCGTCGCGTACGAGATCTACCCGCTCGGCAGGAACGCATCGTGGGCGCGCCGCGTCCTCAAGCGCTGGGACGAGATCCGGGTGAACCGGGCGTTCGACGAGCTGGGGGCGGCGAGCGACCCCCGCCTCGAGTCGGCGGCCGCGATGGCCGCACGCATCACCGCCGACCCCTCGGCGGGCGATCACACGAAGGGCGTCGTGACACTCGTGCTGCAACGCCTCCGGTCGGCCCTCGATGACCTGCGTCTCCTGGGTCTGGCCGAGCGCGGGCCGGACGCTGGACCGGGCGTCCGCCCGACTCCCGACCTGCGCACGCAGCTGGAGGCACGCATCGCGGCGCTCAACGGGGCGCTCGCGGACGTGTACCGGGCGTCGCTGGCACGCGACGAGGCGCGGGTGCGGGAGCTGATCGGTAACCTCGAGGATCTGACGCATCGCCTCGAGGCCGAAGCCGACGTGGAGACACTCCTGGGAGATGGCGCGACGGGCTGAACAGTGCGCGACCCGCCTCCACTCCTACAGTTGTAGATAGCCTTTCGGCATCCCTTGCTGCATCCCTTATCCGCGGCTAGATATGGGGTGACCGGCGGCGGGCCCGGCCGGAGTCCTGAGGGGGTGGGATGCACAAGCCATGGGTTATCGGGTTCGTCGACGACACGGAGCACGAGCGTTCGGCGTTTGGTGACGTCGTCGGCGGCGAGAGCTCGGCATTCGCGGCCGTGACGGCCGGGAGCGCCAAGGAGCTGATCGCGAAGCTCGAAGCCGGGGGGCGCGTCGATCTCCTTCTGTTCGACCTCTACGGCGGTCTCTCGGGGAGCGCCCACCAGTCCCCGCTGGACCAGCGCTCGCTTGCCGCGCAGACCCACGAGCTCCGGGGACGGATCCAGAGTCTCGAGGAGGCCGCGGACCGCGATCAGCAGCTCGCGGCGGTGGACTCGGTACGCAAGGGCGCGGATGCGCTCTCGGCGGCTGTCGCATTGTATTACGGGCACGGCCCGGACGTCGGATTGAAGGCGCTCGCGACCGCTCGACTCAGGTACCCGCTCGTTCCTGCGGCCTTCCTCGCGCGCACCCGTACCGTGGTCGATACCCGCAGCTGCATCGAGGCGGGAGCGCTCGAGGTGCTCCCCATGCCCGTGCCCCAGCGCCCGGTCGATGGCGACGAAGATTCGGTGGATCTGGCCCGCCGGGGATGGGAGGACCGGCTCGACGAGTACGCGGCCGAGTTCGAGGCCTTGATCGCCACGGACGTGATCGACGCGTATCTCCGGCGACTCGAGTGGCTTCTCACGATCCACCCGGTCGAGCGTGCCGCCCATTTCCGCGAGTCCATCTTCCACGCTCGCGAGATGCACCGCAGCGGGGTGAAGGCGGGCCTGGATCTGGAGGGGGTGCGGTTGTTCTGGAACGCGCTGACGCGTGAGTTTCGCGAGACCAACGGTGCCTCGCCGGCGCTCGAGCTCATGCGTACGGCCGGAGCCGCCATCGAAGCCCGATACCGGAGCGGCGGCGAAGGCATGGGGGGCGTGGAGGTGGCGCGCATCGGGTAGGCCTCCGGAGGGAGGAGAGCGGTGAGAGTCTGCATCGTGGGGGCCTCGGGCAAGCTGGGACGGTACATGGTCCAGCACGCGCTGGACCGCGGCTACGAGGTGGTCGGAGTGTGCCGCGCCCAGAGCGTCGAAAAGCTCGACCGGTTCGCGGGGCGGATCACCGTCGTCGCGGGCGCGACGAACGATCGCGACGTCATCCGCCGGGCGGTGGAGGGGTGCCAGGGCGTGCTCACGGTGCTCGTCCCATGGGGCGTGCGGGACTATGCCAGCGGCACCGCCCAGGCCGTGCTCGACTACGCGCCGCCCGACGCGCGCCTCGTCTTCTCGTGCGGCTGGCACATCACGCGCGACGGCGAGGACCGGTATTCGAGGGGATTCAGGGTGATGGTGGCCCTGTTCGGCTGGATCGCCCGGCTCGTCCGCTACGCCGACATCGACGACCAGGTCGAAGCGACGCGCCGCATCTTCGAGAGCGAAACGCGGTGGACGGTCGTTCGGGGGAGCAACCTGGAGGAGGGCGAGAGCGAGGGGCTGCCGGTGTGGAGCCGGCACGTGGGCGACCCCATCCTCGCGAGCAACCTCACCCGCCGCATCGACTTCGCGCTGTTCATGGTGGCGGCGTTGGAGAACGATGCGTTGATCCAGGAGGCTCCTGCCATCGTCGGCGCCCGCAGCCCTTCCGCGCTCGCGCATGCGAGCGAGCGAGGGGCGTGACCTAGCCGAGAGGCGCGCATCATCCCGCACCCGGAGTGGCGGAGCCGAATGTGAGGGCCCAACATGCGGTATGGACGATCGCACCGTGAACCGACCCCCGGACATCTTCATGCCTGAGCGCCCCCGGCCGGACTGCACGCTCGACGAGGACGTCGTGCGGCGCACGCTCGGAGAGCAGTTTCCCGAGCTGGCGCTCGAGACCGTGGTGCGCCTCGGATCGGGCTGGAGCTCGGACGCCTACCTGGTGGACGACCATCTCGTGGTGCGTTTCCCGCGGAACGCCGAGATGACCGCCGGACTCGAGCTCGACGCGGCCATCCTCGAGGCGGTCCACGCATCGCTGGGGCCGGTGACGCGGATCCCCCGGGTCAGCCTGAGAGGGCAGGGCGGGGAGCACTTCCCGCACCCGTTCCTGGGCTACGAAGCGATCTCCGGCATTCCGGCCGACGATCCCGAGGCGCCGCTCTCGGACGAGCTGGCTCGGGAGCTCGGACAGGTCCTGACCCACATCCACACGATCCCGATGGCCGTGGCGCGCAGGCTCGGGCTCACGCCGGAGCCGGGCGGCGACGTTTCGGTCCGCCGCTGCTTCATCCACGGCGACTTCATGCCCGACAACCTCATCGTGGATCCGGAGTCGGGAAGCCTCCTCGGCATCATCGACTGGGGCAACGCGACCCTCGGCGATCCGGCCCTCGATTTCATCTCGCTGGTGATGTGGCGGGGGTGGTCGTTCGTGCGCGTCGCGCTCGAGGCGTACGGGCTGCCCGTCGACGATCGGTTCGAGGATCGCGTGCGCTTCCACGCCCAGCTCAACGCCACCCAATGGCTCGCCGACACCGTGCGGCGCGGCGGCGACCCTACGCTGCATCTGTCCTGGGTGCGAAACGCGTTCGGGATGGACAGGGAAGGGTGAGGGGGCCTCCCCACGCGGGAGAGTAGATCGCATCTTTAGCGCAACGCGATCCCATCCGGAGACCCACCGCATGATCAAGCGTATCTGGCACGGCTGGACGACCCCGTCGAACGCCGACGTCTACGAGGGCCTTCTGCTCCGGGAGGTCATCGTCGGGATCCGTGAGCGTGAGATCCCCGGCTTCCAGGATATCCAGGTCCTTCGGCGCGACACGGGCGAGGAGGTCGAGTTCGTCACGATCATGACGTTCGACTCGCTCGATGCCGTGCGCGAGTTCGCGGGCGAGGACTACGAGGCGTGCGTCGTGCCACAGGCCGCGCGGAAGGTCTTGGCGCGCTTCGATGTGCGCTCGCAGCACTACGAGCTGAGAGCGGAGCGATAGCGAGCCTACGCGCGCTCCCCGCTGATCCGCTCCCGCACCGCCTTCATCCAGCGCGCCACCGCGCCCTCCTTCTCGGCCTCGAGGAGCTCTTCGAGCGCCGGTATGGCTTCCTCGGCCCTGTGGCGGCCGGCCTCGATGATCTCCACGCGGTCACGCGTGCGCATCTTGCTGAGCCCGTCGAGGTCCGGGTCGATGAGGATGTCGGCCTCGGCGAGAATCTCGAACCGCATCTGGCTGTTCACGGAGATGTCGAGCGCGTTCCACATCACCTGCACCCAGCTCTTGACCGGCTGGAAGGGGAGCGCCGACCCGAGGCTCACGGCCACGACCAGGGGCGCGCCCATCTCGCGCACGGCGCGCGCGGGCACGTTCTCCACGAGCGCCCCGTCCACCAGCAACCGCCCGCCCCGCTCCACGGGCTTGTAGATGCCGGGCACGCAGCAACTGGCCCGCACGGCCGATGCGGCGTCGCCCCGATCGAGCAGCACGCGCTCACCCGTGTTGATGTCCGAGGCGACGATCCCGAGCGGGATGTCGCTGTCCTCGATCCGAGCGTTGCCGAGCGAGCTTCGTACGATCTCCTCGAGCCCCTCGTTGGTGGCCCATCCCAGACGCCCGCGCGGACGCGCCCTCGTCATCTTCGACCAGCTCAGCTCGGACAGAGCCGTCTCGGTCTCGGCGGCGGAGATGCCGAACGCGGCGAACGCAGCCGCCACGGCTCCCGCGCTCGTGCCCGCGAGCCAGCCTGGATGGAGCGCTCGCTCCTCGAGCACACCCAGCACCCCCACGTGGGCGTGCCCGTGGAGGAATCCGCCCCCGAGGGCGAGTCCGAACGCCGTATGATTCGTCATGGTGCGCATAATGGTGGAAGCAGGGCCTTGGCGATACCATGTAGCCCATGAAAAAGATCGTTCGGACGGGAGCCTGGGCCGCCATCCTGGCGCTCGGGGCGAGCGGGTGCGCGGCACCCGCAACGCGCACGCCGACGCCGTCTGCGGCGCTTGCGGCCGGCACGTGCCCGTGGGTCGGGTCGAAGGCCCCGATCGCGACGCGCGTGGCCGAGCTCCTGCGCGCCATGACGCTCGACGAGAAGATCGCGATGGTGCACGGCGAGCGGGGCTCGGGCTATGTGGGCTACATCCCCGCGATCGCGCGACTCTGCATTCCGGCGCTGAAGCTCGAGGATGGACCGGCCGGTGTGGCCGACGGGATGAAGGGGGTCACGCAGCTCCCCGCGCCCGTCGCGCTCGCCGCGAGCTGGGACACGGCGTTGGCCCGGACCTACGGCGCCGTCGTCGGGAGTGAGGAGTGGGGCAAGGGAGCGAACGTCAACCTCGGACCGACCGTGAACATCGTGCGGGATCCGCGGTGGGGCAGGGCGTTCGAGGCCTACGGCGAGGACCCGTACCTGAGCGGTCGCATGGCCGTCGGCTACATCCGGGGCGTGCAGAGCCAGGGGGTGCTCGCACAGGTCAAGCACTGGGTGGCGTACAACCAGGAGACGTTCCGGAATACGCCCGCCGACGACGTCGTGGTGGACCGGCGCACCCTGCACGAGCTCTACATGCCGCAGTTCCAGGCCGCCGTCGGCGAGGGTGGCGCCTCGTCGGTCATGTGCGCCTACAGCACGGTGAACGGAACGTACGCGTGCGAGGACCCCTTCACGCAGGACAGCGTGCTGAAGGGCCGATGGGGCTTCGGAGGCTTCATCACCTCGGACTGGGGCGCGACGCACTCCACGGTCGCATCGGCCAACAACGGCCTCGACATGGAGATGCCGGGGAGCAAGTACTTCGGCTCCGCGCTGAAGGCTGCGGTGCGGCAGCGGCAGGTCCCGACGAGCCGCCTCGACGACATGGTGGGCCGCATCCTCTCGGAGATGTTCCGCTTCGGGCTCTTTGATCGGCACCAGACCGGCGATTCGTCGGTGGTCGTCACCAACGAGCTGCACGCGGCCGCGGCACGTGACGTCTCCGAGCAGGGCACGGTCCTGTTGAAGAACACCGACGGCCTGCTGCCGCTGAGCGTCGATCGCGTGCACTCGATCGCGGTCATCGGGCCCGGCGGTGGTTCGGACGCGATGTCGGGTGGCGGCGGGAGCGCGGCGGTGGTCGCGCCCTATGTCGTCACGCCCCTCGAGGCGATCCGGGAGCGGGCGGGCGCCGGGATCGCGGTGCGCTACGCCCAGGGTGTGTTGCCGAACGGGCCGCTTCCCGCCGTGCCGGCACGCGTGCTCACCCCGGCGTCGGGCTCCGGGAGCGGCCTTAGCGCCGCGTTCTACGACAACATGAAGCTCTCCGGCTCGCCGGTCGCGACGCGGGTGGACTCGGCGGTGGCCTTCGAGTGGCACCACCGCGCGCCCGAGCACGGCGTGGGCGCCGAGCACTGGTCCGCGCGTTGGACGGGAACGCTGCTGCCCCCGGTGAGCGGTGAGTACACGCTTGGGCTCACGAGCGACGACGGCAGCCGGCTCCTGGTCGGCGGGGTGCGCGTGATCGACAACTGGCGCGACCAGGGCCCGACCACGAAGACGGCGAAGGTGAAGCTCACCGCCGGCCGGCCGGTGCGGATCGAGATCGACTACTACCAGGACGGCGGCGGTAGCTCGCTGCGCTTCGGGTGGGTGACGCCCGAGGGGCCGTCGCTGAAGGAGCGGGCGGTGGCGCTGGCCGACTCCTCGGACGTGGCCGTCGTGTTCGCCGACAAGTTCGAGGCGGAGGGAGCCGATCTCGCTGACATCGACCTGTCCGCCAAGCAGAACGAGCTGATCCGCGCCGTGGCGGCGGCGAACCCGCGCACGATCGTCGTGCTCAACACCGGGTCCGCGGTGACGATGCCGTGGCTCGACGAGGTCGCGGGGGTGCTGGAGGCGTGGTATCCCGGCCAGGAAGACGGCAACGCGCTCGCCGCGTTGCTGTTCGGCGACGTGGACCCGTCGGGCAAGCTGCCCGTGACGTTTCCGAAGAGCCTGGCCGACGTACCCGTCGCGAGCGCCGCCCGCTGGCCCGGCGAAGACGGGCGGGTGCGCTACGGCGAGCGTCTCGAGGTCGGATACCGGTGGTACCAGGCGCGCGGGCGCGAGCCGCTGTTCCCGTTCGGGTTCGGCCTCTCATACACGACGTTCCGGCTCGGCGGGCTGCACGTGTCGCGCGACGACAACGGCGCGGTGACGGTCGAGGCGGAGCTGACCAACACCGGAGCGCGGGCCGGGTCCGACGTCGTCCAGGTCTACGTGGGCTACCCTCTCTGGAGCGGCGAGCCCCCCGCGCAGCTCAGGGCGTTCCGAAAGGTCCGGCTCGGTCCCGGCAAGAGCGGGAACGTGATCTTCACGCTCGACGCGAGAGACTTCGCGCGCTGGGACACGACGGCACCCGGATGGGTGGTCGACGGCGGCACCTACGAGGTCCGCGTCGGGGACTCCTCGGCCCACCTGCCGCTCAGGGGACGGGTGGAGCTGAAGCGGAGGACGCTCGCGGGCGCAGGATAGGCTCCGCCGGTCGCGCTCGGACGACGACGGCCGTACCCTGAAAAGGATCGAAGCCGTCCGGGCACCCACGCACCGGCAGGAGGAGTAGGTATGCGCAGCGTATCGAGCATCGTCTTCGCCGTCGTCCTGGGGGCAACCGTCGGGCTGTCCGGATGTGGTCGGTCTTCAGAGCCACCATCGCTCAGCATCGACGGGCTTTCCCGCGCGAAGCTCCACGAGGACCTGCGCATCGGCAGCGAGAACGATCCGGACATCGGGTTCTCGCGGATCATCAGCTGCGACGTCGACCGGGACGGGCAAATCTACGCGATGGACGGGCAGGAGCGCAGCATCCGCGTGTACAGCCCGGATGGCACGCTCGTGCGAAAGATCGGAGGACCAGGTCAGGGGCCCGGTGAGTTCCAGGGGTTTCCGCGCTGGGGTGTGGTCGGCGACACCGTATGGGCGTTCGACGCGTATGCCAGCCGGATCACGCTCTTCGACCGTTCCGGGAAGCTGTTGTCGACGGCGCGGGTCGCGGAGGTGACGGTGCCCGTGAGAAATGGGATCGCCTCGGTCCTTCCGTTCTCGATGGAGCCTGATGGTCTCTTCGCGAGCGGCCTCATGAGCATCACCTTCCCGCGGGGCGGTCCTCCGGCGGGGGCGAAGGCCGTAAGCGGGGCGCGCATTCCCCTCGTGCGCTTTGACGCCAGCGGTGCGGTGGTGGACACCGTGGGCTGGGAGCCGCCGAACCCCCGCATGGTGCCGCCCGCGGACTACCGTCCGCGGCACGAGTCGGTGCAGGTGGGTGGGCGGCGGTACGGCGTGCCAGAGCCCCAACCCGAGCTTGCCACGTGGATGTACGTCGACGATGGACGCATCGTCCTGGATCAGAAGCACGCGACGACGGCCGACGACGGCGTGTTCACGCTGACGCGCATCGGCCTGAAGGGTGATACCATCTACCGCCGAACGTTCCACTATCGCCCCATCCCCTACACATCGGTTGTGCTCGACACCGTGGCCGCGGTGCGCGCTCGCACGCCCCGGGGCTACATGAACGGGGTTCCGATCGTTCCTCCGAAGGGCGATGTCGCAGCCGTGGCTCGGGCCATGCGCTCGCGCATGAGCTTCCCGCCGTACCAGCTCGCGATCCAGCAAGCTTGGGTGGCCAACGACGGCAGGATCTGGCTGAGCCGCGAGGATGCCGGCGCGACCTCGGGCGGCGCGCGCTGGGTCGTATTGTCCCGCGAGGGTATGCCGTTCGCCGAGGTGGACCTGCCGTCGGCTGTGCGCCCGCTCTGGAGCAGGCACGACACGCTCT
>JBJKRT010000002.1:0-33663 GCA_046704545.1 Longimicrobiales bacterium
CGCTTCTCCCGACTCCACCGCGACGGAGACCGTGCGGCCCTGGGCGACTACGTCCGGCGCGCCGCACGGCTGGCGACGCTCGCCACGGTGGGGCCGGCGATCGTCATCGGTGTGTTCGGTCGTACGATCCTGGGGTGGTTCGGCCCCGAGTTCGTGGCGGCCCACACGTTGCTCGACGTCTTTCTCGTCGGCCAGGTGGCCAACGCGTCGTGCGGTCCCGTGGCGCTGCTGTTGACGCTCACCGGCCATGCGCGTACGACCACGCGCGTGTTCGGCGTGGCGCTCATCGTGTTGCTTCTGGGGTGTCTGCTCGTGATTCCCCGCTTCGGTGTCCTCGGGGCGGCCGTCGTATCGGCGACCGTCCTGATCGGATGGAATTTCTCCATGGTCTGGATCAGCTCGCGGAGGCTCGGAGTTCGTGGATCGATCTTCTGAGAACGGCCGGGGGCCCGTCTTCGTCGTGGGCTCGCCGCGCTCCGGCACCCATCTGCTCCGCTTCTGCCTGTCGCGCCACGAGCGCATGCATGTCGGACCGGAGACGGGGTTCTTCATCAAGATCTACGGTGCGCGTAAGCTCGTGCCACCCGGCCGGTTTCCGGCGCGGGCCGAGCGAATCGTCGACCTGCTGCTGCGCTCCGGCGATCCGAGCATGGAGGACGTGGTGCCGATGCGCGCGAGCCTGGTGGAGGCGGTGCGGCGGGGCCCGGCCGACTACCGGGAGCTCGCCGATGCGCTCCTCGGCGGCATCGCGCGGGCCGAGGGCAAGCCGCGCTGGGGAGAGAAGACCCCGTTCCACGTGCTGTACGTGAATCAGATCCTGGAGCTCTTTCCCGAAGCGCGCATCCTCTTTCTGAGGCGGGAGTCCCGGAACGTGATCGCGTCCTACCTGAAGAGCGCGCTCCTCCCGGACGACCTGGCGCTGGCCCTCGCGCAGGTGCGCATGTGCGTGGCGGCCGGCGAGCGCGCGGTGGCGCGGGGCCAGGCGATGGAGGTACGCTACGAAGACCTGATCTCGGAGCCCGAGCCGACCCTGCGCGCCGTGGCCCGCTACCTGGGTGAGGAGTTCCAGCCTGCGATGCTCGAGCCAGGCATGATCGACTCGTCGTTCCGCTCGAGCCCGATGCGGCGCGAGGAAGGCCAGGGCATCGTGCGGGATCCGGACGAGTCGCGGAAGTGGGAGCGCGTGCTGAGCCCCGAGCAGGGCCGCTGGGTGCGCACGCTGGTCGATGGCGAGCCGGGCCACGTACCGTGGGGGCTGCGCATGGCGTTCAGACGGAGAATGGCGCGACAGATGGGGATGCACACTCGAAGCAGGCTCGGGCTCTTCGGGCTCGGCCTCGGATCGGGAAGGAGGTAGGCATGCCGTTTCCGGGCTCTGCGTGGACGCGCTCGATGTTCTTTCGCGTACGCGACGGCGCGCGGGTCGACTCTCCGTACGTCGACCGGGCGAGCCGGCTATCGGCCGGGTGCGTGGTGCGGCCCGGGGCGATCGTGGCACGGAGCGTCCTGGGTGAGGGCGTCTACGTCAACCATGGCGCATTCGTGCGGGCCACCGACGTGGGTCCGTACTGCTCGCTCGGACCGCGTTGCCAGATCGGGCCGAACGAGCACCTGTTGACCGAGCCGTCCACCAGCGAGTACCTGTACGGCGCGGAAGCCTCGCAGGAGATGGCTGAGCTGAACCGGACGCGCACCACGCTCGAGGCGGACGTGTGGGTGGGCTCGGCCGGCGTGGTGCTGAAGGGCAGGGTGGTGGGGGTGGGCTCGGTCGTCGCGGCGGGCGCCGTGGTCATGGCCGACGTGGAGCCGTACACCATCGTGGCCGGCATCCCCGCCCGGCCCCTCCGCCGTCGCTTCGACGACGAGTCGCTCTGTGACGCCCTGGTTCGTTCGGAGTGGTGGCTCCGCCCGTCCGCGGAGATCCGCCGGGCGATGGCGTCACGGGTCGCCGACTCCACACCCGAAGAGCGGGCCTGGACGTTTCTGGACGCGCTGGAGGGCTAGCGCTCGGGCGATTCGGACCCGGACGAGCCGCGCCGCTCGAGCAGGTCGCGGAACAGCGCGAGGTGCGCCCGCGCGACGACGTCCAGCTCGAACGTCTCCTCGAGGAGTGAGCGGAGCGTGGCCGCGTGCCGCGCGATCGTCTCGTCGTCCCAGCCGCGGACGGCCTCGAGTCCCGCGCGCACGCCGTCAGCGTCGGCACCGATGTGGACCGCTCCTTCGTCCACCAGTAGCTCGGGCACGTTGCATCCGTCCGTGACGAGCGGAACGAGCCCCCGGGCCGCTGCCTCCAGGACCGACATCGGGAGCCCTTCGCTCAGCGACGGCAGGACGTAGAACGTGCTCGCGGCCAGCAGGGTGTCCTTGGCTTCACCGTAGACCGGCCCCACGTAGCGCATGTTCGTGCTGCGAGCGAGACGTCCTTGCAGCGCCTTCAGGTCACCCTCGTCGGGCCCGGCGATGACCAACTCGCAGGCCGGGTCGTCGTTGCACGACGAGGCGAGCCACGCGTCGGCCAGCCGGAGCGGCCCCTTCTTCTCGTGAAGACGGCCGAGGAAGAGGAACCTGCGCGGGTGCGAGGGCGGCGGGGCTGCGGGACCTCCGCCCTCGCTCAGCGCGATCCCGTTGCGTATCAGCTCGATGCGGTGGTCGGGAAACAGCGCTCGCAGGCTGTGGAGCTCGGGGCGGCTCAGCGCGCGCATCGCGTCACTCCGCGCCGCTGCCGGTCGCTCCATGGTGCGGAAGTAGATCCATTTCTTGAGCCGCTTGTGCCCCATGGCCCATGGCTCCAGCGCTCCGTGCGGCACGTAGACCCACGGAAAGCCCATGCGCCGCATGGTGTGGCCCCACGACGTCTGGTAGCCCCATGGACCGTGCGTGACCACGACCGTGTCGGAGGGGTGGAGGCCTGCCGCGCGGATCGTCCTCCGGAGGATGGGCCCGGTCGTTCCGGGCAGCGAGCGGCAGCGCACGGCTTCGGGCGGCCGCTCGGGATCCGGTCCGCGATACCACAGCTCGGTCTCGACGCCCGCCTCGCGCAGGGCGGGGGCGATGTCGGTGGCCGAGCGCACCACGCCCAGGCGTCGGGGATCGAGATCGCGGATCAGGTTGACGACCCTCATCGCCACGGCGGCCTCCTGCCGACGAGGGCGCCCAGCCGCTCCGCCTCACCTTCGAACAGGGCCGCGATGCGGGCGGCGGCCGTGGCTTCGTCCGGGGTGTGGGTGCGGGTCCGGGTGTTGATCCGGCGGTGCAGGGGGGAGACGAACCGTCGCCACTGCTCGGCCACGCGGCGCAGCGGCGTCCAGCGGGCGGAGGCCCGGAATCCGACGTCACGCAGCGCCAGATAGGCGCTCCGGACGCGCTGGGAGCGGACGTCCACCGTCACGTTGTGCGCTTCGTAGGCGATGTCCGCGAAGGGCTCGGGATCCAACCCGGCCCACGCGGCGAGCCGCGTCACGGTCTCGCGGGGATCGGCGACGAGGTCCTCGAAGAAGTGGACCTGGACGGCCTCGGGCCCGAACCGGTCGAGCCAGCGCTCGAGGTACGTGCTGTAGTGGCCGGTGGCGTACGCCATGAGGCAGGGGTTTTCGACGCCGCGGTAGGCACGTGCGGCGTCGATGAACGTGTCGACCGGCATGTCGACGGGCAGGAGCCCCTGCTGCTTGCCGAAGCGGTAGAGCGAGACCATGCGCTCGGCCGGATCGCGCAGCAGAAAGACGATACCCACCGTGTCGCCGAGCGTGTGGTGGATGCGCTCGGGCGTGCCGGGCGAGAACAGGTACTCGGGTGAGGCGTCGAGCGTGCGTTGGCCGGCCCGGAGATGCGGAAACAAGAGTCGCTCGTACGCGCCGGGCTCGGGAGAGTAGGGGTGCAGCGAGCGCAGTCCGAGGCTCTTCTGGAGGTCGGGGTCGAGGAACCAGAACGACTGCTTGACCACGGCCGTGCACACGTCGGGATGCGCCGAGAGGTAGCGGTACATCGAGGTGGTCCCGGCCTTGTTCACACCGCCGATGACGAGGTGCGCGTAGTCCATGGCCTTCAGCCCCAGGCGCGCCAGGCGCGGGTGCTCTCGTAGCCGAGGCTGACGAGCTGGCTCCCGGCGTAATGGTTGAACACCTCTCGTGCTTCGTCGCTGAAGTGATTCTTCCAATCACCCGCCACGCCCTTGCGCAGGAAGCTCTTCGCGTCGGTGGTCCCGGCCGTCCGCCCCGATTGGCGGGTGAACGAGAAGCGTTCGACCACGGCCTCGATCTCCGGCCGCGCGGGTACGTCCACGTCGTGACGGCGGAGCACGCGCCCGAGCGCACCGACGGCGTCGACCAGAAGCTCCTCGTAGCGTACGTAGGCGGCCTCACGGTCCTGCCACGAGTCGACGAACTCCGCCCAGGTGAAATCGTAGAGGCGATGGATCCGTTTCGTGAACATGTATTCGATGAAGCGCGGCATGCTCGCTGTGGTGTCGGCGACGTCGGTGATGCCGGCCCGGCGGCGATGGCGCTCGACGTCGGCGCTCTGGTTGGCGTCGTGGCCGCCGAGGTAGTGGAAGTACGCGGAGACCATGATGTCCCGACCGTCGCGATGCATCACGGTGACGTTGCGGAACGCGGGGTCCCAGAGTCGATGCCCATGCAGCACGCTCGGCTCGAGACGGGGGCGCTCGTTGCGTGGGTAGGGCAGGTCGAGCAGGGCCGCGAGGAGTTGGCTGAGCCACGTGCCCCCGGACTTCGGAAACTCCGTGACGAGGTAGAACGGTGTGCGGCCCGAGGCGTAGCGCCAGAGCAGATGACGCCAGGCGGCGGCCGTGAGGATGGACAGGCGCGAGCGGGCCATCGGTTCAGTCGTGCGCCGCGATGTGTTGCGCGATCGTGTCTTCGATCGAACGAACGAGCTTCGTGGTCGTCTCCTCCCACGACGTCCACGCGCGCGCGAACGCGCGCCCTTTGGCGCGCACCGCTTCGTAGGTGTCGTCGTCGTCGAGAACACGAAGGACGTCGCGAGCGAAGTCCTCAGCGTTGTCGGCGCACAGGGCGTGCGCACCTTCCTCCGCACCGGACAGCGTCGAGAGGGCTTCGGGGGTCGTCACGACCGGCACGCCGGCCGCCATCGCGTCGAGGATTCGATTCACGACACCGGTCGAGTGAAGCGTCGGCACCACGGCCAGCCGCACTGATGAGAAGAGTCCTGCGAGATCGTCCACGAACCCGAGAACCTTAGCCCGCTCGGGAGGGTGCCGCCAGAAGGCCGAATGCCTGTCGGGCGGCGTGCCGACCAGCAGCAGCTCGGCTTCGGGTGCGCGCGCGACGACCTGCGGCCAAACCCGCTCGAGGAACCAGCCGGACTCGCGTGCGCGCCCGGCGGCCAGGTGGGTCATATAGAGGATGCTCCGGGCGCGAGACCTGGCTGCGGGAAGCGCGAGGAGGTCCTCGTTCACGCCGTTCGGGGCCACCACGACGCGAGGGGTGCGGCGCATGCCCTCCGTGATCCGGTCCAGCTTGGCGTGCTCGCGCTCGGTCTGCACATGCACCAGCTCGACCTTTGCCAGGTAGCGGCGCTCCGCCCGGCGCACGAGTGGCCAGCGGAGCGCGCGCCGGATGCGGAACGGATCGAGCCCGTAGCGCCCGCTCAACAGCTCGACCGCCGCGTCGGCGTGCATCGCGGTCTTCACGTCGTTGAGCCCGAGCCCGACCGTCCGGGCCAGCGGACGGCCTCGTGTGCGGAGCCAGTCGAGCGCGCCGAGCACGCCGACCGGCGAGCACCAGGCGAAGTCGTACGGCTGGTCGGACAAGCGTTCGGTCCTGGCCGGGTGGGCGGGACGCGCGAGCATGAAGGTGGCGCGTCCACGCACGATCTCTCCGAACGCGGCGCGCACCGGTGCTGCCCTGCGAAAGGGGATGTGGCGCACGGACGTGAAGAAGGGCGGCACGGGGTGGTCCGGAGCGTGGCCGACCAGCACGAGATCGACCCGGTGTTCCCGCGCGAGCGCACCCGCGAGCCGGTGGAGCGGAAGCTCCCGGCCGTTGCGCGGTGGATCGCTCAGGGAGTCCGTAACGATCGCGATACGATGGGACACGGAATGGCGTCTCTCCTCCGGTTGGAATTCCGGCCTGGAGATCATAACATGCTTCTTCCGGGCACGGACCTCCGAGGTCCGTCGCGCACGCTCCACCCTACGCGGAAGTCGACTTGGCGGACTACTCGGACAAGACCGTGCTCATCACGGGCGGCACCGGCTCGTTCGGTCGAACGATGACGGATTTCCTGCTCACCCGCGACATCCGGGAGCTGCGCATCCTCAGCCGGGACGAGGAGAAGCAGGACGCCATGCGCAACGAGATCGACGACGCCCGGCTGCGCTACATCATCGGGGACGTCCGCGACCGGGCCACGATCGACGGCGTCATGCGGGGTGTCGACCACGTCTTCCACGCCGCGGCCCTCAAGCAGGTGCCCTCCTGCGACTTCTTCCCGATCGAGGCGGTGCGCACGAACGTGATGGGCAGCGCCAACGTGATCCACTCGGCCGTGGAGCACGGGGTGCGAAGCATCGTCTGCCTGAGCACGGACAAGGCCGTGCTTCCCATCAACGCCATGGGCATGACCAAGGCGCTCATGGAGAAGGTGGCCCACGCGGTAGCGCGCGAGCTCGACAGCGGGGACACGGTCGTGTCGAGCGTGCGCTACGGCAACGTCATGTGCTCCCGGGGATCGGTGATTCCGCTGTTCATGCGCCAGATTCGGGAGCGCCGTCCGCTCACGATCACCGAGCCTTCGATGACGCGCTTTCTCATGCCGCTGCGCGACGCGGTCGGGTTGGTCGACTACGCGCTGACGAACGCGCGTCAGGGCGACCTCTTCATCCAGAAGGCGCCCGCCTCGACGATCGGTGATCTGCTCCAGGCGCTGGTCGGGCTGTTCGAGGCGGAAGACCTGCCGGTTCGGACGATCGGCGTGCGCCACGGAGAGAAGCTCTACGAGACGCTGGCGACCGCCGCAGAGCTGCGCCACGCGGACGACCTGGGAGAGTATTTCCGCGTGCCGCTCGACGCCCGCGACCTCAACTACGGGATGTACTTCGTCGAGGGCGACACGGACGTGAAGGAGGTCGAGGACTTCCATTCGCACAACGCCACGCGCCTGTCCGTCGAGGAAATCCAGACGCTGCTCCTCAGCCTTCCGGAGGTCACGTCCGAACTGGACGGGGCCGGCATCGCGCATTGACCTCGCGCATCGGCATCACGGGTGCGGGCGGTCTTCTGGGCTGGCACCTGCGGTGCTGGCTTCGGGCACATGCGACGAGTGCGGCTCCCGCCGCCTCTGCGCCCCTGACCGCCGGCCGGGAGACGTTCGAAGACGAGGCTGCGCTGCGCCGCTTCGTGTCCGGCTGCGACGTGATCGTGCACTACGCGGGCGTGAACCGTGGCGAGGCCCACGAGGTCGAGGCGGCCAACCCGGAAATCGCGCGGCGTCTGGTCGATGCGTGCGAGCGCGAGGACCGTATGCCGCATGTGATCTTCGCATCGAGCGTGCATGCCGCCAACGACTCACCGTACGGGCGGAGCAAGCGAGCCGCCACGGAGATCCTGGGGGCGTGGGCGGCGCGCACCGGGGCCGGGTTCACGAACCTTCTGTTGCCGCATGTCTACGGTGAGTGCGGCCGGCCGTTCCACAACTCGGTGGTGTCCACGTTCTGCCATCAGCTCGCGCACGGCGACGAGCCGCGCATCGATGTCGACGCGCCACTCGAGCTGCTGCATGCCCAGGACCTCTCGGATCTGGTGGGAGAGATCGCCGCCGAGGGCCGCACCGGTGAGCTTCGCCCCCGCGGCGTGCCGGTGCGGAGCGTGTCGGCGCTGCTCGATCGGCTTCGGACGATGATGGACGCCTATCGGGCGGACCTCCTTCCGGATCTCTCCGACCCGTTCGATGTGCGTCTGTTCAACACCCTGCGCTCGTATCTCTATCCCGAGGGCTTTCCGGTAGCGCTGCCGCTCCACTCGGACGAGCGCGGCGCCTTGTTCGAAGCGGTGAAGGCCGGGTCGGGCGGGCAGACGTTCGTATCGAGCACGAATCCGGGTGTGACGCGTGGCAACCACTTCCACCGCTTCAAGGTGGAGCGGTTCCTGGTCCTGCGCGGCAGCGCCCGTATCCGCGTGCGCAGGCTCTTCTCGGAGCGGGTGTGGAGTTTCGACGTCAACGGCGATCGGCCGGCCTACGTCGACATGCCGACCCTGCACACGCATGATATCACGAACACGGGTGCCGACGAGCTCGTGACCCTGTTCTGGGCCAACGAGATCTTCGATTCCGAGCGTCCCGATACCTACCGGGAGGACGTGTGAGCCAGCTCAAAGTGATGACGATCCTCGGCACGCGCCCCGAGATCATCCGGCTGTCGCGGGTGATCGTGGCGCTCGACCGTCACGTCGACCACGTCCTGGTCCACACCGGTCAGAACTACGACTACGAGCTCAACGAGATCTTCTTCGAGGATCTCGAGGTCCGTCGGCCCGACCACTTCCTCGAAGTCGAGACGTCCTCGCTCGGCACCGTGCTCGGCACGGTCCTGATGCGCTCCGAGGAGGTCTTGCGCGACGAGCGCCCGGACGCGGTGCTCGTGCTCGGAGACACGAACAGCGCGATCTCGGCCGTGATGGCACGACGGATGAAGATCCCCGTGTACCACATGGAGGCGGGCAACCGCTCGTTCGACGCGAACGTGCCCGAAGAGGTGAACCGGCGCATCGTCGACCACATCGCCGACTTCAACCTGGTGTACACGGAGCACGCGCGCCGGCATCTGCTCTCCGAAGGGCTGCCCCACCGGAGGATCTATCTGACGGGCTCGCCCATGCGCGAGGTGCTCGACCACTACCGGCCGCGGATCGACGCTTCGGCCGCCCTGGAAGATCTCGGACTGCGCGAGGGTGAGTACTTCGTGGCGAGCCTGCACCGCGAGGAGAACGTCGACAGCCGCGCGCATCTGCGCGTGCTGATCGAGGCACTCGAAGGGCTCGTGGAGCGCTACGGACACCCGGTCATCGTCTCGACCCATCCGCGCACGCGGAAGCGGATGGAGGAGGAGACCGGCCTCGCGGTGCACGAGGCGATCCGGTTCCTCAAGCCGTTCGGGTTCCACGACTACAACCGGCTGCAGCGGTCGGCGTTCTGTGTCGTCTCGGACTCGGGCACGATCGCGGAGGAGTCGGCGATCCTCGGTTTTCCGGCCGTGACGCCACGCAACGCGATCGAGCGTCCCGAGGCGCTCGACGCAGGCGGCATCGTCATGACCGGGCTCGATGCCGACACGATCCACGCGGGCGTGGAGCTGGTGACGTCCTCCCGCGGGCGAACGCGGGCCCTTCCCATCGAGTATCAGATCACCAACACTTCTGAGCGGGTCCTCAATCTCCTGGTCGGGACGGCCCGGCTGGGACACCTCTGGCAAGGCATACGGAGGCACGACCACGACTGAGGGACCGCGTGGACGTGGCCTCCATCCGACGATATTCATCAATGTCATCCACCGTCATCATTCTCGGTGCGGCGCGCTCCGGGACGAAGTTTCTGCGTGACGTGCTCGGAGCGAGCCGGGTCGTGCGAGTCGTGCCGCACGACATCAACTACGTCTGGCGCCGAGGGAACGAGCGCTGGCCGAACGACGCGCTTCCGGCCTCCCGCTACACCGATGACATCGGACGCTACGTGCGTCGGCGGGTCCTTGCGCTCTCGGGGGCGCGGGCGGATGACGGTGGCGTGATCGTCGAGAAGACGGTGAGCAACACTTTGCGTGTCGACTTCGTCCGGTCGGTGTATCCCGAGGCCCGGTTGATCCATCTCATCCGCGACGGACGCGCGGTGGTCGAGTCTACCCTGCGGCAGTGGCAGGAGAAGCCCGAGTGGGGTCGGCTGTTGAAGAAGGCCCTGACGCTCAAACCGTCCGACCTGCGCTACGCATTCTGGTCCGCGAGCAACATCGCCCAGGGCCGGCCGCGCTCCAACGGGGCGGGGCGGGTGTGGGGCCCGCGCTACGAGGGAATCGAGCGCGACCTCGCGGAGCTGCCGCTGCTCGAGGTGTGTGGGCGTCAGTGGACGACGTGTGTCGAGCGCACGCTGGAGGGCCTGAGCAGGGTGCCGCCGGAGCTCGTCGAGACGGTCCGGTACGAAGAGCTGATGCGTGGCACGGAGCCCCTGGAGCGGCTGGCCGCATTCCTCGAGGTTCCCGACCCCGAGGCGGTGATCCAGCGGTACCACGCGGTGCGGATCGCCAATGCCGACCGGAAGTGGCAGGAGGCGTTCGGCCCCGACGAGCGGGCTCGGGTAGGGCGGGTCATCGAGGGTGTGATGGGCCGCCTGGGATACGCGACTTGACGGATTCAGTCGGCGGTGGCGGCCGCGGCCTGAAGATTCTCCTGTCACATCGTTACTTCTGGCCGGACACGCCGCCGTACGCGTCGATGTTACGAACGCTGGCCGAGGGGCTGGCCGCCGCGGGACACCAGGTGACGGTCTTTACCGCGCAGCCCTCCTACCGGACGAGCCAGGCCGTGCGGCAGCCCCGCGAGGAGCGGCTCGGAGAGGTTCGGGTGTTGCGGATCCCGATGCTGGCGGAGCGAGGGCGCTCGGTGGCCGTCCGCCTGCTCAACAACGCGTGGTACGTGAGCTCCCTGTTCGCTCACGTGCTCGCGGGCGGATCGTACGACGTGATCGTGGCCGCGAGCTTTCCGCCGGTGATGGCGGGACGCATGGCGTCGATGGCGGCGCGCCTGACGCGCACCCCGTTCGTGTATCACTGTCAGGATCTGCACCCGGAGGTGAGCCGGATCTCGGGCATGCTCGGCGACGGCGTGCTCTTCCGGTTGCTGCGTGCGCTCGACCGGCGCACGTGCCGGTCGGCCGCCCGGGTGGTCGTGCTGTCGGACGACATGAAGGCGACGCTGGCGGCCCGACCGGGCCTGGACGTCTCGCACGTCCGGATCGTGAACAACTTCTTGCCGGCGAGCTTTGCGGCCGAGACGGCGAGACCCCAAGGGCAGGGGTGCCCCGAGCGCGTGACCGTTGCGAACGAAGCACGGGCCTTCCACATCGTGTTTGCGGGAAATCTGGGCCGCTTCCAGGGGCTGGAGGCGGTCCTCGACGCGGCGCATCTCCTGGCGAGCGAGGAAGAAATTCTCTTCACGTTCGTGGGGGGTGGGGTGGCGGAGGCCGAGTTGCGTTCGCGTGCCGGCGCGCTCCTCGACCGCACGGTGCGTTTTATCCCGCATCAGCCGCAGGATAAGGCGCAGGAGATCGTGCGTGCGGCGGACGCGGCGCTCGTGACCTTGAGGAAGGATGTGTACCGTGTGGCGTATCCGAGTAAGACGCTGACGTGTCTGGCCATGGGCACCCCGCTGTTGGCGGCGGTGGAGCCCGAGAGCGAGCTTGCACGGATGGTCGAGCAGGAGGAGGTCGGCTGGGTGGCGCCGCCCGAGGACCCGGGAGGGCTCGCGGCGGTGGTGAGGGGTGCGTTCGAGGGACGCGCCGGACTCACCGGAATGCGCAACCGCGCGGAGGCTCTGTACGCGCGCCGCTTTGCTGCGGAGCGTGCCGTGGAAGCGTGGGTGGCGTTGATGGACGAGGCGGCGCGGCGGCCGGCGAGCGTATGAAGACGAGTCTCCGCGCGCTTGTGGGTCTGGGCTGCGTCCTGGTCGGGGGAATCGTCGCCGTGGGGGCGGTCGCACCATTGCGACGGCCTCCGCTTCCCGCCTGGTTCGATTCCGCGCGGGTGCAGGGCCATACGAGACTCCCGCTCGAGCGGTGGGGGAGCCGCCCCGCGTTCCTGAGCGCGGCGGCGCGTTTCCGGTCGTTGGGTCTGAGGGTGTTCACGCGTCACGTGAAGTCGTCCTCGCGGAGCCCCTTCATCGTCGGAGCGTCGCCCTCCGACGTCCGGCTCGGTGCCGACAGCGCGCGCCTTCGCGCCGCGTTCGCCGCAGCCCATCGAGAGGGTGAGCACACCATCGCCTACGTCTGGATCAGCTCCGACTCGGCCATGGCCTCGAAGCATCCGGACTGGGTGTGCAGGAATCCGAACGGCCGGACGCCGGCGCGCGCGCCCAGGGGCACGCCTCTGGACGTCACCTCGGACTATCGCGAGGTGATCCTCGGCGAGCTCGATGCGCTCGCGGCCGCGGGGGCGGACGGGTTCTTCTTCGATTGGAGCCATCTGCCGCCCGCCGGCTGCTGGAGCCCGCATCTGGTGCAGGGGTTCGAGCGCGCGACCGGGTCGCCGGCTCCGCGCCGTCGCGATGCGCGGGATCCGCGCTATCGGGCGTTTCTCGCCTATACCGCGTCGCAGCTGGAGCAGACGTTCGACTACTTGCGCGACGCTGTGCACCGGCGCTACCCGGACGCGGTGTTTGTGGTGAGCGTATCGACGCTGCCGACGCTGATGGATCCACGGTTTCAGGCGTCGTTCGCCTCCGCGGGGGACGTTCCCAAGACAGAATTCGAGGCGCCGCTGCGCCGAGCGTTCGCGGGATGGCAAGCCCCGAGCGGCGTGGTGCCGCGCGACATCCGCCTGGCTGCCGGTTGGAGCCTCGTACGCGACGGCGCGGGAGGCCGCCCGCCGTTGATCTGGGCGCTCGGGTTCGCGGACTCGGCACAGGCCGAAGGGTTCGTGGCAGCGGTGCTCACGCAAGGGGGCATCGCAAGCCTCGACGTGGCCGATCCGATCGTGGCGGGTCGCACGAGTGCACCCCACGCGACGCCGCTCCCGGCTCTGCGTGCGGCCGCCGCGCTCGGTGACCGGGTGGCGCCGGGGCTGGTGGGGACGCACCCGATCGCCTGGGCCGGGATCCACTTTCCGGAGGTGGCGCGGGACCGGCTGATGTCCGATCCGGACGTTGCCTGGAACCGGGTCGTGCTCCCGGCGCTGCGCACGTATGGGGTGCTCCTGAGGGCGAGAGCCGCGGTGCGCTTCGTGACCGACAGTGCGCTGGATCGGGGCGATCTCGATGGGTTGCGGCTCCTGGTGCTGCCGGATTCCGCGGACCTGAGCGCCGCACAGAAGGCTCGGGTGGATGCATTCCGAGCGAAGGGGGGAAGCGTGGTGGGGCCGGATGGCGTGGCGGAGGCCGTGCGTGCCGGCCCGGTCCAGGTGCTCGGAGGCCCGACGACGATGCACGTCGGGTTCTTCGGCGAAGGAGACGGCCAAACGCCGGTGCCCGCGAGCTCCAGGACCACGATTCTCCTCACCCCGGACTTCTCCTGGGTTGAGCCGCTCCAGCTGCGGGGCACACCCGGGCCTCCCGCCCCTGCGCCGCCCCCGATCTCGGGTGTGGTGATCCGATGGCCGGTGGGCTCGCGCTCGGCCGCAGGATCTCCCGGGGTTCATGCGAAGGAGCTGGTGAGCGGGAGGGATCTCCCGGTGACGCGCACGGGCGACGGGGCGTACGACGAGGTGCACGTCCCGTCGTTCCGGATCCTCGCGGCCGTCGTTCTTAGCCGACGCTAGGAGCGCGTCTGGGTCATCTCCGGCACCCGGTCAACGGAGCGCGACCGCGCGTCCCGCCGCCTCCCTACTCCCCGTCGCCGATGAACCCTTCCTTCTCGAGGTGCAGGATGATGCGGTGCGCGGCCTCCTCGGGGGTGAGGTCGGTCGTGTCGATCGCCAGCTCCGCGTCCGCGGGCTCCTCGTACGGGTCGCTGATGCCCGTGAACTCCTTGATGATGCCCGCGCGCGCCTTGGCGTAGAGCCCCTTCCGGTCGCGCTCCTCGCAGACGTCGAGCGGCGTCGCCACGTGCACGAGCACGAAGCCGCCGCCGGCCTCGACCATCTCGCGCACCTCCCTGCGCACCGCGTCGTACGGGGCGATGGGCGCGCACACCGCGATGCCGCCGTTCTTCGTGATCTCGCTGGCCACGAATCCGATCCGGCGGATGTTGATGTCGCGGTGCTCCTTGCTGAAGCCGAGCTCGCTCGACAGGTGCTTGCGCACCAGATCGCCGTCCAGGAGCGTGACGGGCCGGCCGCCCATCTCCAGGAACTTGACCATGAGCGCGTTGGCGATCGTGCTCTTGCCCGCCCCGCTCAATCCCGTCAGGAAGACCGTGAAGCCCTGCCGGTGCCGCGGCGGCGACGACTTCCTCAGCTCCTCCTCCACGTCGGGGAAGGTGAACCAGTCGGGCAGCTCGATGCCGAGCTGGAGCCGGCGGCGCTGCTCGGTGCCCGAGATGTTGACGGTCTCCACGCCCTCGGGCACTTCGTCGATGGCGTAGTAGGTACCGTGCTCGGGCGCGTAGACCATGAGCTTGAACGGCACCATCGAGATCCCGAGCTCCTCCTCGTGCTGCTGAAGAAGCTCCTGAGCGTCGTACGGCCCGTAGAACGGCGTGCCGTTGGAGTCCTTGCCCGGGCCCGCGTGGTCGCGGCCCACGATGAGGTGCGTGCAGCCGTGGTTCTTGCGAATGATCGCGTGCCACAACGCTTCGCGCGGGCCGCCCATGCGCATGGCCAGCGGCAGGAGCGAGAGCATGGCCGTGTGCTTCGGATATGCGGGCAGCAGCGCCTGATAGCACCGCACGCGCGTGTAGTGGTCGACGTCGCCCGGCTTGGTCATGCCCACGACCGGGTGGATGAGCAGGCTCGCTTCGACCTCCTTGGAGGCGCGCAGCGTCAGCTCCTGGTGCGCCCGGTGCATCGGGTTGCGCGTCTGGAAGGCGACGACCTTCTCCCATCCGAGCTTGGCGAAGCGCCTGCGAAGCTCGGCCGGCGAGAGCCGGAGATCGGCGAAGTCGTAGTGGATCGGAGCATGCACGGCCTCGATCCGCCCGCCCACGTAGACCGGGTTCGATTGCTCGAGCAGGTAGCGCGCCCCCGGATGATCCTCGATGGCCGCGCCCGTCGAGCTTCCGAACACCGCCTCCGCCTCGTGGCGCAGGTCGGGACGCCAGACGTCCTCGACGTGCAGCACCGCCAACATGACCCCCTCGGGATCGCGCAGCGCCAGGGTGCCTCCCTCCGAGAGCCCTTCGGCGGTGGCCTCGCTCACGTCGAGCGTGATCGGCATCGGCCAGAGCGTTCCGTCCTCGAGCCGCATCCCCTCGACCACGCCGTCGTAGTCGGCTTTCGCCATGAAGCCCGAAAGCGGGCTGAACCCGCCGTTCACCAGGAGCTCGAGGTCGCAGATCTGACGCTCGGTGAGGTCCCAGGACGGCCAGTCGCGCGAGGCGTCCCGGAGCTCCTGGGCCCGGTCGTCGGATACGAGGAGGTCGAGCAGCGTGCCGCCGTGCGGCGCGATGAGGTGGTCGGTCATGGTCGAATGGGTAGGAGTCTCGAGGCGGGATCCCCGGGGAATCCCGGTAGCCACAACAAAGGATTCAAGTTAGCAGGAGGGGCAAGGCGGGGAAGGTGCGGGGGGCGGGAAGGTGGTAGCCTGGACGACAAGGTTGGCGGTGGCACAGGGTTGTGGATTAGTCTGCGTGCCCGACCGTAGCCCACCAGCTCGGAGTCTCCCGATGCCCACGGACCGCCCCGTCACCTATGGCGAATTCCCGCACCTGTTCGAGGGGTTTCCGCCCGACGCGCCCGTCGATCTCGATGACCGTTGGACGCTCGGCCAACTGAGGACGTTCGGGGACCGAGCGGTCGTGCGTGCGCTCATGACGGAGGAGCGCACCGAGATGATGGATGCGCCCATCCGGGCCCGGGAGGAAGACTCCCGCCGTCTCCTGAAGCGCCTTCGGGAGGTCGGTCTGGCCGATCCGGACATGGGCACGCCCGATCCGGAGCGGTAGGTTGGAGCGTCGGATGCAGTCGGGCCCGTGTCGGGAGTGACGGATGAGTCCTGAGGAGACCAAGGATCTGAAGGAGTTCTTCTCGGGTGAGCTCGAGAAGGTGTGGCGGGAGGTCGGGGGGCTACGGGAGGAGGTGGCCGGCTTGCACGGGCTTCCGGAGGAGGTGGCAAAGCTTCGGGGTCTACCGGAGGAGGTGGCAAAGCTTCGGGGTCTACCGGAGGAGGTGGCAAAGCTTCGGGGTCTACCGGAGGAGGTGGCAAAGCTTCGGGGTCTACCGGAGGAGGTGGCGAAGCTTCGGGGTCTACCGGAGGAGGTGGCGAAGCTGCGCACCGAGCTGACGGATGTGCACGGCGAGCTCCTCTCCTTCGAGGATCATGTCGCCGAGCACTTCAAGTGGGTCGAGCAGCGCTTCGCCTCGGTCGACCAGCGCTTCGATGCGGTCGACCAGCGCTTCGATGCGGTCGATCGGCGCTTCGATGCGGTCGACGGGGCGCTGCGTGATGAGCGCGCGGTCCGCGAGCAACTCCGGGACGACCTCCGCAAGGTTGCAGAAGGCGTGGTCTCGAACGGTGAGCGGATCCGGCGCCTCGAAGCCGGCTGAGCACCGCGGCCGCCGGGCGCGCCTGCCTCCAACGCCGCCACGCCGCGCCGCCTCAGGTCAGCGCCAGCACCACCGCGAGCACGAGCACCGTCAGCGGAATCCCCAGGCGCGCGTAGTCGCCGAACTTGTATCCGCCGGGTCCGTAGACCATCAGGTTCGTCTGATAGCCGATCGGCGTCAGGAACGACGCGGACGCCGCCACGGTCACGGCGATGATCACGGGTCGCACGGCCAGGCCCATCTCGCCCGCGGTCGACAGCGCCACGGGCACCATCAGCGCGGCCGCCGCGTTGTTCGTCACCACCGCCTTGAGCGCCAGCGTCGTCAGCACCAGGCCGGCGAGCACCCCCTTCGGCCCAAGGCGCCCGAAGACGTCGGCGAGCACGACGGCCGTTCCGTGCGCGAGGCCCGAGCTGTCGAGCGCGGCGGCCAGTCCGAACGCGGCCGCGATGGTCACGATCACCTGGAGGTTCACCGCGTGGCGCGCCTCGGTGGCGGTGAGCGCGCCGGACGCCACGAGCACCATCGCTCCGAGCAGCGAGAGCTGCAGGATCGGCATCACGCCGAACGCCGCGCCCAGGATGATGCCGGCCGCGACCGCCCCCACCACCCCCCGCTTCCTCGGCACCATGGGCGGCGTGCCGCCGAAGCGCGAGATGAGCAGGAAGTCCGACTGGTCGCGCCACCGCTCCTGGAATCCTTCGTCGGAGATGAGCAGCAGCGCATCGCCGGCCTTGATCGGCACCTGCCCGAGCTTGGCGCGCACCAGCTCGCCCGAGCGGTGGATCGCCACCACCGCCGCCTGGTAGCGCGAGCGGAACTCGAGCGCCTTGAGCGTGCTGCCGGCCAGCGGTGAGCCGCCCCCCACCACGGCCTCGAAGAAGGTGTGCGCCGGGCCGTCGAAGTCGAGGAGGTGCGGCTCCTCGGCCGAGGCGAGCCCCGCCATCGACTGCAGGTCGACCACCGTGTCGACGCGTCCCACGAACGTGAGGTGGTCGTTGCCGGCCAGCTCGGTGTCGGGCGGCACCGGCGCGATGGTCTGCCCGTCGCGGTCGATCTGCACGAGGTAGACGCCCTGGAGGTTCCGGAGTCCGCCCTCCTCCACGCGTCGTCCGTCGAGGGCGCCGCCCCGCACGACCTTCATCTGAACCGAGAACCCGCGCGCTCCCGCCGTCACCTGCTCCTTGGCCGCACGCCGATCCGGCAGGAGCAGCGGCGAGAGCACGATGATGAGCACGAGCCCGATGGCCGCGAGCGGGAGCGCCACGGGGGTCAGCTCGAACATCCCCAGGGGACGCATCCCGTGCGCCTCGAGCAGCCCGGCCACGACCAGGTTCGTCGACGTTCCGATCAGCGTCACCACGCCGCCCAGGATGGCCGCGAAGGAGAGCGGCATGAGGTAGCGCGAGGGCGAGCGGCCGTTGCGCTCGGCCCAGTCGGTCACCTGCGGCACGAGCATGGCCACGATCGGCGTGTTGTTCAGGAACGACGAGGCCGCGGCCACCGGCAGGGTCAGGCGCGCCAGCGCGCTGCGCGTGCTTCCGTCGCGGCCGAGCAGGCCGCTCACGACCGGCTGCAGCACGCCGCTCTTCTCCACCGCGCGGGCCAGCACGTACAGGGCGGCCACCGTGATCGGGGCCGGGTTGCTGAATCCCTGGAATGCCTGCGCGGGCGTGACGACGCCGAGCACCAGAAGCACGATGACCCCGGACAGGATCCCGACGGCCGGCGAGACGCGATCGCGGGCCATCGCCCACACGACCAGCGCGATGACCGCGAGCGTGACCCATGCCTGCCAGCTCACGCGCGCCTCCGGTGCGGCTGTACGACGCGGGGCTCCGGCATGTGCTGGATCATGGGCTCAAGCGAGGTCCGGTGGTGTAGGACGTTCGTGAAAGGCCCGCAACATTAGTATTTTACGAGCGTTATGGCGACGGCCACCTCCACTTCCCGGTCGACGCCCACGATCCGAGGTCTCCCCCGCCGGCTGGCGCGTGCGCTGGAGGCGTATGCGGATCGGCTGGACGTCGAAAAGATCCGTGACGCATATGCGGTCGCGGTCGACGCGCATGCCGGTCAGCGGCGTGCGTCGGGGGACGATTTCGTAAGCCATACGGTCGAGGTGGCCACGATCCTCGCGACGCTCAGGCTCGACACCGACTCGATCGTGGCCGGTCTGGTGCACGACACGGTGGAGGACACGGCCGTCTCGCTCGCCGACATCGAGAAGCGGTTCGGGCCCGAGACCGCCACCATCGTCGACGGCGTCACCAAGCTGGGGCGCGTGGAGTTCCGCACCCACACCGAGCAGCAGGTCGAGAACTACCTCAAGCTGCTGCTCTCCATGGCGGACGACGCGCGCGTGATCCTGGTCAAGCTCGCCGACCGCCTGCACAACATGCGCACGCTCGAGCACCTGCCCGAGGGCAAGCGGCGGCGCATCGCGCTCGAGACCCGCGACATCTACGCGCCCCTGGCGCATCGCCTCGGGATGGCGGCGATCCGCTGGGAGCTCGAGGACCTCGCCTTCAAGTTCCTCGAGCCCGACGCCTACGAGGAGCTGACCAAGAAGGTGCGGCAGCGGCGCAGGGAGCGGGAGCGCCAGATTCTCGAGATGGAGCGCCCGCTCAAGGCGGCGCTCGAGGAGGAGGGCATCCCGGTCGAGGTGAGCGGACGCCCCAAGCACCTCTGGTCGATCCACCAGAAGATGGTCCGGCGCGGCAGGCCGTACGAGGAGATCTACGATCTCATGGCCATGCGGGTCCTCACCGACTCGGTGCAGAACTGCTATGCCGCCATGGGCATCATCCACTCCCGCTGGACCCCGGTGCCCGAGCGCTTCCACGACTACATCGCCACGCCCAAGTCGAACATGTACAGCTCGCTGCACACGACCGTGTTCGGGCCGAGCGGGCGGCGCTACGAGATCCAGATCCGCACCCACGAGATGCATCGCACGGCGGAGTACGGGATCGCGGCGCACTGGCGCTACAAGGAAGGCGACGACGGCAAGGGCGGGGGCGACGAGGTCGACGAGGCGCTCACCTGGTTCCGTCAGGTGCTCGAGTGGCAGCAGGACACGCGCGAGCCGGAGGAGTTCATGGAGTTCCTCCGGATGGACCTCTTCCAGGGCGAGATCTTCGTGTTCACGCCGAAAGGGGAGGTGAAGGCGCTGCCCACCGGCTCGAGCCCGATCGACTTCGCGTTCAGCGTCCACACCGAGATCGGGCTGCACTGCGCCGGCGCCAAGGTCAACGGGCGCATCGCCCCGCTCTCTCGCGAGCTGCGCAACGGCGACACGGTGGAGATCATCACCAGCACGCGCCAGCAGCCGACGCGGGACTGGCTCGCGTTCGTGAAGACGAGCCGCGCGCGCCAGCGCATCCGCCAGTGGATCCGCAAGGAGGAGTTCGACTCGGCGCGCAAGCTGGGCAAGGACTTCCTGGAGCGGGAGCTGAAGAAGGCGCGCCTCGCGCTCCCGTCTCGTGAGCCCGCGCTGGACGAGGCCGCCAGGGCGTTGGGTCAGAAGGACTTCGACCATGTGTACGCGGCCCTCGGCCGCGGCGATATCGGACCGTCCGCGGTCATCAAGCAGCTCCACCCCGACCACGATCCGGTGGCGGCGGCCGAGCGTCCTCCGAGCACGCTGGAGAAGATCGCCGAGCGTCTGCGGATCTCGGGCCGGGGTGTGCGGATCCAGGGGATGGACAACCTCATGGTCCGCTACTCCCGCTGCTGCCAGCCCGTGCCCGGCGACGACGTGATCGGCTACGTGACGCGGGGCAGGGGGGTGTCGATCCACCGGACGGATTGCCCGAACCTGCTCTCGCTCTCACGCGACCCGGACCGCCGCGTGGAGATCGAGTGGGCGGCCGAGAAGGGCGATCGCTTCTACGTGAAGCTCTACATGAGGGGCACGGACCGGCGGGCGCTGCTCTCCGACGTGGCCAAGGCGATCGCCGACACGGGCACGAACATCCAGCACGCCGACATGAGGGCGGTGGACGCCGGCGTGACGGGGGAGTTCATGGTCGAGGTCCGCGACCTCGCCCACCTCGAGAAGGTCCGCAAGGCGATCCGCCGGGTGAAGGGCGTCATCATGGTCGAGCGCCGCGAGCACTTCGACGACGAGGACCTGGGTTGGGCGTGACGCGTGTCTGAGTTCCAGCTCGTCTCACCCCACGGCCCCGCCGGCGATCAGCCCCAGGCCATCGAGGAGCTGATCGACGGGCTGGAACGCGGGCAGCGAAGCCAGGTGCTGCTCGGCGCCACCGGCACGGGCAAGACGTTCACGATGGCGCACGCGATCGCGCGTTGGGGCCGGCCGACGCTCGTCATGAGCCACAACAAGACGCTCGCGGCGCAGCTGTACGGCGAGCTCAAGGCGCTCTTTCCGCACAACGCGGTCGAGTACTTCATCTCGTACTACGACTATTACCAGCCCGAGGCCTACGTCCCGGCCACCGACACCTACATCGAGAAGGACGCGTCGATAAACGAGGACATCGAGCGGCTGCGCCTGCGCGCCACGTCGTCGCTCATGGAGCGCAGCGACGTGATCGTCGTCGCCTCGGTCTCGTGCATCTACGGCCTGGGCAACCCGACCGACTATCGGCAGCTCATGCTGCACATCCACCAGGGCGAGGAGTGGCCGAGGAAGAAGATCCTGCGCGGCCTGGTCGACATCCAGTACAAGCGCAACGACTACGTCTTCGAGCGCGGCACGTTCCGGGTGCGCGGCGACACCGTGGAGGTCTTTCCGGCCTACGACGACCAGGCGGTACGCATCGAGCTGTGGGGTGACGACGTCGAGCGCATCAGCCGCTTCGATCCGCTCACGGGCGACGTCATCACGCAGATGGAGCGCACGGCCATCTATCCGGCCACGCACTACGTGACCAAGCGCCGCACGATCGACGAGATGGTGCCGCTGATCCGCGAGGAGCTGAAGGAGCAGCTCGAGCGCTTCCGCGAAGACGGCAAGCTCCTGGAGGCGCAGCGCCTGGAGCAGCGCACGAACTTCGATCTCGAGATGATGAAGGAGATCGGCACGTGCCCGGGCATCGAGAACTACTCGCTCTACACGAGCCGCCGGCGCCCCGGCGAGCGTCCGGCCTGCCTGCTCGACTACTTCCCGGCCGACTTTCTCATGATCGTCGACGAGAGCCACGTGAGCATCCCGCAGATCAACGGGATGTACAACGGCGACCGCTCGCGGAAGCTCACGCTCATCGAGCACGGGTTCCGGCTGCCGAGCGCGCTCGACAACCGACCGCTCAAGTTCGACGAGTGGGCCGAGGTGGTGGGGCCGACGATCTTCGCGTCGGCCACGCCGGGTGACTGGGAGCTCGAGCGGGCGGGGGGCGTGGTCGTCGAGCAGATCATCCGCCCCACCGGGCTCGTGGATCCCGAGATCGACGTGCGGCCCGTGAAAGGGCAGGTCGACGACCTGCTCGCCGAGATTCGCGACCGCGAGAAGCGGAACGAGCGGGTGCTGGTGACGACGCTCACCAAGCGCATGGCCGAGGACCTTTCGGAGTACCTCCAGTCGGTGGGCGTGCGCGTGCGCTACATGCACTCCGAGGTCGACTCGATCGAGCGCATGACGATCATCCGGGCGCTCCGGCTGGGCAAGATCGACGTGCTGGTGGGCATCAACCTGCTGCGCGAGGGGCTCGACCTGCCGGAGGTCTCGCTGGTGGCGATCCTGGACGCCGACAAGGAGGGATTCCTGCGCGACGGGCGCACGCTCAACAAGACCATCGGGCGCGCGGCACGCAACGTGCACGGTCGCGCGATCATGTACGCCGACCGGATCACGCGCTCGATGCGGACCTGCATCGAAGAGACGAACCGCCGGCGCGACGTGCAGCTGGCGTTCAACGAGGAGCACGGGATCACCCCCGAGACGATCCGCAAGAGCGTCGAGGAGATCGAGTTCAGCACGCGGGTGGCGGACGCCCGGGTGGTGCCGGCCAAGGTGTCGGAGGCGCCCGCGACGTATGCCGACGAGGTCGATCGCGAGGCGTACATCAAGATTCTCGAGAAGGAGATGGCCGAGGCCGCCGAAGCGCTCGACTTCGAGCGGGCGGCGCTCCTGCGCGACGAGCTGTTCGAGCTGAAGGCGTCGAAGAGCGGGGGGGCGGCGAAGGTCGACGGGGCGGCGAGCACCGCCGAGAATTGACCGGCCGCGCCCTTTCGCGAGCTTTGGAAGGCCTGCCCGCCCACCATTACGGAGAAGAGCGTTGGCACAGGAGCCCCAGCCGGTCCCGCTTCTCGATCTGACGGCCCAATACCATTCCATCCAGGACGAGCTCGACGAGGCCGTCCTGCGCGTCGTTCGCAGCCAGCGCTTCGTGCTGGGGCCCGAGGTCGAGGCCCTGGAGCGCGAAATGGCCGCGTATCTGGGCGTCGAGCACGCCGTCGGCTGCGCGAGTGGCACGGATGCGCTCCTGCTGGTGCTGCGTGCCCTCGAGGCCGAGCCCGGCTCGGACGTGATCGTGCCGGCCTTCACGTTCTTCGCCACGGCCGGCGCGGTCTGGAACGCCGGCTACCGCCCGGTCTTCTGCGACGTCGATCCCGACACGTTCAATGTGACGGCCGAGACGCTCGAGGCCGCCTGGACGGAGCGGACCGTGGCGGTCGTGCCCGTGCACCTGTTCGGGCAGATGGCCCCCATGGCCGAGATTCGCGAGCTCGCCGCCCGCCGCGGCGCATTCGTGCTCGAGGACGCCGCGCAGGCGATCGGCGCGAAGTCGGCGGACGGCGTGGCGGGTGCGGTCGGCGATGCGGGCGCGTTCAGCTTCTTCCCGACCAAGAACCTGGGCGGGTTCGGCGACGGCGGGCTCGTGTCCACCAACGACGCGGCGCTCGCCGAGCGGGTGGCCAAGCTGCGCGTGCACGGCGGACAGCAGATGTACCACCACGAGATGGTGGGCACGAACTCCCGCCTGGACGCGCTCCAGGCCGCGGTGCTGCGGGTCAAGCTGCCCCGGCTCGACGCGTGGGCCGCGGCCCGGCGCGAGAACGCCTGTCGCTACGAGGGCCTGCTCGCGGATGTGGAGGGCATTCGCTTCCCGACCCTGGCGGAGGGCGCCTTCCACGTCTACAACCAGTACACGATCCGGGCCGAGCGCCGCGACGAGCTGCGCGCCTGGCTCGGTGAGCGGGGCATCGGCGCGGGCGTCTACTATCCCGTGGCGCTCCACCTGCAGGAGTGCTTCGCGTCGCTCGGGCAGCGGAAGGGAGCGCTTCCGGTGAGCGAGGCGCTGTGCGGGGAGGTGCTGAGCCTGCCCATCTTCCCGGAGCTCGGCGAGGAGCGCCAGGCCCGGGTCGCCGACGCCGTGCGTGCGTTCTACGCGTAGGACGCACCGCAAAGGAAAGGACGACGCTTCATGAAGGTTGCGGTCATCGGAACCGGATACGTGGGCCTGGTGGTGGGCGCCTGTCTCGCCGAGACGGGCAACGACGTGATCTGCGCCGACATCCTGGAAGACAAGATCGCGCGCCTGAACCGGGGCGAGGTGCCGATCTACGAGCCCGGCCTCGAGCCGCTCATCGAGCGCAACGTCGCGGCCGATCGTCTCCAGTTCACGACCGACGTGGCGCACGCGGTGCGCTCCTCGGACATCGTGTTCATCGCGGTGGGCACCCCGCCGGGAGAGGACGGCTCGGCGGATCTCCAGCACGTGCTCTCCGTGGCGCGCACGATCGGCGAGTCGATGCAGGGCGAGAAGATCGTCATCACGAAGAGCACGGTTCCGGTCGGTACGGCCCGGCTCGTGCGTGAGGAGATCGAGAAGCACACCGACTGCAAGGTGCACGTCTGCTCGAACCCCGAGTTCCTGAAGGAGGGTGCGGCGGTCGACGACTTCATGAAGCCCGACCGCGTGGTGCTCGGCGTGGACTCCGACTTCGCGCGTGACGTGCTCGAGGAGCTGTACGCGCCGTTCGTGCGCTCGGGCGCGCGGATCCTGACCATGGACGTGCCGGCCGCCGAGATCACCAAGTACGCGGCCAACGCGATGCTGGCCACGCGCATCAGCTTCATGAACGCGATCGCGCAGCTCTGTGAGAAGGCCGGCGCCGACGTGGACGCCGTGCGTCGGGGCGTGGGCAGCGACGAGCGCATCGGCTCGAGCTTCCTGTTCCCGGGGGCGGGCTATGGCGGAAGCTGTCTGCTCGGTCGTGAGACCGTACTCGCTCGCAGAGAGGGGCGTGCATCGCTCCGGCGTCTCGACGCCCTGTTCGATGATTGCATCGTGGTCCCGAGCTCGGCGCCGGGCGATCTCGAGCCGGAGGTCGCATGGACCGACGACGTGGCGGTGTTGTCCTGGTCGCCCTGGTCCGGTCCGGTATGGCGGCGGGCATCCGCCGTGACCCGGCGCTGGTTCGAGGGCGAGCTCGTCGAAGTCCGCACGAAGATGGGCAGGCGTGTACGGTGCACTCCCGATCATCCGTTCGTCGTGTCGGATGGGCGTGGCGGTCTGCCGGAAGTTCGATTGGCCGAGGACCTGACGACCGAGGATTGGCTCCCCCTGGCACTGGGTCAGCCGTCGGCGTTCCTCGAACCCGATGAGTCTCTCGACGTAGCGGCGGCGTTGCGCGACCTGGGCATCTCCGACGAGGAGGTGATCGTTCGTCTGGCCTCGCCGGAGCGCGAGAAGCTCGAGCTCGAGGCCGTGAAGACCGCTGTGATGGATCACCCCCGGGGCGCCGAGCGTGCGTACGACGTCATGAGGACCGGCGCAATGAGGATGCACGAGATGCGTGCCCTCGAGATACCGCTCGACGATGCTACGCTCGGCTCGGCGAGGAATGGCACGTACGTACCCGCCGCGATTCAGGCGGATGCCGCCTTCTGGCGGATCGTGGGTCTCTATCTGGCAGAAGGGCACTGCACCCAGGACGGGCGGCGGATGCGTCTACAGTGGTCCTTCCACCCGACGCAGGAGCCGGAGCTGGTGGACGAGGTGGCCGGCTACTGGAATGGTCTCGGCGTCCGTGCGGACGTGAGACGGGGCACCTCGACCACCTCGGTCGTGGTCTCCTCGAGGATCCTCTCCCGGTGGTTCCTCCGGGAGCTGCGTATCGGCAGGGACTGCTATACCCACCGCCTTCCGGACCAGGTCTGGGACCTCCCGGAAGAGGAGCAGCGGGCGCTGCTGTCCGGCCTCTGGCACGGTGACGGTTCGTGGTCGCTCGTGAACGGCGGGCCCAGCGTAGTTCTCGAATGGGGCACCGTGAGCCGAGCGTTGGCCGACGGCGTGCTGCGATTGCTCGGGGCGCTCGGGTTCGTGGGCCGTTTGAAGGTGGGTCGCACGGCGAAGTCCACCGTCGACACGTTCTGGGTGACGGTCTCGGGTGCCGACCAGATCGAACGTCTGATCGAGCTCGTGAAGCCCGCCGACCATACCGGCGTGCTCACGTCGATGTCGCGACAGGCCAAGCGTATCGCGCCGACCGGGTACCGTCCTTCCGAAGGTACGGCGTGGGTTCGCGTGCACGGAATGCGCCGAGTCCCCTTCCGCGGATGGGTCTACTCCGCTGAAGTACCGGGCACGGAGACCTTCGTCACCACCAGTGGGCTGGTGGTGCACAACTGTTTTCCAAAAGACGTCAAAGCCCTCGTGCGCACGATGACCGAAATGGGTGCCGACGCGTCGATCCTTGAGGCGGTCGAGGCGGTCAACGAGGGGCAGAAGAGGATCCTGCTCGATCGGGTCGTGGCGCGCCTGGGCGAGGATCTCGAGGGCCGCACGATCGCCGTGTGGGGGCTCGCCTTCAAGCCGAACACCGACGACATGCGCGAGGCGCCGAGCCTGGTCACGATCGAGGGTCTGCTCGAGCGCGGCGCGCGCGTGGTGGCGCACGACCCGGTGGCGGCGGAGGAGGCGCGCCGACACTTCGACGAGCGCATCGAGTACGTCGACTCGGACTACCGGGCGCTGGAGGGTGCCGACGCGCTGGTGATCCACACCGAGTGGCTCCCGTACCGGCGGCCGGATTTCGACCGCATGAGAGAAGCGTTGCGCACCCCGCTCGTCTTCGACGGCCGCAACCTGTACGATCCGGCGCGGATGGCGTCGATGGGCTTCGAGTATTACTCGATCGGCCGCGCGCCGGCGGGGAAGGGCGCCTGATGCGTATCGCCGTGACGGGCGCGGCGGGATTCCTGGGCTCGCACCTGGCGGAGCGGATCCTGGAGGAAGGCCACGAAGTGGTCGGCGTCGACAACTTCGTCACCGGGTCGCGCGAGAACCTCGGGCCGCTCGAGGCGTTCGACGCCTTCTCGTTCATCGAGCACGACATCTCGGATCCTCTCGACATCGATGGACCGCTCGACGGCATCCTGCACTTCGCCTCGCCGGCCAGCCCGGTCGACTACCTCGAGCTGCCGATCCAGACGCTGAAGGTGGGCAGCCGCGGCACGCACCACTGCCTCGGCATCGCGCTCGCCAAGGGCGCCCGCTTCCTGCTCGCGTCGACCTCGGAGGTGTACGGCGATCCCCTCGTCCACCCCCAGCCCGAGTCGTACTGGGGCAACGTGAATCCCATCGGCTTCCGGGGCGTCTACGACGAGGCGAAGCGCTTCGCCGAGGCCATCACCATGGCGTATCACCGGTATCACGGCCTCGATACGAGGATCGTGCGGATCTTCAACACGTACGGTCCGCGTATGCGGCCCGGCGACGGGCGCGTGGTGTCGAACTTCATCGTGCAGGCGCTGCGCGGCGAGCCGCTGACGATCTACGGCGACGGCAGCCAGACCCGCTCGTTCTGCTACGTGTCGGACGAGGTGGACGGGATCTGGCGCCTGTTCAACTCCGACCGGGTCGAGCCCACCAACGTGGGCAATCCGAACGAGTTCACGATCCGGGAGCTGGCCGATGCCGTGCGCGACGAGGCCGGCAGCCCCTCGGAGCTGCGCACCCTGCCTCTGCCGCCCGACGATCCGAAGGTGCGTCGTCCCGACATCTCCGTGGCGCGTGACGTTCTCGGGTGGGAGCCGGTCGTTCAGCTCCACGAGGGCATCCGGCGCACGATGCCGTGGTTCCGAAGCGTGCTCGAGCGAGACGATGCGCGGGCGCGCACACTTTCCTGATCGGTCGCGGAGCGTCGACGCGTCCCCATTGATTCGTGAACGCGAGGTAGCCACCCTTTCTGCATGGCAGACGACCACAACCACCTTCGGGACCTGATTGCGAGGGGCGTCAGCGCCTGGGAGCGCGACGACTACGAGTCGGCGCTCGAGACGTTCGACGATGTCCTGCGGGAGCATCCGTACTTCGCCGACGTCCACAACAAGGCGGGCCTCTGCCTGGCGATGCTCGACCGCCCCAAGGAGGCGCTCGAGCACTTCGACGCGGCGCTCGAGCTCAACGCGTCCTACGCGGAGGCTCACCTCAACCGGGGCATCATCCTCAACGAGCTGGGCCGTCACGAAGAAGCGCAGCAAGCGTTCCGTCGGGCCGGGGAGATCGACACGCGCGACTCCCGGGCCTTCCCGTCGGACGTGGGCAACCGGATCGCGGTGACGCACGCGCAGCTCGGGGACCTGTACCTCGTGGCCAACCACGCCCAGGAAGCGGCGCGGCACTACGAGGCCGCCCTGTCCGTTCGGCCGCGCTTCATGGACATCCGCAGCAAGTTCGCCGAGTCGCTCATCGAACTCGGCGACCTCGAGCGTGCGCGCGACGAGCTCGAAGCGATCCTCGAGGCTCGTCCGAACTTCGTCGGTGCGCGGGTGCGCCTGGGCGTCGTGCGGCATCGGCTCGGAGACGACGAGGGCGCCGTCCGCGAGTGGACGCGCTGCGCCGCGGACGATCCCGAGGACATGCGTCCGCGTGCCTACCTGGCGTCGGTCGGCGTCACGTTCCCGCTTCCCCATCCTTCGGACGGAGACGACGAGGAAGAGTAGAGCGTCGTCCCTCCCTCTCCCCTCGGGTCCGATCTTTGCTGCTATATTCGGGGCCGCCGGCTCCTGAATCGCCTTCACCCCCCACTCGATGCGAACGCACTTCCGACTCCTGGCCCTCTTCGCCGCCGCCACGCTCGTGGTGGTCGGCGGATGTCGTGGCCGTGCGTCGGAGCAGAGCGCGGTGGAGCGCGGCGACGAGGCGTTCGCCGAGAAGAAGTACAACGCGGCGCTGGCCGAGTACCTGCTCGCGGTGCGCCAGGGTGGCCACGACGCGATGACGCTCGCGCGGGTGGCCCACACGTACGCCGTCATGGGGCGCGTGGACCAGGTGACGAGCTACTACGACCAGGCCGTGCAGAAGGACTCGAGCGTCGCCGGCCTGGCCGTGGCGGATCTCATGCGACTGGCCCGCGCGTCGTTGAAGAGCGGCGACCGCTTCGCGATGGCGTCGGCCGTCGAGGGGGCGCTCAAGATCCAGCCGGCGATCGGCGTGGGCGATCTCGCGCTCCCTCTGGCGCGCCATTACTACAAGAACGGCGAGTTCGACCGGGCGCTCCCGTTCTACCTCAAGGCGATGGCCAACGTCCCCAGCGACTCGACGCCGGCCATCGTGTTCGAGGTCGGGCAGGTCTACGACCAGATCGGCGATTGCCAGCATGCGCTGGTGTTCTTCGAGCGGTTCCGCACGATGGTGCGTCCGAGCGACCGGGGAGAGGTCGACTGGTACATCGGCACCTGCTCGTTCAATCTGGCCAAGCAGATCCGCGCGCGTCCGGACGTGACCTCCCAGGACCTCGATCAGGCGTTGCAGCTCGTCAACCGCACCCTCCAGGTGGGGGTGCCGCGAAACATCCAGGCACAGGCCTGGTTCGAGAAGGGCGAGGTCCTCTCGGACCTGGGGCAGTGCCGACAAGCGATGGACGCGTATAATCAGGTCCGATTCTCGGACGCGTCCGGCTCGCTCGTCGATCGCGCCCAGAACCGGTTCGACGAGATCCGGTTCGGGCAGGGGCTGGATTCACTGCGCGGCGGAACGTGTCGATGACGTTTGGCGGAAACCCTCAGCGGCGGCCAGTGTAACGATGGCGATGTATTTCACGACGCGACGTATCGCGGCTGCGGCCGCCGTCCTTCTCGCCCTCGGGGCGTGTAGCTCCGGCAATCCCTACAAGGGGATGTCGGATCAGCAGCTGTACGCCATGGCGCAGAGGAATTACAAGCAGGGCGACTACGATCACGCCATCCGGGTCCTGAACTACATGACCCTGAACTTCGGCAACTCGAAGCTGCTGGCCGACGCGCAGTACCTCCTCGCCCGCTCCGACATGGGCAAGAAGGAGTACCTCACCGCGAACGCCGACTTCCAGACGTTCCTGCAGCGCTATCCGGGCGATCAGCGCGCGGGCGACGCCGCGCTCGGAAAGTGTCGGGCGCTGGCCGCCATGTCCCCGATTCCGGAGCGCGACCAGACGTACACGCACCAGGCGATTGCCGCGTGCACGAACGTGGTCTCCGACTATCCCAGCACGGACGAGGCCACGGCGGCGGGAAAGATCATCATGCGCCTTCGGGACAAGCTGGCGCACAAGGAGTATCTGGAGGCCGACTTCTACCTCCGCCGGAACCTCTACGACTCGGCCATCAAGTACTTCGGGTTCGTGGTGAGCGACTATCCGGCCAGCAAGTGGGCGCCCAAGGCGCTGATGGGTGTCTACAAGGCCAACATGGCCATCCACTACGACGATCTGGCGGAGAAGGCGAAGGAGCGTCTCATCAACTCCTATCCGAACTCTCCGGAGGCCAAGGCCCTCTCGTCGAATGGGTCGAAGGGCTGACGAGGAGCCGCCGGAGCTCCGCCTCGGCGTCTTCGGAGGAACGTTCGACCCACCCCACAACGGTCACCGCAGGGTCGCCGGCGACGTCGCGGAGCTGTTGGAGCTCGACCGCGTCCTGTGGATTCCGGCGCGGGTGCCTCCGCACAAGATCGGAAACGGCCTGACCGACCCGAGCCTGCGTCTCGAGATGACGCGCGCGGCGGTGGCCGACGATCCGCGCTTCGAGGCGAGCGACCTCGAGATCCGCCGAAGCGGACCCTCGTACATGGCCGACACGTTGGCGGCCCTGGCCGAGCGGCATCCGCATGCCGCGCTCTTTCTCATCCTGGGGGTGGACCAGTATCGGCATTTCGCGGAGTGGTGCCGGCCGGACGACATTCTGCGGCTGGCCACGCTCGTGGTGATGGACCGGGGTGGCGAGGAGCCGCGCCACACCGTTCCGGGGGTCCCCGGAGCGGAGCGCGCGGTGTTCGTCTCGGTCACGCGGGTCGACGTCTCCTCGACGCTCGTCCGCGACACGTTGGCGCACGGAGGGTCCGCTCGGGAGCTCGTTCCCGCGGACGTTCTGGCGATCATCGAGCGCGAAGGCCTCTACCGGCAGTAGCAGGTCGGTAGCGAGTTGCTAGATTCCCACATGGCATTCGAAGGACAAACGGTACTCGTTACGGGTGGGGCGGGCTTCATCGGCTCGCACCTGGTGGAGCGATTGGTCTCCGAGGGCGCGCGCGTGCGCGTTCTGGACGACTTCTCCACCGGGTCGACTCAGAACCTCGCTCCATTCCTGGACGCCATCGAGGTCCATGAGGCTTCGGTGGCTGATCCGATTGCATGCGCGCGCGCGTGCGCCGGGGCGACCTTCGTGCTGCACGAGGCGGCGCTGCCGTCGGTAGCGCGCTCCGTGGCCGATCCGTCTGCCACGCACGAGGCCTGCGCCACCGGGACGCTCGAGCTCCTGAGAGCGGCTGCGGACGCGGGCGTGCGTCGCTTCGTCTACGCGGGCTCGTCGTCGGCGTACGGCGATACCCCCACGCTGCCCAAGCGTGAGGACATGCCGGCCCGGCCGCGCTCTCCGTACGCCGTGGCCAAGCTCGCGGGGGAGCACTACGTGCAGGTCTTTCCCTCGCTCTTCGGCCTCGAGACCGTCGTGCTTCGCTATTTCAACGTCTTCGGGCCGAGGCAGGATCCGAGCTCCCCCTATTCCGCCGTGATTCCTCTCTTCATCACCGCGGCGCTCGACGAGCGTGCGCCGATGATCGACGGCGACGGAGAGCAGACGCGGGACTTCACGTACGTGGGCAACGTGGTGGAAGCGAACCTGCGTGCGTGCACCGCGCCCGCGGCCGGCGCCGTCGGCGAGGTGTTCAACGTCGGGTGCGGCGAGCGCATCAGCGTCAACCGCCTCTGGTCGCTGATCCGCCGGCTCACCGGTGCCGAGGTGGAGGCCGAGCACGGCCCGGGCCGCCCCGGAGACGTGCGCGACTCCCTTGCCGACCTGAGCCGCATCCGCGACCGGCTCGGATACACGGGATCCATCGGCCTCGAGGAGGGGCTGGCCCGTACGGTCGCCTGGATCCGGGAGGAGAGGGCGGTCCGATGAGGCTCGACGAGGCCGGGCTGGTGCGTTGGGGCAACCGGATCGGAGAGACGGTGGACACCCCGGTGTTCCTCTTCCTGAGCGGGCCGCTGGGGGCGGGCAAGTCCGTGCTCGCCCGGGCGGTCGGGGAGGGCGCGGGGGTGCGTCAGGCGATGCCCTCGCCGTCGTTCAACCTCCTCTTTCGCTACCCGGCCCGGCTGGGGCTCGACGTGGTGCACCTCGACCTGTACCGGATCGAGTCGCCCGACGAGCTCTGGGAGCTGGGTTGGGAGGAGTTGGGCGCGCCGAACGAGATCGTGCTGGTCGAGTGGCCGGAACGGGCCCGGGAGCTGCTTCCCGCCGACGGTTGGCGGATCGAGCTCACCACCCCTCCCGGCAAGGCGCTCCTGCGCGACGTCGCGGTGACCCGCGTGGGCGCTCCACCCGAGCTGGCAGGGTTCCCCATGTCGGTGTCCGGGCCGGAGTGATGAGCACCGCCAGGTTCGATTTCGAAGGCCTCTGTCTCGCCCTGGAGACGTCGGGCCCGGTCGGCAGCGTCGCGGTGACGCGGGGTGCCGAGGCGCTCGCGACCCGAACGATGGAGCGGAGAGCGGCGCACGCATCGCAGCTGGTCCCCGCGATTGCGGAGGTGCTGGAGGAGGCGGGCGCGCAGCCTCCGGATCTCGATGCGATCGTGGTCGGCGAGGGCCCCGGCTCGTTCACGGGCGTACGGGTCGCGGGCGCGACCGCCAAGGGACTCGCGCACGCCCTCGGTCTTCCGCTGTGGGCCGTGTCGAGCCTGGCGGCGGCGGCGCTGGGTGGGATGGGAGACGGCACGCGTCCCACGGTCCGCTACGTGCTGTTCGACGCGCGCGGCGACCGCGTCTACGGCGCCTGCTACGGCATCGGCGACGCCGGCATGGAGACGCTCGTGGCACCCCACGCCGGGCGGATCCGCGACGTCCTGGCCGGTGACGTGCCGCCCGGCGCGGTCTTCGTCGGCGAAGGGGCGGAGCGGCATCGCGGCTCGATCGTCGGGGCGGGCTTCGAGTTCTCGGCGGCGCCCGCCGGGCAGCCGCGCGCAGACGCGTTGGTCCGCTGCCTGGCCCTCGGTCGACAGACCGAGCCCGTGACCTCGTTGGAGAGTTGGGAGCCACGATACCTGAGGGCGTCCAACGCGGAGCGCGAATGGAAGGGGTAGAGACGTCGCGGGTGCGGCGCATGCGCTCCGAGGACGTAAAGCGCGTAGCGGCCATCGAGGCCGAGTCGTTTTCGAGCCCCTGGAAGGCGAGCACGTTCCGTACGCTCCTGGCCCGTCCCGGGGCGGAGCTGTGGGTGCTGGAGGACGACGGGGCCGGGATCATCGGCTACGCCGTGCTCTGGTGCATCCTCGACGAGGGAGAGCTCGCCAACATCGCGGTCACCGCCTCGCACCGCGGCCGCGGGCTCGGCGCACGGCTCCTCTCCGCCATGATCGACATCGCGCGCGAGCGCGGGGTCGCGTCGCTGTACCTCGAGGTGCGCGTGTCGAACGAGAAGGCCGCCGAGCTCTACCGCAGGTTCGGCTTCGAGAAGATCGGGATGCGTCGCGATTATTACGACTCGCCCCGAGAGGACGCCGTGCTCATGAGGGCCCGCCTGGATCCGTAGCCGCGGCGGGGGGCGCCCGGTGCCTTCCCCATCGGTCCGATCCACCCATCCCCGCGCCCCCGGACGAGCGCGAACGTCCGGGATGACCATACGCACCTGGACGCCGCACGACCGACCCCGCGAGCGGCTGCGCGCCGTGGGCGCACGCCATCTGTCGACGCGCGAGCTGGTCGCGCTGCTGGTCGGCAGCGGGGGGCGGGGCGGCTCCGCGTTCGAGGTCTCCGACCGGTTGCTCGCCGAAGCGTCCGGGACCCTCCGCGAGCTCGGCGCCATGGATCCACGCCGCCTGGAGCGCGTCGCGGGCGTGGGC
>JBJKRT010000003.1:0-39722 GCA_046704545.1 Longimicrobiales bacterium
CCGTTCTGGTGATATCCCGCGTCCCCGTAGGCCATGCCGGGCGGAATGACGATCTTGCGCTCGCCACCGACGCGCATCGGATCGGCCGCCTCGCCCGTCAACCCGTCATCCAGGCCGGGAATGATGAGCCCCACGCCAAGCGGAAGTGGCACGCTGTCGGCCTGCGCAATCAGCGTCGCGTCGCTCAACCACGCCTTGTAGGCCACCCAGACGGTGTCCGTGGCGGCGAGCTTCGCGCCGGTGCCGACCGTCATGTCCTGGTAGTAGACGCCGGTGTAGGTCTTCTGCATCTGGCTGAGATCGATGCCCAGGCTGGGAGCGAACGTGGTCTTCTCGATGGACTGCTGGGGAGGAGTGGTGCCGAGGAGCGTCGAGCACGCGCCGAGCAACACGATCGACAACAAGCCCACGGCCGTACGGCCCCGAGCTCCCCTACTCCCCCTGACGCCGTTCCCGCCCCGGCAGCTGCGCATGCTCATTCTCCTGTAACCCTCTCGGGCCCCGCAGAGTTCGCTCCTCGTGGCCACCACACTACCGATCTCCCCCCGAGTCCGGCAAGACGGTGCGCCGAGTGGCATGTCTCCTGCATCTCCTTCCTGGACAGGCGGGCGCCACGGGGGCGTCCCGAAACTGCAGCGACCGTTCGTTCAACTCGAGGAGACCACATCATGATCGAGCTCCCAGCATCGAGACGGGGCATCGCCCTCATGGCTGGGCTTGTGCTGATGGCATCTGGGTGCGCCCACGTGACGCCGGACCAGTTGAACACCCGGCTGACGACGCTCCGACAGGACCTCCAGTCCCAGATGAAGCAGCGCGACGACAGCCTCTCCAACCGAATCGACGCTCTCTCGGGACGTGTCGACGGCCTTCAGAGTGATCTCACCCGGATGCGCCAGGAATTCAACACGAAGATCGAGAAGATCGGGAGTGCCCTGCGCTTCGACGTGCCGGTCCATTTCGCCTTCAACCAGGACAGCCTGCAGGCCGCGGACAAGCCGGTGCTGGACCAGTTCGGGAAGGTCGTGAAGCAATACTACCCGAACGCGCTCGTGACCGTGGAAGGCTTCGCCGACCCGGCCGGTAGCGCCGCCTACAACCTCCGCCTCGGCAAGAAGCGGGCGGAGACGGTGAAGACGTACCTGCAATCGCAGGCCGGGTTGCCGTCGGACCAGCTGAGGACCGTGAGCTATGGAGAAAGCAGAGTCCGTCAGGTCGACCCCGGCGCGCATGGGCCGGGTCAGACGGGTTGGGAGAACCGCCGGGTGGTGTTGGTGATCGACCGCGCGGGCTCGCAGTCCGGCACGTCCATGAGCGGCTCGAATCCGGGAAGCTGAACGGATGCGAGACGGCGTCGGGCGGATGAGACTGGGGCGGGAGGGTTCGAACCTCCAACCTCCTGGTTAACAGCCAGGCGCTCTGCCGATGGAGCTACACCCCAAGCAAATCGTTCAAACGCGGTATGCACGCGTTCCACCAAACGAAACGGCCGCGATCCTCTTCCAGGATCGCGGCCGTTTCGGCATCGGGCACAACGCTTCTACACCGATCCGGGGCCGCGTCCTCGGAGTCGATTCGGATTGAAATTCAAATTCGATCCTTGAAGCATCATGGCGCCAACGATCGCCCCGCGTCGTGACGAGGTCAACCCCACCGGGCTAGACGGACACATCAGTCCGCCGCGGCCTTCCAGCTGGCCACCATCAGGTCGCGGTTCAGCCGGGCGATGAAGTCCACGCTGATCCCCTTGGGGCACGCCTCCTGGCACGCCCCGTGGTTCGTGCACGAGCCGAAGCCTTCGGCGTCGTGCTGCGCCACCATGTCGAGGACGCGGGTATAACGCTCCGGCTGTCCCTGCGGCACCGATGCCAGATGGGTGACCTTGGCGGCCGTAAACAGCATGGCCGAGGCGTTCGGACAGGCCGCCACACAGGCTCCGCACCCGATGCACGCCGCCGCGTCGAACGCGATCTCGGCGTCGTGCTTGCGAATCGGAACGGCGTTGGCGTCCGGCGCACTCCCCGTGCGGACCGAGATGAAGCCACCCGCGTCGATGATCCGATCGAAGGCGCTCCGGTCCACGACCAGGTCGCGAATGAGCGGGAAGCTCGTGGAGCGCCACGGCTCGATCCAGATCTCGTCGCCGTCGTGGAACGTGCGCATGTGGAGCTGACACGTGGCCACCATCGTCTTCGGGCCGTGCGGGACGCCGTTGATCATCATCCCACATGACCCGCAGATCCCTTCGCGGCAGTCGTGCTCGAACGCGATGGGCTCCTTCCCTTCCCGGGTCAGACTTTCGTTGACCAGATCGAGCATCTCGAGGAAGGAGGCGTGCTCGCTCACTCCCTTGGCGTCGTACGTCTCGAAGCGGCCGGCCGCGTCGGGGCCCGCCTGCCGCCAGACGTGGAGCTTGAGGTCCATTACTTGTAGCTCCTGGTGGAGAGCTTCACGTTCTCGAATTCGAGCGGCTCCTTGTGGAGCGCGGGCTTCTCGCCTACTCCCTTGTGCTCCCAGACCGAAACGAAGGCGAAGTCCTCGTCGTTGCGCGCGGCCTCACCCTCGTCGGTGGTGTACTCCGACCGGTAGTGCGCCCCACACGACTCGTTGCGTGTGAGCGCGTCCCAGCACATCACCTCGCCGAACTCCAGGAAGTCGGCCACGCGACCGGCCTTCTCGAGCGACTGGTTGAGCGTCGCGCCCGATCCCGGCACGCGCACTTCCTTCCAGAAGCGCTCGCGGATCTCCGGAATCTTCTCGAGCGCCTCCTTGAGGCCCGCCTCGTTGCGCTCCATGCCGCATTTCTCCCACAAGAGGCGACCGAGCTCGGAGTGGAACTCGTCGACCGTCCGGGTCCCGTTCACGGCCAGGAGCTTGTCCCTCTTGTCGCCCACGTCGCGCTCCGCATCGCGGAAGGCGGCATGATCGGTGGTGACCGGCGTGCGCGGCAGGTTGGCGAGGTAGTTGCCGATCGTCATCGGAAGCACGAAGTACCCGTCCGCGAGCCCCTGCATGAGCGCGCTAGCCCCCAGCCGGTTGGCTCCGTGGTCGGAGAAGTTGGCCTCGCCGATCACGAACAGGCCCGGCACGTTGCTCATCAGGTTGTAGTCCACCCAGAGCCCGCCCATCGTGTAATGGGGCGCCGGATAGATCCTCATGGGCACCTGGTACGGGTTGTCGCCCGTGATCTTCTCGTACATCTCGAAGAGGTTGCCGTAGCGCTCCGAGATGATCTGTTGGCCGAGCCGTGCGATCGCGTCCTTGAAGTCCAGGAACACGCCGTTGTGGTTCGGTCCCACGCCGTGGCCCTTGTCGACCATCTCCTTGGCGCGGCGCGAGGCGATGTCACGCGGCGAGAGGTTCCCGAAGCTCGGATAGAAGCGCTCCAGGTAGTAGTCCCGCTCCTCTTCCGGGATGTCCCGGGCGTGCCGCGTGTCGCCGGCCTCCTTGGGCACCCAGATCCTGCCGTCGTTGCGCAGCGACTCGCTCATCAGGGTGAGCTTCGACTGGTAGTCGCCCGCCGGCGGAATGCAGGTCGGATGGATCTGCGTGTAGCACGGGTTGGCGAAGCCGGCGCCGCGCTTTGCCGCCCGCCAGGTGGCGGTGACGTTGCAGCCCTTCGCGTTCGTGGACAGGAAGAAGACGTTGGAGTAACCGCCGCTGGCCAGCACGACCGCATGGGCGGCGTGAGACTCCACCTTACCGCTCACCAGATCCCTCGTGATGATGCCCTTGGCGACCCCGTCCACGACGACCAGGTCGAGCATCTCGGTGCGCGTGTGGATCTCGACGGTGCCTGCGGCCACCTGCTTCCGGAGCGCCTGATAGCAGCCCAGCAGGAGCTGCTGTCCCGTCTGCCCGCGCGCGTAGAAGGTCCGTGAGACCTGTGCGCCGCCGAAGGACCGGTTGGCCAGGAGACCGCCGTACTCGCGCGCGAACGGTACGCCCTGGGCCACGGCCTGGTCGATGATGTTGAGGCTGATCTGGGCCAGCCGGTAGACGTTGGGCTCACGCGACCGGTAGTCGCCGCCCTTCACCGTGTCGTAGAAGAGACGGAAGATCGAGTCACCGTCTCCCTGGTAGTTCTTCGCGGAGTTGATCCCGCCCTGGGCCGCGATCGAGTGCGCGCGGCGCGGTGTATCGTGGAAGGTGAACACCTTCACGTGGTACCCGAGCTCGGCCATCGTGGCAGCCGCGGAGGCGCCGGCCAGGCCGGTGCCCACGACGATGACGTCGTATTTCCGCTTGTTGGAGGGGTTCACCAGCTTCATCTCGAAGCGATGGTTGTCCCACTTGTCCGCGATGGGGCCGGCCGGAATCTTGGCGTCGAGCTGCATCTAGGCCTCCATCACTTCACGACCCGGGTCAGGATCGCGACCGGGATCGAGATGAATCCGAGAGAAATCACGATCGCCACGAGAACGGCGAACGGGCGACGGTATCGCGCGTACTTCGGGTGGGCGGCCCCCAGCGTCTGGAACATGCTCCACACGCCGTGCCACAGGTGCACCAGGATGACCAGCATCGCCGCGATGTAGATCGCCGCGATCCACGGGTGCGACAGCCCGGTCACCAGGTTGTGATAGGCGTAGCTCACATCCTTGCCCTGCACCACGCCTTCGGGTTTGAAGTTCGCGTGCAGCGTCCCGGTGGTCATGTTCAGGATGTGATAGACCAGGAAGACCAGGATGAGCACACCGCTCCAGCGCATCCACCGCGACGCGAAGTCGAAGGAGAGCCGCTTTTCCTTGCGGTAGTCCTTCTCACGGGCGGCCCAGCTCTGCCGTGACGTCTGCCACGCGAGCCAGATGTGGAGCACCAGGGCCGCCGCCATGAACACACGGAACGGCCAGAGGAACCCCATGCGAGGAAGGATGGGCTCACCGAGCGTCCTCAGGTGCTCGGCGTACACATCAAAGGCCGTGGCCCCCTGGAACGCCTTCAGGTTTCCTGCCATGTGACCGAGGAGGAAACCGAGCCAGATGAACCCGGTCACCGCCATGAGGATTTTCTTCCCCACGGAGGACCTGTACAGCGCTGCGACCCGTCGCATCGCTTCTCCTGTCGAGATCTGGCGGAGCCCGCCGGGTGACGAACGGTACCCGGCGGGAGCTCCTATGTCAGAGATTGAACTTCGGCCCTAATCGCGGACCGCCCTCGCCGCTCGACCGGATTCGGCCGAGGCGGGAAGACCATCCGTCAAAGCGCTTCGAGGGCCTGGATCGTCGACCGGACATGCTCGGCACTCGTGGTGAGCGCCGCCTTCTCCTCGTCGCTGAGATCCACCTCGAAGATCTTCTGAAGGCCACCCTCCCCGAGCTGGCACGGCACGCCGAGGAAGACGTCCTTCATCCCGTATTCGCCCTGCAGGTACGCGGCGCACGGGAGGATGCGACGCTGGTTCTTGACGACGGCCTCACACATCTGGGTCGCCGCGGCGGCCGGAGCGTAGTAGGCGCTTCCGGACTTCAGGTGACCGACGATCTCGGCGCCACCCTTCCGGGTGCGCTCGACGAGCGCGTCGATGCGCTCCTTGCTGAGCAGCTGGGTGAGCGGGATCCCGCTGACCGAGGTGTAGCTGGCGAGCGGCACCATCGTGTCGCCGTGCCCACCCAGCACCAGAGCCTGGATGTCCTTGATGGAGACGTCGAGCTCCAACGCGATGAACGAGCGATAGCGGGCCGTGTCGAGGATGCCCGCCATCCCGAACACGCGCTCCCGCGGAAAGCCCGTCGTCTTGAGGGTCACGTACGCCATCACGTCGAGTGGGTTCGACACCACGATCACGATCGCGTTCGGCGCGACCTTCTTGATCTGATTCGAGACCGACTCGACGATGCCGGCGTTGGTCTTGAGGAGATCGTCACGGCTCATGCCCGGCTTGCGGGCGATGCCGGCCGTGACCACGAAGATGTCCGAGCCCGCAGCGTCATCGTAGCTGTTGGAACCGACCACCTTCGAATCGAAGCCCTGGATCGGGGCGCTCTCCCACTGGTCGAGACCCTTGCCCTGCGGAATGCCTTCCAGCACATCGAGCAGAACGACTTCCTGGGCGAGCTCCTTAGACGCAATCCCCTGTGCGCAGTGCTCACCGACGTGGCCGGCTCCGACCACCGTGATCTTCTTCACGCTCATATCGAAACGTCCGCCTTCGGCAGGATTTTGTGGATCGACAGATCGAACGTATTCAGGCCGCGAGAGGGTGTCAAAGACCGGCCCGGAAGGCAAGGGGATCTCCGCGCAAAGCGGCTCGGGCGTCGCGCAGGCCACACGCAGGGACGAGATCGGAGAGGAGGGCTACCCACCCGTCTGCGAGAGCGCCACGAGTCCGCCCGATCCCTCGTCGCTTCCCTGAATAAGGTAGTGGCGCTCGGGCTTGATGCGCAGGGTCTCCTCGATCAGGGGCACGATGTCCGCGCCCTCCCGCAGCGGATCCCTCAGGTTCGTCTGGATGTCGCCGAAGAGGCAGGGCCGCAGATGGCCGTCTGCCGTGAGGCGCATCCGGTTGCACCGGTCGCAGTAGTTGTGGCTCATCGGCGTGATGACGCCGACGGTCCCCGGGGCGCCCTCGAACCGATAGTACGTGGCCGGACCGTTGCCGGGCGGACCTTCGGCAGGCTCGAGACGGTCCACCGACCGCAACCGCCCGAGCGCTTCCTGGCACGAGAAGAAGTGGTGGGCGCTGAGGTCCAGGTTGCTGGAGGTCGGCATCAGCTCGATGAAGCGGACGTGCCAGGGTCGCTCGCGCGTGATTCGCGCGAAGTCCTCGATCTCGTCGTCGTTGCGGCCGCGGATCAGGACGACGTTGATCTTGATGGGCGAAAAGCCCACCCGCTCGGCGGCGTCGAGACCGTCCATGATCGACGCGTAGGAGCCCGGGCGACGGGCGATCGCCTCGACGCGCTCCGGCCTCAACGAGTCCAGCGATACGTTGAGGCGGTGCACACCGGCCGCGCGCAGATCGTCTGCGAACCGATCGAGCAGCACGGCGTTGGTCGACAGCGCCAGGTCCTCGATCCCGGGCACGGACGAGATCATCCGGGCCAGCTCCGGCACGTCGCGCCGGACGAGCGGCTCCCCGCCGGTGATCCGCACGCGGCGGAGTCCCATTCCCGCCATGACCCGCACGACCTGCTCGATCTCCTCGTACGTGAGAAGCTCGGCTCGCCGCATCCAGGGCATCCCCTCCATCGGCATGCAGTAGACGCACCGGAGGTTGCACTTGTCCGTCACCGATATTCGGAGGTACTCGATCCTTCGTCCGAATCCATCGATCACGGCTCGTCTCCGGTTGCGGCGGGAGTGGGAGGCTCCACCCCCCTCACCCACGCCTCGTCTCCCTCGATGTAACGCTCCTTCTTCCACACGGGCAACCGCTTCTTGATCTCCTCGATCACGTAGCGGGACGCTTCGTACGCGTCCGCCCGGTGCGCGCTCGAGACCGCGATGGCCACGCTCACCTCGCCGATGTCGAGCGTTCCGACACGGTGCACCACGGCGATCCGGTCGGTACCCCACCGCTCCGACGCTTCCGAGGCGATGACGGCGAGAACCTCGCTCGCCATCTCGTCGTACGCATCGTAACGCACGCCTCGCACCGCGCGACCGTCGGCATGGTTCCGCACCGCGCCCACGAAGAGCACGACGGCGCCGTCCGCCGCATCCCCCACTCGATCGAGCACGGCTCGGGGATCGATGGTCTCCCGGACGACGGCGGTGTACATCACGGCGGCGATCGGACGCTCAGCCGCCCGCCACCGGCGGGATGAAGGCGACCTCGTCTCCGGCCCCGAGCGCCGAGCTCATCGGGGCGTACACCCGATTGACGGCGACCGTGGGCTCGATCGGCAATGCGTCGAAGGGTGCCCCGCGGGCTCGGAGTCGGTCGACCAGATCCGCCACGGTCGCACCCTCCGGCAGCTCGACATCCAGCTCGGAGCGGTCCAGCAGGTCCCTGTAGGCCGCGAAGAAGAGGGTCCTGACGGAGACGGACATGAGGCGCGGGCGGGTTGGAGACGCTGGGCGACCGGGAGACGTTGCCGGCCGGATGTCGGCCGGCACGCCCTCCCGCTCGGGCTCCTAGAAAGACCCCCCGGAGCCCGGCATCGTTCCCGGAGGCGGCATCCCACCTCCCGGTGGCACCATCCCACCTCCCGGTGGCATCCGCCCGCGTCCACCGTCCCCGAAGGGCCCTCGTCCCATCGGTCCGGAGCCGCGCCGGAGCCGGCGTATGCGTGCGCCCATCTCCTCGCGCAGGACGTTGAAGCGCAACACCTGCGCCGGTGACAGGACGGTGAGGAGGCTGTCCTCCTCCTGCTGCGCGAGGTGCGTCTCCCGCTCCCGCAACCGTGCCATGCGGTCGAGCAGCGTCCGCGCCGCCGAGTCGGAGGGCTCGTCCTGCTGCAGGAGCTTGCCGACCTGCTCCCTGACGGTCGCCTCGTCGACGGCGAGGCGCATGCGGTCCGCGTGGAAGCCCCGAACCACCCTGTCGAGCTGGCGGGCCTGCTCCTGACTGAGCCCGAGGCGCTGACGCACGATCTGACCGAACCGGGCTCGAATGCGCTGCTCGAGTTGCGCCCGCTCGCCACCTCTCTGCCCCGGCACGACGCCCTGTGCGGATGCCGCTTCCGGTACGAGGATCACCGCGAGCGCAGCAACGATGCACACCCTCTTCACGATCGTTCGGATTCCGGGGATCACGTGCCTGTCTTCCACTGGCCCATCTCCTTGAGCAGCTCTTGCAGCGCCTGATCGGACAGCCCGTTCAGGACGGGGGCGCCCGCAACCAGCCCGTCACCCGAAACCCATACGTCGCTCTCTGCCGATTCCGACGCGTAGGCCGGCACGGACGGCTGGGTTCGCCCATCCCGCTCCGCCACCACGCCGATCCCGACGGCGAGCGCCGCGATCACGGCCGCCGCGAGCCCCCACCAGGGGCGCGTGAGGGCATCACGACGGAGACGCACCGCTCCCTGGATGCGCGGAGCCAGCCCCGAAGGAACGGCCGGACGGCTCCGGCGAAGCAGACGAACTAGCTCCAGCTCGGAGCGACAATCCGCGCAGGCGACCAGATGGCGCTCGACCGCGGCGACGTCCGCTTCACGCAGCGTCCCATCCACCAGCTCCGGCAAAACCTCCTTCACCGATGCGCAGCTCGTCTCGTTCATTCCATCAACTCCCTCAGCTTGTGAATGCCGTGGAAGTAGTTCACCCTCGCCGCTCCCTCGGTCGAGTCGGTGATCTCCGCGATCTCCCGGAAGCTCAAACCCTCGTCGATCCGGAGCGACACGGACAATCGCTGCTTTTCGGGCAGCTCGTCGAGTAACCTTCTCGCCCTCGCCGCAGCGTCCGCGTCGACCGCCCGGTCCTCGGGGTTCGGTCCGCGGGCCGATATCGTCGGAGCGTCCTCGAGCGCCGACTCGCGGCGCCTGCCTCTCTTCCGCAACGCCCCCTTCGCCTCGTTCGCCGCGATTCTCAGGACCCACGTGCGAAACGCCGACTCCCCACGGAATCCACGCAGCCCACGAAACGCCTTCAGAAAAGCGTCCTGGGCTACGTCCTGTGCGGCATCCGTGTCGCTCACGATCGAAAGTGCCACCCGATAGACAGCCTCGTGATGCCGTTGCACCAGCACCCCGAACGCCGACCGGTCCCCGTGCCGGCTCTTCCGGACCAGCTCCGCATCGGAGATCGTGTCACGCCGCTCGTCGTCGCTCACCGATAGTCAGACGCCGTAGAGCCCACGATCGTTAAGCGGGTTCCGCAACGAGAGGAGCCCCCCCATGCATCGTTCGTCCGCCCCGGCCGCAACGGGGTCGCGGACGGGAACGAAAAAGGGGACGGCGATGTGCCGTCCCCGAGGCTGTGAGCGGGAACCATCATCCGAGAGATTCCCTGCCGGGCCGACGTTACCGCGACGCCTCGTGCGAATTCAGGCGAGCGACTCGTCCCCGCAGGTGCTTGGACGGCTTGAAGACGGGCACGGAGCGGGAGGGTACTTCGACCGCGTCTCCCGTCCGAGGGTTGCGGGCCATGCGGGTCTTCCTTCTGCGGACTTTGAACGTACCGAAGCCGCGGATCTCGATGTTCTCACCCCGGGTCAGGGCGAGCTTCACGGCATTCAGGAACCCGTCCACGACGAGCGCACAGTCCTTCTTGGTGATCCCGGGTCCGATGGCCTCTGCCACCTGCTCGACGAGATCCGCCTTCGTCATTCTTCCTCCCTGAGGCTGTCCGTGGGGGGTGCGTGGATCCATCGCCTCCGGCGAAGCCGACCCGCCGTACCGCTCGGGCGAGCCCCCGGGGCGGAGGCACGGTAACCCGGGGCTCATGAGGCCGCAAGGTTGCGGGAGTCGTTGCCCGCAGAGTACTTGCGTCCGCCCGGCGGTCTACCGGGAAGAGGGCCCGCGTTCCTCCATGAGCTGGATGAAGGAGTCGAAGAGATAGCGGCTGTCATGGGGTCCCGGCGCAGCTTCCGGATGATACTGGACCGAGAAGACCGGAAGCTGCCGGTGGGCGATGCCCTCGACGGTGCCGTCGTAGAGGTTGACGTGCGTGAGACGCAGGTCCGGAGCGCCCGGAATCCGATCCCCTTCGCCCCCCTCCACCGCAAACCCATGGTTCTGGGACGTGATCTCGACGGTGTTTCGATCGAGGTTCCGGACGGGGTGGTTCCCTCCATGGTGCCCGAACGGGAGCTTGTAGGTCTTCGCGCCGAACGCGCGCGCGATGAGCTGGTGACCCAGGCAGATCCCGAAGACCGGGACACCCCGCTCCGCCAGTCCGAGGATGGCGGCCTCCGCACGCTCGACGGCCGCCGGGTCCCCGGGGCCGTTGGAAACGAAGAGGCCGTCCGGAGGATTGTCGAGCAGTGCCTCGGTGGGCGTCTCGGCAGGCAGAACGGTCACGTGGCAGCCACGCTGACTGAGCAGCCTGGGGGAGTTCGCCTTCACACCGAAGTCGAACGCCGCGACCCGGAACCGCTCCTCCCCCACCGCAGCCACCTCGTAGGGCTCGCCCGTGGAGACGCCGCACGCCAGGTCCAGTCCCTCCATGCGGGGATGGGCCCGGATCCGCTCCGTCACCTCGTCCTCGGCGAGATCCGCCGGAGCGATCGCGCCCCGCATCGCGCCCTGGGCACGGATGTGCCGCGTCAGGGCGCGCGTATCGATGTCGGCGATCCCGGTGACGCCGTGCTCGCTGAGGTATGCGTCGAGAGACGCTTCCGACTTCCACGAGCTCGGCCGTCGACTCGACTCCCGCACGATGAAGCCGGCGACCTGGGGGCCGGACGACTCGCGGTCGCCGTCGTTGACTCCGTAGTTGCCTTGGAGTGGGTAGGTCATCGTAACGAGCTGGCCGGCATAGGAGGGGTCGGTCAGGATCTCCTGATAGCCGGTCATCGACGTGTTGAAGACCACCTCGCCGAGCGTGAGCTTCTCGGCCCCGAGGGAGACGCCGTCGAAGCGGCGTCCGTCTTCCAGCATGAGGTAGGCGGGGCGTTGCAAGGAGAGGGTCCTCCGCGCTCGAGTGAAGAAGCAACGTCTGACGCGGGCGCGTCGGTCGTGAAACCGGACGCGGGCACGTCGAGTGCAAAGCTAGGTAGGGTCCCCCGAGGGTCAAGGCGTCGTTACCTTGTCCCGGCCGTTCCGTCCCTTCGTCGGAGACATGATGTCACGCGACGTCGTCCACCTTCACGTCGACGAATCCTGCCTGGGAAACCAGTTCCAGAACCGCGCCAGCCCCGGCGGAGCGGCCGGGCTGGTCGAGGTGTGGCGGAGCGGTGCCTGGGAACGGCGCGATTTCTGGGTTTCCGAGCCCTCCACGACCAACAATCGCATGGCCCTGCGCAGCGCCATCGAGCCCCTGCGCTCGCTCAAGCGCCCCTGCCGGGTCGAGCTGGTGTCGGACAGTCAGTACCTCGTGAAGGGCATCGGAGAATGGCTGCCTTCCTGGAAGCGTCGCGGCTGGCGCAGAAAAGCGGGGCCGATCGAGAACCTCGAGTTGTGGCAGGATCTCGACCGCGAGCTCGGCCGCCACGACGTGCGGCCCCAATGGGTCCGTGGGCACGCAGGGCACCCTCGAAACGAGTACGCGAACGATCTGGCCGTGCGCGCCGCAAAAGAGCAGACACAATCGGGCGGTCTGGCTCCTTCCGGCTTCCAGGACTGGCTCGACGAGGAGCGCGAGAAGGGGCGCTACCTCGAATTCCAGGAGTTCCTTCCGCCCGAACGCTGAGCGGCGGAGATCGGCGCGCCTGCTCCCGAAACGGGAAACGGCCCGAGACGCACGAGGCGCTCGGGCCGTTTCCACCTCGGGAAGTCCGCTGGACTCGCATCACGCTGCGTCTCGCGGTCCTCCACTGCGCTGGCGGGAGTCCTGCCCTGCTTGGGTCCACCCGCGTGCGGGTGGCCGGGCCTGATTCCCTTCACCCCTTTCCGTCACGCGGTCGGTGACCAGGGGCGCCCCCGAGCTCTGTTGGGGGCAATTTTGGCAAGGCCAGCGACCTCCTTGCCTGGCTCCCCGGGTTTCCCAAGCCCCGGCTCGCCTGCCACCGCTGCGCCGTCGCGCCCGGCAGCTCCGTTTCAGATTCGTCTGAGGGATGACCATCGCCATCGATCTCGACGAGCCGCATCCGAAACGCGAATCATGAATACGCGTCCACGGGCCGGGATGCAAGGGTCGTGTGCCTGCTCACGGGGCCGGGGCGGCAGTACGCCGTAACCACTTCTACAACATATTGTTATGAGATTCCAGGACGACTCTTTCGAGGTCTGTTCGGGGCGTGGAGTAAACAAACGATTTCAGAAACATACTTTCCCGTGCGAAGCGGATTGTGCCCTTCGGGACTTGCCGAAAGAGGGATCTGCGCACCGGCCCGAACAGATGCTGGAGACCGGCGGAAGTGTCGCCTAGGCAACATCCTCGGCGAAGTCGAACACGCTCCGGAACGCGTCGACCACGCGCCTGGTGGCATCCTCCATCTCCACCGCGCGCCCCAACTCCCGCTCCAACGACGTGACACCCCGATCGGTGATTCCACACGGAACGATCGTCTCGAAGTAGCTCAGGTCCGTCGAGACGTTCAACGCGAAGCCATGCGACGTGATCCAGCCGGAGGAAACCCGTACGCCGATGGCCGCGAGCTTGCCCGTCCCGGTCCAGACGCCCGTCCTTCCGGGCCAGCGGTATGCCTCGATCCCGTAGCTCGAGGCGACGCGGATGAGCACATCCTCGAGATCCCGCAGGTAGCGATGCAGATCCTTGCGGTCCGGCTTCAGATCGAGAATCGGATACCCCACGAGCTGGCCCGGGCCGTGATAGGTCACGTCCCCACCTCTGCCGACCTCGAAGCGCTCCACCCCGAGCGCCTCGAGTCGGGCGTCGTCCGCCAGAACGTGCTCCGCGCTGGAGCTCCTGCCGAGGGTGATCACATGGCTGTGCTCGAGAAGCACGAGCGTGTCCGGCACGCGCTCCTCCCGCCGCTGGGCCACCAGGCGTGCCTGGAGCTCGAGGCCGTCGGCGTAGCGGACCCTTCCGGGCTTGAGAATGTCGAGGGTGCGCGTTCCGGGCGTGGGCTGGCTCATCACGATCGGGCCGGGAGGTACCCCATGCTGCTCAGGCGTCGTCGGGGAAGCTCTCCATCGCCTCCTTGAGCCGGGCGAGGAAGCGAGCCGCGTCCGCGCCGTCCACGACGCGGTGGTCGTAGCCCAGCGAGAACAGCGCCCGCTTTCGGATCGCCATCGCGTCGGTCCCCGTGTCGGGATCCGTAACGACGACCACCCGCTTTTCGATCGCACCCGTACCGAGGATCGCGGACGTGCCCTTCGGAATGATCGGCATGCCCACGAGCGTCCCGAGTACGCCGGGGTTGGTGATGGAGAACGTCGCGCCCTGAATCTCGGTCGGCAGAAGCTGACGGGCCCGTGCCCGCTCCGCGAGGTCGGCGATCTTCTTGCCGATTCCGACCAGGCTGAGGTTGTCGGCATCATGGACCACAGGAACGATCAAGCCGGGATCGAGATCGACGGCCACACCGATGTTGACGTTGCCCCTGTAGACGATGTTGTTCCCGGACACCAGGCCGTTGACCATCGGGAACTCACGCAGGACGCGCGAGACGCACCACGTGACGAACGCGGTGAAGCTCACCTTGGCGCCCTGCTCCGCCCAGCGCTTCTTGTTCGCCTGGCGCACACGATCGACGGCGGTGAAATCGATCTCGATGAACGAGTGCACATGCGGCGCCACCCGCTTGGCCAGGACCATGTGCTCCGCCGTGAGCCGGCGGATCTTGTCCATCGGCTCGACACGGTCGGCCTCGCGCACCGGGAACTCGGGATGCTCGACCTGGCTGTAGAACGCCTTCCACAGATCCGACGGGGCGCCCGCGGGTGCCCCCTGCGGAGCTGGAGCCGGCGTGGCCGCCGTCTGGGGAGCCGCCGGCGCTGACGCGGTCGGCGCCGGCTCGGCCGGCGCCGCGGCGATGTAATCGAGAATGTCCTGCTTCGTGACGCGTCCGGCATGGCCGGTGCCCGAGACCGCAGAGATGTCGATCCCGTGCTCTTCGGCGATTCTGCGGACGACCGGCGTGGAACGGGTCCGCAGCCGATCCTCGGCCGTCTGGGGCTGTGTCGCTCCGTTGTGGCCGTGGTTGCCTCCCGGGGCCGGGGCAGCGGCCGAAGACGCCGTCGCGGGCTGGGCGGGGGCCTCCGCTTGCACGGAGGCGGGCTCGGGCTCCTTCTCCGGTTCGGGCGCAGACGCCTCTGCAGTCGCCGCCTGGGTCTCGGCCCCCGTTCCCGCTGCGGGGGCGCTCCCGTCCGGGTCGATGTAGGCCACGACGGTTCCGACCTCCACGGTCGCACCGGCGTCCACCGAGATCTCCACCAGCGTGCCGTCCGCCGGAGAAGGGATCTCAGCATCTACCTTGTCGGTCGAGATCTCCAGGATGGGCTCGTCCCGCTCTACGGTGTCACCCACCTGCTTCAGCCACTTCGAGACGGTACCCTCGGCGATGGATTCACCCATCTGGGGCATGGATACTTCGATCCGCGCCACGCTGATCTCTCCGGATTCGCTGGAACGCTATCGACTCTGCGCTTGGCCGCCTTCATCGGCTCGGGGTGTCGCGTACCCTCGGACCATGGCATTCGATCCGACGAATCACACCGCACCGTGGCAGGGCGGCCGCGGCGAGGGCCCCTCGGGCCCGGCCGTGAGAAGCGCCTCAATAACGGACAAGATAACGCGCTGCCGTCAGGACGTCCTCGACCTGGGGAAGGAAGTAGTCCTCGAGGGGAGCCGAGTAGGGCACGGGCGAGTCGATGGCCGTCACCCGGAGCATGGGGGCGTCCAACCACTCGAACGCCCGCTCGCTCACACGGATGGCGATCTCACCCGCGATTCCGCCGGTGCGCGTGTCCTCGTGAACGATCAGCAGACGCCCCGTGCGCTGAACGCTCTCGACGACGGCGTCCTCGTCCAGTGGGAGGAGCGTCCTCAGGTCCACGATCTCGGCCGAGATCCCGTCCTCCTCGGAGAGCGTGTCGGCCACCTCGACACAGCGGTGCACCATCGCCCCGTAGGTCACCATCGTGAGGTCGGTGCCGTCGCGTACGGTGCGTGCCTCACCGAGCGGCACCACGTAATCCTCGTCCGGGAGCACCTCGCGCAGGCTCGGTGCCCGGTACAGCCCCTTGTGCTCCTCGAAGATCACGGGGTTGTCGTCGCGAATCGCCGCCTTCAGGAGGCCCTTCGCGTCGTACGCGGTGCTCGGATAGACGATCTTGAGTCCCGGCGTGTGGAAGAAGGCCATTTCGACGTTCTGGGAGTGGAACGGACCCCCACGACCGCCACCGCCCACCGGTCCGCGGATGACCATGGGCATGGGCCCTGCGCCCCGGTACAGGGATGTGGCGACATAGTTCGTGATGACGTCGTAGGCGGGAGACACGAAGTCCATGAACTGCATCTCGACCACCGGGCGGAGCCCCATGTGCGCGGCACCGGCCGCGGCTCCCGTGAACCCCCCTTCCGCGATCGGGGTGTCGATGACGCGAGACTCGCCGAAGTGGTCGAGAAAGCCGCGGGTCACCTTGAACGCGCCACCGTAGACCCCGATGTCCTCTCCGAGCAGGAACACGCGCTCGTCCCGCTCCATCTCCTCGAAGAGTGCCTCGCTGATGGCTTCGAGAAACGTCACGGGCTCCCGACGGTGCGTCTTGGTCAGGTGCTCGGGCGATGTCGCTACTCCCATGCGCCCTCCATGTTCAGCCAACTTCGACGATCGCTTCCCATCCCACTCCAGCCGGTCCGATCATGGACCTCCGAGACGACCGGCCGGCCCTCGCCGCGTCCATGGCACGGAGACCGTGACGTCCGTGTACACGCGCTCGGTCGCATCCTCCGCATTCGGCTGTGGCTCGGCGATCGCCTGATCCGCCGCGGCCACGACTTCCGCCTCCACTTCGGCGCGAACCCGCTCGATCCCCTCTTCATCGGCCCACCCTTGCTCGAGGAGCCGAGCCCGGTAGAGATCCAGGGGGTCACGCCGCGCCCAGGCCTCCAGCACCTCCGGGTCCACGTAGTCCTGAGGATCGTGCTGGGCGTGTCCGCGCCTGCGGAAGTAGCGCATCTCCACCATCTGGGTTCCCTCGCCGCTGCGCGCCCGCTCCACCGCGGCGCGGGTCGCCTCGTAGACGGCCACCACGTCCGTGCCGTCCACGGAGACGGCTTCGATCCCGTAGGACGGGGCTTTGTCCGCGAAGGTGGCCAGGCGCGTGTTGCCGGACGTGGGAGTCGAGAAGGCCCACTGGTTCGCTTCCACCATCAGCAGGAGCGGGCAACGCTGCGCGGCCGCGAAGCCGAAGCCCTCGTGCCAGGCGCCGGTCGACGACGCGCCGTCTCCCGCGAAGACCATGCCCACCCGATCCTCGCCGCGTAATCTGAACGAGAGCGTGACGCCGGCCATGACGCCGAGCATGGTTCCCAGGGGCGAGACAGGTCCGACGAAGCCTCTCCGGTAGTCGGACCAGTGCACGTTGGCCTCACGGCCACCGCTGGGGCCCGAGCCCCGGCCCATGTACTGTCGAAAGAGATCCAGCGGTGTGGCGCCGAAGAGAAAGAGGGCGCCCCCCTCGCGCACGGTGTGCGCCAGAACGTCACCGGTACCGTCGTCACGGCGGCGCATCGCGTACGCGGCGCCCACCGCGCCCGCTTCCTGGCCGAGCGTGCGGTAGATGCTCGCCGTCAGGTAGCCCTGCTTCTGGAGGATTTCGAGGCGTTCTTCGGAGGCCCTTGCCAGGTACATCCAGCGATAGAGGTCCAGTAGCTGGACGGGATCCAGGCCGGCTGCTCCGGACTCAGTGCCCAGTGGCGCCCGAGGCTCCGGACGTCCCCTGCCCCTTCGCGGGGGCGGTTCCGCCCCCACTCGTCGTCGCGGGCGTGGCCGACGTATTGCCTGCGCCCGGCAGGACCGGCTCCGGTGCTGGTGCCGACGTGGTCGGCTGGTTGACCTGGATGACGGACTTGGGCTGGTGGGCTCGCGAAGACATGATCGAAAGCACGAACGCCAGGACCATGAAGATCGTGCCCGAGATCCAGGTGGACCGGGTCAGCATGGTGGTGGCCTGTCGGCCTCCGAGGAGTCCCTCGGTCATGGCGGCACCGCCGCCCACGGCCGCGAGGCCCCCGCCCTTCCCGGACTGCAGAAGGATCACGATGCCGAGAAAGATCCCGTCCAGGACGAGAATGGCGAGCAGAAAAGCGTACATGTTCGCGTGGCTTCCAGCGTGAAAAGGTCAGACCTAAACGTCGAGCCGGCCCCGGAGCGTGTCAACGGGTCGGGTCCCCCGGGGCGGACACAGCCGCTCCCCGGGGACCCTCACCTTCATTGCGCGGCGGCCGCGATTGCCGTGAGCGACGCCGGGTCGAGGCTCGCTCCTCCAACGAGCACGCCGTCCACATCGGACGCGCTCAGCAGCTCCGCCGCGTTCGCGGGCTTGACGCTTCCTCCGTACAGGATCGGCACGCTCGCCGCACCCTCCGGGCCCATTCGCTCGCGCAGACGCGTGCGCAACGACGCGTGCGCCGCCGACGCATCGGTCGGAGTCGCGGTCTCGCCCGTACCGATGGCCCAGACCGGCTCGTAGGCCACGAGGAACCGTCCCTCGCCCTGGCCGAGCGCCGCGAGCGCCGCGTCGAGCTGTCCGAGGATCACCTCCTCCACGCGGTCGGCCTTCCGTTCGTCCAGCGTCTCGCCCACGCACACGACAGGGATCAACCCGTGCCGGCGCGCGGCGAGGACCTTCCGGCCCACCTCCTCGTCCGTCTCACCGAAGACGTGACGGCGCTCGGAATGACCGATGAGCGCGAACGTGGCGCCCGCCTCGACCGCCATGGGCGCCGAAGTCTCGCCGGTGAACGCCCCGGCGTCCTCCCAGTGGATGTTCTGGACGCCCAGTTGTACGCGCGGATCGCGATCGGCACAGCGCGCCGCCGCGACGAGCGAGATCGTGGGCGGAAAGACGATGATCTCGTCATCCGAAGCGGGCGGCTCGAAGGCACCGAAGAAGGCGTCGGCCTCGTTCGGCCCGCGATGCATCTTCCAGTTTCCTGCGATGACGGCCATCTCAATTCACCTGTGTCAGCGCGGCCACGCCCGGGAGCTCCGTGCCCGCGAGGAACTCCAGCGACGCGCCCCCTCCCGTGGAGACGTGTGTGAGGCGAGCCGAAACGCCCGCCCGCTCCGCGGCCGCGGCGGAGTCTCCTCCGCCGAGGACGCCCGTGGCGCCACCGTCACAGGCTTCGGCCACGGCCTCCGCGACGGCGAGCGTGCCCGCCGCGAACTCGGCGATCTCGAACACTCCCATCGGACCGTTCCAGACCACGGTACGGGCGCCCGCGATCTCGCGTGCGTACATCTCCCGCGTCGCGGGCCCGATATCGACGATGCGATCGCCCTCCCCTACCTCGTCACGGCTCACGCTGCGCGTCTGGGCACCGGCCGCGAGCTCCGTCGCGACCACGCAGTCGACGGGAAGCAGGAGCTTCTCGCCGGCCCGCTCGAGCGTCTCGCGTGCGAGATCCACCCGGTCGTCCTCCACCAACGAGGCCCCGGTGTCGAGCCCGAGCGCACGCAGGAACGTGTTCGCCATGGCCCCGCCGATGAGGAGGCGGTCCACCCGAGGCAGGAGCGCGTCCACGACGTCGATCTTCCCGGAGATCTTCGCGCCGCCGAGGATGCCCACGAACGGACGCTCGGGGTTCGCCAACGCGTCGCCCAGGAAGCGAAGCTCCTTGGCCATGAGCAGGCCGGCCACCGCCTCGCCACCCTCGGCACGCATCGCCTCCGCGATCGCCGCCGTGGATGCATGCGCCCGGTGGGCGGATCCGAAGGCGTCGTTCACGTACAGGTCCCCGAGCGCGGCCCACTCGGCGCCGAGCTTCGGGTCGTTGGCGGTCTCACCCGCCAGGAACCGGGTGTTCTCGAGCAACACGACGTCGCCCGGCGCCATGGCACCCACGGCCTCGCGCACGGAGGGGCCGTTGGGCTCGGAAACGAAGCGCACCGGTCGCCCGAGCAGCTCGGAGAGGCGCTCCGCGACCGGGGTCAGGGAAAATTCCGGACGCGCCTCGCCTTTCGGGCGCCCGAGATGGGAGAGGACGACCACCTTCGCTCCTGCCTTCAGCAGGAGCTCCAGGGTCGGGATCGTCGCCCGGATCCGGCGGTCGTCGGAGATCTCGCCGGCGTCGAGGGGAACGTTGAGATCGGCGCGAACGACGGCGGTACGACCCGTCAGCGCCGACGAATCGAGGTCGGAAAGTACTTTCGCGGTCATGATGATAGTGGGGCACAGGATGCACGGGGCAGGACGAAGAAAAGCTACCTAGGAGCCTGTCCCAGCAGTAGTGCGGGCCGGCCCCGTGCTCGCGCACGGGCGCCCGCGAGCGCCACGGCCCCGGATTCCAGGCGGTTCGCCGAAAGTACCGGCTCTTTGGGCGCTACGGCGTCGTCCCGGGGCTGCCCGGCCGGTGCACGTCCAGGTCGCGCTCCACCGTCACGGGCGACGGCGCACCGGGCATGTCGGCCACGAGGCGCAGCGTGTAGGAGCCCGTCGGAACGTGCGACAGATCAACGATCACGAAATTCGACGCGATCTTGCCGGCCTTCGGTCGAAAATCCCACGTCGGGCGGAAGCCGGTCTTGCCCACCGGCTCGATCGGCACGCTCCCCACCTGCCCCGTGCCGCGATCCTCCAACTCGGCGCGCAGTCGGTACCAGCGCAACGAGGACGGAAGATCGTACAGCTCGAAGTACGCTCCGACCTCGGCACCGGTGACCGGCTCGGCGAGCGTCTGTGCCTGCAGCCAGGAGCGGTCGGGCGCGTTCTCCCGACTCTTCGGAACGTTCGGCGACGTGATCAGCAGGTCGGACGCATACGGCTGGTTCAGGCCGTGCACCTCCAGGCGGGCCGGCGCCCGCAGTGCGGCCACATGGCCCGTTCTCGGGTCCATGAGCTCCACGGCAATCCGACGCACCTCGGACGAACCGATGCTCTGAAGCGAGATCGGAATGCGCTCGGCGGGCACGCGATGCCTCACCGACCAGACCTTCCGACCGTTCGGGCCGAGCTGGAAGACGGAGAGATCCAGGCTGTCGCTGCCTCCCGTGGCCATGGAGCCCGGCACCTCCGTGTCGACCTCGACCTCCGTCGTCGACGCCTTCGTCCCGCGGAATCGCGTCACCTGGCCCAGCAGGCGTGTGACCGGACGTCCCGACGAGCCGTAGCGTCCGGGATAGACCTTCTCGAGATCCTCCAGATAGGAGCGTCCCTCGGACGTCAGGTTCAGCTCGGTCGAGGGAGCCACGCGGCGGAAGGTGATGTCCGGGCCGATGCCGTAATCCCAGAACTCGGTGCGCACGTCCGACCCGCTGGCGATGACCCGAACTCGCTCGGGCCGGCCGTAACGGACCCAGACGCGCCCGGCGTCCGAATTCGTGTTTCCGAACCGGAGGAGGGCGTACGCCGCCCGAGCCAGGTGCTCCACCCGGCGCTCGTTCACCGCGGTCGACAGGATCGGATCGCGCGCGGCCCAGAACGACTCGAGCCAGGCCTTCCGGTCCTCCGCGCGCAGGCTGGCGTACTCGGAAAGCTCCGCGGGCGTGGCGACCGAGCGCAGGTCCTCGAGCTCGGCGACCTCGGCGGCCGGGAGGCCCTCGATCGCCGACTCGAACTGCACCTCGGCCTCCTCCGGGCGGGCCAGCCGCTCGAGCGCGAGCCCCCCCAACAGCAGCGCATCCGGAGATCCGTCGCTCGCCTCGGCGAAGCGACGCGCACCGGACAGGACCTCGCCCCACCTCCCTTCGTCCGCGAGACCGAGCAGCAGCCCGACATTCGCGCCGACGTTGTCCGGCTCCGACGCCACGGCCGTACGGAACGCAACCATCATGCTGTCGAACTCACGGTGGGTCGGGCCGCTCACGTCGGGCTTGAATCCGGTTCGCCACACCTGGCCGAGCTCCCTCGGGCACATGTAGTTCCAGGCGATCAGGCGATCCGCGGAGGTCGCCCCCCCGCCCTGCCCGGCGTCCGGCACGCCCGCCTGCGGGCATGCACCCGCAGGAAGAGCCGCACGGGGCACCGTCCCCAGGTCATGGGACCCGAGCCATGCCTCCTCGAGGAGCTTGCCACGCTCGTATTCCAGCGCGGCCAGCACCTCGGGAGAGGCATTCCGGCCCTCCCGCTCGGCCCTGTCGAGGCCGCGGTCGAACAACGCCTTCGCTTCGCTCCGAAGCCCCTGCTGACGACGTAGTCTGCCCAACGCGAGGAACGGTGCCGGGTTGTCCGGGTCCCGGATCATCGCCGCTTCCAACGCCCTGCTGACCTCCGCACGCCACCGTGTGGGCCCCACCCCCGCGGGCGGCTCGCCCTGAAGGACGCCTTGGATCGGCCCCAGCCGATCCAACAGCGAATCGTCGCCCAGGGCCGAGCGCAACAGCTGTCCCGCGTCCTGGCGACCACGGGACGCGACGACCATCCGCTTCTGCCACAGGGGCGTGAGGTCGGGATTGTCGGTGTCCGGTGCCTGCGGCGCGGGCAACGGACCCACTTTCGGCAGCGCCGACGAATCCTCCTTCGTCGCCACCGGCTTGAACTCCACGTTGAACTCCACCCAGGTCCCCACGCTCCTTCCGAAGCGGTGGGCCGGCCTGAAGTGGAAGGATGGGGCCACCTGGAGCGCGGCCCGATCCAGGTCGGGAACGCCGGAGCTGGACCCCACGGTGACGAAATCCACGGATCCGACGGAATCGACCCAGAGACGGAGCCTCACCGTCCCGCCGACACCGGATCGCTGCAGATTCAGCGGGTAGTGACGACGGATGAGGGCTTCGGCGCCCGACCGGTCGAGCAGCTTCGGGAACGTGACCGCCGGCCCCGCGAACGGCTTCTCGGGCGCCGACGCCGTGACCGAATCCCTCCGGTTCTCGACCGGTGGAAGCACGAGAGGACTCGAAGGAGGCGCCGATGGAGAGCTCTTCCGAGCCGAGGGATCCGGGGCGCGCGAGCGAACGGGTTGCGTGGCCGGCTCGCGATCGACCTTCAGCTTCGTCACGAAGCGGATGAGTGAAGCGCGGGCCTGCGGCACCGCGACGCTCACCAGGAGAAGAGCCGCCATCCCGGCGGCCACCAATGCGTGGATCGGTACGGGCCGCCTCACACGCACCGTGCGCCACGCGCGGACGAGCTCCGCTTCGAGCTCGGGCCCGAACGAGGGGCGCTCCTCGTATCGAATGGAGGAGAGCTCGGCATCCAACTCCGCCATGTCCGGCGGGAGCGGAAGGCTCTCGTCCTCGTGTCTATCGTTCATATCCCTTCAAGCTCGCTGGCACTGGATTCCTCTACGACGTCCCTCAGGCGCTTCAGCGCCCGGTGCAGCCGCACGGCGACAGCATTGTTGCTGATGCGGAGGTGCTCGGCGATCTCTCCGTTGGAGAGTCCCGCGCCGTAGCGCAGCGACAGGATCTCCTGGTCGCCTTTGCGCAGGGTTTGATTCCCGTTCAGAAGCCGCTGGATCCGCTCCTGCTTGATGACCCGCTCTTCCTGAGAAGGCAGGTCGGCCACGAGGTCGGGGACCCGGTCCAGGGAGACGTGCAGCGCTCCTCTCCTGCGCAAGGAGCGAAGATGATCGGTCACCGCATTGCGGGCGATCCGGAGCAGCCACGTCCGGGGAGACGCTCGGCTCGGATCGTAGCGATCGAGAGACCTGAGCGCCTTCATGAAGACGTCCGAGGTCACGTCCTCGGCCGCCTCCCGGGTCGCGACGCGAAAACGCACGTACCTGTAGACGACGCTACGGTGGTCCCGATACCAGGCCTGGAAGTCCTGGGGTAGGTCCGTGGACGTTCGACTGGGCGCTCTTCGCGTCACCATGGCGGGTGCCCACTTGTCTGTCCGCATCGCCTGGTTATACGGCCGATTCCGGACATGATTACACCTCGAGCGCACGTCCAAGACACGGTGGCCGCGGGGTGTCCACCCCGCGGCCACGCGATCTATGTATCCCTGGACGACTCCCCGCCCAAACGGGCGAGGACGAGCCGCTACGGCTTCAGCCGCCCACGGGGGCCGGCAGCCGTTCGCCGACGTAGCTGACCAGGTCCACGACCCTGGAGGAGTAGCCCCATTCGTTATCGTACCACGAGAGCACCTTGACCATGCGCCCGTCGATCACGCTCGTGGACAATGCGTCGACCACGGAGCTGTGCGAATCCGTGGTGAAATCGACCGAGACCAGGGGCTCGTCCGACACGCCGAGGATCCCCTGGAGCGGGCCCGCGGCAGCCTCGCGGAAGGCCGCGTTCACCTCTTCCGCGGTCGTATCCTTCTCGACCTCGACCGTGAGGTCCACGATCGACACGTCGGGCGTCGGAACCCGGATCGCCATGCCGTCGATCTTTCCCTTGACGGCGGGAATCACCAGGGCGGTCGCCTTGGCTGCACCCGTGGTGGTCGGAATCATCGACATCGCCGCGGCTCGCGCCCGGCGCATGTCCTTGTGCGGCAGGTCCAGGATGTTCTGATCGTTCGTATAGGAGTGCACGGTGGTCATCAGGCCATGCCGGAACCCGAAGCGATCCACCAGCACCTTCACGACCGGCGCCAGGCAGTTCGTCGTGCAGCTCGCGTTCGAGATGACGTGGTGCTTCTCGGGGTCGTAGACCTCGTGATTGACGCCGAGCACGATCGTCACGTCCTCGTTCTTCGCAGGCGCGCTGATGATCACCTTCTTCGCGCCCGCCTGGAGATGCTTGGACGCCTTCTCCTTGTCGCGGAAGATCCCCGTCGATTCGACGACGATGTCCACCCCCAGGTCCTTCCATGGGAGGCTCGCGGGATCTTTCTCGGAAAAGACCTTGAGCTCGTCTCCGTCGATGAGGAGGCCGTCGTCCGTCACCTCCACCGTGCCCGGGTACCGTCCGTGGACGGAGTCGTACCGGAAAAGGTGGGCGAGCGTCTCTTTGCTCGTGAGGTCGTTGACGGCGACGAAATCAATGTCGGTGCGTCCGGACTCCTTGGCGGCGCGGACTACCTGCCGCCCAATACGTCCGAACCCGTTGACCGCTACCCGGATGGCCATGGCTACTGGCTCCTGTCACTCGCTGGGGGACCCCGCCCCGGTCGCCGGCGGCTTCAGCGAGAGCGCCGCCTGAACGGCAACGCCCGCGCGAACGTGACCAAGGTGACCGCCGATGCACCCATGCGGACCAACGTGGTCGCCGCGGCCCCCGCGGTGGACCCTGTGGTAAGAACGTCGTCCACGAGGACGACCTGGACGTTCCGCACCCGGAACGGATGACTGCTCCGAGGGGCGAAAACGTTCTTGACGTTAGCCTTGCGCTGGGAGGGGTGCAAGGCGACCTGGGTCGCCTCGGCCCGTGTCCGCTCCAGGAGCTCGTCGAGTTCCCATCCACGGTGCCGCGCAAGGCTTTCCGCAAGGAGCGCGGCCTGGTTGTAGCCGCGTTTGCGCATCCGCTCCGCCGTGGTCGGAACGGGCACGACCACGGGTCCTCCGGCACCTGGCTCGAGCGCCGGAGCCACCCGGGCCATCGCCGCGCCCATCTCCTCGGCGAGCTCACGCCATCCCCCGTACTTGAGCGCGTGTACGAGGTCGGAAGCCGGCGGCTCCAGGACGTAGGCGTAGCGAGCGGCGGAGAGCGCATCCGGCCACTCCGTGCACTCGCGACAACGCCGTAGCGGCCCGCGGCCCGTGCCGACGGGATGGTGGCAACGGCGACAGCGCGGCCACGGCGCCGCGCGAAGGCGAGAACGGCAGCGTCCGCACACCAGCGCATCGCGTGCAGCGGCGGGAAGCCAGGAGCCACACGCCACGCATCCCGCCGGCAACAGGAGATCGAGGAGGTCGGCGGCCCAGACCGCGGGTTTCACCCGCCTCGAGTCTGCAGCAGCGCGGCCCGCATGGCCTCCACGGGCGCCGGCTGCTCCCACCACCGTTCGAAGGACGTCGCGCCCTGCTGAACCAGCATCTCACCCCCGTCCGTGGCCCGGATCCCGAAGGACTCGGCAGCCCGAACGAACGGTGTCACGCCGGTCCCGTAGACGAGATCCATAGCCGCTCCCGCGCGTTCGAGCACCTCGAAATCCAGCGGGAGAGGATCGTCCGGAGACAACCCCAGGCGCGTGGCGTTGACCACGAGGTCGAAGCTCTCGCCGCGCACCTCGTCCGGCGAGGTGGCGACGCGGGCGTGTTGCCCCCCGATCCGACGAGCGACGGCGCGGGCACGCTCGACGCTGCGGTTGAGGAGAAATACCTCGTCGGCGCCTTCCTCGAGCAGTCCCATCAGCGCGGCCCTGGCCGCCCCGCCCGCTCCGAGGAGCAAGGCACGCATCCCGGCCGGTGAGCCCTCGACGAACGAGCGCAGCGCACGCCGAAAGCCCTCCACGTCCGTATTGTCCGCGTGCACGCGGCCGTCCGGGCCTCCCCAGAAGGTGTTGCACGCCCCCGTTCTGCGTACCGCCTCGGAAGCGACATCGACCACCGCGGCCGCCTTTTCCTTGTGCGGCAACGTGATGTTGCCACCTCCCCCGGCGCGCGCCAGGCCCCGCATGAAGCCGACCAGGTCGTCGGCCGCACAACGGACCGCCACGTACACTCCATCCACCCCGGCCTCACCGAACGCGGTGTTCTGGATCACGGGCGAGAGCGAGTGCCCCACCGGATCGCCGAGAAGGACCATCACACGGGTTCGAGACGTGACGTTCATGGCTCCACGATGGGCTCGAGTCGACGCAGCGCTCGCTCCACCAGCGACTCGAGCGCGTCGAGTGTGGCTTCGTACTCCTCGTCGGCGCCCCCGAAGGGATCGGGCACTTCGTCCGCGAGCGCACCCTCAGAATCGTCTCCTGACGCGAACGATGTCAGCAGCGTCGCCTTCTCCCCACCGCCCATCTCCACGACACGGAAGAGGTGGGAGGGCGACATCACCAGCACGAGGTCCGCCCACCCCAGAGCCTCGGCTCCGAGCGACCTCGATCGGTGGTCGCCCAGATCGAGGCCGTGCTTCCGGGCGGCCCGTCTCGCACCGTCGGACGCGGGCGCGCCGTCGATAGCCGCCGTGCCGGCGGAGCCGACCTCGACGTGATCCCACCCCAGGTCCGAGAGCGTCTTTCTGGCGACGGCCTCCGCCATGGGGCTCCGGCACGTGTTGCCCGTGCAGACGAAGAGGATCCGGAACGGCTCGCGATCGGTCACCGACACCCCTTTCTCAGCGATCTGATATCTCGGGCAACGCGCATCGCAGTCGGCTCAACGGCACGGAGCCTTCGCGGACGACTTCGGGCCGCGGACCGGAACAATCGATGATGGTGGAGGGCCGCGACGGCTCCAGCGCTCCGGCATCCAGGACCACGAGCTCCGCTCCGGCGCCCAGCGCATGTGCAACCTCGAGCGCCTCCTCACCGGTCCGGGCCGGCGGAGCCCCCGGGGCGTTCGCGCTGCTCGACGTGAGCGGCTCCCCGACCACCTCCAGAAGCACCCGGACCCACGCGTTCGGACTCACCCTGACCGCGACGGTGCCGCCCTCGCTCCGTATGCCCGGTGGGAAGATACCCCGGGGATCGGCCAGCACCAACGTCACGGCGCCCGGCCAGAAGATCCGCGCGAGCTCTCGTGCCTCGTCGGTCCAGACCAGGTCCGAGACCGCCCCGGCGTCGGGCACGAGAACGAGCAGCGGCTTGTCCTCGGCCCTCCGCTTCAGGGCACGCACCCGGGCCACCGAATCGGGATGGCACGTCCCCCCGAATCCGTACACGGTCTCCGTGGGATAGGCGAGGATCCCCCCGCCGGAGAGGTGGGCGACAACGCGGCCGAGATCAGCGTCTTCGGGGGGTATGCCGCGCATGTCCAGGTGAATCGTCTCGCCGCTCACCCGTCCCTCCCCCTGCGTGCGGCCAGAAGCGACTCAGCCAACGGGAGATCCTCCGGGCGCGTGACCTTGAGGTTCGACGTCCCGTCCTCCACCATGCGCACGGGCCCTCCTGCCCGCTCGACGAGGCTCGCGTCGTCGGTGCCGCCCTCTTCGGCGGCCGCGTAGGCGGCTCGGACGAGCTCGGCCGGAAACACCTGCGGCGTGTGGGCGTGCCAGAGCCGGGCACGCTCGGGTGTCTCCACCACGCGCAACTCCTCGTCCACGATCTTGATCGTGTCGACGGCTGCATGACCGGCCACGGCCCCCTCACCGCCCGCGGCCACCACGATGCAGCGATCGACCACGTCGCGTGTGACCAGAGGCCGGGCGGCATCATGCACCGCGATGACGTCCACGTCGTCCGGAAGGCCCGCGATCGCCCGGCGAACGGACTCCGTCCGGGTGGCTCCACCCGCCACGACCCGGATTCGGGGATCCAACGCCGGTAGCCACTCCGGGGGGCACGTCGCGTCGTCGGGCGAAAGGGCCACCACGACGCTCACGACCCGCCCGTCGGCCAGAAATGGCCGCAGCGCGTGTGCGAGCACCGGCTCGCCGGCGAGCTCCAGGAAGGCCTTGCGCGTTCCCCCCATGCGACGCCCGGAGCCGGCCGCCGGAACGACGACGCCTACACGTGGCTGGGAAGGATGCCGGCCCGAAGCCGGCGTCACGGCGCGTAGCCCGTGCCGTAGTCACCACCGCCACCGCCGCCCGGCGCGTGGCCTCCTCCCGGCGTCCGGGCCACCGAATCGAACCGTGTGTAGGCCTTCTGGAAGAACAGCTCGACCGATCCGGTCGGACCGTTACGCTGCTTGCCCACGATCAACTCCGCCTTTCCTTCCAGCTCCTCTTTCTTCTCCGGCGAAGCATAGTACTCGGGCCGGTACAGGAACATGACCAGATCGGCATCCTGCTCGATGGAGCCAGACTCGCGGAGGTCGGAGAGCATCGGACGCTTGTCCGTGCGCTGCTCCGGACCCCGGCTCAGCTGGGAAAGCGCGATGACGGGGACCTCGAGCTCACGCGCCAGCGACTTGAGCCCGCGTGAGATCTGGCTCACCTCCTGCACGCGGCTCTCCGCATGGGCGGTGCCCGACATGAGCTGCATGTAGTCGATGATCACCAGGCCGAGATCCTTGTCGTTGGACCGGAGCTCGGACTGCAGGCGCCGGGCCTTGGCCCGGATCTCGAGCACGTTGCTGCCCGGCTGATCGTCGATCCAGATCGGCGCCGTGTTGAGGTGGCCCGCCGACGCCGCGAGACGCTGGTGCTCCTCGGGCGTGAGCTTGCCCCTGCGAAGTCGCTGGGCGTCGATGCGGCCCTCGGCACACAGGAGGCGCTGCACGAGCTGCTCGGAAGACATCTCGAGCGAGAACAGCGCCACCGGAACGTTGTGGGTGATAGCCGCGTCCGCCGCGACGTTGAGCACCCAGGACGTCTTTCCCATGGAGGGGCGCGCCGCCACGATGCACAGGTCTCCCTTCTGGAAGCCCGTCGTCATCCGGTCCAGGTCGGGAAACCCGGTGGCCACGCCCGTGATGCCCGACTCGGATTCCTGAAGACGCTCGATGTGCTCGAACGTCGACCACAGGATCTCCTTGATCCAGACGAAGCCCTCGCGCTTGTGACTCTCCGCCACCTGGAACACACGAGCCTCTGCCTGATCCAGAAGCTCCTCGACCTGGAGCTCCCCCTGGTCGTAGACGTCCCGGATGATTTGCGAAGCGGCCTCCACGAGGCGGCGCAGGAGAGCCTTGTCGCGCACGATCCGCGCATGGTACTCCACGTTCGCCGCGGTCGGCACGGCATCGACGAGGGCGGCCAGGTAGTCGAAGCCGCCGGCGGCGTCCATCTCCCCGGTCTTCTTGAGCTCCTCCGACACCGTGATCACGTCGATCACGTCGCCGCGCTCGTAGAGGCGGATCATCGCCCGGTAGAGGCGGCGATTGGCCTCGCGGTAGAACATGCCCTCGTTCAGGTGCTCCACCGCGCGCGTGACGGCTTCGCGGTCGATGAGCATGCCACCCAGCACCGCCGTCTCCGCCTCGAGGGAGAACGGAGGCGTGCGGTCGAAGCCGCCTTCGGCGAAGTTGGGAGAAGCTTCCATGTCAGCGACCCGTCAGTCCATCACCTGGCGCAGGAGCTGGAGATCGTCCCAGAAGGCCCTGGTCCAGCGCGGATTCCTCAGCAGCGCCGCGGGATGGTACGTCACGACCAGCGGAATGCCCTGGTAGGCGTGGACATCTCCGCGAAGCCGCCCGAGGGCGCGGTCCTGCCCCGTGAGGAGCTGACCCGCGAAGGTGCCCACCGCCAGCAGAGCCTTGGGTGAAATAAACTCCAACTGCTTCAGGAGGAAGGGCGAGCACGCCTCGATCTCGTCCGGCATGGGGTTCCGGTTCCCGGGTGGCCGGCACTTGAGCACGTTGCAGATGTAGACCGACTCTTTGCGCGACAGGTCGACCGTCGCCAGCAGGAGGTCGAGGAACTTGCCCGCGGCGCCGACGAATGGAAGGCCGGTGGCATCCTCGTTCGCGCCGGGAGCTTCGCCCACGACGACCAGACGGGCCTCCGGAGACCCGTCCGAGAAGACCACCTGCGTGCGTCCTTCGGCGAGCCGACAGCGCGTGCAGGAAAGAGCGATCTCACGGACCTCGTCGTACACGTCGGGAAGCACCGGCAGGTCCTTGCCCGCCGTACCCGACGCCGAGGCCCGCGGCGGCCGCCCGGAGGAGGCTTTCTTCGCCGGACCGGGCACGTCCTCGGGTGGAGCGGCCGGGCGAGAGGCGGCGAGCCGGAGCGCTTCCTCCCTGCTCATCCCCTCGAGAAACAGGCGTCCGCCGCCCATCTCCCCACGCTGACGGAGGAACCGCGCGGCCTCGCGCTTCGGATCGCTCACGAACCCTCTCCTCCAAGACCCGCGATCCGGTCGAGGATGCGCTCCGCCACCTCGTCCTTGTCGAGGAGGGGAAGCTCTTCCTGCTCGCCGGTCCGGGTCAGGAAGGTGACCCGGTTCGTGGCCACCTCGAATCCCGAGTCCTCCATGCCCGCTTGGTTGGCCACGATCAGGTCGAAGCCCTTGGCCTCGAGCTTGGCTCGAGCGTGTGCGAGAAGGTCGTCGGTCTCCAGCGCGAACCCGACCGCCACGCTCGCTCCCTTTCGGTGCTGTAGCGCATCCCGAGCGACATCCGGGTTCGTGGTCAACGAGACGTCCAGTCGCGATCCGGACTCGGAGCGCTTGATCTTGCCGGGGGCCTCCTCGGACGGACGGTAGTCCGCCACGGCCGCGGCGAAGATCGAGACGTCGGCGGACGGCACGAGATCCAGCACGGCCCGTTGCATGTCGCGCGCCGTCTCGACCCGCAGCACGCGCACGCCCGGAGGGTCGGCCAGGTCGCTCGGCCCGCTCACGAGCACGACCTCCGCCCCCCGCCGCCACGCCGCCGCGGCCAGGGCGTAGCCCATCCTGCCCGACGAGCGGTTGGTCAGGTACCGGACCGGATCGAGCGGCTCGCGAGTCGGGCCCGCCGTCACCAGGACGCTCTTGCCGGACAGTGCGGGGTCATGGCCCAATGCGCGTCCCACGTGCTCGACGATCTCCCACGGCTCGAGCATCCGGCCGGGCCCTCCGCCCTCCCCGACTGCGAGGGGACCCTCGGCCGGCCCGGCGATCCGGTAACCCAGCGCGTCCCGGACGTGCGCGAGGTTCGCCTGCACCTGCGGATGGGAGAACATCACGTCGTTCATGGCCGGGCACACCACGACCGGCGCCCGGGTGGCGAGGAGCGTCGTGCAGATCAGGTCGTCGGCCCGACCGTGGGCCGCTCGGGCCAGGAAGTCGGCCGTGGCGGGCGCCACGCACACCGCATCGGCTTCGCGACCGAGGCGGATGTGCATCGCCGCGCCGTCCGTCGAGAAGAGATCGGTGAGGGCCGGGCGGCCCGTCACGCCCTCGAAGGAAAGAGCACTCACGAAGCGCTGCGCCGCGGACGTGAGCACCACGTCGACGTCGGCACCGAGCCGTGTGAGGTCCCGTGCGACCTGCACGGACTTGTAGGCCGCGATCCCACCGGTGACGCCGAGCACGACCCGGCGATCCCGCCACGGACGACGATGACTGTCGCGCGACCCGCCCTTCACCCGCGACTGTCGGCCGGAAGCCGCAGTCCCGGACACGGCTATTCCTCGCGACGGCGACGCTTGACCAGCCGGAACTCGATCTGGCCCGAGGTGAGGGCTTCGAGAGAGCGAGTCGTCAGCTTCTTCTCCTCGCCCAGGGGCAGGGTTTCCCGGGGGAGGGTGTTCAACTCGCGTGCGTACTTGGCCGCCACCAGGACACCGAGGTACTTGCTCTCGCTGCCTTTCGCGACCTCGCCCGGAGTGAAGACACGCATGGGATGCTCCTATCCGCTGATGTTCGAGTATTCCTGCTCCAACAACCGTCCGATCGCCGATCGGAGGCCCTCGAGCTCTTCCGTCAATTCGGTTCTGCGCGCGGTCCTGCGGCGCTCCGCGCGCATGATGCCCCAGATCTCGTCCAACGTACGTTCGAGATCGTCGTTGACCACTACATAATCGAATGCCGTGGCCGCCGCGAGCTCCTGACGGGCCGTCCTCAGACGACGCGCCACCGCATCCGGACCCTCGGTGCCCCGCCCCGTCAAGCGCTCCCTCAATGCCTCGAGCGAAGGTGGCAGGACGAATACCAGGACCGCGTCCGGCATCGTCTTCCGGATCTGGCCCGCCCCCTGAACGTCGATATCGAGCACGACGTGCTCGCCCCGCTCGGCCGCACGCACGAGCTCCGCCCGCGGCGTCCCGTACAGCTCGCCGTGGACCTCCGCCCACTCCGCCAGCTCACCCGCCTCGATCATCGCGTGGAAAGCGGGCCGATCCACGAAGTGGTAATCCACCCCGTTCCGCTCCGCGCCGCGGGGCGCACGCGTCGTCGCCGAGACCGCGAAGGTGTATCCCTCGCGCCCGCCGACGAGCGCCCGGGCCAACGTGGTCTTGCCGGTCCCGCTCGGTGCTGCGAGCACGAGGGGAAACACGGGGTCGGCCCCGAGGCTCACTCGACGTTCTCCACCTGTTCGCGCAACCGCTCGATCTCCTCTTTCAGCGCCATGGCCGCCTGGGAGATCTCCGCGTCGTTCGCCTTCGATCCGATCGTGTTGGCTTCGCGGTGCATCTCCTGGATCAAGAAGGAGAGCCGCTTGCCCACCGCTTCCGAGCCGTCCGCCTCCAACGCCTCGCGGAACGCCACGAGATGAGACCGGAATCGCACGATCTCCTCGTTGATGTCCCATTTGTCCGCGAGATACGCGATCTCGCGAGCGAGCCGCTCTTCGTCCACGTCCACCTGTTCGGACAGCTCCCGGACGGCGTCACGCAGGCGGTCGCGCTCCGCCTTCAGTCGCTCCGGAGCTCTCTTCTCGACGAGGTCGATCCGGGGCGCCATCGCGGCCAGCCGCGTCTCGAGATCCTCGTGCAACCGTGCCCCTTCGGCTTCGCGGAGCGCGACGACCCCCGCCGCGGCCTCCTCGACCAGCTCCCGGATCACCGCCACGTCCACCTCGGGGACCTCCTCCGGCTCCGGAGCCCGGAAGATGTCGCCGAAACGAGCGATCATCGCCAGATCCACCTCGCCCGGAATGGCCAACTCGGCCCTCAGGGCTTCCAAGGAATCACGGTATTGGCGGGCCTTGTCCATGTCCACGCAGGCCGCGGGTGTCTCGGCCTGAGCGCTCCGGTCGAGTGAGAGCGACGCGCTCACGTGCCCACGGGAAAGGTGCTTTCGCAGCGCCTCGGAAATGTCGCGCTCGAACCGGTCGAACCCCGAGGGAGTCCTGATGTTGGCGTTGAAGAAACGGTGATTCACCGTCCTCACCTCCAGCCTCAGCCGTCCCGCCGGCGTTTCCCGCTCGGCTTCCCCCCAACCGGTCATGCTCCGGATCATCTGGACTCCGCTCGTGCGCTCCGCTGGCAGATCACCAATTCCGAACCGTGTACTCCAGAGCCTTGAAAGGTAACCGCGGTCGGCCCTCCTCCGAAGGCTTTCGCGGGTTACGGACGCCGCTCAGTTCCACATCGTCCAGCGTACGCCGTACACTGCCCGGGTAGCGGGGAGCACCCGGCCCGGGATGTCCTGGAGATTCTGGCGCAGCGCGAAGTTGTCCCAGGCGATGAAGACCCTGACGGTCACGACGCGAATCTGGAGAAGCCCGTACCAGTCCTGGTAGAACGGGACGGTCGCCAGCGAGTACGTCGTGATGCCGGTCGAGTCCGTGGTCTGATCCTGCACCTGGCGGACGGCCATTCCGTCACGTCCGCGCACGCCGATGCGCGCCCAGACCTCCAGATCGCGGGTCTTCATGAACGTGTTGTGGAAGACGATCGCGCCCCGATAGATCCGCTTGGGCAGGTACGACCACGGCTGGTTCCACTTCTGAAGGCTGCCCTGCAGGCTCAGTCCGTGGAGCGGCATCGGGATCGTGCCGATCGCCTCCCATCCCGTGCGGGTGCCGCCGGGCAGCGCCGGCTGGGCCCGATCGAACACCAGCCCCATCGGGAGCAGGGAGTCCGCTTTCTCGCTCAGCCGTGCCCACGAGAGATCGAAGCCGTGCCACCTCGCCTCCAGGCCCATGCGGTAGGCGGTACGGTCGGTGACCCGGAACGTGGTGCCGAGGGAGTCGGCCGGACTGGCCGGAAGCGGTTGCGCACCGGCGGTGGTATCCGGCGGGGGCGGCGGTGCCATCAACGGCCCCACCCGCGCGCCGTACGTCCCCGACTCCCACGACCCGAACGCGGAGAGGATGCCGAACAGCGGCGCCGTCCAGGCCCGTAGACGCTTCGCCGAGGTGCTCCTTCCCGGCCACCCCGCGCGATCGAGCTCGGCGGAGAAGCCACCTGGGTGGGCATCGGCTCCGAGCGACAGATCGATCCTGCTGGACGGGAGGCCGTCCCCTCCGAAGTGCCGGTAGGCGCCTCTGGCCCACAACGCGTTGCGCTGAAACGAGGCGAGCAGGCCTTCCTGGGTCACGCTGCCCCCCTCGCGTCCGTACACGAGCGTATCGGGGGTCTGCACCGTGTAGATCGACTTGCTCGCGTAGGCTTCGGCGACCACCGAAGAATCCAGGCGAATGCTGCCCCGCAGGCCGTAATCGGTGCGCGTCGACTTCTCGGGATAGTCCGTGAGGCTCGTCTTGTTGCTCATCCGCCTCAGGTCGGCGGACAGCCCGGCCTTGTTGCCGTGGTACAGCTGATAACGCACCCAGCTTCCGTTGCGGCTCCCCGGCTCGTTGCCTCGGGGACCACGCGTGTCGCTGCGCTCGAGCGAAAGGGCGAGCCCCCCGCCGAACACCTGTGGATCCGCGTACGTGCCGTTCAGATAGGACGTGTTCAGGTCTCCGGTGCCGGCTTGCACCAGGGAATACGGGCGTCCGTCGTGATACTCGTAGCTTCTCATTCGGATGACGATCTCGCCGGGATTGCGCTCCAGGCGCACGCGCACGATGCCTCCGAGCCCGATTCGGGCGAGATCGGCCACGCCGCCTTCCAGGGGCAGCACGTCCATGCCGTCCCTCAGCACGCGCACCCGTCCACCTCCGAGGCCGAAGGCGCTGATGGCGAGGGGGGTGCCGTAGTCTCCTCCTCGGAGCGGCACCATGCCCGGGAGGTCTTCGACGAGACCCGCCAGCGTGGTGGCGCCGGACGCCTGGATCTGCTCCGCGTTCCAGGTCCACACTCCCCGGGCCCATCCGGACGGCACCTCGCCGTGGGGCCGCGGCAGGTTGTAGAAGATCGTGTCCGTACGGGTAGAGTCGGCGCTCGTCGTGTCGGACGCGGCTTTGTGGAGCGTATCAGAAGCCGCTCGAAGCGTATCGGCCTTCGTGCTGTCCGCGTGGAGCTGCGCGCTGTCCTTCCGCTCCTGCGCCGACGCCGGTACCGCAAACGCCACGAGCGTCGCCAGCGCGAGCGCGACCGTCACGGCCCAGGGCGTGGGCGCCCCGATACGGATCCGGAGGGCTGTACGACGAGGTCGAGCCACGGTCAGCGCGCTCGGCTCCGGACCCACTCCACCAGCAACCGCGCCGGTGCCCCGTGCCCGCCCTTCCGCTGATACGGGATCTTCGCCTCACCGCCGAATGCGGTGCCCGCGACGTCGAGGTGCGCCCACGGGACGTCTCCGACGAACTCGGACAGGAACGCGGCCGCCGTGATCGTCCCGCCCGGACGGCCTCCGATGTTCTGAAGATCGGCGGTCTCGCTGTCGAGCTGTTCCCGGAACTCCTTCCAGAGCGGGAGTGGCCAGCAGCGCTCGCCCGATCGATCTCCCGCGGCCCGCAGCTCGGCGATCAGCGGCTCGTCGTTGCCGAGCACGGCCGAAGCGTGGTGCCCGAGGGCGATGATCACGGCGCCCGTCAACGTGGCGCAGTCCACCATGGCGGCCGGTGCCAGCCGTACGCCGTACGCCAGCGCGTCGGCCAGGATGAGGCGACCCTCGGCGTCGGTGTTGACGATCTCCACCGTCTTGCCGGACAACGTGCGCACGACGTCTCCCGGCTTCACCGCCGTGCCCGACGGGAGGTTCTCCGACGACGGCACGAGCCCGACCACGTTGGCCTCCACGCCCAACTCCGCCACGGCCTTCATCGCGGCGATGACCGCCGCCCCGCCCGACATGTCGAACTTCATCTCCTCCATGCCGGCCGGAGGCTTGAGCGAGATGCCGCCCGCGTCGAACGTGAGCCCCTTGCCCACCAGCACGAGGGGAGCATCGCCCTCGGCTCCACCGCGGTATTCCATGATGATGAGGCGTGCCTCCTCCTCCGAGCCGGAGGAGACGGTGAGGATCGCGTTCATCCCCTCCTCGCGCATGCGCGCCTCGTCGAAGACCGTCACCTCGAATCCGGACTCGGCACCGACCCGGCGCGCCTCCTCCGCCAGATGCGAGGGCGTCGCGACGTTGCCCGGCCGCGCCTGGAGAGTCCGGGCCAGGTTCTCCGCCTCCGCAATGATGACGCCCGCGGCGGCCCCTGCGAGCAGCGCTTCGGGTTCCCCCTCGCCGAACAGGTCGACAGCCTCGACACGCGTGTCCGGTCGGTCTTCGTCCTCGACCGTCTTGAGCTCGCGGAACGACCATGCCGCGAGCACCGCACCTTCGGCGGCAGCCTGCGACAGGGCGGCAGCCTCGATGCGTCCGCCGCCGTCGAGCCATGCCGAAAGACGCGAGGCGCCGACGCGTTCGGCCGTGTGCACGGCCCGGGCGAGAAAGCGCCGTACGCCCTCGGCATCCAGCTCCTCCGCCTTGCCGGTGCCGAGCAGCACGACCCGGGCTGGCCCGTCGGGAGACGAAGCGTAGAGCACGACCGCGTCCTGCGAGCCACCCTTCATGTCCCCGTCCCGTAGCACGCGCCGTACCGAGCCGTCCAGGTACGCGTCCAGGCGCGCCAGAAAGCCGGTGGGATCGGTCGTGCCGCTCGGCACGCCCACCGCGAGCAACGGCGTGGCGTGCGTCAGCGGATCGGTCTCGAGGTAGCGCACCTGCATGAGCCGGAACTCCGGAAGGTCCGTGGGGGCATGCGCCCCCGGGGGCGGGTCGGATCCCGCGCCGGAAGACCCTCCTCCCTGAGCGCGGTAGGGGCCGGAAGTTATTCCGAATCGCGCGAGAGGGGCAAGCCGAACCCCGGGGCTCAGGCCATCTCCGACGTCGTGCTCGATCGGCGCTTCGGACGTGGTGGCGGGGAGGGGACCGGAGGAGCGAGATCGGCCGCGGTCTCGGCCACGAGGTGATCGACCACGGACTCGAGGTTGCCGGTGCGCCGAAATACGCCTCGCTGGCGGTCTGCGCTGGATCCTTCGCTCAGAATCTGCAGCGCCCGCTCCACCTCGGAGCGCGATCCGAGCTCGTCCAGGACGTCGTCCAAGAAGTCGCCGATCAGCTCCTCGATGAGCGTGCGCAGGGGCACCTCGCCCTGTTGGCCGAGATCGATGAGCTTGCCGTCCAGCCCGTACCGGACCGCTCGCCACTTGTTCTCCGCGAGGAGCGTGAGCGGGTAGGCGCGGAACGTCAGGTTGTCGCATCGCAGCTTCCAGAGCTTGGCCACGATGGCCTGCAGGACCGCCGCGACGGTGATCGCTTCATCCACGCGTGTGCACATGTCGCATACGCGGAACTCGAGCGTCGGATAGAAGTGCGACGGCCTCAGATCCCACCAGATCTTGGAGGGATCCTCGATCGCCCCACCCCGCACCAGCGTCGTGATCAGGTACTCGTAGTCCGCCCACGTCTCGAAGTCGGGGGGCGTACCTGTGCGTGGGAACTTCCTCCATTGTGCGCTGCGATAGGAATGCAGCCCCGTGTCGCGTCCCATCCAGAACGGGGAGCTGGTCGACAGCGCGAGCACGTGGGGCATGAAGTAGCGCGCGATGCGCATCGTGTGGATCAGAAACTCCCGGTCTTCGATGCCCACGTGGACGTGCAACCCGAACACGAGGTTCTTCCGCGCCAGATCCTGGAGATCCGACTCGATGCCGAGGTATCGCTCGAGGGGGGTGATCTCCTGGTCCACCCACGACGAGAACGGGTGGGTACCCGCGGCCATGATGGCCAACCCCCTCCGACCCGCCAGCTCGTTGACGGCGGTGCGGAGACGGACGAGCTCCCGCCGAGCCTCGGCGGGCGTGTCGCATACGCAGCTTCCCACCTCCACGACGGACTGGTGGAGCTCGGGCTTGATCCCCTTCACCGTAACGCGCCCGTCCTTGAGCACCTGGGTGATGTAGGAGCGGAGCTCCCGCGTGCGGAGATCGACGATCTGGTACTCCTCCTCGATCCCGAGCGTGAGGGATGGAGCCTTCATGGCGACCTCCCAGGGCGGCATTCGAAGCTCGACCCGGGCAGGCCTCGAGGAGGGGTCGCGGCGTGTGCCCGGAATATAACCCCGAGTCGCCGGTGTGGATCCGGGACGGCCGCCTCCCGCCAGAAAAGAATGCCGGTTCCGGGAACGGATGTGCAGGCCGCGTGTGGCGGAGGGACCGTGTTTCGCTAAGTTGAAGGGGGCATGGAACTTGCTAATTCCGTGCGCTGCCTCCCCCGGGTGGGCCCGACTGCGGGCAGAGTGAGCGTGGCCATTCCGAAGACCGACCCTCCATCCCCCGAGCGTTCCACTGCGGACCAGGCCCCCGAAGGCCTGTTCCGGCGGAGCCCCATTCCCATTCTCCTCGTGGACGGACGATCACGCCGGATCGTCGACACGAACGAGGCGTTCTGCCACCTGTCCGGCTATACGCGGGACGAGCTGGTGGGACGGAGCGTGCACGCGATCCAGACCTCCGACGCCACCGAGGTGGACGAGCACCTCCTCCTCGCCGTGGCATGTGGAGACGACGATCCGCGTCACCGGACGCTGAAGACCAGCGACGGGTCGGAGCTCGACGTGGACATCCGTGCCGCGCCGTTGGAGGGGGCCCGCGGGACCATTCTCGCCCTCTACGTCCGCGACGCCCGGGACGAGCGCGCGGCCGAGCGGGATCGGGGAGCCCTCCAGTCCCAGCTCTGGCTGGCCCAGAAACACGAGGCGGTGGGACGTCTGGCGGCCGGCATCGCGCACGACTTCAACAACCTCCTGTCGGCGGTGATGCTCACGACGGAGTCGCTCCGCGATCAGCTGGAAGGCGAGGAAGAAGCGAGAGCGGACCTGGACATCATCGTCGAAGCGGGGCTGCGCGCCCGTGAGCTGACGGGACAACTGCTCGCGTTCAGCGGACGCCAGATGCTCGAGCCACGACCGTTGAGCCTCAACGACATCGTCCGCGGAATGGAGAGTCTGGTCCGTAGAACGCTGCCGGCGGACATCGAGCTCTCGATCCATCCCGCTGCAGGCACGGCGGCCGTGAGTGCCGATCCCGCGCAGATGCAGCAGGTCCTGCTGAACCTGGTGCTCAACGCGCGCGACGCGATGGTCGACGGAGGACGCCTCGTCATCTCGGTCCAGGAGGTGGAGCTCGACGAGGAGTTCGCCAAGGACTACAGATTCATCCATCCCGGTCCTCACGTGATGCTCAGCGTCACGGATACCGGTGTGGGCATGGACGAGGAGACGCAGGCGCGGATCTTCGAGCCGTTCTTCACCACGAGGGAGCGTGGACACGGAGACGGTCTGGGTCTGGCCACGGTCTACGGCATCGTGAAGCAGAGCGGCGGAAGCATCTGGGTCACGAGCGAGCCGGGAACCGG
>JBJKRT010000004.1:0-53606 GCA_046704545.1 Longimicrobiales bacterium
GCGCGTCCCCTGGAGTCGGCGTCGTGCGGCTCGAGAGCGCCGCACTCGAGGAGGACGTGCGCTCGTTCGTGCGTATGATCCGTGAGCGCGGGGCGCCCTGGGTGGCGCTCGAGTTTCGATTCGGGCTCGGTGAGCGCCCCCCGGTCGAGCTGGACGTCGCAGGCGGTGCCCTGCGCCTGCGTGGCGCGGTCGACCGGGTGGACGAGGACCTGAGCGGGCTCTTCGTCGTGGACTACAAGACCGGCGTCGCCCGCGACCACGAGAGTGGCAAGGGAGCCTTCAATGGCGGCCGTCGGCTACAGCACGCGGTCTACGCAGAGGCCATCGAGCGCCTTCTCGGACGGGATGTCGTGGCCGGGCAGTACCACTTTCCCACGCGGCGGGGAGAGAACGAGGTCCACAGCTATGAGAGGCCGCTCCTGGCCCCGCTTCCCGAGCTGCTCGAGCGTATGCTGAACGGCGTGGCCGCCGGCGCCTTCGTCCCGACGGACAACGCGGACGACTGCCGGTACTGCGACTACGCTCCTGTGTGTCGTGTGGACGCGAGTGGTCGCGGGGGTCCCGTCTCGCCGCTCGCGGCGTGGGTCGAGGAGCGACTTGCCGGTCCTGCGGTCCCGCCGGAGCTCTCGCACCTGGCCGGCGTGCGCAAGCTGGAGGCATAGAAGGCGACCCGCGAGGACGTACGCCGACGGCACCCACCGCTCAGCGAGACCGGGCACCCTCTCCGTTCTCGACGCGCAGGAGATCGTTCAGGCGTCGCTCGGCCAATCCGTGGAAGTGGCGGTCGACCGGGAGCCGCTCGGGAAGTGACACCGCGACGCGCAGCTGCTCGATCGCTTCGTGCACATGGTTCGTTCCCACGAGCGTGTTCGCCAGGTCGATTCGGTAGAGAAGCGCGCCTGGGTCGAGCGCGACGGCGCGCCGGTGGTCTTCGAGGGCTTTGTGCCACGATGCCACTGCGAGGACATCGCCGCCGAGGAAGAGACGCCCGAGCATGCGCTTGAATCCGTCCAGCTTCATGATCCGGTAGTTGAGCGTGCCGAGGGCGTCGTACGCGAAGGCGTTGGCGGAATCGAGCTGCAGCATCCGGTGCGACAGGCTGTAGACGTCTTTCGCCAGCTTCACGGTCTCTTTCGCGCCTGTCCACAGGGCTAGGCTGCCTTCCGCCGCCACCGTCCAGCGGAGCGCCTTCAGATCGTCCGGATGCTGCTTCAGCGCCCGCTCGGCCTGGGAGATCCCGCGCCGATACCATGTGTTTTCGATCACGTGGCGGTTCGAGAGAATGCCCATGTACACGGCGGCGCGCGCCGCCCTCCACCGCGCCTCGAAGTCTTCCGGATGGCTCTGCAGGTACCCTTCGAGGAGGTCGAACGACGCACGGACGTCGCCACCGGCCATGAGGTTGTCGGCTCGCTCGACCGGTGTCGGCATCGGCCGGGCCGGGTCGACCTGGATGGGCCGCTCCTGGCCGCTCGCGGGGCTCACGGTGGCCGGCACGAAGCCGAAGCCGGCCGCGCCGGAAACGATGGCCACGAGCGCCACGGAAGGGAATCGAGCGGCTCGGGACGCGTTCTTCGTCATGTGGATCGTCGTTTCGTGACCGGGAGGGAAGGTTCTAGAATAAACGATGTCCATGTGCCTCACCAACGCCCCGACGTCCCATTGCCGCCTCCTCGTCGAACGGTGGCCAGGCGCCCCCGAGCGCCGTGCGCCCGGCTGATGCGTCGCAGGTGGATCCCGGGACGCTTCACCCTCGCGGCCGTGGCTACGATCCTCGCGTTCGAAACGATCGCGTCACTCGTCTCTCTCGCCACGGGGTGGCGTTACTCCCTGGGCAACATCGGCTCGCTGGCCATCTACGCGGGCATCGGGTTTCTGGCGGGCAGACGCTTCGGCATCAAGCGGGCGGTCGGCGTGACCGTGACCGTGGCGGCGGTGGAGAGCACCGTGGGCTGGGCGATCAGCTGGGCGATCGGGCCGGGGCGGGAGCCGGCGGTCCTCGATCATCCCGGCGTCATTCCGGGAATCGTTCTCTCCGTCGTGCTCGTCGGCGGTCTGCTCGGGTTCTTCGCGGGGCTGTTGGGCGTATGGGTACGCGAGGGGTCGGCGTCGGAGAGGGGCGCCGAGTAGGAGCCTGCCGCACCGTACCGTCAGGTCTCGACTTCGCTCATCAGGAAGACGTGGTTGCCGTCGGGGTCGCGTAGGCCCGCGACCCACAGCTCGCTCCTGTCCGTCCGATGGACGACGCGGGGCCGGGCGTCGAGGCGGCCGCCGCGCCTGCCGATCGCGCGGCACGCGTCCTCGATCGACTCGACCTCGTAGGAGATGACCGGATTCGAGCGGAACTCCGCTCCCTCGGGCTTCCCGAGGTAGAGTCGTACGCCTCCGCAGTCGAAGAAGGCCATCGACTGGGCCGGCACCTCGAAGAGCAGCCGGAGGCCGAGGACGTCGCGATAGAATGCGATCGCACGGGGCAGGTCGTCCACGCTGATGTGGATCTGGCCGATGGACCGAATCACGTCGTGCTCGGGCACGCGGCCTCCCGGGTCGTCGTCGGTTGCAGGCGTGTCATTGCGCGTGTAACATACTTAACAATGTTAAGTATTCGCTCGTTCACCCCCGGATGGCAAGGTTTCCGATTTCCGACGGTGTGCCCGACACCCGTTGCGTCCAGGTGGCCGACCGGCTCCATAGTGCGGCGATCCACCTCCTGCGACGCGTGCGAGCCGCGGACCGCGACGCCGGTGTGACGCCGGAGCGTCTTTCCGTGCTCTCCGTGCTCGCATTCGGTGGACCGCACACGGGGCGCGAGCTGGCAGAAGCCGAGCAGGTCTCGCCGCCCGCGATCTCACGGATCGTGCGTGCCCTCGTCGGCGACGGTCTGGCCCGCCGCGAGCGACTACGATCCGACCGCCGCTGCGTGCGGATCCATGCGACCGCGAAGGGGCGGAGGCTGATCGAGCGAGCGCGTGCACGTCGCCTGGAGCGGATTGCCGGGGATCTCGAACGGATGGACGACGATCAGCTCGATGTGCTGGATGCCGCCTCCGCGATCCTGGAGAAGCTGGCACACGGCGTGGACGATTGACGCTGAGGAACCCGACGGCGCGCGACCCCGCCGCCCCGCCTGACACCGAGCCGCCGATGAGCACGTAGGCGGAGGAGGGATGCGCTTCGTCGCCCGGGCGGCTACATCTGATCGGCGACGCGAGACCAGCGTATGCGCAGGGGAGATCACGGGGACGAGCAAGAGTGAGGAGGTTCGGATGGGCAAGTGGACGGGCGCGGTTCTGCAGATGATCGGAGCGGGATTGCTCGTCGCGGCAGGAGGCGCGCACGCGTGGGAGCCACTCCTCGTGCTCGGACTCGCGTTCGGTGTCGGAGGGCTGTGGTCGTGGGACCGGGGCGCCCGGAAGCAGTTGCAGCCCTCGCCACCACGCCCGAAGACCCCGGCCCCGGACGTGGCGGAGCGCATGGCTCGCCTCGAGGACGTCCTCGGCACGATGCAGGCGGACGTCGAGAAGCTCACCGAGGACCGGGAGTTCTACCAGCGACTCTACGCCGGCCAGGGAGAGCCCGGCGCGGCGGAGCGGGCGGAGCCATTCCGCTCGAGGTGAACGCGGCGTAGGGGGTCGCCTTCATCGTCCTCGCGCTCGTCGCCATCTTCGTGAGTAGGGAGTCGTTCCACGGGGAGTCGTCATGATGCCGCCCATCTTTGCCTTCTGGATCGCCATCGCGCTGATCGTCGCCGGCTTCGTGGTCCTCGCACCTCTCGTGCGGGTGATCGCGCGTGCCGTGGAGAAGCGGCTCGAGTCGGGCGACGGTGTGGGTGGCAGCGACGCTTCGGAGCTGGTCTCGATCCTCAGGAGGATCGAGGAGCGCATGGACGCGATCGAGTCGGAGCAGGAGCGCCTTCGGGAGCATCAGGACTTCATGGACGCGCTCATGGAGGGGCACGAGCCGCCGCGGATCGCGGATACCAGCACGGCCGACGAAGAGGAGGAGGAGAGCGGAGACGTGTATCGGTCCGGGGAGACCTGAGGGCACGTGGGTGTTTCGGTCGTCGCCCGGCTCCGGACACCCGGTCTCGTCGCGCTCGCCGGCATCCCCTTCTGGCCCGCTTCGCTGCTGCCGGCCGTGGTGGGCACGACGCTGCCCTTCTGGCTGCGCCCGCCGGGGTTTGCGTTCCGGTCGGCGGCCGCGGCGGAATTTCTCGCGGCCACGGTCCTGACGCATGCCGGGTTCTCCCTTCTCCAGGCGGGCGTACGGTCGAAAGGCCCGGCCGGGCGAAGGGGAGCGTGGCTCCTCACCGCGGCCGGCGCGTGCCTGGCCGTGGCGGCGTTCACGATCCTGCACCTGAGCCGGCTGGTTCCCGGAGACGCGCTCCTCGTCTACGGCGTTTCCGTGCTCTTCACCGGTGTGCTCTATGTGGTTCCACCTCTCGACTTCGGTCGCCGGGTCGGGCGCGAGATCGTGCTCTGCGAGGCCCTCGGACTCCTCCCCGTGCTCGGGGCCTACCTCGTCCAGACCGGTGATCTCACCCGTACGGTCTACCTCGCGGCGCTGCCGCTCTTCGTCGCGACGGGGCTGTGGGTCTGGATGGATGAGCTGATCAGCCGGGACGACGATGTCGCCGCGGGGCGCGGATCGCTCGTCGTCCTGTTCGGCACGAGGCTCTCGGGGCGGGTTGGAGCGCCCGGCCTGCTCCTGCTGTTCTGCGGTACGCTCGCCGTGGCCGTGGGGAGCCGAGCCCTGAGCCCGCTCGCGCTCGTCGCGCTCGGCTCGCTTTCGTTCGCTCCCGCGATCGTCCGCGCGTCCTGGAGGGGGTACGACCGCCCGGCCGATCTGCTCCGTGTCCGCAGACGGGTCTCCGCCCTCTACCTCTCGACCGGGATCGTCGTCGGAGCGTGCCCTCTGATACCGGTTCATGCCTGGTAACGTGGAGCGTTTCGCCGTGGACGACGACGCACCGTTCGCCGCCCGTATCCATCGGCTGAACGAGGCACCTGTGCGGGCTTCCGCCGACCATGTCCTGTACTGGATGGTGACGGCCCGCCGCACGCGCTGGAACCAGGCCCTCGACCGGGCGCTCGCATACGCGCGTGCCCTCCGACGCCCGCTGATCGTGCTGGAGGCGTTGCGTGTCGACTATCCATGGGCGTCGGAGCGCCACCACGCGTTCGCGCTGGCGGGCATGCGTGACAATGCGCGTGCGCTCGACGGGACGGGCGTGGCGTACCATCCGTACCTCGAGTCCGAACCCGGCGCCGGCCGCGGGCTCCTGCACGCATTGGCCGAACGCGCGGCGGTCGTGGTGACCGACCTCTACCCGACGTTCTTCATTCCCCGGATGCAGCGGTCCGCCGCCGCTCGCCTCGGGGTGCTCGTGGAAGCGGTCGACTCCTGCGGCCTGCTTCCGCTCGCGGCGACGCCACGCCCGTTCTCCGCCGCCGTCCACTTCCGGCGGTTCCTGCAGAAGAACCTCGGCCCCTGGCTCGTGCAGCTTCCTTCGGCGGCGCCGCTCGACGACGCCCCGAGGCCACCGCAGGGAAGCGTGCCCGAGTCGGTCCTCCGGAGGTGGCCGCGGGCTCCGGAGTCTCTCCTCGGCGGGGCGTCCGACGCGCTGGCCGACCTTCCGGTCGACCATGACGTCCGTCCGAGCTCGATCCCGGGCGGCGCCGTGGCCGCGGAGGTTCGGTTGCGTGCGTTCGTGGCGGACGGTCTCGCGCGCTACGCGGAAGAGCACAACGACCCCGACGCTCAGGCGGCGAGCGGGCTGTCACCCTATCTGCACTGGGGTCACCTGTCGGCGGCGCGTGTCTTCCACGCGGTGGCGGAGGGGGAGGGGTGGAGCCCGGCACGTCTGGGCTCCCGCGCCGACGGGAAACGCCACGGCTGGTGGGGGATGAGCGAATCGGCCGAGGCGTTCCTCGACGAGCTCGTCACATGGAGGGAGCTCGGCTTCGTTCACGCCCACCACGTGCCCGACCACGATCGGTGGGAGACGCTTCCACCGTGGGCGCGCGAGACCCTGGAAGCCCATGCGGCGGACCCCCGTGAGCGGCGCTACACCTTCGACGAGCTACGCGACGCGCGCACACACGACGCACTGTGGAACGCGGCGCAGCGCCAGCTCCTCGAGGAGGGCGTGATCCACAACTACCTCCGGATGCTCTGGGGCAAGAAGATCCTCGAGTGGACGGCGCATCCGCGTGAGGCGCTCGAGGTGATGATCGAGCTGAACAACCGGTACGCTCTCGACGGCCGCGACCCCAACTCCTACTCGGGCATCATGTGGGTGCTGGGCCGGTTCGACCGGGGATGGCCGCAGCGGCCGATCTACGGCAAGGTCCGCTCGATGTCCTCGGACGCCACGCGCCGGAAGGTGCGTCTGGACGGCTACCTGACGCGGTGGGGCGGGGGCGGATGAGAGGCCGGGGCCGCTCCCGGTCCGCCGGAGCTCATCGAGCGGCCTGCGTGAGCGAAGCCGCCTCGTCCTCGAGATCCACGCGTCCCGGCTCGCTCCAGCTCCACTGGTCGGGAAGACCGAGGTCCTCGGCGATGCATCCGTACGTCGTCTCCGCGGACATCAGGACGCCCGGCACGCCGGCGCCTGGGTGTGTGCCTGCCCCCACCAGATAGAGCCCTTCGACGTCCTCACTGCGGTTGTGGGGGCGGAGCCACGCGGTCTGGGTGATCCTCGGCTCGATCGCGAACGCGTTGCCCAGGGTCGCGTTGAGATCACGCTCGAAGTCTGCGGGCGTGAACGAGTGCATCACCTCGATCTGAGCGCGGAGGTCCGGCAACCCCCATGCTTCGAGGAAGTCCACGATCCTGCTCGCGAACTCGTCCTTGATCTCTTCCCAGTCCAGGCCTGAGGCCTGATTGGCCACGGGCACGAGGACGTACATGCTCTCGCATCCGGGCGGCGCCATGTCCGGATCGGTCCTCGTCGGCACGTGCAGGTACATCGAGAAGTCGTCCGGGAGGATCTTCCGCTCGAAGATGTCGTGCAGGAGCTCGCGGTATCGCTCCGAGAGCACGAGGGTGTGGTGTGCGAGCTGCGGATACTGCCTGCGCGTTCCCAGGTAGAGGAGAAAGCAGCTCATGCTCCAATGGGTGCGGTCCAGGCGGCCGTCCGTCCACCGCGTCCGGTGCTCCTGGCCGACCAGAGCGCCGTAGGTGTGTCCCGGGTCGGCGTTGCTGACGACGATGTCGGCTGGATAGAGGCCCGCCGCAGTGCGCACGCCCGTTGTCCGCCCGTTCTCGACCACGATCTCCAGGACTTCCTCACCGGTGCGGATCACCCCGCCGAGCTCATGGACGAGGCGGCCGAGCGCCTCGACCACCGAGTACATCCCCCCGCGGGAGAACCAGACCCCGCCCTCGCGCTCCAGATACGGAATCATGAGATAGACGGAGGGTGTGGTGAACGGGTTCCCGCCGACGAACAGCGGATGGAACGAATAGAGGAACCGGTGTCGGAAATCGCGGAACCAGCGGTTGACGAAGGTGGTCACGGGCATCCATGCGCGGAGCTTCGCGACGCGCGGCAGGAAACGCAGCATCGATCCGAGGGTGTCGAACGGCTTCGACCCGAGACGATCACCGACCACGGCGTCGAAGATGGGCCTCAGCCTGTTCATGAACGCGTCGAACCGCGCGGCGTCACCGGCATTGAAGCGGGCCATCTGCTCCTTCATGCGTTCCGGGTCGCCCACGTAGTCGATGCTCGTCCCGTCATGGAAGAAGACGCGGTAGTACGGATCGAGCGGCACGAGGTCGACGTAGTCGGTCAGTCGTCTTCCCGCGGCGCGGAAGATCGAGTCGAGGACGTGGGGGGCCGTGATCAGGCTCGGCCCCATGTCGAACACCCAGCCCCGGTCCACGAGCTGGTACGCTCTTCCGCCGATCTTGTCCCGCTTCTCGATCACCGTCACGTCCAACCCGGCGGCCCGCAGGCGGGCCGCGGCGGCCAATCCACCGAATCCACTTCCGACCACCACGGCCCGCCTTCGCTCGGCTCCGCTCATTCGGCCTCCTCGTATGCGCGGCCCGCCCGGGTCCGCGAGAGCCATGCGCCCAACCCGGTCGATCGCACCAGGCCCCCGGCTCCCAAGACGACCTTCTCCAAGGAGGACGTGCTCGCACGGCGTGTGAGATTGTCGTATCCGTTCCGCCGGACGATGCCATGGATGCCGGCGTACGCCCGGGCGGCGACCGCGACCGGACGGCGATAATGGGCAGGCAACGCACGGATTCCCGGCCACGCGACGTCGTACCAGCGCTCCGCCCGCTCGATGGCGGCCTCGACCAGGTTCCTGTACGCCCGGGGCAGGGGCGGTCCGACGCGTCGGAGCGTCCGAAGGTCGGACGGGGACAGGCCGTGCTCATCGAGAAGGGTGCGGGGGAGGTAGATGCGGCCCCGGTCGAGATCGTCACCCACGTCGCGCACGATGTTGGTGAGCTGCATTCCGTGGCCGAGGGCGTGGGCCCGTTCGAGCACACCTTCGTCGTGGATGCCGAAGGCCTGCGTGAGCCACCCGCCCACCGCACCCGCTACGCCGAACGTGTACTGCTCGAGGTCCTTCCAGTCGGCGTACCCGGTCACGGAAAGGTCCATGCCCACGCCCGCGAGAAGCGCGTCGACGTAGCGCCACGACACTCCCTCTCTTCCTGCCTCGCCCAGAACCACGTCGATGAGCGGCACACCCACGGCACGACCTTCGAAGGCAGACCGGGCGAGTGCGCGCCACGCCTCCAGCCGCTTCTCGATCCGCGCTTCCGTCGCGCCGTCGTGTGGTTCGTCCACCAGATCGTCGGTGAACCGGCAGAAGGCGTAGACGCCGCGCACGCGCCGAGCGTCCTCGGGCGGGAAGAGCCGAGCCGCGAAGCGGAACGTCCGCGCACCGAGGCCGAAGTAGGAGAGCCAGCGCTCGGGCCCGCCGACCGAGCGCGCCAGGGCCACGACTTCGGCTTCGGGCGATGGACGCCGTTCGGAGGCTCGAGACGTCGAGATCGGCTTCGCCCGTTCGGGTGCCCTTCGTGCGGCGAGGGCGATCTCCTGTGCTTCGACCCCCGCCGTGGCGGCCGCCACGCACCCGCTCAGAACGTCGGACAACACCTCGTCGCCCGGCGAGAGCTCGGCGACGGCTGCGTATAGCTTCCCCGCACGGAGCCTGAGCTCGGCCAGTGCCTCGCGGGCGGCGGAGGAGCCGTCGTGACGAAGAGCGAACAGCATCTCGACCACCTGGCCCGGATCCCGGTCCAGGGACTGCTCGCCGGCCAGACCGAGGACCCAGGTCCATTTCCCCTGACGATAATCCTGCAGGGGCGGCTTTCCCGAGCGGGAGGCGGGACAGTAGTCCAGGAGGTCGTCGACCTGCTGGTACAGGGCACCGATCTCGCGTCCGAGACGGGCTCGTTCCTGCTCGCGCCCCAGTCCGAGCAGCGCTCCACCGAGGAATGCGGCCGCTCCGAAGAGCTCGCCCGACTTGCCGCGCACGATCTCCAGATATTCGGGCAGGTCCATCGTCCTTCCTGCCGCCCGTCCCTGTGCCACCTCGCCGGCGACCGTGCGCTCCACGGCTCGAATCAGCTCTCGCAGAAAGGGAGGAGACTCCGCCGCCACCGCCGCGCGGTAGGCGCCGGTGAGATACAGGTCTCCCAGAACCAACGCCGGCCCCGGGCCGCTGCGGGCCGCCAGCGTCGGCTTCCCACGTCGGTGATCCGCCCCATCCAGGATGTCATCGTGGAGCAGCGACGCTTCGTGGACCATCTGGACGGCCAGCGCGCCCGACCAGAACCGCTCGTCGAGCATGGGGCGCAGAGAGGGTGGCACGAGCGCATAGGCTATGAGCGGCCGAAGGATCTTCCCGTCCAACGAGGGCACCGCGATCCCCTGCGCTGCGAGCGGCTCTGCCGCGCGCACGAGCCCGGTGCGCACCTCGACGAGCGCGGAGACGGGGGCCTCCGACGTACGACTCCCTCGGGTGGAGGGGCGCGCGTCGCTCATCGGACCTCCACCACCACCGCCGTCGAGGCCGGGCCGAGCGCCGGATGGTCGGCTCGATCGGTGGTGTCGGTGGCGTCACAGCCGGATCTCCAGGACCGATGGGTGAAGAGGCCGCAAACGGCCATCCCGGCCACCGTAGCGGCCACCGCCGGCCACAGGCCCGCCGCGGCGACCATGCCGAGCGGCATGAGGAGGACGATGCCGGAGTAGGCGGCCGCCCACCGCGAATCCACGGCCGTGAGGCCGACCCTCGCGCCGATCGCGTCGAGGCTGCCGAAGATCGCGAGGCCCACGACGTACCACCCCGCGAGGTTCGTCCAGGGCATGCCGTAGTACGGTCCCGGCGCGAGCCAGGTCCAGTACCGCGTCAGGAAGCTCATCGCCGGGTCCAGAGCGAGGTCCCAGACGGTCAAACACAGGGCTCCGAGTGCGATCCGTCGGATTCGGCTTCCCGGCTGCGCCCGCTGGACCACGACCCAGATCGGCACGCACATGAGAAACCAGCTGAGGGGAATCAGGAACGGGACCCGCCCGTCCAGCTTCGGTCCCAGGAGGTTGGAATAGGCATAGGGCCCGAAGGGAAATCCGTACCCTGTCCCGACGTGCTCGGCCAAGAAGCTCAGGGCGTAGACCACCGCGAGCGCCGGGAGCCAGCGACCTCCGACACGGCGCGTGAGGACGTAGGCGAGCACGGCTCCGGCCAGCACGATATGGGCGCAGGCGAAGAGTCGGTACGAAGTCGCGAAGAACGACATGGCCGCGCTCGTCCGGGGGATACGCTCCGGGTGAAGCGCAAAGTTCCAGTAGCCGCCCACCGCCACCGCAGTGAACGTGATGAGCGCCGCGAGACTCCAGCGCTCGTCGCGCCTCATCGACGTCGAGCCGCGCATGGTCATCCCGCAGCCGCCGTCGGTTTCGCGAATCCTGCCTCGAGGGCGGCGCTCAACTCGCCGCACGAGGAGAAGATGCGCGCATCGCCGAAGGGGCCGTCGACGAGACCCTTCGGCAACTCGGCGACGTCCGAGCCGCCCAGGACCAGGGTGTAGGGACTCGCCGCATCGTACCGTGCGCTCAGAGAGCGCAGAGCTTTCGCCACGGTTCCGGCGGGGGTGCCGTACGGCAGCGAGATGCACACCAGCGTGGCCTCCCTTCCGCGCTGGATGACGGCGAAGTCTTCCGTCGGCACGTCCGCCCCCAGATAGAAGACGTCCCATCCGGCCGCCTCCAGGACGAGACGGACGCAGAGGCTTCCCATCTGGTGCTCGTTCCCTTCCAGCGCCCCGACCACCGCGACGGGCGCGGGTCCGGTCGGGACACGCCCCTCGGGGGCGTCGCGTCGGTCCGCGCGCAACTTCAGCAGGACCTCCGTCATGGCCTGGCTGGTCAGGTGCTCGTCACCGACCCGCAGTCGACCCTGCGCCCAGGCTTCGCCCACCGCGGCCATGAACGCGCTCAGAGCACCGTCGCAGAAGCGCGGCAGAGAGAGGTCCGTGTGACGGGCCACGGCGTCGAACAGCAACGACAACCGCCGAAGTTGGCCCCGCATCACCCATCCCATGGCGAGGGCGTGCAAGCGCTCGAAGCTTCGCTCGTCGCGCACCTGTCGGAGCACGGACCACACGTGCGGCTCGTACGGGTGGAAAGGTGACAGGACGTTCGGCATGTCCTTGCTGCGGGCGAGTGCCACCGCATCGTCGAGACTGATGCGCCGATGGCCGCCGGTCGTCGTCGTGAACCCGAGCTCTCCCTCGTTGCACCAACGTTTGATGGTGGAGGGGTGCACACCCAGGAGATCAGCGGCCTCCGAACTGGTCAGAGACGTGTCCGTCGTGACGCTCTGCATCATGCGCTCCTGATCGCTTTGCCCCGCTTCCCGACCGGGCCACAGGCTGTTGATACGCTCATAAATGATAATATAAACGTTTTCAATCCCGTCAATAGGGACAATTAGCGTGACAAAACGTTCGCGTGGCTCTTGGCGAGCGGACGGCGTATGCGGCGTGCCTACCGGTTCGGCCGCCGGTTCCGCTCCGCGAGTCCGACGCGGGCCCACGGCGCGAGACCCGACAGTGCGACGGGGTGGTCGGCCCGCTCCAGGAGCGCGCGGTCGCCGGAGCTATCGCCGTAGACCACCAGCGTCCGCCCGTCCAGCGGACCTTCCGCGTCGATCAAGCGACGGAGCTTGGCGTCGCCCCAGCACGGCTCACCCTCGAAGTCTCCCGTCGCCCGCTCGTCGGCGTCGAAGCCGAGCCGCGTGGCGAGCACCCGATCGAACCCGGCGGCTCGTCCCCAGGGCTCCGCGTAGAGGCGGAGCGAGGCCGTGACGAGCACGCACCGGTGTCCACGGTCGCGGTGCCATCGTAGCCGATCGAGACCGGCCCCGGACACGAACCGCCCCAGCGGGGCGGATGCGAACCGGCGACCCGCTTCCTCGAGCTCGGCGCGAGTCCGGCCGCGCAGCAGGGCCTGGATCAGACGACGGTGCGCGAGCGTTCCCCATCGTCCCAGGAGGCTTCCGGAGACGGGCGCCACCGTGCTCCGCTCCAGGCGGACGGCGCGTCGAAGGTCGTCAACGAAGGCGGGTGCTCGCGCGACCATCGCCATCGCGAGCCGGATGCGTCCTGCCGCGAAGGCGAGAAATGGAAGGCTCGTGTCGCGCGTGGTCAGCGTGCCGTCGAGGTCGAAGACGGCCAGGGTGGGGCGGGTTGGAGGATCCATCTGCATGCGCTTGGGGTCTCTCCCGCGCCGGCGTAGATTCGGATTCACTTCCCTATCTTCCTTCGAGGACCCTCCAAGTCTGGCCCGTGACAAGCACGTCGTCCATCATCCGGCGCTTCGAGGGCGAGCACGTCCTCCTCACGGGCGTGACGGGATTCCTGGCCAAGTCGGTGCTCGAGCGCGTGCTGCGCGCGGTCCCGGACGTGGCCGGCGTTCACCTGCTGGTCCGCCCGCGTGCCGGTGCGGACGCCGAGCGCCGTGTCCGGGACGTCATCGCATCTCCGCTTTTCGACACGCTGCGGAGGATCCATGGAGACGGCTTCGAGGCGTTCGTACGCAAGAGGGTTACGGTGGTCGAGGGCGATCTCTCGGCCGACCGCCTGGGGAGATCCGAAGAGGCGTATCGAGCGCTGACCCGGCGGATCACCCTGGTCGTGCATTGCGCGGCCTCGTGCTCGTTTTCGGAGCCGCTGGATCGGGCGCTCCAGACGAACGTGCTCGGGCCGCTCCGGCTGCTCGAGCTCGCCAGGGATGCCGGGAACGTTCCGATGGTGCACGTATCCACGTGCTACGTGAGCGCGCCGCTTCCCGGACTCGTTCGCGAGGAGCCCTTTCCCGCCGGACACTCGATCCGGTCGATCCGCGAGGGCGGCGCCCCCGCGTTCGATCTGGACGCGGAGATCCGGGACGGTCTCGAGCGATGTGCGCGGGCTCGGCGCGCGGCGTCGGGCGGGGATCCGGAGCGAGGGGACCGCGTCGCCGCCGCGCTCGGCACCATGCGGGCGCGCGAGCTCGGCTGGCACGACGTGTATCAGTACACCAAGGCGCTGGGGGAGCAGCTGCTCGCGCGTGAGCGTGGAGGGGTTCCCCTCGCCGTGGTGCGTCCATCCATCATCGAGAGCACGTTCGAGGAGCCCGCACCTGGCTGGATCGACGGCATCCGCATGGCCGATCCGATCATCATGGCGTACGCGAAGGGGACGCTCGAGCGTTTTGCCGGGTCCGTAGACACGGTGCTGGACCTGATCCCGTGCGACATGGTCGCGCATGCGATCATGGCGGCGGCCCCCCTGCCGGGGGACACGACGGACCTGCCGGTCTACCAGGTCGCGAGCGGCGAAGGGAATCCCGCCACGCTCGGGGCGCTGACGACGTGGGCCCACGAAGCGCTCACGGAGCTCGCGGCCCACTCACCCCAGGTGAGCCCACCCGGCACGCCCGGTCGCTGGGTGCCCGAGACCCGCTTCCGCGTCGAGCTCCGGTTGCGTCGGTGGATCCTGTCCGCCCGTGGCGCCCTGGCCTCCGTGTTCGGACGGCGCCGTGCGGCCCAGCGTGCCCGCCTCCTGCTCCGGCTGGTCCGTCGCGTGGAGGATTTGACCGACCTCTACGCGTTCTACACGAACACGAGTCCCCGCTTCGCGACGGACCGAACCCGGGCGCTCTTCGCTTCTCTGAGCGCCGAGGACCGCGATCGGTTCTGCTTCGACCCTACGTGTGTCGATTGGAAGGACTACCTGCAGCGACGCCACATCCCGGGGCTCCTTCGCCAACGGAGGTCCAGGCCCGAGCGGGCGGACGACGACAGGCACGATGAGCGAAGATCCGTTCCGGCATAAGTGGTGGGGATGGGGCCGGGAAGGGGTCTCGTACGATATGTCGAGTCGCCCCGCGTTCGCGGCCTTCATCGCCCGGAAGGGGCTCTCGATCGAGCGGAAGGTGACGCCTCCGATTTCGCGCGACCAGGTCCGCCTACCGGAGCGGCGCGAGCACCAGACGCTGGAGCGCGCTCTCGCCGAGCTGCTCGGTGAGCGTTGCCGCCTGGACGACGACGATCGTCTCACGCACGCGTACGGCAGAAGCTATCGGGACCTGGTCCGCCTCCGCTCCGGGATCGTCGCGCATGCTCCGGATCTGGTCGCGTACCCTTCGTGCCACGACGAGGTGGAGCGGATCGTGGCGCTCTGTGCCGAGCACGGGGCAGCGCTCATCCCGTTCGGCGGCGGGACCAACGTGGTCGGCTCCGTCGAGGCGCAGGGGGGAAACGGACGCACGGTGGTCACGCTCGACCTGCGCGCGATGAACCGGCTCCTCGCGCTCGACGAGGAGGCGATGACGGCGGAGCTCGAGCCCGGGATGTTCGGCCCCGAGATCGAGGCGGCGCTCAACGCGCGGGGGTTCTCGCTCGGGCATCACCCCGACTCCTTCCGCTATTCGACGCTGGGCGGTTGGATCGCCACCCGGTCGGCCGGCACGCACTCCAACCTGTACGGCAAGATCGAGGACATGGTCGTGGCGCTCACGGTGGTGACGCCTACGGGGACCCTCGTCACCAAGCGTCTTCCCGCCGCGTCCACCGGGCCCGACCTGAACCGGATGATGGTGGGCTCCGAAGGCGTGCTCGGTGTCATCACCAGCGCGACCGTGCGCGTGCACCGCCTTCCGGAGCACAGCGAGTATCGGATGGTACTCTTTCGGAGCTACCGGGAGGGCTTCCGGGCGCTGAGGGCCTGCGTGGAGCGGGGATCCATGCCGAGCATGGCACGGCTGAGCGACGAGAGCGAGACCGAGATGATGTTCGCCGCCAGGCCACCGGCGCGTGGTGCGCGGCGGGCGCTGGAGACGGCGGGGAAGCGGTGGCTGAGGATGCGCGGGTACGGCCGGCCCGCGGCGCTCGTGGTGGCGTTCGAGGGACCGCGCGAGCAGGCGCTGCATCAGCGCCGGGAGGTGCGCCGGATCGTGCGCAGGCACGGGGGCCTCGACCTCGGGCGGGGACCCGGGGAGGCGTGGAAGGAATCCCGCTACGACGTCCCGTATCTGCGCGACTTCATGATGGATTTCGGGGTGATGGCCGACTCCTTCGACACCGCCGCCGTCTGGTCGGAGCTCTGGCCGCTCTACGAGCGTGTCACGCGCGTCTTCGACAGGACGATCGAGGACGTCACGGGCAGGCCCGGCTACGTGGGTAGCCACATCTCCCATCTGTATCCGACGGGAGCATGCTTGTACTACACGTTCGCGGCCTCTCCCCTGGTCGAGCCCGAACCCCGCGTGCTGCTCGAGCAATACGGCGCGATCAAGGACTCCGTGACCGAGGCGATCCTCTCGTGCGGGGGGGCGCTCTCTCATCACCACGCCGTCGGGCGCGAGCACCAGGCGTGGGTCGAAGACGAGCTCTCCTCGCCGGGGCTGCGGGCGCTGCGCGCCGTCAAGCGAGAGCTCGACCCGGAGCGTGTCCTGAATCCCGGGAGCCTTCTGCCGCCGGACGAGCCCCGGTGATCGGGTGGTCGCGAGGGACGTTTCATCGGCTCGGGGTGATCACGCCACCGCAGGGCGGACTCCGCTGAACCGCCTCGCCGCGACTCCAGTGCGGGTCACCATGCTCTACCTGGTGGCCGTGCTGCCCGCCGCACTCGTGGCCGGTGCTCGCTCGGTGCCCGGGGTGGCGCTCTCCGCGGTCCACCTCGGCGCGCTCGTGCTCCTCGGCACCCTCGCGGCGAGGGGACGCGATCGGAGCTGGCTCGGCCTCTGGCTTCCGCTCCTCATGATTCCGCTCCTGTACTGGGAGATCCCTCTGCTCAACCAGGTCCTGAGCCGGGGCTACCACGACGCGCTCGTGGTCGGCTGGGAGCACGCGCTCTTCGGCGGCGAGCCGGCGCGGCACCTGGCCGGCCGGCTTCCCTGGCTCTGGGTCAGCGAGGCGCTCCACCTGGCCTACCTGTCGCTGTATCCGCTCGTCTTCATTCCGCCCTTCGTGCTCTTCGTGAGGCACGACAAGGAGGCGTTCCACGTCACGGTGCTGGGCCTCATGGTCGCGGCGCTGAGCTGTTACGTGGTGTTCGTGTACTTTCCGGTGGAAGGGCCTCGCTACCTTGGGCCGCCGCCCGGCGTGCCGGACGGTCCGATGCGGCGACTCGCGCTCGCCATCCTGGTGCACGGCTCATCACGCGGGGCGGCGTTTCCGAGCGCGCACGTCGCGCTCATGACGGCTCAGTCGATTCTCGGGCTCCGTTTCCAGCGCCGCCTCGGGATGCTGGTTTCGCTCGCCACGGTGGGGGTCGCTCTGGGTGCGGTGTACGGCGGATTCCACTACGGCGTGGACGTGCTCGCGGGTGGTGGTGCGGGGGGGCTGGCGGCCTGGGGTGTGCTCCGTGCGTGGGAGGCCGACGCCAGCGCCTCGGCCAGACGCTCCACGGCGGCGTCGGACATCGCGGGATAGAACGGCACGTACACGGCTCGGGTGTGCACCCGGGCGGCGCCCGGGCTCCGCCCGTCCGGTGCTCCGTCTCCCACCACCGTGAACGACCGGCCCCGGCTGGCGGCGAAGCCGGCGTGCCGGAGCGCGCGCACCAGGGCGTGCGGGTCTTCGGCGAGCACCGGAAGCAGCCAGAACGTGTGTGGTCGCGCGGCATGGCCGGGACACGCCTCCTCGATGCCGCTCCTCGCCACGAGTGCGCGTCCTCGAGCCTCCTGCAACGCGAGATGCCGTGCGCCCTGGCCGAGCCGTCGCGCGAGCGTGCGCAGCAGCGCGCCGCTCGGCCGCCGACGGATGCGTCGGAACAGCTTCCGGTCCCCGAAGCCCCGGGTGAGACGGTTCATGAGCCGGTCGAGGTCCACATGTGCGAACCGTGCGGCCGTCGAGATCAGTGTGTACGGGACGCGCCCGGAAAGCGCGTGGAGCGCGGCATACTTCACCACCCGCAACGCATACGCCGCCGTCCTCTGCTTCGGCCACCCGGCATGGACCTCCCGCATGCGTTCGAGGATCTGCGGGTCACGGACGCGCGCCACGCCGCCGCCGAGCGCGGTCGCGTGCTTGATCGGGCCGAAGCTGAAGAGCGTCACGTCGGATGCGGGGTGTCCGGTCCAGCCACGGCCGGCGTAGGCTTCGGCACAGTCCTCGACCACCTCGATGCCGCGCTCATGCGCGAGGGCCACCAGATCGTCGAACGGCATCCGAGCGCCGAACAAATGGGCGAGCACGACGGCGCGGGTCCGCTCGGAGCAGGCGTGTCGCAGGGCGCGAACGGAGGGCGCGGCCGTGGCGGCGTCGATGTCGCACGGGACGGGCACGAGCCCGTGCCGGAGCGCGATGCGTGGCATGTCGGCGACGGTCATCGCCGAGAAGACGATCTCGCTTCCCGGCGGGAAGCGGCGTGCCTCGAGGTACAGGTCGAACGCGCTCCGGACGGAGAGGCAGGCGAGCGCATCACCCCGATCGGACCAGAGCGCCTCTACCTCGGCGCTTGCGGCGAGCGCGTCGTCCGCGCGCAGGCAGTGCCCGAAGGCGGCGGCGAGGTCCGCCCAGCCGAGATCGAAGCGCTTCGCGACCCACATCGCCCTCAGGCCCCCGTTCGCTTCTCGTAGACGCGATAGGTCTTGGAGCGCGACGCACCCACGAGCTCCGCCGCCCTGTTCACCTGCGTGTTGATGTCCTGGATCCAGGAAATCTCGCCGAGCTCGTAGTGCTCCTTGAAATGCCGGAACGTCTCGTGGAAGAAGATCGCCGGGATACCGCGGTTCCTGTATTCGGGCAGGAGCCCGAGGATCGCGAGGCGGCCGGATCGGGGCCGCCGTGTGGCAACGTACCAGCCGAGGCGCAGCAGCCGCAGAAGCCCACGGGAGCGGCTCGCCCGGGCCATGAGCTCGTTCACGTTGGGCAGCGAGAAGCAGAAGCCGATCGGCTCCCCGGCATACTCGGCGAACAGGATCAGACCCGGATCCAGGATCCGTCCGAGGTCTTGCGCGGCGTACTCCAGATCTTCCACGCTCATCGGCATGAAGTTCCACTCGTCCGCGAGTGTCTGGTTGAAGAGGCGTTGAACGAGGCGGAGATCGCGCTGGAAATGTCGGCGTTCGCCCCGACGCACGTGTAGATCCGTCTTTTCGCGGAGCCGCGTGGCGAGCCGTGCGGTCCGCTCCATCGTGGGTGCATGGGGTTCGATCCGGTACGCGTAGAGGTCGCGTGCCGGCGCCCATCCGTTGGCCTCGAAGTGCCTCTCGTAGTACGGCGGATTCCAGGGCATCATGAGGCTTGGCGGATCCTCGAAGCCGTCGACGAGCACGCCGCACGGGTCGTTCTGGGTCGGGCTGAACGGTCCGCGGAGGAGGGGGCAGTCGGCGTCGGCCACCGATCGCTCCGCCGCGTCGAAGAGCGCCGCGGCCACCTCGGCGTCGTCGATGCAGTCGAAGAAGCCGACGAAGCGTGTGCGGTCGCCGTGGAATTCGTTGTGGGTGCGGTTGACGATGCCGGCTACGCGCCCCACCACCTCCCGGCCCCGGAAGGCCAGGAACGGCCGTATCTCCCCGTGCACGTGGAACGGATGTCGAGGCTTGCGCAATCCCGAGACGCTTCCGGGCAACGGTGGGATGAACGGATCCAGGCGTCCGTGGAGGAGCTCGGGGACGCGCTCGAAGAGGCGCCAATCGCCGCGCGTACGGCAGGGACGAAGGGTCGGTCGCATGGCTCCGTGGGACGATCCGTGAAATCCGTTCGGGTGAGCGCGAACGTTGGCCCGTCCGAAGGCGTGACGCTAGGTTGGCCCCTTCATGAGCGATCCCGACGTCATCCCGCTTCCGCTCGCCGACGAAGAGGCCCGGCGCCGTATCCGCCAGGATCTCGACACCAACCTCCTGGTGGAGGCGGGGGCGGGCTCCGGCAAGACCACCGAGCTCGTCCATCGCATGGTGGCGCTCGTGGAGTCCGGCACGGCCACGGTGGACCGGATCGCCGCCGTCACCTTCACGCGCAAGGCCGCCGGCGAGCTGCGCGAGCGATTCCAGGCCGGGCTGGAGGCGCGGGTCGCGGAGACGGCGAGCGCTCCGGATGGCACGGGCGGCTCGGACGAAGGTGCCGCGGCCGAGCCTCCCGGAACGGTCCACGGCCGGCTCCGGGCTGCGCTCGACGACATCGACCGCACGTTCATCGGGACCATCCACGCGTTCTGCGCCCGGCTCCTGCGCGAGCACCCGCTCGACGTGGGGCTGGACCCGGCGTTTGAGGAGCTGCCGGCGGAGCGGCGTGAAGAAGTGCGCCGCCGGTTCTGGGCGGCGTACCTGGAGCGACTGGTTCGGGACCGCGACGCGATTCTCGAGGATCTGAGCGCCGCGGGCCTGCGCCCGGGCCAGCTCGTCGGCCTCTTCGACAAGCTGGTCGAGGACCCCGACGTGATCTTTCCGGCCACCGAGGAGGATCCGCCCACGGAGGCCGAGATCAGGGCGGCCCGCGCGGAGCTCGAGTCCCTCGTGGACCGTGGTCTCGAGTTGATGCCCGCCCGCGAGCCGGCGAAGGGGTGGGATCCGCTGCAGAAGAGGCTGCGCACGCTCGCCTTCACGCGTGAGGTGACGGGGTGGCGGGAGCCGGCGGAGTTCTTCGATGCGCTCGCGCGCATCTGCAAGCTGAACGATACGAAGCACCGGATCACCCAGAACCGCTGGAAGGACAAGGGGCTCGCGGTCGCGCTGAAGGACAGCGTGGACGCGTTCGGTGTCGGCGATACGGCCGCCCGCCGCCTGCTCGACCGGTGGTACGCGCACCGGTACGCGCTGGCCATCCGGTTGGCGGGCCGGGCCGCGGAGGAGTTCGCCGAGCATCGGCGACGTCGGGGGATGCTCGATTTCCAGGATCTCCTGCTTCTGTCCGCGCGTCTCCTGCGCCGCAGTCAGGAGGCCCGACGGGAGCTCGGACGTCGCTACCGGCATCTGCTTGTCGACGAGTTCCAGGACACGGACCCGCTACAGGCGGAGGTGGTCTTCCTCCTGGCCTCGGAGCCGGACGAGGCGGCGGTGGAGGAGGGCGGGTCGGACTGGCGCCGTGTGACGCCGCGACCGGGCGCGCTCTTCGTGGTGGGCGATCCCAAGCAGAGCATCTACCGGTTCCGGAGGGCCGACATCCAGCTCTACGAGCTCGTGAAGCGCCGCTTCGAGGGTTTCGGCGACGTGCTCGATCTGACCACGAACTTTCGGTCGCGCCCGCCGATCGGCGACCTCGTCAACACCGTCTTCGACGCTCCGGAATTCTTCGGGCCCGAAGCCACGGCGGAGCAAGCGCGCTTCGAGCGGTTGAACACGCGTCCCGCCGTCGCACCGGTGCCGGCCGAAGGCGTCTTCTGGTACGCGGTCGAGCCGGATCGAAGGGCGCGGGCCGCGGTGGCGGTCGATGACGCCGAGCGCCTGGCGAGCTGGATTCGGATGCGCATCGACGGAGGGGAGCGGGTCGCCGGAGACTTCCTGGTCCTCACGATGGACCGCCGGAATCTGGATGCATACGCGCGTGCGCTCGAGGCGCGCAGCATCCCGGTCCAGGTGACCGGGGCCGGGGTGGGCGTGGAGCTCGAGCTGGCCGAGCTGATGACGCTCCTCCGGTGCATGATCGACCCGACGGACCCGGTGAAGGTGGTCGCGGTGCTCGTGGGCCTCTTCTTCGGGTTGGATCTGGAGCGCCTGGTCGCTCACCGTCTGGCGGGGGGGGCGTTCGACGTCGTGCATCCCGGGGGGCGGGGAGATCCGGACGTGGTGCGGGCGCTCCGGGACCTGCACGGCTGGTGGAGAGAGACCCGAACGGAGCCCGCCGACGTGTTCGTCGCTCGGGCGGTGTCCGGACTGGGGCTGCTGCCGTTCGCGGCCTCCGGCGACCTTGGTGCGATCCGGGCCGGCGCGCTCGCGTACGCGCTCGACGCCGTGCGCGCAGCCGCGCTCGCTGGAGACGCCTCGCTGCCCGGCGCGCTCGACGCGCTTGCGACCGCGCTCGACGCGCGGGAGGCCGAGGCCCCGCTCGAGCCCGCCCGGACGGACGTGGTGCGTCTGATGAACCTGCATCAGGCGAAGGGGCTCGAGGCCTCCGTGGTGGTCCTCGCCGATCCTTCACAGGTGGCCTCGCATTCGCCGAACGCCCACACAGAGCGTCTCGACGACGGGACCGCCGTGGCCTGGCTGAGCGTGACCGAGCCGCAGGGCGGATGGGGCTCCGATCGCGTGCTGGCCCGGCCGATCGGATGGGCGGCGAAGGAGGCTGCCGAAGAGCGTTTCGGCGGTGCCGAGCGGGTTCGCCTCCTGTACGTGGCGGCCACCCGCGCCCGGGACGAGCTGGTCGTCGCGCGTTGGCCGGAAAGACCGGACGGCTCGCCGTGGAGCGCGTTCGATCCGTGGCTTCTCGAGCACGCCGCGGAGCTTGCGTTGGAGATCGGGCCACCCGTAAGGCGAGCGGTGCTCGAGCTCGCACCCGACGAGGCCGCGGAGGAGACCCGAAGGGCCCGTGAGCGGATCACCGCCATGGCCGAGCCGTCGTACCGACACGTCTCGGTGACGGAGATCGTGCACGAACGGGCGGTGGGCGGGCGAGCGCATCGCCCGGCCGCCGATCGAACCGGTCCGTCCGACACGGAGGTGCTGCGCGGCTATGCGTGGGGGAGCGTGGTCCACGCGGCGCTCGCGGCCGCGGCGGACGGCCTGGCGGACGAGGGGTTGTCCAGGGCGTGTCGCACGCTGCTGATCGAGCACGGACGGCCGACCGACGAGGGAGGCGAGCCGGTCGAGCTCGAGGAGCTGCTCGCGCTCGTGGCCACGGTCCGCCGCTCCGAGCTCTGGGGACGAGCCCGGCGGGCGCGGCGCACGCTCGCGGAGATCCCGTTCGCTGCCCGGGACGTGCGCGCAGGAGACGGTCGCACGACCGAGATCCTGGAAGGCGTCGTCGACCTCGCGTTCCAGGAGGACGACGGGTGGGTGATCGCGGACTACAAGACCGACGTGGGCACCGATCCGGACTTCCCCGTCCGTCTCGAGGAGTACCGCCGGCAGGTGGACCTGTACGCACAGGCGTGGACGCGCCTCACGGGCGAGCCCGTGAAGGAGCGCGTGCTCTTCTTCACGGCGCAGGAGCGGATGGAAGTGTGGTGAGGGCGCGGGCCCTCAATGCACGATCCTTCCGTCCGGCCCCACGCGGATGACGAGCACGCGGCCCCGATAGGCGGTCGGGTCCACGTTCGCCAGGCGGGCGGTCACCCGTCCGGCGCGCGTGTCGGTCGTGACGCCCACGTCCACCGGCTCGTTGTTCTTGAGCCCGAAGTGCAGGGGAAGCACGCTCTGGGCGTCGTAGCCCGACCCGGTGTCCACGATCCGGGTGCCGAGCACCCGGGCGCTGCCCGCCGGGTAGAGGCGCACCTCGGCGCCGGGCAGCGTGGCATGGCCCTTCGCGTCCACGACGGAGATCTCGATCGAGCGGGTCGCGATCTCCGTGCGCAGCAGGTTCTCCATGATGTAGTGCATGCCGTCGTCGCCGACGCCCGCGAGCGACAGGTCCATGTCGCCGTCGCCGTCGTAGTCGACCCACTCGGCCCCGTGGTCGGCGGCGAGCTTCAGCATGTTCGGCGGGGTCACGTCCACGAAGCGTCCGCTCCACGCATGACGCATGAGATAATCGCGGTAGCTCACGCCATGGGTGACCGTGCCGTTCACGTACAGGTCGGGCCAGCCGTCGTTGTCGAAGTCGGCCCAGGCGCACGTGTCGTAGCGACCGTCGATGGCGAGCCCCAGCTCGGACGCCACGTTCGTCCAGGGCGGTCCCTGCCCCAGGTTCTGGAAGAGGCCGTTGGGGCCGTAGTTGGCCGTGAACAGATCCAGATGCCCGTCGTTGTCGAAGTCGACGAGGCACGGACGCACCGTCCCGAGGCTGTCCACGCCCACCGGGCGGCCACCGCCCGCGAGGCCCCATCGCTTGGCCTCGTCATGGAAGTGCCCGTGGTCGTTGATCCACAGCCCGTTCGCGTCGCCGTCCATGTTGGCGTCGTAGAGGTCGAGATCTCCGTCCTGGTCGATGTCGAACCAGACGGCACCGACCGTGTGGCGCGGATCCCCGATGCCCGAGGCCGTCGTGACGTCCGTGAACCCGTTCGGGCCGTCGTTGCGGAAGAGGCGGTTGGGGCCGTCGCGGAACGCGATGAAGAGGTCGAGATCGCCGTCGTTGTCGTAGTCGATCCACGAAGCCTGGCGAGGGACGCCCGAGTCGATCCGGAGCCCCACCTCGGCGCTCACCTCGGTGAAGCCCTTCGGGCCGTCGTTGCGGTAGAGCGCCGTGACGGGAGACCCGCCCGCGAAGCCGACGAAGAGGTCGGGGTCTCCGTCGCCGTCGTAGTCACCCCAGGCGGCCGAACGGATCGGACGATCGATCGCGAGGCCCACCTTCTCCGCGATGTCCGTGAAGGTGCCGTGTTCGTTGTGGTAGAGGCGGCTGGGTCCCTTGTTGAAGCCCACGAACTCGTCGGGCTGGCCGTCGCCGTCGACGTCGGCCCACGCGACGGTCACCGCGTGCGGCGCACCGAACACCGCGGGCTGGATCGCCTGGAAGCGGACCGGCTCGGGTGGCGGACCCTTCTCGTGCGCTTTCCACAAGAGCGCCGCCCCCACCACGGCCAGCACGAGGACCACGCCGCGCAGCGGGTGATTGAACAGGGAATCGGGGCGATCGATCGGGCTGCTGCTCACGGGGCCGTTCCTGAGAGACGGGGCACTGGAGGCATGCTGGGTGGGAGGGCGTCGGGACACAAGATGGGCTCTGCCCGTGGTACGTGACAGAGCGGGGGGCGGGAGCGCATCTTCGGGCTTGTCACGCTTCACCGCTAAAGGATGCCATGCGCATGAGTCGGACGTTCGATGCCGTCATCATCGGCGGCGGGATCATGGGATGCGCCACAGCCTTCGAGCTCGCCAAGCGCGGTGTGAAGGTCGCGGTGCTCGAGAAGGGCACGCTCGCTTCAGGCTCCACGGGCCGCTCTTCCGCAATCGTGCGCCAGCACTACTCGAACGAGACCACGGCGCGTATGGCGCTCCACGCGCTCGGCGTGTTCCGGGAGTTCGAGGAGCGGGTGGGTGGCGGGGCGGGGTTCGTCCCGAGCGGCTTCGTGGTCCTCGTGCCCGAGGCCGATCGAGCGGGTCTCGAGGCCAACGTCGCGCTCCAGCGGGGCGTCGGCATCGACACGAGGATCCTGTCTCCGGAGGAGCTCCGTGAGATCCTGCCCGACGCGGCGTCCGCCGATCTGGTCGCCGCCGCCTACGAGCCCGGGAGCGGCTACGCCGACCCGCACCGCACGACCACGAGCTTCGCGGACGCAGCCAAGCGACTCGGCGCCCGCTTCTTCTTCGACCACGAGGTGACCGGGATCCGGTTCGTCGGTGGACGCGTGGCCGGCGTGGAAGCGGCGGGTGAGCTCTTCGACACGCCACTCGTCGTGAACTGTGCCGGGCCCTGGGGTGCCCGTGTGGCGGCGCTCGCGGGCCTCGCCGTGCCGGTGAGCGCGTGCCGTGCGCAGGTGGCCGTGTTCGGACGGCCGGAGGGCCACCGAGGCCCGCATCCGGTCGTGCTCGACTTCGCGCACGCGAGCTATTTCCGGCCGGAGACCGGCGATCTGATGCTCGTCGGGCTGATCGATCCCAAGGAGGGCGAGGACGTCGTCGATCCGGACGACTATCCGGATCACTCGGACGCGGAGTTCGACCTCGACGTGGGCCGGCGGTGGATCCAGCGGTGTCCCCCCATGGAGGCCGCTTCGGCACGGCGCGGCTATTCGGGGCTGTACGCCATCACGCCCGACTGGCACCCGGTGATCGACGAGGTCCCGGCGGGGAGCGGACACTTCCTGTGCACGGGCTTCAGCGGGCACGGGTTCAAGCTCGGTCCGGCGGTGGGCCTGATGACGGCGGAGCTCGTCACGCGGGAATCCGATCCCACGTTCGACGCGCGTATGTTCCGGCTGTCACGCTTCGCGGAGAACGATCCCGTCGAGAGTAGGTACGCGTACAGCATCACTGGCTGAGGCGGCGATGAGCGAACCGGGGACATGAACGTCCGGCCCGATCCTTCCGGTGGGGGCGCTGCGCTCTCCGCGAACGACCGGCTCAAGCGGTCGTGGAAGGCCCTGGTGTGGGGCGGCATCCTGGCGGCTACCGCCGCGCACTTCGCGCTGTTCAGCCTCTGGCCGACGCTGCGTGCCCCCGACATCGGCGTACACGCACCGGTGGTCCAGGCCCGCGGACTCGCCGAGGTCAGCATCCCCGCCGACGTGAAGATCCCGGTGGCGCCCGGTCCCATCGCGCGTCCGGCTACGCCCGCGATCTCTCGAAAGCCGATTCCCGAGGATGTCACGATCCGCAAGATGGACTTTTCGTCGCTTGCCGCGAATACGCTCCCGACGCCTCCCGTGGAGCGTGGGGCGGAAGGCGGCGGAGGTGGCACCCCGGGCGCGAAGGGGAGCTCCTCCGCGCAGCCCGCCTTCACGCCGTACGACATCGCGCCCGCCATCCTGAACCGGACGCAGGTCCTGCGCGCGATGGAGAAGGTCTACCCGACCGTATACCGCGAGACCCGCACCGGTGGCGTCGTGCTCATGTACTTCTACATCGACACGCGAGGCAGGGTGCGAGACTGCGTGATCGCTCAGAGCTCGGGCTACCCGACGCTGGATTCCGCCGCGGTGAAGGTGGCGAGGGTCTACCGATTCTCCCCGGCCTCGTACCGCGACAAGAAGACGGCGGTGTGGGTCCAGATCCCGATCTCGTTCTCGGTGCACTGAGGCGCGGGGCCCTGCTCGACGGGTGCTGCCCATCGCGGCGGTGGCCCCGGTGGCGGACGACGTCCGCGTTCCACAGATTCGCACCCCGATCCACCCGACCGGCCGCCCGGGGCGGCCTTCCGAAACCGGAGCACTCATGCGCTTTTCGAAGATGATCCACGCCGTCGATGCCCATGCCGCCGGCGAGCCCGCCCGCGTCATCGTGGGCGGGGTCCGCGACGTTCCCGGCGAGACGATGTTCGAGAAGATGGTCTACCTGCGCACCCATCACGACGACCTGCGCAAGCGCATGCTCCGCGAGCCCCGGGGATATCCGGCTGCCAACTGCAACCTGATTCTCCCGCCGACGCATCCGGACGCCGACGCGGGGTACGTCATCATGGAGCAGGTCGAGTATCCGCCGATGTCGGGCACGAACACGATCGGCGTCACCACCGTGCTCATCGAGACGGGCATGGTCGAGGTGACCGAGCCCGTGACGGAGCTCACGCTCGAGTCGCCGGCGGGCCTCATCGGTGTGAAGGCGGAGGTGCGTGACGGCAAGGTCAAGGCGGTCACGTTCGAGAACGTGCCGGCGTTCGCGGTGCACCTGGACGCGCCGGTCGAGGTGCCGGATCTCGGCACCGTGAGCGTGGACGTCGCGTGGGGCGGGATGTTCTACGTGATCGCCGACGCGGACCAGTTCGGCCTTCGCCTCACGCCGGACGAGGCGGGCGACGCCGTGCGCATCGGCGAGATGGTCAAGGCCGCCACGCAGGAGCAGCTCGACTGTGTGCACCCTCTGAATCCCGAGGTCAGGGGCGTCTCGATCGCGCAGCTCTCGGCGCCGCCGCTCGGCCCGAACGCCGATCGGCGCAACACGGTGGTCGTCTCCACCGGCACCCTGGACTGGGAGCGACCCTCCACCTGGAAGGGCGTCTTCGATCGGTCGCCGTGCGGCACGGGGACGAGCGCGAAGATGGCGGCGCTGCACGCCAAGGGCCGTCTCGGACTCAACCAGGACTTCCGCCACGAGGGTATCCTCGGGACCGTGTTCACCGGGCGCCTGATCCGAGAGACGACGGTCGGGGATTACCGGGCCGTCGTGCCGACGATCACGGGCACCGCGTGGATCACGGGGTTCGCCCAGTACGTGCTCGATCCCGAAGACCCGTTCCCCGAGGGATATACGGTGGGCGATCTATGGAGCGGTGTGGACGACTGATGAGGGTGTGTCCCCCGCGGGTCGGTAAGGAAGTAAGGAAGTAAGGAATCCTTACCGCCCGGAGGGGTGGCACGCGACAGCCGTCGGCGACGGCCGGCTCCTACCGGCGGTAGGCGTCCATCGCGCGGCCCAGCGCTTCCAGCCCTCCCTCGACTGTGGCGGCCTCCGCGCCGATGGCGATGCGGAAGTGCCCGGGCGCTCCGAAGAACCGTCCGGCAACCAGCCCCACGTCGAAGTCGTCCAGGGCGAGCTGTACGAACGCGCTCGTGTCCTCCACGTCCCGAAGACGTGGAAACGCCACGGCGCCCCCGGCGGGCGGCACCCACTCGAGCTCGTCCCGCTCTTCCACGAATGCGCGCAGGAGCCGGCCGTTCGGCTCGAGAATGGAGCGAGCGCGCTCCAGGAGGCGGTCTGCGTGGCGAAACGCCACGACCGCGAGGCTCTCCGAGGGGGAAGGGCCGTTTCCGTCCACGACGTCGCGCGCCCGCCGGGCCCGCTCCACCACGTCGGCATCGCCCAGGATCCAGCCGAGCCGGAGTCCCGCCAGCCCGTAGCATTTCGTGAGGCTGCTCGTGGACACGAAGAGCTCGCTCCTCGTGGCGGCGGGTCGGGTGTCGACGCCGCTCAGCGCCTCGAGGTAGACCTCGTCCACGATCACGCGGGCGCCCACCGAACCCGCCACCTCCGCGAGCGCGTTCAGCGTGTCGGCGTCGGTGTAGGAGCCCGAAGGGTTGTGGGGGTTGGTCACCACGATCGCGCGGGTCTCGCTCGTCACGGCCTTGGCCACACGGTCGGGGTCGAGCGCCCAGCCGTCGTCGAACGTCCGCTCGAACGTGCGGACTTCGGCACCGAGCAGGCGGGCCGCTCCGCCGAGCGGATCGTAACCGGGCGATTCCACGAGCACCTCGTCGCCCGGCCGCACGAGCGCGGCCAACGCCAGGAAATTCGCGCCCGCCGCGCCACCGCCGGTGGCCACCTGATCCGTACCCACGCCGTAGCGCTCCGCGATCGCCTCGAGGAGCGGGGGATAGCCGTCGTCGGAGCGCACCTGGATCCGCATCTCGTCGCGGGAGTCCGGGATCTCGTCGATGGGGCAGGGGGCGAGGCCGCTCGCGCTCAGGTCCCATCGGGCGCGGGCGTGATGCTTTGCCCAGGTCAGGTACGGAGCCCACGAGGTGGGCCAGGGCGTGTCCATCATGAGATCCGACTCGGGAAACGGAACGACGGCTACGACGATTCCGAAGATAGCGATCCGTCGAACGGCACGTAGGCCGGCGACTGTACATCGAGCTTCGAGCGCATGAGTCCCCATGCGCCCGCCCGCCCGAAGCGGAGCGGCGTGAAGCCCACGGGGAACAGCACGCGAGACCAGGACCCGTCGTAGCGAAGCCAGCTGCGTCCCCGTCCGAGCGCGTCGCCCGAGGCTTCGTCGAACTCACGCAGCCAGATGATCCCCCGATCCGTGCAGCGGAGGCCGATGGCGCGCGGGAGCGTCGGAGCGACGCTTCTGCGGAACCGGTCCAGGCTCGACTCGATCATGTGCGCGACCGCGGTCGAGTCCGGCGTGCGACCCGGCCGGGTCGCCTGGATCTCGGCCGCGACGAGCCTTCTGAGCAGCACGCGGAGATCGTGGTTCGTCACCGGCCGGGATGCGACGTGCGGCGGCCGGGGGGCGCCGGCCCCGATCTCCGTCCCGTCCAGGGCAAAGACCCGCACGCGCCCCGTATGGGGATCGAATACCGCCACGCCGTCGGGGCAGAGGTCCCAGAGCGGGACCTCTGCCAGCTGGGTGCCCCGCGGCGGTGGGGCACCGAAGGCCGAGTCCAGCCGCACGATCTCTCGTTCGTGGGGCTCGGCTCCCGCCGCCAGCGACACGATCGACCCGTGCCAGTATCCGTCCTGGCTCGTGATGCCCGGGCTGTAGCTCGCCGTCACCCAGCGCGCCCCCGCGCGGCGGATCCGGAACGGGGCACCGAACGTGATCTGCTCGACGTCGGCGACGGTCATTCCGCGCCGTGACGGGGTCAGCGGCACGCCCTCCGACAGTCCGGAGTCGGTCAGCGCGAAGAGCTCACGCTTGCCGACGTCCCAGACCATCGCTCCGCCGTCCGCCGTCCGGACGAGCCGTGCCGGAAAGCGAAGCTCTCGTGGTCCGTCCCCCTGCTCACCCCACGCCCCCGCGACGGTGTCGTCCCGGAGCACGTGGACGAACGGTGCGAACGAGCCGAGCACGACGGTCGTCGAGTCGAGCGGCAGGACATCCCGGATCTCACCCCACCCATCGAAGCGCGCGAGATCGTGCACCGACGACAGCTCGACGACCGGGATCGCGCGATCCCGGGACGGGACACAGGCCGTGAGGATGAGCGCGAGCGCGCACGTGGGGAGGACTGAGCGGAAGCGTTCGAGCATGACACGGCCTCGCCGGGGAAGGGGGTCGCAGAAGGCGGGAGGCGTACGCTGAGGGAGCATACTGCGGATCAGCCGCGACGGCCATGGGCGTGACGCGGCGCTTGCTCCCGCTGCGACGTGGACCTACCGTGGCGTCCCATGGCTTTGCACAGGATCCCCTGCGCGGTTCTCCTCGTGGCCGTGCTGGTGGCTGCGCCAACGGTGCCCGTTGCCGGGCAACGCACGGGGCCGGTCGTCACCGAGCACCAGATCCGCGCCGACGGTCACGTCTGGAGCTATTCCGCCGAGGCGGGACGCTTGCCGGTCCACGCCGTCCGGGGATCGAGCGCGCGCGGCACGATGTTCTACGTGGCCTACGTCGTTCACTCCGGCGCGGAGGCCGGCGCCCCACGCCCGCTCCTCTTCCTGTGGGGCGGAGGGCCCAGCGACCCGGCGCTCGGGCTCCAGCCCGTGTTCGGGCCCAAGCGGGTCGTCGACGGCCGGGTCGTCGACAATCCTCTGACGCTCCTGACGGTCGCGGACCTGGTTTTCGTCGATCCGGTGGGCACGGGCTTCAGCCGGGCGGCGAGGCCGCGCGACGAGCAGGCCTTCTACAACGTCCTCGGCGACCAGGCGTCGCTGGCCGACTTCGTGCGATCCTGGAGAGCCCGGTACGGCGACCCGGACGCCCCGCTCTTCCTTTACGGTGTGAGCTACGGGACGTGGCGGGTGTCGGGGGTGAGCGAGCTGCTGGAGAAGCGAGGGATCCACGTCGCGGGCGCGATCCTGCAGTCGGGAGGCATCCAGTTCGGTGCCGATGCGCTGCCTCGCGCGCTGCGCACCGCGCTGCGTGTGCCCGGATATGCGGCGGCCGCCCTGGTGCATGACAAGCTCGCGCCCGGCTTCGGCACCGAGCGGAGCACCGTCGTGACGGCGGCTCGGCGTTGGGCGCTCGACACGTATGCGCCGGCGCTCGCGCACGTGTCCGGCCTCGACGAGGCGCGTCGCGACACGATCGCGGCGCAGCTCTCGCGCTGGACGGGCTATCCGCTGGATCGGATCTCCCGGACCACGCTCGCGTTCACACCCCGGCAGTACCTCCGCGGGCTCCTGCCGGGCGATACGCTCGACACGTACGACATGCGCGAGATCCGCGGTCCGACGGATACGCTGACGGCCGTGTACCGGCGCGGGCTTCCCCCGATGCTCGCGTATGTCCGCGGCGCGCTGCGCTACCACACCGACCTCGCGTATCTCGGGGTCGGGCCCCGGCCCGACTCGGCCGGCCCCCCTCCGGGAGCGCGTTGGGAGTACAACTCGGGGACCATCACTCCGGAGGCCATGGCCGACGCCCGGGCCGGCGAAGGACCACCCGGAACCGAGCCCTGGCTCCGGCGTGCCATGGCGCTCGATTCCGGCCTGAAGGTGCTGGTGGGTGCAGGCCTCTACGACTCCCTCAACAGCTGCTCGGCGAACGAGGCGCTCATGGCGCGCATCGCGCCCGCAGAGGCGGATCGCTTCACGCTGAAGTGCTATCCGAGCGGCCACGACTTCCATCGCGATCCCGCGGTGACGCCCCGGTTCATCGAGGACATGAAGGCGTTCATCGCCGGGACGGTGCAATCGCGAGACTCCCACACACCCAGAGATCCATGAGCGTCCTCCGCAGGCTACCGTTCGCTGCCATCCTCACCGTCCTGACGCTCGCCGCAGGCACCTCGCCCGCGGCGGCTACGGCCGCGGCTTCGGCCGACAGCACGGTCGTGACGCGCCACCGCATCACGGTGGATGGCAGGGCGCTCTCCTACACGGCGCGTGCAGGGTTCGTCACGCTGCGTGACGCTTCGCGTCGACCCGTGGCCAGGATGTTCTTCGTGGCCTACACGGTGGATCGCGGCCCGGGCGCTCGGCCGCGTCCGATCACGTTCGCGTGGAACGGAGGCCCGGGCTCTCCGGCGTCGATGATCGAGCTGGGGCTGGCGGGTCCACGCCGCGCCAGGACGATGGCCGAGTACACGAGCCCGCCACCGCCCTACGAGCTGGTCGACAACGAAAGCACGTGGCTGCGCTTCACGGACCTCGTGTTCGTCGACCCGGTGGGCACGGGCTATTCGTATCCGATCGCCCCGGACGACGGCCCGCGCTTCTGGAGCGTCGACGGCGACATCGCCTCGGTTGCGGAGTTCATGCGCATCTACCGGGAGCGCTGGGCGGCGCCCGACGCCCCGGTGTTCATCGCCGGGGAGAGCTACGGCACGATGCGCGCGGCGGGCCTCGCGGGCACGCTCGAGCGGAGCCACGTTCCGTTGAAGGGTGTGATCCTCCTGTCGTGCTACCTGAACGCCGGGGCCACCCAGGCCACACCCGGAAACGACCTTCCGTACGTTCTTGCCGTACCCAGCTACACCGCGGCGGCCTTCGCACACCACAGACTCGCGCCCGACCTCCAGGCGGATCTCGACGGGGCGCTCCGGCAGGCCGAGGGATGGGCGACGACCAGCTACGCCGAAGCGCTCATGAAGGGCGATCGCCTCTCGGTCGACGAGCGTCATCGGGCTGCCCGTTCGCTCGCGCGCTACACGGGACTCGACACGACGTTCGTGCTCGTGTCCGACCTCCGCGTGAGCTCGAAGGCGTTCGCCCGCCACCTGCTCGCGGACTCCGGTGAGGCGGTGGCGCACTACGACAGCCGGATGGCCTCGCCGGCGTCAGCGGGAATGTACGACCCCACGTCGGATCCGAGCCTGTCGGGCAACGGCATCAGCCGGCTGATCGTGCCGTACCTGCGCAACGAGCTCGGCTTCCGCACGGACGGGTTCTACGCGGGTCCCTTCGCGTACGGATGGCCCCCGCCCGAGGCACCCCGCTCGGACTGGCTCGCGGTCAAGTGGACCTGGGGATCGGCGCAGAACGGGCCGGTCGAGAAGAGCGCCGCCCTCGCGGACGCAATCCGCCGGGATCCCTCGCTCCACGTCTTCGTCGCGTCAGGCCGCTTCGACCTGGCGACGCCCTTCTTCGCGACACACTACGTGATCGACCACCTGGGGCTCGACCCGGCACAGCGCCGGCGCATCGAGATGCACGACTATCCGAGCGGGCACATGATGTACCTGACGAACGAAGACCGTACCCGCCTCACACGGGACGTGGAGACGTTCGTGCGAGCCGCGCTCGCTCCTCCCTCTTCGTGACGGATCCTGCCGTGCTCGCTCCGGCCTAGCGGTTGCGCACCATCTGAGCCACCAGCCCACCCAGCGCCAGCGCCGCGGCATAGGCCGACGCCAGCGACGGTCTCCGTCGCCGGGCCTGGAGCGCGCCGGGACGATTGGAGCACGTGTATACGAACGCGGGTGGCACGTTGAGCGGGGTGAATCCGAGCGCGACCGACGGATAGAGCGTCCGCACGTTCGCATATCGGCTCAGGCTGTACTGATACTGGACGAACCGCCCGTGCGGCCGCAGGCTGGCGTGACTCCCCTCGAGGATCCGGTCGACCAGGTCGTCTTCCATGAGACCCAGAGGGAGGCTCGAGACGACCGCGTCCACCTCGCTGATGCCCTCTTCGTGCAGGATCGCGGGCAGGTTCGAGGCGCAGGCTTGCCGAACCGTGAGGCGGTGATCCGGAATCGACCGACACTGCTCGACGAAGACCGGGTTCACTTCCAGGGAGATGAGCCGCGCATCGGGACGCATTCGCTGCAGGATCTCGCGCGTAACACATCCGTCGCCCGGGCCCAGCTCCACGATGTGGCGCGCCGTCGCGAACTCCACGCCGTCCAGTAGCCGCTTCACCAGCCGGGGCGAGCTCGGCATGACGGTCCCGGACGTCCGGAAGTTCTTGATATGCTGAATCAGGGGTTGCTCCTTGTACACGGTTGTTCGATCAGGATACAGAATGAGGAGCCCGAGTACCACCCGGTAGGGGGTGGGCCGCTCCGGCGTCCACCCCTGTCATGGTGGAGTCAGGTGGCTCGTGGTAACATCATCCATGAGCCTGCCCACATCGATGCGGAGAACCGCCGGTAGTTTCCTGAACCTCTTCTGGAGGAACGAGAAGGGGCGTTGGGACAAGGGATTCGTCCAGGGCCACTGGTCCTTCCTCGACTCGGCCCAGCAGAGTCCTCGGCACCACGTGATATCAGGCATGCTGCAGGAACGAGGGAAGCGCGCCACCAGCATGCTCGACGTCGGCTGCGGTACCGGAGCGCTTCTGCCTCATTTGCCGGCGAACGTCACCCGTTACGTCGGCCTCGACCTGTCCAGCGAAGCGATCCGCCTGTGCCGAAGCAGGAGCAACGGCCACCAGGGTCGGAGCTTCGTCGCGACCCCGTTCGAGAGCTACACGAGCAAGACACCGTTCCAGGTCATCGTCTTCAACGAGATGCTCTACTACTACCCCCTCCGACGCATCTCGGAGATGCTGGACCGGGCGCGGGCGCTCCTCACGTCGTCTCACGGCGCCGTCATCGTCTCCGTCCATGACCACTGCCCCAAGAAGCGCGCGTTGTGGAAGCGGCTGCACGCCCGGCTCACCCCGGCACAGCGTGCCGAGGCGGCAGATCCCGAAACGGGCATGTCGTGGCGCATCGAGCTCTACGAGATGAGAGGCGTGGAGGGCTAGCAGCCCGAGCACGTCACAGGTCGCGCCGGCTGAAGTGCCAGATACCCACCGCGAGCACGACGCACAGGTAGACGCCGGCATATCCGATCGCCGTCAGGCTGGGAATGGAGACGTTCGCGAAGGGCGAGAACGACAGCGACCCCGCGAGCGGCGTCTGCATCTCGAAGGCGGCCCTCCGCCAGAGTGACTCTCCGGGCTGAACCAGGCTCGCCACCACGGCCAGCGTCACGATGTGCGCGCTCTGGGAGAAGCCGCTCACCTGCTCGAGCCACCCACCCATGAGCGCGACGCCCTGAAGTCCGAGCACGACGACGCCGTTCGCCAGGGTGCTGAGCCACGTGCCGAACAGGAACGTGAGGCCGAGGGCCACGACGCACTCGAACACGATGAGGAGCATGCCTCGCATCGGGTGCTCCGGCAGCACGCCCGTCACGGCGTGCGCCACCCAGACGGTCGCCCAGAAGGAGAGTGCCACGTAGGCCACGACCATGATCAGGAAGCCGAGGAACTTCCCGGCGAAGATCTGCCAGCGTGCGAGCGGCTTGGTGGCAATCGCCTGGATCGTGCCGGATCCGATCTCGCCCGCGAGGGTGTCGATGGATGCCAGGATCGTGAGCACGACTGCCACGAGATCGCAGGTGTAGAGGCCGATGATGAGCATGCCGCTCTCGACCTGGTAACGCAGGAAGGGCGACATGGAGCGCGACTGGAATTGCAGGACCTGGAGGTGTAGCGCGACGGCGAAGATGCCGAGCAGCACGACCCCGGCCAGCAGGCCCATCCACAGAAGCTTGCGTCGCGCAGCCTCCCGCATCGTGATGCGGGCAATCGTCCACAGGCCGCTCACAGCTCCGCCTCCCCGCCCATGATTTTCACGAACAGCTCCTCGAGCGGCACGCGTTCCGGGGTGAGGCTGTAGACATCGGCTCCTTCGGCCACGAGATGGCGCACGACGTCGGGCAGCACGTCCTCCGAGGCGACGCCGAAGCTCAGGTGGTCGGCGTCGAGCCGAGGGGCGCTGACCCACCGGCCGAGCTTCTCCACGGCCGCCGCTTCGAGGTTGTGCGCCCGCACCACCACCCGCACCTCGGCGGTCTCGGCCTTCAGATTGCGGGCGGCAACGACCTTGCCATGCTTCAAGAACGCCACCCGATCGCAGGTGACCTCGATCTCACTCAGGAAATGGGAGTTGAGGAAGACGGTGGCGCCGCGGTCACGCTCGGCCCGCAGGATGTCGCGCACCATGCGACGTCCCATCGGATCGAGGCCGGAGGTCGGCTCGTCCAGGAAGACGAGGTCGGGCTCGTGCAGGATCGCCTGGGCCAGCCCGATCCTCTGGAGCATCCCCTTGGAGAAGCCGCGCAGCCGGCGGTCGCGGTGCTCCGTCAGACCCACGAGCTCGATGACCTCGGGGACGCGCGTCCTCAGCCGTGCGGGCGACACTCCGGCGAGCCTGCCATGGAAGCGCAGCAGCTCGCGGGCCGTGAGCCAGTCGTAGAAGCGGAAGTCCTCGGGCAGGAAGCCGATCCGCCTTCGCACCTCCGGGTAGTCGGGCGGCGAACCCAGGAGGCGCGCGGTCCCCGCGCTTGGCTTCACGAGGCCGAGGAGCATCTTCACGGACGTTCTCTTGCCCGCGCGGTTCGGCCCGAGGAACCCGAAGATCTCGCCACGAGGGACGGTGAGCGAGAGGCTGTCCACGGCGACGTGCGACCCGAACACCTTACGGAGGTCCGCAGTCTCGATGGCCGGGCCGGCCAGGGCGCTCACGATGCGGGCGCCACGGTGAGGGAGTCGGCGAGCGGCACGGCCCCGTCGGGCTTGCTGTACCCGCTCATCTCGTAGACACGTCCCTGATCCGCCCACACCAGCGTGTAGGCGGGTCCACGGCGCCAGCCCTGGCTCATGAGCACGCCCCGCACGCCCCGGACCTTCACGAAGTCGTGCGACCTGACGAAGCGGGGCAGGTCCAGCCCGAGCAGCGCCTTCGCATCGAAGGTGTCCCGCATGCGGCGGGCCTCGTCGGGGCTCTCCCCCGATACCTCCAGGGCGATGGCGAGGAGCTGATCGACGTCGAGTCCCGCAGGGAGCGTGGCCGAGACGTCGGGGCGCTCGCTCAGCAGGAGGCAGTCGCGATTCGCGGGTGTGTTCGAGGGCGGCCTCTGGAACTGGCCCTGCAGCGTCGTGTCGGCCTGGGCGGGGCAGTCACCGTACTGGACCTGGATTCCGCGGAGCGTCCGCATCCGGATCGAGGCTCCGTCCAGCGAGACCGGCAGGGCGGCCGACCTGCCGGCCTCGCGGAGGATCGTAGCGAGCTGGTCGCGCTGTACCTTCAGTCCGAGCGTGCGCGCGCCGAGGATCACGACGTTCGGAGCGCCGTGGCCGGCTGGAGCGAGCAGGGGAGTGAACCCGGCGCTGTCGGCGGCTTCGCCGACGCTCTTCGCGGCCCGATCGGGCTCGTCCTTGATCAGGTCGACTGAGCCGGTGACCATGCGCGCTACCATGTCCTGCACGCGCCGACTGAAGCGTGAACCCGCCGGAGGAGTGAAGGCCGCCGTCACCCGCTTCGGCCGCTCGATCCGGAGCGAGGCGATGAAGTCGCTCGTCGCCCGGCGTCCCGGACGGGTGAATCCGAGGAGCAGCACGAGGACGATCGCACCGAACCCGATCCACAGCGGGGTAACGACACGCGCCTTGTGCTCTTCGCTCATGAAGCGGACCTCCCGTCGAGGGCGGGCGACGCGCTCAACCTAGGCCGGCGAAGCTGTCACCAGGATGACGCGCCGACGGGAAGGACGCGATCCTGCATGCCGTTCGAGCGCGCGTTCACTCGTAGCGTAGCGCCTCGATCGGGTCCAGCCTGGCCGCCCGCTGGGCGGGCAGGATCCCGAAGAAGAGGCCCACCCCGGCCGAGAAGAGCAGCGCCAGGGCCACCGCGTTCGGCGCCACGACCGTGCTCCAGTGCGCCAACGAGCTCATGATGAACGCCGTCAGGTAACCGAAGCCCACGCCGAAGAGGCCACCCAGCACGCACAGCGTGAGCGACTCGATCAGGAACTGGAAGAGGATGTTGCGCCTGGTCGCGCCCAGCGCCTTCCGGACGCCGATCTCACGGGTGCGCTCGGTAACGCTCACGAGCATGATGTTCATGATGCCGATGCCGCCCACCAGGAGGCTCACGCCCGCGATGCCGGCGAGAAGCCAGGTGAGCGTCTTGTTGGCGTCGTTGAACGTCGACAGCAGGTCCGACGCGTTCATGACGCGGTAGTCGGCGGGCGCTCCGGGCAGGATCTTGTGCTGCCGACGCATGATCTGGTCGATCTCGTCGTACGCTTTGTCGACCTGTTTGGGGTTGGGGGTGGCCGCGAAGATGTCCTCCAGCCGCCGCCGCCCTCCGAACACACGGTACTGTGCGGTCGTGACCGGGATGAATACCTCCTGGTCCGGCCTGAGCCACGCGGCGGATCCCTTCTCCTTCAGCACGCCGACGACCGTGAAGGGCACACCGCGGATGTGGATCGTCTTTCCGACCATGAGGGTGCCGGGGATCGAGTCGAAGTTGTCGGTCACGTCGTGGCCGAGCACCGCCACCCTGCGCATCCCGTCCACCTCGCCCTGCGTGAAGTAGCGCCCGGCCTCGAGGTGATGGTTGTAGATCGTGAAGTACGAGGGCCAGGTGCCGTCCACCTGGGTGTAGGCGTTCCAGCGCGAGTAGGTCACCTGGACGTGCGAGCTGATGTTGGGTGCGATCTCCAGCGGCGGGTTCGTGGCCTTCGCGAGCGCCTTCGCGTCGTCCAGGGTCAGCGGGGCCGTGCTGGTCGACGAGACGCCGTGGAAGCGCTCCCATTCCGCGTGGATCGTGAGCACGTTCGTGCCGATCCGTTGGATCATGCTCTGCACGTTGGCCTGTGCACCCTGCCCGAGCGCGACGACCGCGATGACGGCCGCGACCCCGATGATGATGCCCAGCGTGGTGAGCACCGCACGCATGACGTTGGCCCGGATGGCGGCCATGGCCACCATGACGATTTCCCAGATGAGCATGCCCTTCTCTCCCGCCTCTCGAACGCTCCTCCAGTGTCGCGGAGGATCCGGCTGTCGAACGTCTCCTTGCTAACCAGAAGGTGGGCGGTTCGGTCCTGACGGCACGATAACACCGCGCCTCGGTCCTCTCGTTACCGCTGTGTCAGGACCGATCCCGTAGGTTGCAGGCATGTTGCTCGAGCGGCTCCGTACGGCTGCCCTGTCCCTCGGTATCGCGGGCCTCGTGGCCGCTGCACCGCCTGCGCTCCTGGCCCAGCAGGCCACCGTGAGCGCGACGGTCCGGACGAGGGCGGGAACGCCGGTCGACCTCGCCACAGTGGAGCTCCGCGCGGCGGGGCAGGACACCACGTCCCCGCCGACGGCCGAGACCGCTACGGACTCGACGGGCGCCTTCCGTCTGAGCGCGGCAGCGGGCACCTACGCATTGAGGATCACCTACCTGGCCTCCAAACCCTACCACCGCACCCTCGAGCTGAAGCCGGGTGAGCACCGCGACCTCGGTACGATCGTGCTCACGCCCGAGGTGCTGCACCTGCCGGGGATGACCGTCACGGGCCGGCGCTCCCAGATGGAGCTGAGCTTCGAGAAGCGTGTCTTCAGGGTGGGCAAGGACATCACGGTGACGGGGGGGTCCGTACTCGATGTGCTGAACGACGTCCCGTCGCTCATGACCGACTTCAAGGGGACCATCTCGCTGCGCGGAAGCAGCGCAGTGCACATCCTCATCAACGGCAAGCCGTCGCCGATCTACAGGAACGGATCCCGTGCGCTTCGGAACCTCCCGGCCGACCTGATCCAGGAGGTCCAGGTCATCACCAATCCGTCGGCGAAGTACTCCGCCGAAGGCAGCGCCGGCATCATCAACATCATCCTGAAGAAGCAGGAACGGCGCGGCTTCAACGCGACGCTCGGCTTCACGCAGCGCCGGCCGGAATCTACCCAGTGGTCCGCGGACATGAACCTGCGTCGCGGCCGCGTCAACTGGTTCTTCGACGGCGCCGTCGCATACGAGGCCGACCCCTCGCACTCCCGTACCTTCCAGCGCTACCAGAGTCCCGATACGTCCTACCTCTACCACGCCCTGAACGACGGCAAGGAGACGGACTGGGACGGCAACTTCAAGCTCGGCTCCGACCTCCACCTCTCCTCCTCCCAGACGTTGACGGTGAGCGGTCTCTTCCACTTCGAGGACAAGCAGGACCGGTGGCGCGGCGCCTACGTCGACTCAACGCTTACGGGGGCCTTCCTCGATCGCATCGACCGAACCGACACGATCGGAGGTGGAGAGGGCGGCGGCGGTCTCTCGCTGGACTACGAGAAGCTGCTGGGCGGCGACAACCACAAGCTGACGGCCAGCGCGCAGTACGAGCACGCCTCGCACGAGGAGCTCCCGCGCATCACCGACTGGAGTCCCCGGCCGCCTCACGACACCCTCTACCACGCGATCGACGACATCCGGCGCAGCGACGTGCTGCACCTGCGTGCCGACTGGGTGCGACCGCTGCCGGACAGCGGTAAGGTGGAAGCCGGCGTGCGCGGTGACTTCAACCGGGAGGTGGACCACTACGCGACGCGCCGGCGCTCGGCCGGTGGCTCCTGGACGTCCCTTCCGGCGTTCAACAGCAATTACTCGCTGGCCGACCACGTGGCGGCCGCATACGCGACCGTCTCGTCGCGCCTCGGAGAGCTGTCCTACCAGGTGGGGTTGCGTGCCGAGCAGTACGGTGTTCGTACGACGCTGCGGGCCACCGGCCGCCGGACGCGTCAGTCCTACGCGGACCTCTTTCCGAGCGTCTTCCTCACCTACCACCTGACCGACCGGCGCTCCGTCCAGCTCAGCTACAGCCGCCGGATCTCCCGTCCCGACCCCGGCCTCCTTCTGGCCCGCACCTCGTACTCCGACTCGCGCAGCCGCTTCACGGGAAACCCCGACTTGCGCCCCGAGTACGGCGACAGCTGGGAGGCCGAGCTCCTGCAGTCGTGGCAGACCGGCTCGTTCCTGGCGAGCGTCTATGTGCATCACCGTACCGGCGTCATCGAAGACATCCAGACGCTCGCCCCCCAGGGGATCCTCCTCACGACACCGTTCAACCTCGCGACGTCGGACGATCGTGGCCTCGAAGTCGCCGTCCAGGAGGGCTTCACCGACGATCTGAAAGTGTCGGCTTCGGCCAACCTCTTCCGGACCCACGCTCGTGGCACGCACAGGGGGACCGACTACCACGCCGACACGAACCGTTTCACGAGCCGCGTCCATGTGACGTGGACGCTCGCCCGGGGACTCCGGCTCGAGACGGCGGTGCGCTACTTCGGCCCGGCAAAGACCATTCAGGGGAGGCGTGCTTCGACGACCTACGTGAACGGCGCGCTCGCCAAGGACTTCCTCGACGGCAAGGCGACGATGTCTCTCGCGTCCCAGGACCTGTTCAACAGTCGTCGGGACCGCTTCACGATCGCGAGCCCTGTGTACTTTTCGCGGCAGGAGTACTGGGAGCCGAGCGGGCTACGAATCGCCTTCACGTACCGGATCGGGCGCAACGAGCCTCAGGAGTGAAGAGGGGGCCTCGTACGAGGCCCCCTCTTCGGCCAGCCGTCGGATCAGGGCGCGATCACCAGTACCGAGAAGGATCCAGGCACGACAGGGGGGCGGCGCCGCCGACCGGACGTGTTTTGCGGCATCGGCCCGAACCGCGCGCTCGCCGTATAGACCGTGTGCGTCGAGTAGTCGAGCGCCATCGTGCGCGCTCCACGCATGGTCTTCACCGTCTGTACCACACTGTAGCTGTCGGGCGTGTTCTCGTGGATGACCGTGAGCGTTCCGTTTCCACCGTTCGGCGAGAAGACGAGCTGTGTCGCGGGATCGAAGCCCGCCCCGTCGACGCCGGGGCCGATCGGCACGGTGGTGACCAGCTTGCCCGCGACCGGATCCGAGACGGCCACCACGCCACTCCTGCACGTGCTGAACAGGCGATGGTGCGCGCGGTCGATGGCCATCCCCGTCGGGCGCTTGCACGGGGCCACCGACCACGTGCGCGTCACCTTCATGGCGGCGGCGTCGACCTCGGCCACCTCTCCGGCGTCCACCAGGTTCACGTAGATCTTGCCGTGGCCGTCACTCGCGCCCGCCTCCGGCTTCGCGCCGAGGTCGATCGTGCCCACCTTGTCACCCGTCACCGGGTCGATGACGCTCGAGGAGTGCGCGTCTCCGTTGAGCGTGTAGATCCGGTTCGTGGCCGGGTCGTAGAGGATGTCGTCGTCATCCACAGCGGCGACGGTCTTCTTGAGGACCTTCAGCGTCTTCAGGTCGAACATGGTCACGGTGCTGTCCTCGCCCGACGTGGCGAAGCCGTGGCCCGCCGCGTACGCCAGGGCGACCCCGTGCGCCCGGCTCATCCCGGGCAGCTCGCCGCCGACCTCCCCGTTGGCCGGGTCGAGGACCATGAAGTGGTTCTCCCGGGCGATGAAGAGGTGGTGATTCACGGTGTCGATCGTGAGGTAGTCCCACCCCCCCTCACCCCCGACCTTCATGGTTCTAGAGACGTGGTAGCTGGGCGCCGGCCGCCGGCCACCCGTGCCGAGCAGCACGCCCAGGCTGCCGACGGCCAGGAGGGCCGCGCCCAGCTTGCGTGGAGAGATCATCGCTCACCTCCCGACCACGAATAGCCAGGATGCCTTGATCGGCCCGCGACGGAACCGACGGCGACCCGACTGCTGCTGGTTCGCCGGCGCGGGCCCATACTCGGGCGTGAACGTGTAGGCGAGGTGCCGCGTCGGGTCCACCGCGATCGTGCGCGCCCCGCGCATCGTGTGGACCGTCGCCAGCACGGTGTACCGGTCCGGCGAGTCCTCGTGCGCGATCGTGATCGTGCCGCCCGCCTGCGCCGAAGCGTTGCCGCCGCGCCGGAAGCTCCCGCCGCCGGGCGTGTAGATGAGCTTCTGCGACGGATCCCAGCCGATTGCGTCCGGACCGGGGCCGATCGGGATCTTGGCCACGACCTTTCCGTTCGTCGCGTCCATCACGATGGTCTGTCCGCTGTGGCACGCGGAGAAGAGCCGGTGCGTGGCGCGGTCGAGCGCGAGGCCGCTCGGGCCCTCGCCCGGGGCGAGCGGCCAGGTGTCGACGACCTTCAGGGTCTTCGTGTCGACGACCTGGATGACGCTCTTGTCCTCGATGTTGATGAAGAGCTTTCCGTGACCGTCCGCGACGGCGCCTTCCGGCGCGCCCGCGAGCATCACCTTGCCGACGACCTTCCCGGTGGCGGCGTCGATGGCGACGCTGCTGCCCGGGTCGCGGCTGTGGTCCATCGTGAAGATCCGGTCCGAGGCGTCGTCGTAGGCGATGCCGTCGAGGCCGGGCGTGTGCGTCTGGATGCGCTTCAGGACCTTCAGCGAGCTCATGTCGAACATCGTCACCGTGGAGTCGCCACCGTCGGTGATGAACCCGCGTCCGTGCTTCCGCGCGAACGCGACACCGTGCACGCCGGGTGTGTTCGGGATGTTCCCGACGACCTTGCCGGTCGCACCGTCGACGACCATCACATGGGTGCCCCGGGTCACGTAGACCCGGTTCGTGGCCGGGTCCACGTTCAGGTAGTCGAACCAGCCGTTGCCTCCGATGTCGTACCTGTGCAGGACGTGGAACGCCTGCGCATGCGCGGTGGAGGGCAGGGCCAGCAGCGGCGCGACCAGCATCGCCGCCAGAATCGAGCCATACGTAATTCTCTTCATCGTGTCCTTCCTCGACACGGGTGAGACATCACTTCCACCCCTACTTCCATCCTTGGAGCAGCATCGCCTTCGAGGATATCTTCGCCGCCATCTCCGACTCCATCCTCGCGGTGATCCGCTTCACGGTCGTCGTGGTTCGGCCGGGTGCGCCCTTGAAGCCGACCGCGAGCACGCCGACGGTCTTGCCTGTCGCGTCGTGAAGGAGAACCGACACGTCGAAACCGCGTCCCTCCTTGTCCACGGAAGGCTTGCCCGTCTTCATCGGGCCCATGTCGTCGGCTTCGCACCGCTCGCCGATGTCGCTCTTGTCCGTCGATGCGATTCCGTAGCATCCCTTGGCGGTCATCGCGAGGATGCCGATCTCGTCCGCTTCGGGGTGCCGGGCACGCGCGGCGTCCACGAGCTTCTGGGCGAAGGACTTCGCCGTCCCGTTCGCCTGGGCCGCCGCCGGCGCGGGTGAGAGGGCGAAAAGGGAGGCCGCTGCGAGCATTGCGACGGCGATGGCTCCGTGGGCGCCGCGTGGACGTCGAGTCATGATCTTCTCCAGGTCGCGGGGGGTGAGCTCGTGTCCTGTGGAGCTCCGCATTCAGAATGAGAAGCATGGCCTCCCGCACCTTACACCACGATGACCTCGAATCCGGACGTCACTCCTCCCCCACCTTCGCAAGCTGGCCCTTCGGGTCCAGCATGTGATACAGGCCCGGCACGAGGAGCAGCGCGATCCAGCCCGAGAGCATGAACCCGCCGATGACCGCGATTGCCAGCGGCTGCATGAGCTGCGAGCCCGCGCCGTAGGCGACCGCCAGCGGCGCCAGCGCGAAGCCCGTCGCGAAGATCGTCATCGCCACCGGCCGTACCCGAATGCGCGCGATGCGTCGCCACGCGTCGCGGGGTGAAAGCCCGCGCTTCATACCGAGTCTGGCACCGTTGATGACGAAGACCGCCTTCTCACCCACGATGCCCACCATCATGATGGCGCCCACGTAGCTCGAAATGTTGAGCGTCTTGCCCGTGAGCAGGAGCAGCCCGAGCGATCCGACCAGCACACCGAGCGCCGAAAGCGCGGTGACCACGGACGCCCGCCAGTCACCGAACACGAAGAGCACGAGCAGCGCGACCAGCACCAGCCCCGCCATGAGGACGTACAGGAGATCCTGGAAGGACTGCTGCTGCTGCTGGTACTGCCCGCCGTACTCGATGGACATCCCGGGGCCGAGCTGAACCTCGCTGCGGATGCTGTCCTGGATCTCGGCGATGGTGCTGCCCAGATCCCGTCCGGAAAGCCGGGCGGTGACGCCCACGTACGTCTTGAGGTTGTCGCGATCGATCTCCGTCTCGGGCTGACCCGTGCTGATCGTCGCTACGTCCGCGAGCGGGATGAGCGCCGAGCCGGCCCGGATGCGCAGATTGCCGAGCGCCCCGCTGCGCGGCTCCATGACCCTCACGTCGTACATGCGGTCGCCGACGCGGACCTGATCGGCGACGGTGCCCACGATGGCGGGCGCTACCTGGGCGTGGATGTCCTGTGTCGTCAGCCCGTACCGCGCGGCCGCCTCCGGCTCGACGCGGATGTTGAGCGCGGGCCCGGCGATCGTGATCCCGTCGAACGCGTCCTCGGTGCCCCGCACATGGCCGACGATCCGGGCGATCTGCTTGGCCTTCTGCTCGAGCAGGGTCTGATTGCTGCCGAAGATCTTGATGTCGATGGGCTGGGGTTCGCCGCCCGTCAGGTCTCCGAGGTTGTCCTCGATGAGCTGCCCGAAGTCGGTGCGCATCGAAGGCTCCAGCTTCGCGATCCTCTGACGCAGGTCCTCCATGACGTCGTCGATCGGGCGGCGCTGGGAGCGCGGCTTCAGGTTGATGACGTAGTCGCCCGTGTTGGGCTCCGTGATGAAGAAGCCGAGCTGTGTGCCCGTGCGTCGTGAGTAGCTCACGACATCGGGCATCTTCATGATGATCTTGTGCTCGATCTGATCGAGCATCTCGTTCGTGTCCGTGAGCGACGTGCCCGGCGGCGTCCAGTAGTCGAGGATGATCGAGCCCTCATCCATCGTGGGCAGGAAGTCCGTGCCGATGTTCCGGTAGACCCACCACCCGCCGCCCAACAGCACGAGCAGCGTGACCACCGCGACGCTGCCGTGGTCGATGAACACCTCGGTCAGGCGGCGGTAGGCCACGTCGATCGGGTGCGTCAGCCGATGCCGGAGCGTTCCGAGGACGCCCACCTCCGTCGTCTCCGACGGCAGCTCGCCCGAGCCGCCGTCGGCCCAGGCCGCGATCGACGGCTCGTCCTCCGTGTCGTCGTCGGCGTCGCCCTCCTCACCGGCGCCGGAGCCCTTCCCGGAGATCCCCTCCAGGGCCGCCACGGCCACCGGCGCCGCGAGCACGGCCACGAAGAACGAGACGGTCAGCGACAGCGCCATGGTGAGCGCCAGCGGCTTGAAGAACGCTCCGGTGATGCCCGGCAGGAGCGAGAACGGGAGGAAGATGATGATGGTCGACAGGCTCGAGCCGACCAGCGCGGGCCACAGCTCGTGGAGTGAGTTGCGGACCGGCGTCGGATCGCCGTCCTCCCGGTGTCGCTCGATGTCCTCGACCACGACGATCGCGTCGTCCGCGACGAGACCGATGGCGGCCGCGATGCCCGCCAGCGTCATCTGGGTGACCGTCTGGCCGGTCGCGCTCAGCGCGAGCCCGACGATCGCGACGGTCACGGGAATCGCGCCCCCGGCGACGACCGTCGTGCGCCAATCGCCCAGGAAGCCGAAGAGCACGAACATGGCCAGGATGACGCCGATGACGACGTCGTCGCGCGTGCCCTGGACCGATCCGGAGACGAAGCGGGCCTGATCGTACCAGGTCGTCCACTTCGCACCCGGCGGCAGCAGGTCCGGCCGGTTCTTGATGAGGCGGCTCACGTCGTTGGCGATCGTGACCGTATTGGCCGAGGGCTGGCGGATCACGTTCACGAGCACCGCAGGATGGCCGTCGGCCGTCGTCCGGATGTAGGAGATCTCGTTCGCGACCTTCAGCGTGCCGAGCTCCGCGAGCGTGGCCGGCGGACCGTGCGGCACCGGGACGGAGATCTGCGCGAGCGCCTCCTTCGTGTGCACGCGACCGTTCACGAGCGTCAGGTAGAGCTCGTGGTTCTGCTCGGTCAGCCCCGCCGACAGGACGTCGTTGTTGGTCCGAACGGCGTCGACCACGTCGGCCGCCGACAGCCCGCGACCCTGCAGCTCGGCGGGGTCCAGGTGGATCTGGAACTCGCGTTGGCGCCCGCCCTGCACCTGGATCTGCGACACTCCGTCGATGCCCAGCAGCGCCGGCTTGATCGTATACTCCGCCAGATCCCAGAGCTGCGCCTGCGTCAGCGTGTTGGAGGTCAGGGCATAGCCCTGGATCGGGAAGATCGAGGTGTTCATCCACTCGACCTCGATGTGCGTTCCCGCCGGAAGGTCGGGCAGGATCCGCTGCGTCTGGCCCCGGACGCGCTCGAGGGCGACCTCCATATTCGTTCCCCACGCGAACTGCGCGGACATCTCGCTGGAGCCACGCGACGTGATCGAGCGCACGAGGATCTCGCCGGGGACGCGTCGCACGGCCTCCTCGAGCGGGCGGGTCACGGTGGGCATCATGCGCGCCGCGGGCTCCTCGCCGGCGTCCGCGATGACCTTCACGATCGGGAAGGTCACGGACGGGAAGATCGACGAGGGCATGCGGACGGCGGTGAACGCTCCCGCGAGAACGAGCGCGACGATCAGTCCGAAGAGCGCGGCGGGGCGGCTGCGCAGCCTGTCGAAGAAGCTCATGGTTGGATGCTGACCCGCGCGCTGTCGGGCAGGCCGACTTGACCGTCCGTGATGACGAGCCCGCCCACGGGAAGCGTCGGACTGACGATCTCCAGGTGATTGCCGTCCTGGATCCCCGTCTTCACCACGACCCAGTGCGCGATGTCGCCGTGGCCGACCACGGCGACCCGACTCACGCCGCTCACGTCGTCACGCAGGACCGCTCCGGGAGGCACGACGATCGCCCCCGCGTGCCGGCCCGCCACGATGGAGACCGTTCCGAACAGGCCGACGGTGATGTCGGGACGGGCGGGCTCGAAGTCGAGGCGCACCGGGGCGCTGAGGTTCTCGCTCGATGCCGTGGGGAGAATGCCGTGCACCACCGCACCCACCGGCTCCGTGCCGACCGCGGGGAGCTCGATCGCGGCGCGCTCACCGGGTTTCACGCGCGACAGGTCGCCCTGGGTGACCTGCGCGTTGAAGTAGACGGTTCCCGCTTCGGCGATGGTCAGGAGCACCTCGCCCTGGTCGAGGTAGTCGCCCACACCCACGGCGTGCGAGAGCACCACGCCGTCGGCCGGAGCGCGCAACGGCCGCCGGACGAGTTGCCGTTTGGCCACCTCGATCGCCCGCTCCGCATCGGCCGAGTCGGCCGCGTTGCCGGCCGCGGCCAGCATCTGGCGCGCGCCCTCGAGCGCGGCCTCGCTGTCCTTGGAGACGACCTCCGCCACGACCTGCCCTGCGTGCACCCGGTCTCCGTCGGTCACGGAGAGCGAGACGAGGTGGCTCGCGAACGGCGCGCGCACGCGGTCCTGCTTGAGCGCCTCCGTGCGTCCCGGGGCGGTGACGAGCACGTCGAGATCCATTTTGCGGATCGTGTCGACGCGCACCGGGACGCCGGCGGCGGCGGACGCGTTCGAGGCCGTGTTCGCGGTCGAGGATGCACCGTCGCTTCCGCCGGAGCAGGCGCCCAGGGCAGGAGCGAGCACGAGGAGCGTGGAAACGAGGAAGACGGGCCTCGTCGGGCGAGTGCGGATCACGAGTTCCCCCAGCGATGGAGTTCGGCCTTGGCGACCCGATAGCCGTAGATCGCGTCCAGGCGGTTCTGATCGGCCTGGATCCACGCGTCGTACGCGTCCAGGACATCCAGCGCGCTTCCCTGACCTCCGCGGTAGACGCTCTCCGCCTGCAGGTAAGCGTCACGCGCGATCTTCGCGGCGCGCTCACGCGCCCGGTACTCCTTGTAGAGATCGTCGACGGCCTGCGACGCGCGGCTCCAGGCCAGGTGGACCGAGCGCTGCACGGCGGTCTCCTGCCGGTGGGCCTGATCGAGCGCCGCGCCGGCTTCGGCGATGCGACCCTTGTAGATCCCGTGGTCCCAGAACGGGAGCTGGAACGAGAGCGTGATCTCGGTGCCCCAGCCGGTGCCGTTGTTGAGCAGGGACTGGGTGGAGTTGAGCACGGGCTGGCCACCCGCGTCGGCCTCGAGGCCCAGGTGGAGCTTGCGGCCCGCATGGGCGGCCCGCACATCGGCCTCGGCCGCGTTGACGTCCGAGCGCGCCTGTGCGAGGTCCGGAGTGGCCAGCCAGGACCGGGCCACGGTGTCGGTCGGCGACGTAGGCTCGGGCAGCGGCGCCAGGCGGAGCGGGGCGCCGGGTGCTCGGCCCAGCACGTCGTTCAGGTCCATCTTCGCGCTGTGCAGCTCGCCCGTCAGGCTCGCGACGTCGGCTTCGGCGGTGGCGAGCCGCTGCTGCGTGCGGAGCAGGTCGGCACCCACGCCCTGGCCCGACGCCTGGCGGCTCTGGACCACCGTCAGGTATTCCTCCAGGCGTTGGACGCCGCGCCGCCGGAACGCGAGGCCCTCCTCGGCCCGGAGCACCCGGTCGTACCCGGTGCGCACGGCGTAGTCGACGTCGCGGACGGCCATGCGGTAGCCGAACCGGAGCGCGGCCGCTTCCGCATCGGTTCGGTCCCGGGCGGCCCGCAGCGCCCCTCCCTCGTAGATCGGCGCCCGCGCGAGGATGCGCAGGAACGCGTCGCTGCTCGCGTACGCGACGGGGGCGCCGCCGTGCACGTCACCGTCCAGCGCGAGCGTCGGATAGAGCGCTCCGCGGGCCTGCTGGGCCCGGGCGAGCGCGCCCTGGAGCCGTGCGCTCGCCACCGGCAGCCGGGCGTTGGCGTGCCGGGCTTCGCTCAAGGCGTCCCGGAGCGTGAGCGCAGGTACGCTGTCGGTCGCCTGGGCCACGAGCGGAGCGGCCGGAGCGGTGACCGCGCAGACCCCTGCGAGCAGGAGAAGCAGCACCGACCCGGGCCGCCCACTCGGGATGCGTCGTCTCATGCCTGTCTCCCGACGGAGAATGACGGATCCTCAGGACAAAGTTCCCAATTATACGGGGATCCGCCTGACACTGCCCTGACAGAACGGGGTGCGGAGGGGGCTGCGCACGGGTGATGTGAGCGCGGTCGCGGTGGGGGCCTTCGGGGTGCGCTGGCGTGGTTTCGGGTCGCCCGGTACTCTGCACGCGAACGCCATCCCGGAGACCTCATGAGCTCGATCGACCGCCGCAAGTTTCTCCGCGCCGCCGCCCTCGGGGGGCTGGCTTCCTTGTCGACAAGGAAGGGCGCGTCCGCCCTGACCTTCGCGGAGGCGCTCCGCCGAGGAGACGTGGAAGCGCCCGGCGCCGGACCGGCGGCTCGAGAGCCCTCCCCGCTCGGCACCGGCGACTTCCCGTTGCGGGCGGTTCCGCTCGAGCGCGTTCGGATCACCGACGCGTTCTGGCGGCCGCGCATGGAGGTGAACCGGAACGTCTCGCTGCGCTACTGTTTCGAGCATTTCGGCGCGGGAGACGGATCCGGCGACTCCAAGCTGATCGACGCGGCCGCGTTCATGCTCATGCAGAAGCCCGACGCGGATCTCGAGGACTTCATCGACGATCGCATCGACGGGCTGGTAGCGAACCTCGACCGCCGGATCCGTACTCCCGATCGGTCCGTGCGGGCGCCGATGCACCTCTTCGAGGCGGCGCACGCGTACCATCGCGCGACCGGCAAGCGAAAGCTGCTCGACAAGTCGATCCAGCTCGCGGACTGGATGTACGAGGTCTACGGGCCGGGCGGCCGTCCGTACATCGCTGGGCACGAGGGCGTCGAGATGGGCCTCGTGGAGCTCTTTCGCGCGACCGGCGACGACCGTTACTGGAAGCTGGCGGAGCACCTGGTGAACGAGCGCGGGAGGCCCGGCTATTCCCGGCTTGGGGAGTACGCCATCGATCCCACGTACGACCAGGATCAGGCGCCGGTCGTGGAGCAGACCGAGGTCGTGGGCCACTGCGTGCGGGCCATGTTCCTCTACATCGCGATGACCGACGTCGCCGCGCTCTCCGGGAGCGCGACGTACCGGCACGCGCTCGACACGCTCTGGCGCGACATGGTGCACCACAAGACGTACCTGACCGGAGGGATCGGCTCGATCCGCTTCCACGAGCAGTTCGGGGCTCCGTACGAGTTGCCGAACCTGAGCGCGTGGAGCGAGACGTGCGCGTCGTACGGAAGCGTGGTGTGGAACCACAAGATGTTCCTGCTCGAAAGGGACGCCCGCTACGCGGACGTGATGGAGCGCACGCTGTACAACGGGCTGCACGACGGCGTCTCGCTGTCGGGCGACCGCTTCTTCTACCAGAACCCGCTGAAGTCTTTCGGAGACTACGAACGCTTCGAGTGGATCAACGTGCCGTGCTGCCCGCCGAACGCCGTGCGCATGATCGCCTCGGTAGGCAAGTACATGTACGCGACCGACGCGGCGCGGGAGCTGTGGGTGAACCTCTTCATCCAGAGCGAGGCCGAGACTCCGCTGGGCGGTGTGCCCGTGAAGCTCCGCCAGGAGACGCATTACCCGTACGAAGGCACGGTGCGGATCCACGTCGATCCCTCGGCGGAGGTCGCGTTCACGATGAACCTGCGGATTCCGGGCTGGGCCAGGGGCGAGGTCATGCCCGGCGACCTGTATCGTTACGCCGATGCCGGCGGTGGGGTGCCCGGGCTGCGCGTGAACGGAGAGGCCGTTCCGCTCGACGGCGGGCGAGGCTACGCACGGCTCGAGCGCACGTGGCGCCCGGGCGACGTGGTCGAGCTCGACCTGCCCATGCCGGTGCGCCAGGTCGTGGCGCACCCGGACGTGAAGGACGACGTCGGCCGCGTGGCCCTCGAGCGCGGCCCGCTCGTCTACTGCGCGGAGTGGCCGGACAACGGGGGGAAGGCGCTCGACCTGGTCGTGCCCGAGGACGCGAACCTCGAGTCGGAGTTCCGACCCGATCTGCTGGGCGGCGTGCAGGTGATCACCGGCGAGGTGCGCGCCATCGAGAGCCCGAGGGTGGAGGATGCGGATCGCACCGTGGCGCGCCCGCTCGTCGCGATTCCGTACTGGGCGTGGTCGAACCGCGGCATGGGCGAGATGGCCGTCTGGATGGCTCGCGACCCGAAGAAGGCGTGGCTTCCGCCCGTGCCTCCGAAGGGGGTCGCCGAGGTGCGCAGCTCGGGCGGTGTCGAGAAGACGTGGACCGGCTACAACGACCAGAACAGCTACCTGAGCGCCGTCTACGACGGCCGAGAGCCGATCGGCTCGGCCGACGAGTCCAACCGCTATTTCCGCATGCGGCCTCCGGTGGGTGAGCGCGCCTGGATCGAGTACCGCTTCCGGGAGCCCACGCGCATCGGCTCGTCGCGGGTCTACTGGTTCGCCGACAAGCGCTTCACGAAGCTGCCGAAGTCGTGGCGGGTCGTGGTCCGTGACGGCGACGGGTGGAGGCCGGTGGACGCCCGCGGGTCCTACGACGTCGTGAAGGACGACTGGAGCCGCGTGGCCTTCGCGCCGGTGACGACGGAGGCCGTGCGCATCGAGATCGAGCCGCAGACGACTTCGTACAAGGCCGGTGAGATCGGTCCGCCGGCCGCGATGTTCATCAGCGAGGACTTCCAGTGGAGAGAGCTGGGTGTGCTGGAATGGGAGGTGGGGCGGGAGGCGTAGGGCGCTTCACGAGCTCAGAAGCCTGAGTACCGCAATCGCCGGCAGGATCACGAGGCCGAGCGCCGTGAGGGCCGTGCCGAGCTCCTCCGCCCAGGTCGTCCCGAAGCGCAGGTGTACCTCGTGGCTCTTCGGAACCACGCTCATGAGGGTGCCGTCGGGCCGGGGCCCCACGGCGCCCCGGGCGCTCCAGTTCGGGAAGTAGGATACGGCGATATGGTAGGGGACGCCGAGCGTCGGGGCGTGGAACCGGATCTGGGTGTCGGAGACACGGACGTCAGTGGCGGGCGCATCCCCGGGCGGTGCCTGCACGAGCGGGAACGCGGGCGTCTCGAACACCGTGAACGGGCCGATCGAGCGGACGTTCCGAACGGACGGAAGCGCGCGCAGCGCACGTTCCGAGGCGGGGCGGGTCGTGATGAAATAGCGCACGCCCAGGGAGTCCATCTCACGGACGATCCCGGGCCAGCCCGCGCCGCCTCCGCGGTGTTCTTCCGCGTCCGCGATCTTCCGGTGAAGCGTCTTGATCACCGCTGCCGTGCGCGACGACTCGACCCAGAGCCCCTGCAGCGCGTCGTGTCCCGGGGCCCAGTAGGGGAGGAGCGTGAGCACGCGTCGTGACCCCATGCGCTGGAAGAGGGACGCGTTGTCCTCCCAGTAGACCCGACCGGGTGGAAGACGCCTCAACGTCCCGGCGAGCCCGGCGAGGACGGGCCACTGGGTCTCCTGCTCGAGCCCCCGGTACGTGCGCCGGGCCCAGTCGCTCGTTCCTCCGACTCCGAGGACGCCATGCAACGGCAGCGCGACCAGCGCGAGCGCCGCCACGACCCATGCCGGCGAGCGCCGGCGAAGTCCGGCTTCGGCCACCAGCCCGGCGGCGGCGCCCGCGAAGACGAAGAGCGCCAGGTACCAGTAGGGAAGGAAGCGTAGCGCGAGAAACGCGCGCTGCGGCACGGTGGCGGCGAGGAGGGCCCCCAGCCCGAGCCAGGCGATGAGCCGAGCCGCGGGGGAGCGCCGAAGCCTCCACAGCCCTGCCGCCGCCAAGGGCGTCACGATGGCGACGGAGAGCGGAAGAGCCCGCGGCCACGCCGGTGTGGTCCCCGGGTACAGGGACCACATGAAGTGGGAGCGAGCCAGGAACGGAACGGACCAGAACGCCGTCAGGACGAAGCCGAGACCCCACGAGAGCAGCACCGGCATCCGCATCCGGCGTTCAAGCAGGAGCGGCGCGACGCCCAGCACCACCGCGGCGGTGGTAATCGTGTGCGTCAACGCGGTCGCGGCCAACAGAACGGCGGCCAACGCCGTCGCGCCGAGGCCGCCCCCCCGGCGTCGCACACGCAGGATCGCTGCCAGATAGGCGAGCGAGAGGGTGAACGAAAGACTGTACGCGAACTCCCCGCCGAGCGTGGACGGGAGGTTGCCGCCGAGATCGGCGTAGCGGGTCAGGACGAACCCGCACCCGGCGACCGTGGCCGTCGCGACGGGCACACCTCCGCGCCCCCCCTCGCGCCACAGCCA
>JBJKRT010000005.1:0-63657 GCA_046704545.1 Longimicrobiales bacterium
CGGGCTGTCGGAGGAAGCGGCCCGGACGGGTGACCGTGGTACGAGCCTGATGGCTGCGAGCCTGAGCGCGCACGTTGCGCTCGCGGAGAACGATACGGTGCGGGCCATCCAACTCCTGGACAGCCTCGCACCCAACGTCCCGGTCGCGGGTTCGCTCGCCTTCCCGTGGGAATCGCTTGGCCTGGAGCGCCTGACGCTCGCCCGCCTCCACCTGGCTCGAGGGGATTATGCGGACGCCTACCGCGAGGCCGCCGTGTTCGATTCGCCCGGCGCGGCCAACCTGATCTTTCCCGTCTTTCTGCGCGCGAGCCTCGAGGTGCGCGCGGAGGCGGCCCGCGCGCTGGGCGATCAGAGGACCGCGGAGAAGCTCCTGTCCAGGCTCGACGCACTGAGGCGTTGAGCGTCGGTTGAAGCGGCAAGCCCGGAACGGGCAAGGGGGAGGAAATGGACGGCAATGGAGAGGACAAGAGGGGCGGACACGACGACGATACACGGGCGAGACACCTGGCTGCCGACCAGGGATGGGGCAAGGAGGAGAAGCTCGTAAAGGGTTGGCCTTCCGAGCGCGTGGTCTACCGACTCAAGACCCTCGATAGGTTGCTTCGTGACTGGCCGGAGGGGATGTCGGAGGAGATGAAGACGGTGGTGGAGTGGCTCTACCTGTGGGCCAGGGACATGCACGTCTGGTCCTGCCGCGTGAGGGACGACATTCTGACGTTGGAGCGCTTTGTCGGCATTGCGGAGGGCAATCCCGGCGATCCGCCGATGCCGCCGCCCAAGTAGAATGAATCCGTCGGGGCCCGGCCGACGGCTTCGCCGTCGGCCGGCCGGTGCGTCCTCACCGGCCGGCGTGGCGCCCGCCGGCCCGTCAGCCGAACGCGGGCTCGAAGCAGACACCGATCACGGCGGAGATCCAGGCGATCAGAATGCCCACGAGTAGCCACACCTCGGTCGAGGTCACCCGCTGTCGGCCGCGGAGGCCGTGGTGCCACGCAACGACGATGGAGGCCGGGAGCCCCGCGATCACCGTGACGAGCGTGAGCAGGTAGACGGCGTGCGGGACTACTCCCTGCTGCACGAGTTGGTCGGCCAGCTGCATGAGCCCCCAGCCCACGGGTCCATAGATCAGGAGGGTCTCGGGGAGGTGTCTCCGGCGGAGCGTCGTCCAGATCGGCCCGCGCCCCGGGATCCCTCGTGCGGCCCATTCCTCGCTCGTGAGGGCGAGCGTCTTCTCGACGTCCGCGGCGCTGGGGCGGTCGTGCGGGTCCTCTGCCAGACAGCGGAGGATGAGGTCGGCCAGCGCGGGATCCTGCGAGGACTCCTGCCACGCCGCCCAGCTCGACCGCGGCTGAACGGGCGAAGGCGTCTCGGGCCTCACGCCGGTCAGGAGGCGCCAGCCGATCAGTCCCAATGCGAATACGTCGCTTCGGTCCGTGGCGGGTCGGCCCGCCATCTGCTCGGGGCTCAGGTACCCCGACTTCCCCAGAATCTCGCCCGACGGCGTGAGGGGCTCGCCCGGCGAGCCCGCACCCTCCAGAATGGTGGAGAGACCGAAGTCGGTGAGCAGAATCCGGTTCGTTCCTTCCTCGCATCGCACCGCTCCCGGATGCAAGCCTCGGTGCACGATTCCCTGCCGGTGCGCGGCGGCCAGGGCGGAGGCCAGCTGGGCCAGCACGAATCGAACCTGGTCCGGCGTGAACGAGCGGAGCTGGCGAGCCCTTTCCTCGAGGGTGCAGTCTCCCACGTACGGCTGCACGTAGAAGGGGTTGCCGCTCGGGAGCCTTCCGACCCGATACGTCGGCACGACGTTCGGGTGTGACAATCGCGCGGCGGCCAGGCCCGCTCGTTCGAAACGGATCCTGGTTTCGTCGATGTGGGCGTGGTGCTCCGAGAGAACCTTCAGCACCACCAGACGCTGGAGCGCCTTTTCGCGTGCGAGAAGGAGGCTCCCGAACGATTCGTCGCCGAGGTGGCGGATGAGCTGGAACTCGGGCTCGAGCGCTGTACGGAGCTCATGGAGGAGGGCCGCATCGCGCCCGTGCTCCGGGTCGGGCGGAGCCGGTTCAGCCGCTTGGGGACGATGCGTCGTCACCGTGGTCGCTCACAACGGGGAGGGTCGTACCGCGCCTCCCGCCGGCCCGTGGCGGGCGGCGACTGGTTTCTTCAAGTAGAGCACACCCACATCGATTTGCAAGGGGTTTGTCAGCGTCGGCGGACCGCACGGCGACCAGGCGCGTCCTTCTGGCTCCGCTCTTCCTACGACGACGGCCAGCTCCCGTCCCACCCCTCCAGCACGTCCAGGCAGCGGTCGTCGATCACCCCGTTCCCGCGAGACAGGCCCACGTGGGCCACGGCCTCCACCTCACGGAATCGGGGGCCCAGCTCGTGGACCAGCGGATGGTTTCCGGGGCCGCAGCCGGTGACGAGCAGAAGCGCGTCGCCGGGACGTGCTTCCTCGGTGAAGCGGGGCCACAGGTCGTACTGGTTCGGCCGACCCTGCAGGTTGATCGAGAAGACGCGCGGGTGGCCCTCCAGGTGGTAGGTCAGCTCGGAGGCCGTTTCGTAGGTGTCGGATGCGATCCATACGTGGCCGGTAGCACCGCGGTCCTCCACCATGCGCCGGCTCTCACGCGCGACATCGGACAGCCGGGCGTAGCCGAACGCGCGGCCGATCGGATCGCGGCGGGGTGGTATGGGCAGCACGGGATAGAGTGCCTGCACGTACACCAGCCCGACCAGCGCTCCTCCGAGCACGAGTCCCCGGCCGAGCCAGCGCCGCCACCGACGTCCCCCCGTGTGTGTAGCCAGCACCACCGTCGCGGCGATGTAGGCGGGCGCGGGCCAGTTCGGCTCGACGTGCCGGAACAGCGCGGTGACCGCGAAGAAGCCCGGGATGACGAGCGCCACCACGGCCAGGACGGAGCGTCGCGCATCGCGGGGGCCCCGCGCGTCGGCCCGGGCGTCGTCCTGCGACCATGCCGTGTGGATGGCCCACAGCGCGGCGATCACCATCAGCACGAACAGGATCGGCGAGACCAGGCCGAGCTGACCACCCAGGAGCCCCGCCTCGTGCGCGAGGGCGTCGCCGCGTGGCGACCCGAGGCCGTGATGCAGCTGGAACGCGAAGGAGTCCCAGCCGTGTCGGGCGTTCCACGTCACGACCGGCAGGAAGAGGACGAGGCCGAGGACCCCCCCGACGTACGGCTCCGGCCAGGCCAGAGACGGTCTGGTCTGCCGCACCACCAGGAGCGCCACCAGCAGGCCGAAGGGGATGAGCACGGCCGTGTACTTGGAATCCATTCCGACGCCCAGCGCGAGGCCGGCGGCGATCCACCAGCCCCAGGCGGCGCGGCTGCCCACGGAATGCTCGAGCGCGCGGACCACGAAGTACAGGCACCATGCCCCTGCGAACAGGAGCGGGGCGTCGGGGGTGGCCAACAGCAGTCCGGCTCCGGCCATGGGCATGCACGCCATGATGAGTGCCGCACGCAGGGCGGCGGTGTCTCCGGACAGCCTGCGGGCCGTCGCCACGACGGCGAACGAGGCCGCGAAGCCGGCGAGCACCACGGGGAGTCGCACACCCAGCCGTGTAGCACCGAATAGCTCGGTTCCGAGCCGGATCATGAAGGCGATGCCGGCGGGGTGATCGAAATATCCGGGGGCCAGCTGTCGCGACCAGGCCCAATAGTAGGTCTCGTCCGGAAACAGAGGCACGGCCGCTGCCAGCACGAGGCGCAGCACGGCCGTTCCGACCAGGACACCCAGGGCCATTCGCCACGATTTTCTTTCGTCCAGCGTGGATGCCGGCTCGGAGTCCGGTGACTCCTCGGACGATACTCCCGACTTCTGCACCACCGCCCCCTCGCTCTTCAGCCTTCCGTCGTATCTCCGTTCGCGGAAGGTCTCGCATCGACCTTGGTTCCGTTCGTGACCTTCTGGAATCCCGCCACGAGCAGGGAATCACCTGCCGCCACCCCTCGCGTGATCACGATGCTACCGGCGCGGGGCCGGGGGCCGAGCGTCACGGCCACCCGGGCGACCGTGTCGCCGGCGACACGAAAAACGTACTGCTCGCCCGCCTCGCGTCGAACCGCCACCTCCGGCACCACCGCCGCTCCGTGCAGGATGTGCGTCGAGACCTCGACGGTCGCGGACATTCCGGGTCGCAGCAGCCCCTTCTCGTTGGGTACCCGGGCCTTCACGGTCACCGTGCGCGTTACGGGGTCCACGATCGGGCTCGCATAGAAGACCTTGCCGGTGAAGCTCCGGCCGGGGATGGCGGTTGCGGTGAACGTCACCGGATCGCCCAGGCCGACGCCCCCGGCCTCGGTCTCCGGAAGATGGAAGATGAGCTCGAGCACGGAAGCATCCGTGATGGTTCCGAGCGCATCGCCGACGCGCACGTAGTCGCCCACGTTGACCTTCCGCTCCGCGAAGCGGCCCCGGAAGGGTGCGAGCACCGAGGCGTCCGATGCGTCCTGTTGCGCCAGATCTCGCGCCGCGCGCGCCTGATCGAGGGTGGCCTTGGACAGGTTCACCCTGGTCTTCAGGTCGTCGAACGCCTGCGGCCCGATGGCTCCCGTCGCCACCAGCGGGCGGCTGCGCGAGAGCGTGAGCGAGTCGTTCGCGTACTGTGCGCGTGCCTGCTCGAGTCGCGCCTCAGCGCTTTCGAGCGCGAGGCGGTAGCGATCCGGGTCGATCGACAGGATTGCGCCTCCCGCCGGCACCGAGGCGCCCTCGGAGACGAAGAGCTTCTTCACCTGTCCGGCGACCTGAGCGCGCAGCTCCGCGCTGTGCGGCGACTCCAGGCTCGCGACCGTCGACACGTCGACGGGGACGTCCTCGGCGTGGGCCACGGAGATCTCGACCTGGGGTGGTCCCGCCGCCACTTCCTGGGCCTCGTGACGGCATCCCACGAGCACCCCCGCGAGCGCCACCAGCGCCGCAACACTGCGTCGCATGCCCCACTCCTCGAATGAAACGCGCCGGCCTTGTTTCGGCCGACCCGCCCGGTTAGCTTGGCTCGAACTGAGCGTTTACTCAGGAACAACGATCTACGCTAGCCGCGCGCGGCGTGTGCGTCAAGCACACCGCAAGGGAAGGCGCCAGCATGCTTCTGTCGGATACCGCGATCAAACGCCCCGTCTTCACCACGATGCTGGTGGTGTCGATGCTCCTTTTCGGCTATCTGGGCATCCGGAAGATGGGGATCGACCAGATGCCCAAGGTCGACTTCCCCTACATCACGATCACGACCGTGCTGCCGGGCGCGAGCCCCGACATCGTCGAGTCCGATGTGACCGTGCCGATCGAGCAGCAGCTCAACACGATCGAGGGCGTCAAGCAGATCAACTCGACGAGCGCCCTCGGGGTGTCACAGATCCTGGTCCAGTTCCAGCTCGACCGGAATGTGGACGTCGCCGCGCAGGACGTGCGCGACAAGGTCGCCCTGGCCAAGGCGAACCTGCCCACCGATGCGGAGGAGCCGCTCGTCCAGAAGCTCGACATCAACGCGCAGCCGGTGGTATGGGTCGCGCTGACCGGGCTCGACGTGAAGACGATGAGCGTGTTCGCGGACGAGGTGCTCAAGCCGCGACTCCAGACGCTCGAGGGCGTAGGCGACGTGCAGCTCGCCGGCTACCGGGCACGGGAGATGCGCATCTGGCTCGATCGCGCGAAGCTCAGGGCCCGCGGGCTCACGCCCATCGACGTCATCCATGCCATCCAGACCAAGAACGTCGATCTGCCTGCGGGCATCCTGGAGGAGCCGGGCAACGAGTTCCGCGTCAATGTGCACGGCCAGCTCGATACGCCCCAGGAGTTCGACGACGTGGTCATCGCCTACCTGCCGGGCGGGGCGGTGCGCCTGAAGGACGTCGGCTACGCGCAGGACGGCCTGGAGCCACGTCGGGGGCTGGCGCGTTTCAACGGCGTCCCTTCGGTGGGCCTGGGGGTCGCGCCGAGGCCCGGCGCCAACACGGTGGCGGTGGCCGACCTGGTCAAGGAGCAGCTCTCGAACATCCAGTCGTCGCTGCCGGTCGGGATGAAGGTCAGCATCGCGTCGGATCAGTCGACCATGATCCGGAACTCGATCGACGGAGCGCGTGACGAGCTCATCCTCGGAGCGCTCCTGGCCGTGCTGGTGGTGTTCGTCTTTCTGCGGAGCTGGCGCTCGACGCTGGTGATCGCGGCCACGATTCCGACGTCGCTGGTCGCGACGTTCGGGATGATGCACGCGTTCGGCTTCACGATCAACAATGTCTCGATGCTCGCGCTGTCGCTGTGCGTCGGGATCGTGGTGGACGATGCGATCGTGGTATTGGAGAACATCTTCCACTACATCGAGCAGGGCGACGAGCCCCAGCACGCGGCGAGCTTCGGCACGGACGAGATCTTCTTCGCCGCGCTGGCCGCGACGCTCTCGATCGTGGCCGTGTTCATCCCGGTGGCGTTCACCTCGGGTCTCGTGGGCCGCTTCCTCTTCCAGTTCGGGGTGACGGTCGCCGTCGCCGTGCTCTTCAGCCTCTTCGTGGCCCTCACGCTCACGCCGATGCTGAGCGCGCGCATGCTCACGCTGTCGACCAAGCACGGCAGGGTCCACCGGGCGCTCGACGCGATGCTCGACGGCATCGACACCGGCTACCGGAAGCTCCTGGACTACGCGCTCGCGCACCGGGTGGTGATCCTGTTCACCGCGCTCGGGGCGTTCGCGGCCGCCCTGGTGATGGCCAAGTTCATCCCGAGGGAGTTCGTCTCCAACGTCGACCAGGGCGAGTTCGTCGTTCGGCTGAAGGCACCCATCGGCTCTTCGATCGACTATACCGACCGCTATCTGCGCGAGGCCGAGCACATGCTGGATGGTGATTCGGCCGTGGCGGGCGTCTTCTCGACGATCGGCCTGGGCGGCACGGCGGGCGTGAACGACGCCGAGATGGTGGTGAGCCTCGTGGATGAGTCGCAGCGCGTGCGCAGCCAGGACGACATCATGGCCCAGTACCGGGAGCGGCTCAACCGGATCCCGGGCATCGTCGCCTACGTGGAGCGCGCGTCCGGCGTCGCGGCCGGTGCGCGCAACACGCCGATCATGCTCGTGCTCAAGGGCGGCGATCTGCAGGAGCTCTCCCGGACCGGCAAGGCCGTGGTCGACTCGCTGCAGAAGATTCCGGGGCTCGTCGACGTGGACTACGACCTCCAGCTCCAGCAGCCGGAGGTGAACGTCACCGTGAACCGCGACGTGGCGGCGGCGCTGGGCGTGAGCGCGATGGACGTCTCGCAGACCGTCAACGCGATGATCGGTGGGGTGAAGATCAGCAACTTCAAGAGCAACGGGCACCGTTACGACGTGCGGGTGCGGGCGCTTCGAAGCCAGCGCGCGACGCCCGGCGACCTCGGTCAGCTCTCCGTGCGGGCCACGGACGGCTCGATCATCAGCCTGGCCAACGTGGTGCACGTCACGGAGGGCACCGGGGTGACCGCCATTCCGCGGCTCGACCAGGAGCGGGCGACCACGGTCTACGCGGACCTGGACCCCTCCAAGCCGCTCGGTACCGGACTCCAACAGTCGCTCGACGCGGCCAAGCACCTCGTTCCGCCCGGAATGACCGTCACCGTGGCGGGCCAGTCGCAGAACTTCCAGGAGTCGTTCCAGAGCCTCTTCTTCGCCATCGAGCTGTCGATCCTCATCATCTATATCGTGCTCGCGGTGCAGTTCGAGCACTTCCTCCACCCCTTCACGCTGATGTTCGCGCTGCCGCTGGCCATCAGCGGCGCGTTCGCGCTGATGCTGCTCACGGGCACGAGGCTCGGCATCATCGGCATGATCGGGATGATCCTCCTGATGGGCATCGTGATGAAGAACTCGATCCTGCTCATCGACCTCACGAACAAGCGTCGAGACGACGGCCTCGGGATCTACGAGGCGCTGAAGGAAGCGTGCCCCCGCCGTCTGCGGCCGATCCTCATGACGTCCGCCGCCATCATCTTCGGGGCGATCCCGGTAGCGCTGCAGCTCATGAGAGGGAGCCAGCTCCGCGCGCCGCTCGCCGTGGTGGTGATCGGCGGGATCTTCAGCTCGACGCTGCTGACGCTGCTCGTCGTGCCGGTGGTCTACACCTACATGGACGGTGTGCCGGCTCTGGCGCGGAGGATCTTCGGGCTCGCAAGGCGCGGAACGGTCGAAGGCGACCGGTAGGGGACGGGCGGCGGGCGTCCCGACGCCCGCTGCCCATGTCCTTCGTCAGAACCGCACGCCCACGCCCACGCTGAGGAGATGGGCGGCGACGGGGGTCTGCGGGACCGTCGGTCCTGCCTCGGCCACATCCTGAAGACGCACGCTGAGGTGGCGGTAGTGAACGCCGAGCGTCACGGGGCCCCATACACCGACGTCGAGGCCGGCCGACAGCTCCACGGCGTTCTGGGAGCGGGTGAGGGAGGAGTCCGCCGCCGTCGGATGGCTCACCAGCGTGCCGATGCCCACGCCGACCTCCGGCTGGACGAGACGGCCGTGCGCCCGCAGGTCGGGGGAGACCTGGATGCCCGCGACGGCCAGGTAATGGCGAGCCGGAGTGACGCCCGAGCCCGACAGCGTGTTGCCGGAGAGCGTCGCGAAGTCGAACACGCCGCGAACCGGGCCGACGACGTGGCGCGATGCGGTCACGGAGATGCCGTTGGCGCCGGAGAGCGCGCCGTCGCTCCAGCTCGCGTGCGCGAATCCCGCGGTGACGTGGAACGCGGGCGCGACACCGAGGGTGAGGGGCACCGTGCTCGCCGGCGCCTGCGCCGCGGCCGCGGCGGGTACGAGGAGGGCCAGAAGCGCGACGGTCAGGTGATGGCGTGCGTGCATCTCAGTACGTCCCCAGCGCGGCACTCCACCGGGCCCGCGCCACGTTGAACTGGAAGAGGGCCTGCGCGTAGTTGGTGCGTGCCTGCGTCGCCGCGAGCTCGGCGGCACCGAGCTCGACCTGGGTGGTGAGCCCGTTCTTGAAGCGCGTCTGGGCGATCGTGAGCGCACGCTCGGCCACCGATACCGTCTCGCCCGCGGCTTCCACCTGGGCCTGGGCCGCGTCGAGGGCGTCGGCGGCCTGCTGAACCTCGAGCGCGACGTCCTGCCGCTTGGCCGTGAGCCGCGCCTGTTCGGCCCGCAGCTGGGCGCGGTCCTGGAGCAGCCGTCCCTGCGAAGCGCGTCCGTCGAACAGCGACCAGCCGAGCGAAAGCCCGGCCTGGAGGCTCTGCGAGAAGGCGGCGTCCTGGGGCACGAAGTCGGCCGATGAAGCGCGGCGCTGTAATGCGACGTTGAGGGTCAGCGTCGGCCAGGCCTTCGTGCGCTCCACGTCGACCGACGCCTGCCGGAGCGCGACCATGCGCCGCTGCGCCTCGAGGTCGGGACGCCGTGCGACCCGCGCCGCGATCGCCGCCGAGTCCGGCCGGCGGAACGGCTCGAACAGGAGGGTATCGGTGAGCACGATCGGCGCGCGGAGCTCGATCCCGAGCGTGCGCTTGAGCTGATCGCCGTCCTGTTTGAGGGCGCTGCGTGCCTGGATCAGCGGCGGCCGCAGGTTCTGGACCGCGACCACCGCGGTGAGCGAATCGTACTGCGACGCGAGCCCGGCCACGGTCTTCTGACGCACCTCGTCGAAACGGCGGCGAGCCTCGTCGAGCGCCTTCTGCTGGACCACGACCAGCGCGCTGTCGAGCAGCACCTGGTAGTAGGCGACCTTCGCGGCCAGGGCCACCTGGTCCTTGGTCGCGTCGAGGCTCTGCGCGGCGAACTGGCGGGCGAGCCGGGCCGCACGCGTCGACACCGAGAGCGACGCGTCGAACAACGTCTGACGCAGGGTGAGGCCGAACGTGTTGTCGTTGGCCGACCCGATCGAGATCTGCTGGACCTGCCCGCCCTGGTTGAAGAAGATGACCGGGCGCTGGATGTTGCGCGCGTAGTTGTACGCGAAGTCGAGCTTCGGAAGCGCATCGGCTTCCGTGGTGATCAGCGCACCCTCCGCCTGATCCACCGTGGCCGAGGCGACGTGGACCTGATCGTTGTGCCGGAGCGCGAGCGCCACGGCATCGTCGAGCGAGAGCCGGGCCGCCTGCTCGGGTCGTTGGGCGCTGAGCCCGGCGGGGAAGGCCGCGACGAGCGCGGCGCACGCCACCGTGATTCCCAGGCGAGCCATCATTCCTCCTCGTCCATGCGGGGTGCGACCCCCCGCAGCCAGATATCGACGTAGCTCTGCATGTCCTGCTCGGAAACGTGATCCTCGCCCAGCAGCTCTCGGAGGAGGATCTGGTGAATGAGCACCGAGTCGAGCGCCCGGGCCGCCGTCTCTGCATCGAGATCGCTTCGCACCTCGCCGCGCTCCTTGGCCCGCTCGATGCGCCGCGCGAGGCTCTTCACCGGACCGCCGATGTGCTGCGCGGCGATGCGCTGGCCCAGCGTGCGGCGCTCCAACGCGCTGAAGAGCGCGAGGCGCAGCAGAACGGAGCTCCTCGTGTGGCGATCCATGAACGCCGAGGCGAGGCGCTCGGCCACTTCGGCGAGCGGGGCTTCGGCCGGATCGTCCAGGAGTCCCGTGAGGGGTCTTTGCCGCTGGAGCAGCTCCTCGAGGATCGCTTCGTAGAGGGCTTCTTTGGACGGGAAGTGGAGGAAGATCGTCGCCTCGCTCACACCGGCGGCCGTCGCGAGCTGCTTCGTCGTCGTACCCTGGAAGCCCTGTTTCGCGAAGACCTCGAGGGCCGTATCGAGGATCTGCTGATGCCGCTGCTCGTGTGTCAGGCGCGCCATCCCACTCTCCCGGAAGGTAAACTGAGTAAACGCTCAGGAAGAAAGCAGGATGAGGGGATGGACGCAAGGCGCGACGCCTTCGAAACCATTCCGGATCTGCGTCCGTCCAAGAGGTAAAGACGCTACGTCACTCCGACCTCTGCGGATGCGGTCCATAACATGCTTCGTGCCACCCGTGCCGGCCTCCTGCTCGCCCTGCTCGTCATGCCATGCTCCCTCGTCGCGCAGACCATGCAGGCAAGCGATCCGTCCTCCGCTCCTCCCGAGCCGCCGACCGCGAGCGCGGCGGAGGTGGAGGGGACCATCCATATCGACGGGCACCTGAACGAAACGGCCTGGAAACAGGCCACCCCGATCACCGGATTCCGGCAATACCAGCCCGACGAAGGTGCGCGCGCCTCGCTACGCACGGACGTGCGGGTCCTGTACGGGCCCGACGCGCTGTACATCGGCGCGCGTATGCAGCAGCCGGGCGGCGTGGCCGCGCCACTCGCTCGGCGCGACCAGCTCCTGGACGCCAGCGGCGACAACGGATCGTTCAACTCGCTGACCACGGACAAGCTGGTCGTCGACCTCGATCCGTATCACAACCACCTGGATGACGTCCGGTTCGAGGTGAACCCCGCAGGCGTTCGGGGCGACCAGCTGGACGGCGACCCCTCGTGGGACCCGATCTGGGAAGCCGCCACGGAGGTGGATTCGGCGGGGTGGACGGCGGAAATCCGCATCCCGTACAGCCAGCTACGGTTCTCGCGCGACTCGGTCCAGACGTGGGGATTGCAGATCTGGCGCTACATCGACCGGCTGAACGAGCACGACATGTGGTCGTTCTGGCGGCAGAACGAGTCCGGCGGACCGGCGTTCTTCGGGGAGCTCGAGGGGCTCCGCATCACGAACCGGCCACGCCAGATGGAGCTGCTGCCCTACGCGGTCACTGGGGGCACGTTCAAGTATTCGAAGCCCGGAGACCCGTACCATGACGGGCACGACATGCGCGTGAGCGCGGGGGCGGACCTCAAGGTGCTGCTCACCTCCAACCTGACGTTGGACGCGACGCTGAACCCGGACTTCGGACAGGTCGAGGTGGACCCGGCCACGCTCAACCTGAGCGCGTTCGAGACCTACTATCAGGAGAAGCGCCCGTTCTTCATCGCCGGGGCGAGCGCGTTCAGCTTCGGCGGGATGCGCTGCTTCTTCTGCAGCAACAGCTCCAGCCTGAGCGCCTTCTACTCGCGCCGCATCGGGCGGCCCCCGCAGCTCACCGGCTACGTCGACGACGAGGCCGCGTTCGCGGACGTGCCAGAGAACACGACGATCCTGGGCGCCGCCAAGATCACGGGCCGTACGCAGGGCGGGTATACCATCGGCGTGCTCGACGCGCTCACCAACCGGGAGACGGCCCGTTACCGCATCGAGGCCGGGGGACCGCAGCTCACCCAGACGGTCGAGCCGCTCACGAACTACTTCGTGGGGCGTGTGAAGAAGGAATTTCGTGGTGGTGAGACGACGCTCGGCGGGATCGTGACGTCCGCGGCACGCCAGATCGGCACCGACACCGTGGTGGGCGATCGCCTGCGCAGCCACGCCGAGGCGGCGGGCGTCGACTGGAGACACTACTGGAAGCGTCACGAATACTCGTGGATGGGCAGCATGCTGGTGTCGAACGTCGCGGGTTCGCCCGCGGCGATCGCGGCCACCGAGCGATCGAGCGCCCACTACTTCCAGAGGCCCGACCGGCAGGTGCACGGCGACGGGCTCTTCGGCACCCGCTACGACACCACGGCGACGGCACTGCGCGGATACGGGCTGTACACGCGTGTGGGCAAGGACAACGGCACGCTGCTCTGGGAGGCGATGGCCAACCTCCGGAGCCCCGGCTTCGAAGTCAACGACCTCGCCTACCTGAGCGAGGCGGATTACGCCTGGTTCAACGGCAACATCGCCGGAAGCTGGACCAGGCCCACCTCGTGGTACCGCAACATATTCTTGAGCTTCGGCGGCGCGACCCGCTACAACTACGATGGGGACCGTACGTGGTCGCAGCTCCAGACCTTCTACGGCATGGAGCTGCCCAACTACTGGAACCTGCGGGTGATGGCGATCCACAACCTGCCCTCGTACGACGACCGGCTCACGAGAGGCGGACCCGTGGTCAAGCGCACCGGCTACGACCTGGCCAGCGTGGAGGTGTCGACGGACGCGCGCCGCGCGGCCGTGTTCGACTTCACCGTGCAGGCGTCGACCGGCATCGACTCCAACGCACGGTCGTTGATGCTGGGGCCTGGCGTGGCGCTCAAGCCGGCCGCCAACATCTTCCTGCAGCTCTCGCCCACGTACCACTACGACGAGGACGTGGCGCAGTACGTGACCTCGGTGACGGACCCGACGGCCACGGCGTTCTACGGCACCCGCTACGTGTTCGCCTTCATCCGCACGCGCACCGTGTCTCTGGACACGCGCCTCAACTGGACGTTCACCCCGAACCTGACGCTGCAGCTCTTCGCGCAGCCGTTCATCGCCAGCGGTGACTACACGTCGTTTCGGGAATTCGCGCGGCCCCGCACGCTGAAGAAGCTCGTGTTCGGCCGTGACGTGGGCACGATCGGCTACGATGCGAGCACGTCCATGTACGATGTGGATCCGGACGGCTCGGGCCCCGCTCAGCCGTTCACGTTCGAGAATCCGAACTTCACGCGGACCGCGCTACGCGGCACGGCGGTGTTGCGTTGGGAATACCGGCCGGGCTCGACGCTCTTCTTCGTGTGGACGCAGCAGCGCTCCGGGTGGGATCCGGCCGGCACGTTCGACTTTGCGGGTGCCCGCTCTCAGATCCTCGGTCAGCGGCCGGAGAACGTGTTCCAGATCAAGGCGACCTACTGGATCGGGCGGTGAGGGTGTGCCGTGGCCCGGATCCCTGGCTCCCTAATGAAGCGTCCTGACGAGGATCGCGGCACGCTGCGTCTTGCACTCGGCCCACGCCCGGTTCCGCGGTTCCCGAGATGTGGGCACGCGCGATCGCGGGTCGCGTGATCAGGTCTGAATCGTTTGCCCGGCACCGTCTTGGCCGGGCGCACGGACGAACAGGCTACCAGGGCGGAGCGCTTCGGGGGGGCAGACGGTCGGCCGGCTACGCCTTCACACGGACCAGGTACGCGCCGCCCCCCACGTCCACCGCCCAGTCCTCGGCGCGGTGAGCGAGCCGCCCGGTGATGGCTTCGCGAACGAGACCCTGGAGAACCGGTGGGCCGGGCGAGCGGGCGCCCCGACCGGTGATCACCCGTACCACCCCGCCGGGGGCGGTGACGGCCACGCGGTCCAGGAACATCTCGAGGCGACGTTCGGCGGCATCGGCCGTCATGCCGTGGAGATCCAGCTCCTCCACGACGCGCTCGCTGTGGAGTGTGCGGGGTGTCGGAGGGCGCTCGGGTCGGCGCGCACGGTTCTTCTTCCACGGTTTCGGCACTCGAGGGCCTCCATGCGGGACGTTGTGTCGAACCAACGTGCGCGGGCGCGTACCGTCAAGCTCCTGCTCCACTCCGACTTCACCGCGGCGGGTCGGGCACCATCGACCTTCCTGGACCCGCTACCTAGCTTACGGGCATGCATCCGATCGTACGCCGGGTGAGCCACAGGTTTCGCCACCACGCGCTCGAGGTGTGGAAGTCGCGCGGCGGGGGGTTCTACGGGTTCGTCTCGATGGGCACGTTCGCGTGGCTCGAGGCCGTGAATCTCGTCGGCGACATCGCCCAGCTGGTACACATGCCCCTCGATCTGGGCAGCCTGATCAGCTGGTTCGTCCAGAACACCGTGCAGGGACTCATGACGTTGATCTGGGCCGCGATCTGGCCGGTCGCGTGGATCGAGCACGTCGGCGCGGGCATCAGGTTCCTCGTGCTGCTGGCGGTAGCCTACGGCGTCTATCGGGCGATCCACCCGACGGTCGAGCGCCTGCTCCGCGACGAAGAAGAGGCGGCGTAGAGCCGGCCGACGCCGCTACCGCTCCCCGCCTCCTGAATCGACCTCGCGCAGGAACGTACGCACCGCTGCCGTGTTGGCCCGGGGATTGTCCCACGGCGTGATGTGTGCCGCGTCGGGGATGACCACCATGCGAGCGCCGGGTGTGAGGTTCGCGAAGCGTCGCACCGTGGCGGTGTCCGCTTCGTCGACGGAGCCCACGGTGTACAGCACTGGCACCTTCACCCGAGGCAGGAACCCGGTCGCATCGTAGTCCTTCAACGTGCCGGTGATCGTGAACTCACTCGGTCCCTGCATGTAGTTGTAGATGGCCTCGTTGACGGTCGCCATCGTGCTGTCCAGGTCCGCCTCGACCGGGTGCAGCCACACGTACCGGCCGTAGAACGCACCGACCGCGGCCTGATAAGACGGCGAATCGTACCGGTGCGACGTATCGGCGACCTGCACGGCGCGCTGCATCGAATCGGGCAGTGTGGCCAGCCGCCTCCGGGCGTTCGCCTCCCATGCGGGGATGTCCAGCGCGGCGCTGGCGAGCACCAGGCTCTTCACGTGCTCTGGGTGGGCTCGGTAGTACTCCAGTGCCAGGATCGTGCCCCACGAGTGGCCGTACAGGTCCACCCGATCGAGCCCGAGGTGACTGCGTAGCGAGTCGAGCTCGCGCACGAAGTGTGCGATGGTGAACATCGTCGTGTCGGTCACCTGCTCCGACTTGCCGCCACCGAGCTGGTCGTAGCGGACGACCATGCGATCGTCGCCGAGCGCCTCCAGCGACTTCAGGTAGTAGCTGGAAAAGCCGGGGCCGCCGTGCAACAGGATGACCGGCGTGCCGAGGCCGGTGCCCACTGCCCGGTACCAGATCTTTCCGCCCGGCACCGCCAGATGGCTGCCCGACGTCGTGTCCGTGCCGAGCACGGCCGCGGCGGAGTGCTCGGCCACCCGCTGCTGGCAGCCGGCGACGAGGAGCAGGAGGAGTCCGAACAGCGCGAGGGGGGAGCGTCGCATGGCGGCCTCCATGGGAGCGGTGCGTGTTTGATGCCCACACCCGCCAAGAAGCGACACGGCGGCCTGCCGCGCAAGGGCCGTGACCCGCTAGCTCCCACGTACAGGCGGGGGAGGCGCGGCGGCCTCGATCCTCCTCGATTCCTTGGCCATGGCCAATCCTACGGCCAGGGCACACCCACCCCACACGAACAACATCACCGCAACCATCGTGATCCAAGTGCCTGCGGTCATCTCGTCCTCGCTCCGCCATGGGCAGTGATAGGGGGGCCTTCGAACGCGAGGCGTCCGGGCCCCTGGAAGCCGAAGCGAATCAAGGGTAGATCGGCGGTGACACGGGAGCAATGAAAATAAACGGCGGGGTGCTGCGCGAACGGAGCGCTGGCAAGCGCGGCTGAGCCGTGTACCTTGCCCGAAGCCACACTCACGCCTGGAGGTCACGCTGCGCTCCGAGTCCACACCGGCGCCCACCGACCGTCGCACCTTCCTCCGCCGCGCCGCTGGCGCGGTCGGCGCGGCTGCGGTCGGACTCCGCTCCGCACCCGGGCCGGCTCCCGAGGACCGGTCTCCGTCTTCCGGTCGGCCGCAGCTCCGCGGCCGTCCCCCGAAAGCACGGCGTCGCTTCACCAGCCCGGCCGTCGAGCGCACGATCGAGCGCGTGAAGCGCGAGGTCGGTGATCCGAAGATCGCCGAGCTGTTCGAGAACTGCTTCCCGAACACACTCGACACCACGGTGGACGTGGGCGAGGCGGACGGAAGGCCCGATACGTTCGTCATCACCGGCGATATCGACGCGATGTGGCTGCGCGACTCGAGCGCGCAGGTGTGGCCGTACCTGCCGCTGGTGAAGGAGGACGACGGACTCCGACGCCTGGTCGCGGGCGTGATCAACCGCCAGACGCGCTGCATCCTCCTCGACCCGTACGCGAACGCATTCTACAAGGACACGTCGAAGGTCAGCCCGTGGAAGGACGACCTCACGGACATGAAGCCGGGCATCCACGAGCGGAAGTGGGAGGTCGACTCGCTCTGCTGGCCGATCCGCCTGGCGCACCGCTACTGGAAGCTCACGGGTGACACGGCGCCGTTCGACGACGCGTGGCACCGCGCGATGCGTCTGGTCGTCCAGACCTTCCGCACGCAGCAGCGAAAGGAAGGGCGTGGTCCGTACCACTTCGAGCGCAGGACGGCCTGGCAGACCGATACGGTGGCGGGCGGGGGATGGGGCAACCCGATCCGGCCCGTGGGGCTCATCGTGTCGATCTTCCGTCCTTCGGACGACGCGACGATCTTCCCGTTCCTCGTGCCCTCGAATCACTTCGCGGTCGTCTCGCTCCGTGCGCTCGCCGAGATGAGCGACGCCCTCGGTCCGAACGAGGGGTTCGCGGCCGAGTGCCGGGCGCTGGCCGCCGAGGTCGAGCAGGCGCTACGGGGCTACGCCGTGGTCGTGCATCCCACGGCCGGCCGTGTATGGGCGTACGAGGTGGACGGCTTCGGCAACCGTCTCCACATGGACGACGCCAACGTGCCGAGCCTGCTCTCACTCCCCTACCTGGGGATGTGCCCCAAGGACGATCCGCTCTACCTGCGCACGCGCGCATTCGTGCTCTCGTCGGCCGACCCGTACTACTTTCGGGGCAAGGCCGCCTCGGGCGTGGGCGGCCCGCACGCAGGCCTGGGCAAGATCTGGCCGCTCGGGCTGATGATGCAGGCGCTCACGAGCACGTCGGACGAGGAAATCCGGGGCCTGCTCCACGCGCTGGCGACGACCGATGCGGGCACGGGCTTCATGCACGAGGCGTTCGACAAGGACGATCCGATGAAGTTCACGCGACCCTGGTTCGCCTGGGCGAACGGACTCTTCGGCGAGCTGGTGCTCACCCTGCTGGCTGAGCGCCCGAGGGTGCTGAGGAGGTCGGTGTGAGGATGCGCGGGACGCGTTCGAGCCGCCTGCCCGGGCTCTGGGCGCTTCCGCGTGGAGAGCCTCACCCGCCCAGGTAAGGATTCCTTACTTCCTTGATTCCTTACTTCCTTACCGTCGCGGAGACGGAGAACGCTCGGTGACCGGCGTCCAGGCGCGCGGCCCCTGGGTCCCTGCCGATCCTGGCGATCCTTCGTCGCAGGCCCCTACCTTGACGCGTCATGTCCGACCCCCGGAGGACAGCTCATGAACATGCGTAGGAGGGATGTGGGCCATCGCGTCGGACCCCCGGCAGCGGTCGCTCTCGGCATTGCGCTGGCGCTCGTCCTCCTCGCCTCCTGCGCCCCACCTGACCATCCCCCGGCGCTCACCGAGCGCGATCCTGCCCGGTGGGTGAACCCGTTCATCGGAACGGGCGGCCACGGCCACACCTATCCGGGCGCGACCGTGCCGTTCGGGATGGTCCAGGTGAGCCCGGACAACGGGCGCGCGGGGTGGGACTGGTCGTCGGGGTACCACTGGTCGGACTCGGTGATCACGGGGTTCAGCCACACGCACCTGAGCGGCACCGGCATCGGAGATCTGCTCGACGTGCTCGTCATGCCGGTGCCGGGTCCGGTCGATCTCTCCGTGGACACCCTGCCCGACGGCACGCGGCCCTACGCCGACCGCTTCAGCCATGCGGAGGAGCAGGCTTCTCCCGGCTACTACGCGGTCACGTTGCAGCGCACCCGCATCCACGTGGAGCTCACGGCCACGACCCGCGTGGGGCTCCATCGAATCACGTTTCCCGAGGGATCGCATCCGGGCCTCGTCGTCGACCTCGGGTACGCCGAGAACTGGGATCGGCCGACGGACACGGAGTTCCGCCAGATCTCCGACACCCTCTTTCTCGGCAAACGCTACAGCACGGGGTGGGCGAAGGACGAGCGCGTGTACTTCGCGTTGGTGACGTCGCGGCCCGTGCGCTCGGTGGAGCGCGTGGGCAAGCCCCCGCACCAGCGGTTCCTCCTCCATTTCGCGCGGGGGACGGGACCGGTCCTGCTGAAGGTCGGGATCTCGTACGTCGACGAGGTCGGGGCGCTGAACAACGTGAAGTCCGAAGCGCCGGGCTGGGACTTCGATCGCGCGAGGGTTCGGGCCGCACGGATGTGGCGCCACGAGCTCTCGAAGGTGCGCGTGAGGGGCGGTACGCCGGCGGACCGGACGATCTTCTACACGGCGCTGTATCACACGCGCCTGGCGCCGATCGTGTTCGAGGATGCCGACGGACGTTACCGTGGCGGCGACGGTCGGATCCACCGGGCGGAGGGGTTCACCAACTATTCGATCTTCTCGCTCTGGGACACCTTCCGTGCCGCGCATCCCCTCAACACGATCATCGACCCCGCTCGCGTGCACGACCTCGTGGCCTCCATGCTCGCCTTCGGCGACCAGCACGGCCTTCTTCCGGTGTGGCTGCTCGTAGGCAACGAGACCAATACGATGACGGGCAATCACGCGATCCCGGTCATCGTGGACGCGGTCCTGAAGGGGCTTGCCGGTGTCGATCCGAAGCGGGCGCTCGACGCCGTCGTGAAGAGCCAGTCGTCGGATCTGCGCGACCTCGACAAGTACCGGAGATACGGCTTCGTGCCGTCGGATCTCGGCAACCAGGCGGTGACCAAGACGCTCGAGTACGGCTACGACGACGCGGCGGTCGCGCGCCTGGCGGCGTTCGTGGGCGACAGCGCCACGGCCCGCACGTTCCGGGCCCGCTCCGATGCTGCATGGCGGCACGAGTACGATCCGCGCACCGGCTTCATGCGCGGCCGGCGGAGCGACGGCACGTTCTCCGAGCCGTTCGATCCGCTTCTCTCGGACCACAGCGGGCACTTCGACTACACCGAGGGCAATGCCTGGCAGTGGGCGTGGTTCGTTCCGCACGACGTCGGGGGCCTCATCGAGGCGCACGGCGGTGACCACGCCTTCGTGAGCATGCTCGACGAGCTCTTCGACCAGGACACGCTGGTGTCCGGCAAGAACAAGGCGGCCGACATCTCCGGCCTCATCGGCCAGTACGCCCACGGCAACGAGCCGAGCCACGCGATCGCGTACCTGTACGCCTGGGCCGGCCGGCCCGACCGAGTGGAGGACCGGGTGCGCCAGATCATGGACACGCAATACCGTGCCGATCCGGACGGCTTGGCCGGCAACGAGGACTGTGGGCAGATGTCGGCGTGGTACGTGCTGAGCGCCCTGGGATTCTATCCGGCCGATCCGTCATCGGGCGTCTACGTGCTCGGTGTTCCGCGCTTCGACGAGGCGAGCGTACGCGTAGAGCACGGCACGTTCACCGTGCGCGTGCACCGCGACGGACCGGACGCGCGCTACATCCAGTCGGTGCGCCTCAAGGGCCGCGACTGGCCGTTCACCTTCATCCGGCACGAGGACGTGGCCGATGGAGGACTGATGGAGATCGAGCTCGGGCCGACCCCCTCGCCCACGTGGGGCAAGGAGGATTGGACGCGGCCACCATCGGACTCGGATCCCGAGAGCCTCGTGGTCACCCGCGAGGAAGCCGAGAAGCTGGCCCGGCGATGAGCGTGCGCTCGCTCTGCTTTGTGGTCGCGGCCGTCTGGGTCGCCGGATGCGCGAGGCCCCGCTCCACGGTCCTCACACGCTCACTGGACCACGGCTGGCAGCTCCAGGAAGTCGGCGACTCGACGTGGATTCCGGCGACCGTACCCGGCACGGTCCATACGGATCTCCTGGCGGCCGGACGCATTCCCGACCCGTTCCTGGGCGACCCCGAGAAGCGGCTCCAATGGATCGAGGATGCCGACTGGACCTACCGGACGCACTTCGACGTCGACGCGCGGATGCTCGGGCGGGACCACGTGGAGCTCGTCTTCGACGGCCTGGACACGTACGCCGACGTGTCCGTGAACGGGACGAAGGTGCTCTCGGCCGACAACATGTTCCGGCGCTGGCGCGTGGACGTGAAGAGACTGCTGCACGAAGGATCCAACACGCTCGAGGTCCGCTTCGCATCGCCGATCCGGGTGGGCAAGGAGAAGGCCGCCGCGAGTCCGTGGCCGATTCCGCACCAGGAGCCCGATCCGCTGAACACTCGGGCGTTCACCCGGAAGGCGGCCTATCAGTACGGGTGGGACTGGGGTCCGCGCTACGTGACCGACGGCATCTGGCTGCCCGTCCGCCTGGAGGCCTGGAGCGGCTCGCGCATCCGGAACGTGCGTGTGCGCACGGACTCGCTGGGAAGCGACCAGGCGCGCGTGCGCGTGGACGTCGAGGTCCGGTCGACGACGGCGGGGCGGGTGCGCGTGGGCGTGCGGAGTCCCGACGGGGCGTTCGGTCCGGAGGTCGTCGATCGCCGGGTGCGCGGCGGCGTGGACACGGTCGCGCTCACCATGCGTATCGCTCACCCGAAGCTCTGGTGGCCCCACGACCTGGGCGCCCCGAACCTCTATGGTCTCGACGTGGACCTCACGCGGGCCGACCGGTGGGATCACAGGCAGTTGCGATTCGGCGTGCGCACGATCGCGCTGGACACGATGGCGGACGCCGGGGGCGCAACGGGAGGCGCGGGGGATGGACGCCGCACGGCGGTGGGCGATTCCGCGGGTATCCGGCCGTCGCACTTCACGTTCGTCGTCAATGGCGTCCCGTTCTTCGCGCGTGGGGCCAACATCGTTCCGCCCGACCACTTCCTGCCGCGTGTGGACTCCACGAAGTACGCTCGACTCCTGGATGACGCTGCAGCGGCCAACATGAACATGGTGCGCGTGTGGGGTGGGGGAGCGTACCTGCCCAACGTGTTCTACGACCTCGCGGATGCGAAGGGCATCCTGGTGTGGCAGGACTTCATGTTCGCCAATGCGATGGTGCCCGGCGACTCGGCCTTCGATGCGTCGGTGGCGGCGGAGGCACGCTATCAGGTCCGGCGGCTGCGCAATCACCCCAGCCTCGCCCTCTGGTGTGGCAACAACGAGATCGCGGAGGCGTGGGGCGCCTGGGGATGGAAGGATGCCTACACCCCGGCCGTCCGCGAGAAGGTCGCGGCGGCGTACGCGCAGATCTTCCATGGGATCCTGCCGGCGGCCGTACGGGCGCACGATCCGTCGGTGCCGTACTGGCCGGCGTCGCCGCCGATCTCCTGGGCGAGCCGTTGGGCGCTCGTCCACGGCGACAGCCACTACTGGGGCGTGTGGCACGGCCGTCAGCCGTTCCGTGCCTATGCCGAGCACGTGCCGCGCTTCCGGAGCGAGTACGGGTTCCAGGCGCTTCCGGCAGCGGCCACACTGGAGGCGTTCGACTCGGTCGCGCCCAAGAGCCTCGACGATCCGGGGATGCAGGAGCACCAGCGGTTCATCACGACGGGGCACTTCACGGGCTACGACATGATGCGCATGTACATGCGGCGCGGAGGGTGGCCCGCGCCTCCGGCCGACTCCGTGGACGCGTTCGCGTACGTGAGCCAGCTCGTCCAGGCCGAGGGAGTCGGCGTGGCGATGGCGGCCGACAGGCGCTCGTGGCCCCACAGCGGGGGCTCGCTCTTCTGGCAGCTCGACGACTCGTGGCCGGTGGTCTCGTGGTCGAGCATCGACTACTTCGGCCGGTGGAAGGCTCTGCAGTACGAGGCCCGCCGTGTGTTCGCGCCGGTGACGGTGCTCGCCGACCTGTGGCGCGACACGCTGGACGTCTGGGCCGTGTCGGACACGGGGCACGTGCGCGACCGGCTGGAAGTGCGAACGGTGGACCTGAACGGAGACGTGGTCCGGGTGCGCGAGGCCAGAACCGCCACGCTGCGAGGCGGTGCCGCGCCGCAGCACTGGACCTGGTTCGTCGACTCGGTGCTCGCCGGAGCCAATCCACGCCGTACGGCCGTCGAGGTGCGCCTCGTGCAGGACGATGGGACCGTCGTCGCGAGGGACCTCGTCTTTGCCGTGCCGCCGGACTCGCTCGCGCTTCCCGACCCCGGTGTGCGCATCGTGTCGGCCGAGCCCGACGGCGACGGCGACGCCTGGAACGTCACGGTCACCGCCGCACGCTTCGCTTTCGGCGTGCGGCTCACGGTGGACGGAGAGGGCGCCGGCTTCAGCGACGACTACTTCGACCTGCTGCCGGGGGAGAGACGTACCGTGCGCGTCAGCCCTGACCGGCCGACTCCCGACCTCCAGGCCCGGCTCCGGGTGCGGACGCTGGCGGGGCTGGTCGGATAGCCTGCACGTGCGACTCGCACGCCGGCGCACGGGCTCGCCCGGCGGAAACCCTCGCGCCCACGCCCCGTAAGGACATATCCTCTCAGCTGTTGTCCACTATTGATCGGAGCGCGTAATGGATCCAGGCATGATCTTCGTCATCGTCCTGGTCGTGGTAGTCGGGGCCCTCCGCACGACACGTCCCCTGGTGCACGCCCTCGCGGACGCCATCCGCAACTGGACGGAGCGCGGCCACCTGCCTCAGGCACGCGACGATCAGCTGGAGGCGCTGCGCGAGACGGTGGAGTCGCTCAACAACGAGGTGGCGCGGCTCTCCGAGCGCGTGGAGTTCACCGAGCGGCTTCTGGAGAAGCCGCGGAAGGAACGGGTGGAGGCGCCGGTGGAGGTGAAGGACCCCTCGTAAGCGGAGCGTGAGCCGGATGAGCGATGCATCGAGTGCGACAGGTGTCGAGCCGCGATCTGCGTCCGGGCCGCTGCCCGCGATCATCACGGCCTGGCTCGTCGCCGGCACGCTCGACATCGCGTCGGCGCTGATCTACTACGGACTCACCGCGCACGTCGCGCCGACCCGGCTTCTCCAGGGGATCGCCGCGGGGCTTCTCGGCGCAGCCTCCTTCCAGGGTGGGGCGGCCACGGCCGTGCTGGGCCTCGCGTGCCATTACTTCATCGCGCTCGTCTGGACGCTCCTCTTCTTCGTCGCCGCTTCGCGGATGACGATTCTCACGCGACGTCGCGTCGTCACGGGCGTTGCGTACGGAATCTTCGTGTCCGTCGTGATGAGCTTCGTGGTGCTGCCGCTGAGCCGGGTGGGACCACGGCCGTTTCACCTCCGCTTCTTCCTGATTGCGACCTTCATCCTCATCTACGCGATCGGGCTCCCGATCTCGCTGGTGATCGGTCGCTATCACGCGATGCGCGCCCGACGCACGGCCCCGGCTTCGTGAGCACCCCGACGCGCTCCCACGCCTACCGTTGGCTGGCGGTGCTCCCGCCGCTCTTCATGCTGGTCGGCGTGCCGTTCGTGAACCGACTGCACGGCACGCTACTGGATCTCCCGCCATTGCTGACCTGGTCGGTCGCGTGGGTCGTGCTGACGTCGGCGACCATGGGCCTCATCTGGATCCTCGATCGGCGCGATGGCCGATGAGCGCAGTCCGTTGAGGCGCGCATCGTGAACGCCGCACTTGCGGTCATCGCCGTCTTCTTCGCCGTCGCGGTCACGCTCGGCGTGCTGGCGCGCCGCGGTCGCGCGATGACGCTCGAGCAATGGAGCGTCGGCGGGCGCGGGTTCGGCGCCATGTTCGTCTTCCTGCTGATGGCCGGGGAGATATACACGACCTTCACCTTCCTGGGTGGGAGCGGGTGGGCGTACGGCCGCGGGGCGCCGGCGTTCTACATCATCTGCTACGGTTCGGTCGCCTATACGATCTCGTACTTCATGCTCCCGGTGGTCTCGCGCTACGCGAAGGCGCACAAGCTCGTGTCCCAGGCGGACTTCTTCGTCCACAAGTACGAGAGCCCGCGGCTCGGTATCCTCGTGTCGCTCGTGAGCGTCGCCGCGCTCGTTCCGTACCTGGTGCTCCAGCTCAAGGGTATGGGCATCATCGTGAGCGAGGCCTCGTACGGACGGATCGCCCCGCACCACGCGATCTGGATCGGAACCGTCGCGCTCGTGGGGTACGTGGTCATCTCGGGCGTGCGCGGCTCCGCGTGGACGGCGGCCCTCAAGGATCTCTCGATCCTCGTCGTGGCGGTCTTCCTCGGGATCTATCTCCCACTGCATTTCCACGGGGGATACGGCGCCATGTTCCACACGATCGAGCATGCGCACCCCGGCTTTCTCCGCCTCCCCGCGCGGGGGATGAGCTCGAGCTGGTTCATCTCCACGGTGCTGCTGACCGCGCTCGGGTTCTACATGTGGCCGCATACGTTCGCCTCGGCGTACACGACGGAGGACGAGGACGTCTTCCGCAAGAACGCGGTCGTGCTGCCCCTCTATCAGCTCGTGCTGCTGTTCGTGTTCCTCGCCGGTTTCGCGGCGGTGATGCAGGTGCCTGGCCTGAAGGGACCGGATGCGGACCTGTCGCTGCTGCGTGTGTCGAAGCTCGCGTTCAGCCCGTGGCTGGTCGGAGCGATCGGCGGGGCGGGTCTCCTCACGGCGCTCGTGCCGGGCTCGATGCTGCTTCTGGCCACGGCGACGATCCTGGCGAAGAACGTCTACCGCGAGCTCGTGCCGGGTGTGGACGACGGAAGCGTGGCGCGCGTGGCGCGCTCGCTGGTGCCGGTGATCGCGGCGGTGGCGTTGTGGATGACGCTGCGGGGCGGGGAAGCGATCGTTCCGCTTCTGCTCATGGCCTACAACCTCGTGACGCAGCTCTTCCCGGCGCTCGTCCTGAGCTTGTGGGAGCGGCCCTGGCCCACCCGCGCGGGGGCGTGGGCGGGCATCCTGGCCGGGGAGGCGACGGTGGCCTGGCAGACGATGACCGGCATGACCGTCGCGCGCATGTTTCCGGCGGCACCCGGTGTGGTGCAGGATCTCAACGTCGGGTTCGTGGCGCTCGGCGTGAACTTCGTGGTGCTGATCGCGGTGACCTGGGTGACGCGGCGGAGGCCGGAGGGCGAGGTGCGGGCAGAGGCGTAGTCGTCGTCCTGCGGGGTTCATCGGTGGCCTGAAGGGGTGGCTCCGGCGCCGAGGCGAGCGCGACGTCGAGTAACCGCGCCACCCTCCTCACGGTGCTATTGACTTCCTCCCTGTCCGGAAGAGTAATGACTCCACGGTCCCCCCCAAGAGGGCCTCCGTGGACTGGGAATGTTCCTTCCGGATGAGCTCCGGTCCTGCCCTGTCCCGACCCGACCTGCCCCTGGCCGCGTGTGTCTTTTGCGGCCCACCCTCCGCCTCCCCACGCGATCCTGCTCGCGGGCGTCTTCGTGTAGACGTGTCGGTGGGCCCCCACCCCCCAGCTCCCGGAAGGCCATTCACATGCATGCGGGCAATGCTCGCAGGAGGATGTTGGAATGGCGACGACCAAGAAGCCGGCTCGCACGAAAGGACGGGCCGCACGGCGGAAGGACCCCGTGGCCAGGAAGGCCTCCAATCCTGTGCGGTCGAAGGCGCCGCCCGTCGAGCCTGAGGAGGGGGCCGTCACGGCGGAGGACCTGAGCACCGAGGACCTCGAGGCCCTCGCACTGGCGCCGATCACCAGGATCCCGATTCTCATCAAGACGAGCGGGCTCTACGAGTGGTCGCGTTCGTTGATCCCGGTCCGGCCGATTCCCGTACGACCCGTTCCCATCCCGAGGCCGATCCCGGCGCAGCCCCTCCCGATGCCCGGGCAGCCCGGTCCGATTCCGTCACCGGGAGGCGTGGCCGGGGAGGGCGCCATCGCCGAGCGGGAGCTCGAAGCGGCGGACGTCGAACGCGCGGGCCTCACGCCCATCCTGTTCCAGCGGGAGGAGCTGCGCCTGGACGTCGACGGGAAGTACCCGCAGATGGTCGCCAGCGGCACGATCTACGGAGGAATGACCTATCGCATCCATTGGGTCGCCAACCTCACCAGGACCGGGACGGACCATTACACGGGCCCGATCTGGTACAAGGACGGCGACGCCAGCTGGCTGCAGCACACGCACGTCACGATCGCGGTCACCCGATCGTTCTTCGCGAACCAGCGTAAGGCGACGGTCGTGTTCGAAGGAGGACCGGGCCCGGCTCGTGCACGTGTCTACGACTGGAGGTCGTCGTACTTCCACCCGGTGGAATTCGAGTTCGACACGGCGGGGGTCGCCGCGATCACCCAGATCGATACCGGTGATCACCCGAACCGGCCGAGCAGCCTGCCGGTGGGGCCGCTCTCCATCGAGAGCGTGTACAGGCAGGTCGGTGTCAACGTGACGGTGTCGCCGTACTCGGGACCGATCCCGATGAGCCCGGGACCCGACGACAGGTGGAGCGACATGGAGATGCACGACGCCATGCAGCTCTACTGGAAGCGATTCGCGGACAAGCCCCAGTGGGCGATGTGGGTGCTCTTCGCTCGCCTGCACGAGCAGGGCACGAGCCTCGGCGGGATCATGTTCGACGACATCGGGCCCAACCACCGCCAGGGCTCGGCCATCTTCTACGATTCCTTCATCAAGAATCCGCCGATGGGTGATCCGGCGCCCGACGCGTGGGTCCGTCGCATGAAGTTCTGGACGGCGGTCCATGAGATCGGACACGCCTTCAACCTCGCCCATTCGTGGCAGAAGGCGATGGTCTACCAGGGGCACGGGCCGTGGATTCCGCTCCTCGACGATCCGGAAGCCCGGAGCTTCATGAACTATCCGTACAACGTGAGCGGCGGCCAGGCGGCGTTCTTCGCCGACTTCCAGTTCCGCTTCACGGACAGCGAGCTCCTCTTCCTGCGCCATGCGCCCGAGCGTTTCGTGGAGATGGGCAATGCCGAGTGGTTCGATCATCATGGGTTCGAGCAGACCGATCGGCGTCAGGGCTCGCCGTACAAGCTCGAGCTGCGGGTCCACCGGGACGTGGACCACTTCGAGTTCATGGAGCCGGTGATGGCGGAGCTGAAGCTGAGCAACCAGTCCACCGACCCGATCATCGTGGACCGTGCGCTGCTCGAGTCGACCGCGTTGACCGTGGTCGTGCGGAGGCAGGGCATGCCTGCGAAGCTCTGGCGGCCGTATGCCGAGCGGTGCAGCGCCGGCGCGCGCGAGATCCTGATGCCGCGCAAGACGCCCGACGAGCCCACGGGCGAAGCGGTATATGCACCCTTGAAGCTCGTGGGTGGCGTCGGTGGTTGGGCCATCGACGAGCCCGGCCGGTACTCGATCCAGGTGGCGTTGAGGGTGGGGGACGAAGACGTGGTGTCGAACCTGCTCGAGATCCGGGTCGCTCCCCCGAGGAGCTTCGACGAGCAGCACCTGGCGCAGGAGTTCTTCACCGAGGACGTGGGGCGGGTGCTGACCTTCGCCGGTACGCGGGTGCTGGATCGCGCGAACGAGGCGCTCCAGACGGTCACGACGCACCTGAGCGGACACCGCGTCGCGCATCACGCGCTCTACGCGCTGGCGCATCCCTGGACCCGGAGATTCCGGTGGCTGGACACCACGGGCGCGGTGCCCGGTGCCGAGGACGAGCCGGCGGGTGGTCTCAAGTTCAACGTTCTTGCCGTCGACGCGAAGGCAGCCACCAAAGAGATGAAGACGGCACTGATGAGCAACCCCGCCGTGGCCGCCGAGACCTTCGGCCACATCGGATACCGGGAGAAGATCGAGCACTTCGGACGGTTTCTCGCGGAAGAGGAGGGGCAGCATGCGTCCGCGGCGCAGTACCTCGACAAGGCGGCGCAGACGCTGAAGGCGCGAGGAGTCATCGCGTCGGTCCTGAAGAAGCTCAAGGACCAGGCAGGGGAGTACAAAGGCTAGCCGTGGTCATGGACATGTCCCCGGGGCGGCACCTGCCGCCCCGGGACGCTGCCGGTTGAACAGGAGGGCTGCATGCCCGAAGAACGGACGCTCCACCTGGCGCTGCACGATGGCTTCGACGGAGACACCGTGGTGCTGCTCGTCGACGGGCGGGAAGTCTTCCGCAGGGGCGGCGTGCAAACCGACCCCCGGACGAATCTCGCGGCCTCCGTGGACGTTCCCTGGAGCGATCCTCCCCAGCGGCTCGAGGTCCGGCTGCCGGAGTCGGGTCTGACGGGACAACATCCGTTGGGCGGGCAGCTGCCGTTCGTGGGGGTGTTCGTTCGCGATGGCGAGGTGCGGTTCCGACTGTCCCAGGAGCCTTTCGGCTACGTGTGAGCCCGGGTCACGCCGGACGTGGCTCCTCCTCCTGGGTGCGTCTTCCCGCCACCCATCCGAAGGCCGCGGCCGCCAGTGCGCCGAGGGCTCCGACGAGCACCGCGGTGCGTGCGCCGAACGTATCGGTGATGGCGCCCAGGATCGGTCCGCTGATGGGTTTGGTCCCGGCGAAGAGGACGGCCTGGATCGCGAGGACTCGCCCGACCATCTGCGGGTCGGTCCGGATCTGAGCAATCGTGGTCGTCGCGGTCATGTAGGCCACGCTCGCACCCCCGACCGCGACGGCTACGACGATCGCCACCCCTACGTCGGGCGCCGCCGCCAGGACGATCATGCTCACCCCGAGCCAGAATGCGCCGAACGTGACCGTCCGTACGTCGACCGTGGAGCGGCGCGCCACGATCAGGGCGCCGAGGAGCGCGCCACCGCTGAAGGCGGAGTACAGCACGGTGTAGGCGACGTCGCTGCCGTGGAGGCCCTTCTCGACGAACAGGGGAAAGAGCACCGAGAAGTTGTAGGTGACGAGGCCGATGATCAGCAGCATGGCGTAGGGCACCCAGAGCTCCGGAATGCCCGCGATGTAGCGCACTCCGGCGCGGATCTGGCCGGCACCTCGGGGTGCGGCCTCGAGCCGGCGAAGCTCCTCGGTGCGCATCATGGCCAACGCGACGAGCACCGTCAGGTACGAGACGGCATCGATCGTGAAGCACCAGCCGTAGCCCACCGTCACGACCAGGAGCCCCGCCAGCGCCGGACCGGCGATCCGCGAGATGTTGACCATGGCGCTGTAGAGCGTGACAGCGTTGGGCAGGTCCTCGAGCGCGACCATCTCGTTGACGAACGTACGTCGGACCGGATTGTCGAACGCGAGCATGATGCCACCCGCCACGGCGGTCCCGTAGAACGCGAGGAGCGGCGCGTCGTGCACGAACGCGAGGGCGGCCAACGCGAGCGACTGCCCCATCTCGAGCGTCTGCGTGACGAAGAGAAGCTTCCGCTTGTCCGTTCGGTCGACGATGACGCCGGCCCACGGTGAGAACAGGAGAATCGGACCGAACTGACACGCCGACAGGATGCCGACCGCCACACCACTGCCCGTGCGGTGGAGCACCAGGAGGGTCAGCGCGATCCGGGTCAGCCAGTTGCCCGTGTTCGAGACGGTCTGCCCGAAGAAGAAGAGCCGGAAGTTGCGCCACCGGAACGATGCGAGCGTACGCTGGACGAAGCCGTCATCCCCCTCGGAGCGGCGTCCGTCGCCCTGGTCGGATGTCGGGGTCAGAGGCTTTGCGCCAGTCGCTCGATGAGCGGTGCGGCAGCGGCCAAGCGCCGGAGCTCCTCGGGCGTGAACCCGTTCGCGAGCGCCCGGGTGAGCCGCCCGGTGCGTGCCGCCCTTCGGCTGCGCAGCATCCGCTGTCCCTGCTCGGTCATGGTGATGATCGCTCGCCTCCCGTCCTCGGGATCCTGCCGGCGCACGATGAGCCCGCCCGATTCGAGCGAGGCCAGCGTCGCGCCCATCGACTGCGGGCTGATCTGCTCGAGCGACGCCAGCGCCGAGGCGGTCGTCGGCCCACCCCGATCGAGCAGGGCGAGCGCGGAGGTTTCAGGCAGCGTGAGCTCGCCTCCGGCTTCGGTCTGACGGATACGGCGCAGGAGCAGGCTGATGCTCGTACGGAGCGCGCCCGCGATCTCCTGAACGTCTGGTTCGTTCGTCATCTGATAAGGGTAGACTGATAAGGTAAAACTTGCAAGTTTATCCTGTCCATATCCGAGAATATCAGGAGGAACAGAGCATGGCCGTCACGACCATCGACCCGAAACCCGCGCTCGTGGTGATCGACCTTCAGAAGGGCATTGTCGGACTTCAGACCGCGCATCCCTCCGAGAAGGTTGTCGCGCGAGCGGCGGCCCTGGCGAAGGCGTTCCGCGCGCGTGGCCTTCCCGTCGTGCTGGTCAATGTCGACGGCGGAGCTCCCGGCCGGACGGAGGCCGGGTGGTCGGGGGGAGCAACGCCTCCGGCCGATTGGGCCGAGCTGGTCGAGGAGTTGGAGGCCCGGCCCGACGACTACCGTGTCACGAAGCAGACGTGGGGGGCGTTCCACGGCACGTCGCTCGATGACCTCCTGCGCAAGCTCGGTGTCACCCAGATCGTTCTGTGCGGCATCTCGACGAGCGCGGGCGTCGAATCCACGGCGCGTGCGGCGTACGAGCACGGCTACAACGTCGTGCTCGCCGTCGACGCGATGACCGACCGCGATCCGGAGACCCACCGCAACAGCGTCGAGCGGATCTTTCCCAGGCTGGGCGAGACCGGCACGACCGCGGCGATCATCGAGATGCTCCAGGAGGGGCGGGAAGGGCTCGAGTGAGGTAGGTTGTGCCCATGATCACTGCACTCCTCGTCGCCGCGCTCCAACAGGTTCCTCCTCCCAAGCCGGTTCGCTCCGTGCCCGATCCGGGCGTCATCGCCACGGAGCAGCAGGTTACGCCCGCCGGCGTCCAGACCGTCTTCCGCGGAAAGGTGCGGAGCGTGCGTTTCGGCGCGCGCTCGAACGAGCTGTGGGTCGCCGTGCCGGGACACGTCTATCGGATGAACTGGCGTGCCGACCATGTTCTCTCCGAGGCGTCGTTTCGGGGAACGCCCGGCGTCCACGGCCTCGTGGTGGATCCGCTCACCCATCGCGTCTTCCTGTCGTCGGTCGGCCGCCTTCCGTCCGGCCTGGCTCGGAGCCGGACGCCCGGGACGCCGGTTCCCGCCAACGCTCGGGTCGTGGCTCAGCTCAACGCATACGACGGCGACGCATCCAGCGGGGAGCCCCTCGCTCCGCAGGTCTCCTCGGGGCCGCTGGGCTCCTACATGGCCGGGACGCCCGCCGTGGCGCTCCGCGCCGACGCGTCGGGTCACCGCGTGGCGGTGCTGCCGCTGCCGGCCGACGACGAGGTGGCCATCGTCGACGCGGATTCCGGCAAGCTCCTGCATGTGGTGCAGGCCGGCGTCCTGCCCGTCGCGGCCGTCGTCTCCGACGATGGCTCGGAGGCCTGGGTCACGAACTTCGGGGGACGGAAGCCGGCCAGCGGCGACCGTGCCGCCAGCGAGTGCTGCGACCCGATGGCCGAGCCCGTGCGCGTCGACAAGCGGGGGATCGCGGAGCCCGGAACCGTCTCTCGCATCGACCTCGCAACGGGACGTGTGACGGCCACCGTCGTGGTTGGACGGCACCCGACCGGCCTGGCATGGGACAGGCGGCGGGGGCGGCTCTACGTGGCCGACGGAAACGCCGATGCCGTCAGCGTGGTCGACACCCACCGGGCCCGGCCGATCGGGACGATCCGGGTCGCGCCGTTCAACGAGCGGAAGATCGGGCTCGCGCCGACGGCGGTCGCGTTGTCTCCCGACGGCGAGACCCTGTACGTCGCGCTGGGCGGTGCCAACGCGGTGGCCGTCTACGATGTGGGTGGCGTGGGGGGGCGGGGGGTGCTGAAGGGTCTCATCCCGACGGGGTGGTACCCGTCGTCGCTCGACGTGAGCGCCGACGGCAAGCTCCTCGCCGTGGGGGCGCTTCTGGGGGTGGGGTCCGGCGAAGGACGTTCGTCCGGATCTCCGGGAAAGAAGGGACGCTTCGTCTTCGCCGAGCGCGGCTCGGTGAATGTTATTCCGCTTCCGACCGACGCGGAGCTGGCGGCCTACAGCACGTCGGTCGCCAGGAACGATCACCTGACGCTCGCCGGCGGGCGCGTCGCCGCGTCGATGAAGCCCAGGCCGAACGTACCGGCCCGGGCGGTGCCCGAGCGTCCCGGCGAGCCTTCGCTCATCGACCACGTCGTCTTCATCATCCGGGAGAACCGCACGTACGACCAGGTCCTGGGCGACATCGGCCGCGGAGCGAGCGACTCCTCGCTGGTCATCTACGGCCGCGACGTGACGCCGAACGCGCACGCGCTCGCCGACCGATATGTCCTTCTGGACCATTTCTTCGCATCGGGCGGCAACTCGGCGGACGGGCACCAGTGGCTCACGCAGGCCAACGAGACCGAGTACCCGATGTGGCCGCTCTACCTGGGGCGCAGCTACCCGTACAACGGTGTCGACCCGCTGACCTACTCGCTGGGCGGATTCCTCTGGGAAGACGCCCAGTCGAAGGGGAAGACGGTCGCCGTCTTCGGTGAGTACGCACCCGCTCCGTCGGACGTCGATCCGGCGGTGCGGCAGCGCCTGCTGACGCAGTACCGGGATTCGTCCATGAGCCCCGAGGATTTCCGTGCGGAGCTCTCGGGCATGTACGACACGCGTTCCGAGATTCCGTCCCTGGACGAGGCGCTGGTGCGCGACTACCCGGGCTGGACCCAGGAGACGCCCGATGTCGTCAAGGCCGACGACTTCCTGGCCCATCTCGACGCGTGGACCCGGAAGGGGTCGATGCCCAACCTGGTGATGATGGTGCTGACGGCCGACCATACCGACGGAACGTCGCCGCGGTGGAGCACGCCGGCGGCCATGGTCGCCGACAACGACTTGGCGCTCGGGCGGGTGGTGCAGGGGCTGTCGCACTCTCCGTTCTGGAAGTCCATGGCGGTGATGGTCGTCGAGGACGACGCCCAGGACGGCGTCGACCACATCGACGGGCACCGCACCGTGGCGCTGGCGATCTCTCCGTACGCCCGCCGTCACGCGATCGACAGCACGTTCTACAGCCAGCCCAGCATGGTGAAGACCATCGAGTTGATGCTGGGCCTGCCGGCCATGAGCATGTTCGACCTGGTCAGCACGGACATGCGGGCGAGCTTCGTCGGCCCGGGCACGACCCCGGACCTCACACCCTACCAGGCCATCGTCCCGAAGCAGTCGATCTACGCCGTCAACCCGCCGGCCTCGGCCCTGAAGGGGGCGGCCAGGAAGGCGGCGCTCGCATCCGCCCGGATGCGGCTGGACATTCCCGACGCAGCGCCCAGTAATCTCCTCAACCGCATTCTGTGGCACGCGGCCCGGGGGTGGGCGGCGCCGTATCCCGAAGTGCACCACGCGCTGTTCTTCCCGATGTCGGTGGATCTCGCCGACGACGAGCGCGAGGAACGGCCGGCCCGGCAGGAAGAGGATCGCCCTCGCCGACAGGTCCCGGGTGCGCATCGGTAGCTGAGGGGGGGGACCGGTTCGAGGCGGCATGCGCCGTCCGCTCTTGCGAGCGCTGCAAGGTACACGCAGTGTGTAGCAGCCTGCCTGCGGCTCGTCCGAGCCATTCACGACCGTGCCCCCATACCGAGCGCGAACCATGCGAACCGCTCCTCTCTTCCGTTCGCTCGTGGCCGTGGCCCTGGCGGCTGCGAGCGTCCTCACGTCGTCACCTCCTCTCCTCGCGCAGGAGGGGTCCGGCGGGGCGGCGGCGGCCGTCCACATTCCCTTCGAGCGCTACACGCTTCCCAACGGCCTCACGGTGATCCTGTCCGAGGACCACACGACGCCGACGGTCGCCGTGGACGTCTGGTACCATGTCGGGTCGAAGAACGAGAAGCCCGGACGTACCGGCTTCGCGCACCTCTTCGAGCACATCATGTTCACGGGCTCGGGGCACGTCCCCTACGGCATGCACGACCGCTACACGGAGGGCGTCGGAGGCGGCAACAACGGCTCCACGACCAACGACCGGACGAACTACTTCGAGACGGTGCCGTCCAACTACCTCGAGGACGCGCTCTGGCTCGAGTCCGACCGGATGGGTTGGCTTCTGGACGCGCTGGACACGGCCAAGCTGAATGCGCAGCGCGACATCGTGAAGAACGAGCGCAGACAGAGCTACGAGAACCGGCCGTACGGAAGGGCGGGGGAGATCATCAGCGGCGCGGTGTACCCGCCCGATCACCCCTACCACTGGCCGGTCATCGGCAGCATGGCCGATCTGAGCGCCGCGTCGGCGGAGGACGTGAAGGGCTTCTTTCGCCTCTACTACGCTCCGAACAACGCGACCGTCGCCATCGTCGGGGATTTCGATCGCGCCCAGGCGAAGACGTGGGTCCGGAAGTACTTCGGGGAGATCCCGCGAGGCGAGGCCATCACGCGTCCACGGGCGCCGGTCGTACTGCTGGCCGAAGAGAAGCGTCTGCTCTACGAGGACAGGGTACAGGTGCCGCGCCTCTACCTGGTCTGGCCCACCGTGGGCGTGACCAGCGACGACCAGTATGCGCTGGACGTGCTCGGCGCGGTTCTGTCCGGCTCACGCACGGCGCGCCTCACGAAGGGGCTGGTCTACGACCGGCAAAGCGCGGCGGACGTCCGGGCCTGGCAGGACGAGAACGAGCTGGTGGGCGAGTTCCAGGTCGTCCTGACGCCGCGCCCGGGCCACTCGCTCACGACACTGGAGCTCACCACGGACTCGATCCTCGACCGACTCAGGCGAGAGGGTCCGACCGAGCGCGAGCTCCAGAAGGTGAAGGCAGGCCTCGAGCTGGGTGCGATCAGTCGGCTGCAATCCAACCTGGCCAAGGCCGACATCCTCGACGCGGGAAGCGTCTTCCACGGCGATCCCGCCCACTTCCGTACGGATCTGGCGAGCACGCAGGCGGTGAGCACCGCCGACGTGCAGCGGGTGGCGAACCAGTACCTGACGGCCGGGCGCGTGGTCCTCAGCATCGTGCCGATGGGCAAGCCCGAGATGGCGGCCAGGCCCGACGAGAGCACCCACGTGAGCCGCAACCCGACGAGCCCGACGAGCGGGCGGGAGGAACTTCCATGAGCGCCCGTGCCTCCACCCTGGCCCTGATCGCACTCCTGCTGGCTCCCGCCGCGGCCGCCGCACAGGCGGGACCGAGCAGCTTCGATCGCACCCATCCGCCGAAGCCTGGGGCGCCGCGCCCGCTGCACGTCCCGGACTGGGTGGAGAGTCCCCTTTCCGACGGTGCCCAGCTGGTCGTGTCGGTGAAGCACGATCTGCCGCTCGTATCGTTCACGATCAATTTCATCGGTGGGGCGGATCAGTACGAGCCTGCCGGAAAGACCGGCCTCGCGGGCATGACGGCCTCGATGATGAGCGAGGGGACGATGTCGCGAACGGGCGACGAGCTCTCCGACGATCTCGAGCTGCTCGGAAGCCGGGTGAGCGTGTACGTCGGTGGGGAGCGCGGCGCGATCAGCTTCCTTTCCACGACGGCCAACTATCCCCGCGTGCTGGAGATTCTGGCCGACATGCTTGTCCACCCGTCGTTCCCCGAGCCTGCGCTCGAGCGGCTTCGTGGCAGGACGCTGGTGAGACTCACGCAGGAGAAGGATCAGCCGACGGCCATCGCCTCGAACGTGTTCGACCGCGTTCTCTACGGTTCCGAGCACCCATACGGGCGGTTCGCGACCGAGGAGACGGTGAAGGGCATCACGCGCGCCGACGTCGTACGGTTTCACGACACGTACTTCCGGCCGGGTCGCGCGGTGATCACCGTCGTGGGCGACGTGGACCCGGCCACCGTGAAGGCGACGGTCGCCAAGGCACTCGCCGACTGGCCGAGCGGTGGCTCCCGGCCGTCGTTCGCCTATCCGCCCGTGCCCGCAGAGCGGCCTACGACCATCTATCTGGTCGACAAGCCCGGGGCGGCGCAGTCGGTCTTCGCCATCGGTCTCCCGGGACCCGCGCGTGAGACGCCCGACTACTATGCGCTCCAGGTGATGAACACGATCCTCGGCGGACTCTTCCAATCGCGCCTGAATCATGACATCCGCGAGGTGAAAGGGTACAGCTACGGTGTCCGCTCCAGGTTCTCGTTCGGCCAGGGGCCGGGACCGTTTCGGGCGGGCGGCTCGATCGTGACGGCGAAGTCGGACAGCGCCCTCATCGCGTTCATGGGACACCTGAAGGGCGTCCAGGGGACGGTGCCGTTCACGGACGACGAGATGGCTCAAGCCAAGGCGGCGCTGGTACAGGGCCTGCCGCAAGCGTTTTCCTCCGTGAGCGCAACGGCGGCGGCGCTGTCCGACATCTACGTGGAAGGAGTCCCCCACGACTTCTATCAGACGATGGGGGCGAGGGTGAACGCGGTCACGAAGGACGACCTGGTACGGGTGGCGGCGAAATACATCGACCTGGGTCACCTCGACATCGTCATCGTCGGCGACCGGAACAGCGTCGAAGCTCCGCTCGCCGCAACCCGTATCGCGCCTATCGTGCACCTGGATAACGAGGGGGTGGCGGTCGACGCCGGTTGATGAATCTTGCGTGGGGCAGGGGGGGCGCGTTTATTCCGTGGACTCCCTTGATGTGCAGACGCGGCTTCCCTGCCAGGCGATCTCTGCGCCTGCGGGTGGCCGGCAAAGCGATGGCTGCTGGACGAGGACGGTCTATGCACGTGTTGGATATGCCGGTCCGGTACGGGATCTGGGTGGCCGGGCTGATGGCCGGTGGGTTGGCGTTGAGCTTCGAGTTCAACGGAGACGACCGGCTGGGACGGCGCTATGCGGATGCTGTCACCCGGCTCGCCGATGGCGTCCTGCTCGATGCCACCCGGGCCTACCTAACGGCGATGCCGGTCATCCAGGGCGGGGGGTCGCCCGAGAGCATCGAGGCGCTGCAGCACCGCGTGCATACCGCCAAAGACCGAGCGAAGACGTTCTCTCGAGTGCGGGCGCCAGGTGCGCTGCAGGGCCCTGCGGAGGCGTTGCTCGCGGCCGTGTCCGACCTTGTTACCGAGCTGGAGGGCATGGATGCCGCCGGCGCCGCGGTCGCGCATCGGGACGCCGAGGGACGGGATGCCGTGGTGGAGCAGGAGGCGGGATCGGTGCTGCTCGCGCACGGAGCGACCGTCAAGCGGTATACCGCTGCGCGATCGAACGTGGCCGCCGCGCTGAAGGAGATGGGCGTCATCCTTCCTGACCTCCCGGGATCGACGAGGACTCCGTCTTCGATGTTGGATCGACGGGAGGCATAGCGGCGGAAGCGGAGCGAGCTGCCCGCGTCGGGGTACGTACTGATCCCGGCGCATCGATCCGGAGATCGTTCACGAACACAGCCGGCCGAACAGCGCCGAGCCGGACGCCGACCGGCGTTCGCGTTACGACGAATCGGAACGGGAAGGTGAACGATGGCCGAGGCCCGCATGGAGGGCACCGGAGCGCCGACGACCGGAGAACGGACGCCGCTGGGTGAGGACGAGCTGCGTCTGATCGACGCCTACTGGCGCGCAGCCAACTATCTCTCGGTCGGACAGATCTATCTGCTCGACAATCCTCTATTGCGCGCCCCTCTGGAGCCCGAGCACGTCAAGCCGCGCTTGCTGGGCCATTGGGGCACGACGCCGGGCCTGAACTTCGTTTATGCCCATATGAACCGGGTGATCCGGAACCGGGACCTCGACGCCATCTACGTGATGGGGCCGGGGCATGGGGGCCCGGCGGCGGTGGCGAACGCATACCTCGAGGGTACCTACGCCGAGTTCTATCCGCACATCACCGACGACGAGGCGGGCCTGAAGGAGCTCTTCCGGCAGTTCTCGTTTCCGGGCGGCGTGCCTTCGCACGTCGCGCCAGAGACGCCCGGCTCGATCCACGAAGGTGGAGAGCTCGGCTACGCGCTCTCGCATGCCTACGGCGCGGCGTTCGACAACCCCGACCTCCTGGTCTGCTGCATCGTCGGCGATGGTGAGGCCGAGACCGGTCCCCTCGCGACCGGGTGGCACGCCAACAAATTCGTGAATCCGGCGCGCGACGGGGCGGTATTGCCGATCCTGCATCTGAACGGCTACAAGATCGCGAACCCGACGGTGCTGGCGCGCGTTGCCGACGAGGAGTTGACCTCGTTGCTCGAGGGCTACGGGCACCGGGTGTACTGGGTGGATGGCGACGAGCCGTCCACCATGCACCAGCGCATGGCCTCCGTGCTCGACGAGGCCATCGCAGAGATCGCCGAGATCCAACGTGCCGCACGGGACGAGGGGCGGACCGGACGGCCGCGTTGGCCGATGATCGTGCTGCGCACGCCGAAGGGCTGGACGGGGCCGAAGAACGTGGACGGGCACCCCGTCGAAGGTACCTGGCGAGCACACCAGGTTCCGCTGGGTGAGGTGCGCTCGAACCCGGATCACCTCTCCCAGCTCGAGGCGTGGATGAAGAGCTACCGGCCCGAGGAGCTCTTCGAAGAGGACGGGACGTTGGCCGCCGAGCTCGCCGCCCTGCCTCCGAAGGGCCATCGCCGCATGAGCGCGAATCCGCACTCGAACGGTGGACTGTTGCTCGAGCAACTCTCCATGCCTTCGTTCCGCGACTACGCGGTCTCCGTTCCGCGTCCAGGCACCGCGCGGGTCGAGGCCACGAGGATGCTCGGTGCGTTTCTGAGAGACGTGATCCGCAAGAACCCACGCACGTTCCGGCTCTTCGGGCCCGACGAGACGGCGTCGAACCGGCTCACCGCGGTGTTCGAGGAGACGGACCGGGCCTGGAATGCCGAAACGAACCCGGTCGACGAGCATCTCTCGCCGGACGGGCGCGTGATGGAGGTCCTCTCGGAGCACCAGTGTCAGGGATGGCTCGAAGGCTACCTGCTCACGGGCCGGCACGGGCTCTTCAACTGCTACGAGGCGTTCATTCACATCGTGGACTCGATGTTCAACCAGCATGCCAAGTGGCTGAAGGTCACCAACGAGATCCCGTGGCGCCGACCCATCGCGTCGCTCAACTACCTTCTCAGCTCGCACGTCTGGCGGCAGGACCACAACGGGTTCTCGCACCAGGATCCCGGGTTCATCGACCACGTCGTGAACAAGAAGGCCGACGTCGTGCGGGTGTACCTTCCGCCCGACGCCAACTGCCTGCTGTCGGTTGCCGACCACTGCCTGCGCAGCCGTCAGTACGTGAACGTGATCGTGGCGGGCAAGCAGCCCGAGCTCCAGTATCTGTCGATGGAAGAAGCGGTGCTGCACTGCACGCGTGGCATCGGCATCTGGGAGTGGGCGTCCAACGACGACGAAGGCGAGCCCGACGTCGTGCTGGGCTGCTGCGGTGACGTGCCGACGCTCGAGACCGTGGCGGCGGCGGACATCCTGCGACGGGAGATCCCGTCCTTGAAGGTGCGGGTGGTCAACGTCGTCGATCTCATGCGCCTCCAGCCGGAGAGCGAGCACCCCCACGGCCTCCCCGACCGGGAGTTCGACACGCTCTTCACCCGAGACAAGCCGATCGTGTTCGCGTACCACGGATACCCGTGGCTGATCCACCGGCTCACGTACCGCAGGACGAACCATGCGAACCTGCACGTGCGTGGCTACAAGGAGGAGGGCACGACGACGACGCCGTTCGACATGGTCATGCGAAACGATCTGGATCGCTTCCATCTGGTCATGGACGTGATCGACCGTGTGCCGTCGCTCGGCGCGAAGAGCGCGCACCTTCGACAGCACATGGCGGACGAGCGGGTGCGTTGCCGGGCCTGGACGCGCGAGCACGGGGAGGACGCGCCGGAGATCCGGACATGGACCTGGCCGCACTCGTGAGCGAGTATACCTCCGTGGCGCATGCCCACAGTCCGTTGTCGACCCCAGGATGGAGACGAAGCCCTATGCGCGTTCGCATTCCGCTCCTCGTTCCGATGGCGCTGATCGCGAGTGCCGCCGCCATGGCGGGACCCGCCCCGGCCTCGGCTCAGAGCAGCTTCGAGGGCGTCGTGACCCTCCAGGTGGACGGGGGGCCGATGGGCAAGCAGAGCATCAAGTACTCGATGAAGGGCAACAAGATGCGGATGGACATGTCGACCGGGGGCATGCAGATGTATTCCCTCTTCAATCGCTCCGAGAAGACCGTCGACATGGTCATTCCCATGCGGAAGATGTACATGCAGCAAACCGTCGACGCGGACCGGATCAAGGCCGGCGCCGATTCCGCGATGGCGGCCGGCAAGCTCACGTGGACCGGCAAGAAGGAGACGATCGCGGGTCACGAGTGCGAGCACGCCACGTTCAAGGACTCGACCGGGAAGGCCACGGACGTCTGCTTCGCCAAGGGTCTCGGCTCGTTCATGTCGATGCCGGGAGGGCTCGGTGGTATCGCCGGGTGGAAGCACCACGTCGGCCAGTCGTTCCCGCTGAAGATCGTCCGGGACGGGAAGGTCGAGATGGTCGCCACGAGCATCGAGAAGAAGTCTCTTCCGGACTCGCTGTTCAGCGTTCCTGCGGGCTACACGAAGATGAGCATGCCGGGGCGCGGGGGAGGGCGCTGAGGGAGTAGCCGCGTACGCGGGCGATGCGTTCGAGAACAGGTTCCAGAACAAGAGGAGTCGACGATGCCGAAGCGTATCCTGATGCTCGTCGGAGATTACGCCGAAGACTACGAGACGATGGTGCCGTTCCAGGCGCTGCAGATGGTGGGCCACACCGTGGACGCGGTATGCCACGGCAAGAAGAAGGGCGATGTGGTGCGGACGGCGGTGCACGACTTCGAGGGAGACCAGACGTACAGCGAGAAGCCCGGGCACAACTTCCAGCTGAACGCCACGTTCGACGACGTGGATCCAGCCGACTACGACGCGCTCGTCATTCCCGGTGGCCGGGCGCCGGAGTACATCCGGCTCGAGAAGAAGGTGCTCGACGCCGTTCGTCACTTCGCCGAGGCGGGCAAGCCCATCGCCGCCATCTGTCACGCCGTGCAGCTTCTGGCCGCGGCGGACGTGCTCGAGGGACGCAAGTGTACGGGCTATCCTGCATGCGGCCCCGAGGCGCAGGCGGCCGGCGCGGACTGGCAGGACATCGCGGTGACCGATGCGTATACCGACGGCAACCTGGTGACGGCACCCGCGTGGCCCGCGCACCCGGCCTGGCTGGCGCAGTTCCTGAAGGTCCTGGGCACGAAGATCGAAGGGTGAGCGACCGCCCTACACGTTGAAGCGGAAGAGCATGATGTCGCCGTCCCGGACGATGTAGTCCTTGCCCTCCGAGCGAAGCATGCCCTCGTCGCGGGCGCGCTTCCACGATCCGACGCGTACGAAGTCGTCGTGGTGGATCGTCTCGGCGCGGATGAACCCGCGCTCGAAGTCGGAGTGGATTACGCCGGCGGCCTGCGGCGCCAGGCTCCCGTCGGGCACGGTCCAGGCGCGCGTCTCCTTGTCGCCGGTGGTGAAGAACGTGATCAGGCCGAGCAGCTTGTAGGCTTCGTGGATGAGGCGGTCCAGCCCAGCCTCGTCGAGGCCCAGCTCCGCGAGGAACAGCGTCCGTTCGGCGGCGTCCAGCTCGGCCAACTCCGCTTCGACCTTGCTCGAGATCGGCACGATCAGCTCGGCCGCGCGCGCCTCCGGTGCGTCATGGGCCACGGCCTCGCGCAGACTGCGGGTCCAAGTGTTCTCACCACCCGGGAGATCGCTCTCGGCCACGTTGGCGACGTAGAGCACGGGCATGGCCGTGAGGAGCTGGTAGCCCCGCACGTTGCGTCGCTCCTCTTCGTCCAGATGGAGCGTGCGTACCGGTCGACCCTCGGAGAGCACACCGTGCAGCCGCTCCAGCACCTTCATCTCCCGGATCGCGTCCTTCTCTCCCGAGCGCGCCTTCTTCTCGACGCGCTCGATGCGGCGTTGAACGCTTTCCAGGTCGGCGAGGGCCAGCTCGGTCTCGATGATCTCGCGATCCCGCACCGGATCGACGTCGCCGAGCACATGCGTGACGTCCGGGTCGTCGAAGCAACGTACGACATGCGCGATCGCATCGACCTCCCGGATGTGGCCCAGGAACTTGTTGCCGAGTCCCTCTCCTTCGGAGGCTCCGGCCACGAGGCCCGCGATGTCCACGAACTGGATCACGGTCGGGACCCGGGCGGCCGAGCCGGTCAGCCCGTGGATCCGGTCGAGGCGCGGGTCGGGCACCTCGACCGTCCCGACGTTCGGGTCCACCGTGCAGAACGGATAGTTCTCGGCGGCCGCGCCCACCGCGGTGAGCGCGTTGAACAGGGAGGACTTGCCGACGTTGGGCAGGCCCACGATACCGACGTTCAGCATAGGGTCGCGGCCAGACTCGAAAAGGAGTGGGCGGGTCGCCTCCTCTCGGAGACTCGAACGAGCTTCGCAGGCATGGACGATGACAGTCCTGGTGCTTCGTGCAAGGGCGTGCGGGAATGGGCGTGCCTGTCTCCCCCTTCCTCCGTCGGTCCGTCTTGCCCAACGTAAGCCGACTCCAACGAGAGGAATGGTGCCCGCATGTCTCCATGGTATATGGTGCTCAAGTTCGTCCACGTCACGGCGGTGATCGTGTGGGTCGGAGGCGTGGTGGCGGTCGCCGCGCTCGGCGGACAGCTGGCCCGGGCGGGCGACCAGGCCTCGCTGCAGCTGCTCCGACGCCAGAGCGACTTCTTCGGCCGCAGGATCCAGGGGCCGGCGGTCGGCGTAGCCCTGCTCGCAGGGCTTGCGATGATGGGCATCATGAAGACGATGACGTTCTGGCTCGGATGGGGCCTGGTGGCGCTGGTCCTGTCGATGGCGCTGGACGGGGCGCTGGTGCGCAAGGCCAGCCGCGAGTTGGCCGAGCTCGCTTCGGCCCGGCCTCCGGACGAGGCGCGGATGAACGCGGCTCGCCGCCGGCTGCGCACGGGAAGCCTCCTGAACATCCTGATCCTCGTGTCCACCGTCTGGGTGATGGTCGCGAAGCCGTAGCGGCCGGCGCGATCAGGCCAGTCCCGGCGCGAATCAGACCTCCTTCAGTGCGGTCCGGACCTTCGCCAGCGCACTGACGATCGCCGAGGCCTCGGCCTCCTCGACGTGCTCCGTCCAGATCCGCCGCACGACGCCCCGGTGGTGTGCGGACACTTCGTCCAGGCGCTTCTTCCCGAGGGGTGTGAGCACCACGCGCGTAGCGCGCCGGTCGTCGGGGTCGGGTACGCGCATGACGAGCCCGTCGCTCTCCAGGCGGTCCACCACGGAGGTGAAGCCGCTCCTGCTCACCACGACCGCTTCCGCGAGCTCGCTCATGCGACGTCCGCCCTCACCTTCGGAGACGTGGAGCAATACGTCGTAATGCTTCAGCTCGATGCCCGCTCCCTCCCGGAACTCCCGCTCCAGGTAGCGAACGATGTCCCGATGGGTCTCGAGGAGTGCACGCCACGCCTTTCCCTGCGTGGTCGGTCGACCCTGTCCCGAAGAAGATGCTTGCGCCATGGAACCCCAAGTAGTACGATGTAGAATAATTCGATACCGAACTATTCGTTGTCGGAATGAATATAACGATTCTCGTCGGTCGCCGTGAGGCGACGACGGGGCTCGAGCGCGGAACACTCGGGCAGGCGAGACGGCCGCCGTTGGAGCGGCCGCGCACAGAGGAGGACCCATGATCATGCTGGCGGCGCAGCACAAGGTGAAGAGCTACGATCAGTGGAAGAGGGTGTTCGACGGGTTTCCGCCCACGAAGGGGGGAGCACACTTCTACCGGGTGAACCGGGACGTCGAGGACCCGAACAGCATCGTGGTCGTTGCCGGCTTCCCCACGGTCGAGGCGGCACGCGCGTTCACCTCCAATCCCGAGCTGGCTGCGGCCATGGGTGAGGCCGGAGTCGTGAGCGCCCCCCGGTTCGAGCTCTACGAAGAGGTCGAGGTGGTCGAGGCCTGACCCTTTCCGGGGCGGGGCGGTGTAGGACGTCGACATGGTTCGACGTCCGCACCGGCTCGCCTCGATCGGCCCGCGCCCGGCACCGTGATCTTCTCGGTCCTGGCGGACGCCGTCCTTTCGTTCCACCTCCTGTTCGTCCTGTGGGTCGTGACCGGCGGGCTCTTCGTCTTGAGGTGGCCGCGCCTCGCCTGGGTGCACGTCCCGTGCGCGCTCTGGGGTAGCTGGGTCGTGGTGGTCGGGTGGGTCTGCCCGCTCACCTACCTCGAGTCCGCGCTCCGTCATGCGGCCGGCATGTCGGGCTACACCGGAGGATTCCTCGACCACTACGTGTCGATACTCCTCTATCCTCCGGGCCTCACCCGCACCGTGCAGATCGCCCTCGGGCTGGCCGCGCTCGTCTTCAACGTGGGTGTGTACGTGACCCTCTGGCGGAGGACACGCAACGCCTGACCGCGACCATTGTGCGCCGGGCGGCGTTCTGGTACACATAGCCTTGTGCGGAGCCCACGGTGTGGTAGGTCTACCTGCCCGGCTTCTTGTCTCATCCTTCAGCGGGAGGGGCTCCCGATGCACGAGCGACAGAATGCGATTCTGTTCGGAGCGGCGTTCCTTCTCCTCGCCGCCGCTGCGGCGTGCAGCAGCGGCACGTCGCCCCGCAACTCACCCGCCGGCACGTACGGGCTCGCGACGCTCAACGGCTCATCGCTGCCCTATGTCATGGTGCGAACCTCGAGCGATGAGGTCCAGATGACGAAGGGCAAGCTCGTCATCAAGAGCGACGGCTCGTGCTCGACCAGCATCACCGAGCGGGTGACGCACGACGGTCAGTCGTCCGACACCACTGCGGTCGGCACCGGAACGTGGTCGGGGACGGGCTCCCTGACGTTCTCCTGGGCCGACGGGACGACCGACACCGGAAGCTGGTCGGGCAACACGGTTTCCATCAGCAGTCAGGGACTGACCTTCCAGTTCCATCGCTGAGGCCGTTGCCGTGCCGCTCCGACGGGGTGTGTGGGTCGGTGGGGAGGGACCTCAGTATCCCTCCTCGTCCATGTCTACTTTTCCGCGCATCCGCCGGTAGATGAAGGTCGTGTAGGCCGCAACCAGGATCATCCCCGGGATCCACCACACGAACGCCACCCACAGCGCGTACGTCGAGGACATCGCGTTGTGGACGGTGAGCGATGCGGAGATTCCGTTCGTGGCGGGGAGCACGAGCGGATAGAGACCGAAGGAGACCGACAGGAGCATCCCCACGAGGAAGGCGACGGACCCGAAGAACGCCCCGAGCTCGCGGCCGTGCGTACGTAGCCAGAGACTCGCGATCAGCCCAGCCACGGCGATGAGCGGAAAGACATACCCTGCCGGGTGTGCGGTCAGTCGCTGGGGCACATGCCGCTGGATGCTGAACGTGAAGGCCGTCACGAGCGCGACCATGACCAGGAGGAAGGGCCACAGCCACGCGGCCGCCCGGTTCGCGCGCCGGCGCACCGGGTCGTGCGTCTTCAGAGCGACCCAGAGGGCTCCATGGTGCGCGAGCGCGATCATGCTCGTGACGCCGACCGTAACGGTATACCAATCCAGGATTCCGATCCGGGATCCGCGGGTGGTGAAGTTGGTCCACAGAGGAGAGAAGAAGTAGCCGTTGGCGTCGAGCGGCACGCCCCGCACGACGTTGCCCAGGGCGGCGCCGAGGAAGATCGTCAGCAGCAGGCTCGCGCCGAAGAAGACGACGTCCCAGAAGGGACGCCACACGGGATTCTCGAGGTGGCTGCGAAACTCGATGGCCACGGCTCGGAGAATGAGGAGCCACAGCACCATCATGAGCGGGAGATAGAACCCGCTGAAGCTCGAGGCGTAGAGCCGGGGGAACGCGAGCACGAGGGCGCCGCCTCCCGCGAGGAGCCAGACCTCGTTGGCGTCCCATACCGGGCCGATGCTCCGCAGCACGGACCGGCGCTCTTCGTCGGTGCGCGCCACGAACGGGAAGAGTGCGCCGGCCCCGAGGTCGAATCCGTCGAGGACGACGTACATCGCGAGGAAGCCGGCGACGAGCCAGAACCAGACCGTTGCCATGATGTCACGCCTCCTGGGTGGGAGCGGGGGCAGGCTCGGAGTCGGGTGCCTGGGCCGGCGCCGGTCCGTGCGCGATCTCGCGTTGCGCGAGGAAGAGGAAGAGCACGCCGAGCACGAGATAGAGTCCCATGAATCCGAGGAGGGAGAAGAGCGCGTTGCCGGGCTGGACCGTCTGGCTGTAGCCGACGTCGGTGCGCATCACCCCCCAGACGACCCACGGTTGACGCCCCAGCTCGGCGGTCAGCCACCCCATCGTGTTCGCGATGAAGGGGAACGGTGCCGCGAGCATGAGGATCCACAACGCGGGTCGGCTCTCAGCCAACTTGCCCTTCCAGAGCAGGAAGCCGGCCATGAGCATGATCGCGATGAAGATCGTGCCGAGTCCCACCATCATGTGGTACGCGTAGTAGAGGAGCGGCACGTTGTCCGGCCAATCCGAGCGCGGGAACGAGGTCAGGCCCTGCACCGACGCGTCCCACCGATGATACGTGAGGAAGCTCAGAAATCCGGGCACCTCGATCGGGTTGTCCAGGCGGAGGTTCGTCATGTCCGGTTGCCCGATGATCACGAGGCCGGCCGGCTTGCCGGTGTGGAACAGGCCCTCCATGCCCGCGAACGCGGTCGGCTGCATCTGGGCCACGTGGCTCGCCTGGCGATCGCCGGTCGGAAACGCCATCAGCAGCGAGGCGATCAGCCCGACCGGAACGGCGATCCTCAGGAACAGGCGGCCGTAGGCGGCGTGCATCCCCGAATCGGTGGACAGGTCGCGGTAGTCGCCCGTCAGCATGTAGTACGCACCGATCGCGGCCATCGTGAACGAGCCCGTCACGACCGCGCCGATCATCGTGTGCAGGTACTGCCACCCCACCCACGGGTTGGCGAGCAGCGCGGGCAGGCTCGAGAGCACCATGCTGCCGCTCGGGCCCAGGGTGTAGCCCACGGGATGCTGCATGAACGCATTCGTCGCGACGATGAAGTAGCCCGAGATCCATGAGCCGAGCCAGACCGCGACCGCGGTGCCGAAGTGTCCCTTCGGACTCAGCTTGTCACGACCGAACAGGAAAAGCGCGAGGAACGACGACTCGAGGAAGAACGCGAAGATGCCTTCCATCGCCAGCGTCTGGCCGATCACCCCGCCGGTCGCCTCGCTGAAGCGCGCCCAGTTCGTGCCGAACTGGAACTCCATCGGGATCCCCGTCACCACCCCCATCACGAACGACAGTCCGAAGATCTTGGCCCAGAACATGGCCGCGTGGTCGTACCGCTCGTCTCCCGTCCGCAGCGCGATCGCCTTGAGCAGCACGATGAGGAGCGCGAGCCCCATGGTGAGCTGCGGAAAGAGGTAGTGGTAGGAGACCGTGAAGCCGAACTGGAATCGGTGATAGAACAGCGCTTGGTCCATGTGCGTACCGTTCTCATCCGCGAGGTACGGGTACGACGGGCGCGCTCCGGGAGGGTGAAGGGCGCCTACCGGGGAGGGTTCCGATCAAGATAACGCCCGCGGGAGGACGACACACGCGCCGAGTGGTCGGGTGCCGGACGTCCGCGCTCGGATCCGGCCGTGGTCCGTGAGGAATATCACGATTAACTTCCGGCGGTCGCTGGGCCTCGATGGCGGACGTCGTGAAGGACCACGATGATGCTGACTGCGCTACTGATGTGCGCCTTCCTGGGTGCGTCACCGCCTACACCCGCCGTCTCCTGCGAGAATCGGTCCGTGTTTCCTGCGGTCGGTGTCGCCGAGATCGCGCCGGACACGACGCGGCCGGACACCCTGCGACTCTTCGAGCTGATGGGCATGACCGTGACGGTCAACCGCACCAGCATTCCGCTGCGGATGAACCCCGGCGCCACGACCGTCGTCGGTGCCGAGGATCTGGACGAGATGACGCGGACGATCGCCGTGGACGAGGCCGTGCGGCTGGTGCCCGGCGTCAAGGTCGACAACCAGGCCGACGGCGAGCGGGTCCACATGTCGATTCGCGGCCAGGGAATCCTCAGCGAGCACGGGATTCGGGGCATCAAGATCCTGCAGGACGGAATTCCGCTGAACGACCCGAGCGGCTTCGCCTCCGACCTCTACGACATCGATTGGTCGGACGTGAGCCGGGTCGAGGTGCTGCGCGGTCCCGGGGCGTCGCTGTACGGAGGCGGATCGACCGCCGGCGTGCTGAACATCCTCACGACGCCTCCGCCGGAGACGGACGACCTGGCCGTGCCGACCGCCGAGGTCCGGGTCGGCTCGTACGGCTTCTGGAAGGCCGCGGCGCGGAGCGTGGGACGCACGGGAGACGTCGGCTACTCGCTGGACTTGAGCCGGGCGTACGGAGACGGGTACCGGGTGCACACCGGCTACAACGCGACGAACCTGCGTGCGAACGCCGACTGGACGGTGACGGACCGGCTGACGCTCCGGCCGGTTCTGGCATGGACGACGTTCTTCAATCAGAACGCCGAGGGGCTCAACCTGGCGTGGCTGGCCGAGAATCGCCGTCAGGCCAACCCCGACGCGATCGCGTTCAACGAGTTCCAGACCACGCGACGCTTCACCGGCGGCCTGAGCGGCAGCTACGCCGTGAACCGCTCGACCACCCTCGACTTCGACGGGTACCTTCGCAACACCCGCTACATCGAGCCGGTGCCTTCGTCCGTGCAGCACCGGAGCCTGGCCGCCCCGGGCGGCACGGTCCAGATCACCAGCCAGGCGGGCGACGGACGCGTGCGGCACACGCTGAGCGCCGGTGCCGACCTCCAGTGGCAGCGCATCGCCGAGCTCCGGGTCCAGAACCTCGGGGGCGCCAGGGAGGGCGACACGCCGCTGGCCGACGAGACGATCCGGCAGAGCGGGCTCGGCGTGTTCGCGTTGGACCGTATCCGACTGGGTGACGACTGGACCGCGTTGCTCAACGTGCGGTACGATCGCATCACCAACCGCCTCGAGGACCGCCTGCGGGTCGGCGGCGTCGACCTCTCCGGGGACGTGAACTTCGACAAGGTGACGGCCCGCGCCGGGTTGGCCTGGAGTCCTTCGGCCACATGGAGCCTGTACGCCAACTGGGGCCAGGGCTTCCTGCCGCCCGCCACGGAAGAGCTCGACAACAATCCGGCGGCCCAGGGAGGATTCAATACCGCGCTGAAGCCCTCGACCTCGCAGGGGGAGGAGCTGGGCGTGCGGGGCGTCGCCGTGCGCAGGCTCATGTACGACGTCTCCGTCTTCCACCTCGAGACCAAGGGAGACTTCGACCGGTACCGCGTGGCGAATCGTCCGCTCGAGACATTCTACCGCAACGGTGGCAACAGCCGGCGGTTCGGCGCGGAGCTCTACGCCAACGTGAACCCGATCGATCCGGTGTGGCTCCAGGTGGCCTACACCTGGTCGCACTTCCTGTACAGGAAGTCGACCAGCGCCTACGGCGATATCGAGGGGAACTGGCTGCCCAACAGCCCCGAGCACCAGATCATGACCGACCTCTCGTGGAACGTTCTGCCGGCCGTGAGCCTGGGCGTCGGCAGCGACACGTACAGCAAGTGGTACATCGACGCGAGCAACGCCACGTCCGTCGACGGCTATACGCTGCTGAATGCACGGGTGTCGTGGAGGCTGCGCATCTCGGGGATGCAGAGCGTGCTGACCCTCCAGGGACGGAACCTCGCGAACGTGAAGTACATCGCGTTCACCGAGCCGGACCCGGACGGGAACTCCTATCAGCCCGGTCCGGAGCGCGAGCTGTTCGCCGGCCTGAAGATCTCGATGCGGTAGTGGGGAGGGGGCGCGGCGCCGTCGTGGAACGGCGCCGCACCGCTCCTTACCTCACTCGGCGCCGGCCCGCAGCTGTTGAGAGTGGGCGATCCGGATCCCCGCCTCTTCGAGGTCGGCGCGTACCCGGTCGTCCTGGGTCGGATCGACCGCGCGTGTCAGATCCCACAGGTACACCACCTCGAAGCCCGCGTCGCGCGCGTCTTCGGCCGTCCACTTCACGCACACGTCGCGCGCCAGCCCGCATACGTAGACGGTCGTGACGCCGCGCTCTTCGAGGTAGCCCGCGAGCCCCGTGGTGGGTCGCGCTCCGCCGGCGTTCCAGTTGTTGCGGAAGCCCGAGTACGAATCCGTCGCGGGGTCGGAGCCCTTGCGTATGATGGCGGACACGCGATCCCACGGGAGATCGGGATGGAGCTCCGCACCGGGCGTATTCTGCACACAGTGCGCGGGCCACAGGATCTGTTCGTGACCGTAGAGCTCGATGACCTCCATCGGCGCTCGGCCCGCATGGTTGTCGGCAAAGGAGACGTGCTCGGGCGGATGCCAATCCTGGGTTGCCGCCTTCACACCGAAGAGATCGGACTCCATGAGCGCGCGGGTACCGTCCAGGATCGCGTCTCCGTCCTCGACGGGGAGCGTCCCGCCCGGCAGGAAGTCCGGCTGGACATCCACCACGAGAAGCGCGGAGCGGTCGGGATCGACGGGCAGGACAGGTTCGATCATGGTCGACTCGTGATGAAGGGGAAACTCAAAAGCTCGCACGAATGCCGACGTTCAGCACCCGCCCCTCGAGCGGAGCCCATTGATCGGTGGTCCAGCGCCCTCCCTGGCCGGGGGATGTCCGAAGCAGAGGGTCCCAGCGCGTCTGGCGCACATCGGTGAGGTCCTCACCGTTCGCGAATACGGTGAAGCGCCGGAATCGCCTGGAGAGGAGCAGGTCGACGGTGGTGAATCCGGGCGTGAAGGTGCGGTAGGGGTCCTCCTCCACCCGCTGACGCCCGGTGTAGTAGACCTCGACGGCGGCGCGGAATCCGGATTCCCCGGGATCGTCGTCTTCCCAGGCGATGTCGACCCCGCCGGCGTTGCGGGGGCTCAGAGGGACGTCGACGCGTCGGCGGCCCGCTTCGAGGCTCAGCTCGGTGGCCACGGTGTGGGAGTATGTCGCGGTCGCGAGGAAGGGATCCTCCGAGAAGACCGCGAACAGCTCCGTGCCGACGCTCCGGAGCGGACCGGGCGCGTTCACGAGCGCGAAGCGGGTGGAGTCGCCGGCGACGGGTTGGGGGAGCATGGGGTGCTGGATGCGTACGGCGAAGAGCGTGCCGTTGAGCCGGAAGGGGCCGACCGAGCCCTGGACGTCCAGGGAGGCGCTCCGGCCACGCGAGGCGCTGAGCGGCCGGCCCTGCACCAGGTGGGAGAAGCCGACGTCTCCGGTCTCGCCGGACGCGACGGTCGGGGCCAGGAATCCCTCTCCCGCGGATGTCCGAACGCTCCACGACCGACCGAGGTGGTAGAGCAGGGAGACACGAGGCGAGACGAACGTGCCATACCGGGAGTGATGGTCGAGGCGGGCACCTCCTTCCACCGAGAGACGGGCAAGCGGTGTCCAGGTGTCCTGCGCGAAGAGGGACAGCGTCGTGAAGCTGTGGTCGAACACGGCCCGGGGGGCGGTGCGGAAGCCGTCGTGCTGGGCCGCGAGCCCGAAGACCGCCTGATGCCGCGTCCGGCTCAGGCCGAGCGTGGTTTCGGCGAACAGCGTGCTCAAGCGGTCGTGCTCCTTGCTGGTTCCGAAGGTGCGGGCGTACCAGGTGCCCATCGCGGCCGCCCTCGTGCCGAGATGGACGCCGGGCCCCAGGACGAACGAGCCCACGAGGCCGCCGTCGATGTGTCGGGTGCGCAGATCCTGCGCAAACGGTACCCCCGAGGCTACGACGGCTCCGGGCAGCGTGCCGCCTCTCCGGCGCTCCCAGGTGCCGCCGGCCGTGAGCAGGAGCGTGCTGCCGCTCCGTCCGGTCCAGAACAGGCGTGGTGTGGCCTCGAAGCGTGTGTATCCGGGAACGTCGGTCCACCCGTCGCCGTTCAGGTCCTCGCGGCGCTCGTGGTGGGCGCCGGCGAGCAGGGTGTAGCCCCATTGCCGAGAGAGGCGGTGGGAGAGCCAGAGCAGGCCGTCGGTAGCGCTGCGGCTGTTCTGGCTGAGCACGACCTCGCGGCTGTCCGCCGGCCGCTTGGAGATGAGATCGACCACCCCTCCGAGGGCCGACGGACCGTAGAGCGCAGTCGCGGCGCCCTTGATCACCTCGACGTGGCGCAGGTCCAGCGGTGGCGACTGGACCAGGCTGAACGCGGGAGCGTGCAGACCGTGAAGCGGAAGGCCGTCGCGCAGGAGGAGGGTGTATTGCCCCGGTAGTCCCTGGATCCGGACCGACGCCCCTCCGAGTCCGGGGGCCTCACGCGCGATGCGGACGCCGCCCATCTCGACCAGGAGGTTGGTCATGTTGCCGGGATCGGTCTGCGTCTTCTCGTTCACGTCGTCGGACTCGAGCACCTCCACGCGCTCCGGTTGGTCGGCGAGGAGCGTCTGGACGCGTGTGGCCTGCACGACGATGGGCGCCAGCTCCATCGCCGCCGAGGACAGCGCGACCTGCACGGTCGTGTCGCGTTCGGCCCGGATCCGCACGAGGAGCGTGTCCACCGCGTAGCCGATCTTCCAGACGCGCACTCGCCGGATGCCCGGGGAGAGCCGCAGGGTGCCGCGGCCCGTCGAGTCGGTGATCGCGAGCTTTCCGGCCGCCCGTATCTCCGCGCCCGCCACGGCACTGTCGCCGGATGTCACATGGAGCGTGAGCTCACCGGATCGACGTTGCTGCGCTGCGGCCGCTCGAGGCATCAGCCCCAGGCCGATGGCCGTGAGGAATGATGCCAACGCTCGGGAGGAAGCGCGAATCATGGTTGGATCCGGTGATGAAGACCGGCGCGCGGCCGGCTTGGCCCTACATCTGCATGGCCCGCAGCCGCGCGATCCGCTCCTCGGTGGATGGGTGCGTTCGGAACAGTCCGGAGAACGCCCGCCGACTTCCGGTGAGCGGGTTGATGATGGCGAGGTGCGCCGCCGCCGGGCTCACCGGCATCGGGATCTGTCGTGCGTAGCCCTCGATGTGTTGGAGCGCGCCGGCCAGCGCCATCGGATCGCCGGTGATGCGCGCCGCGGTGGCGTCGGCCTGGAACTCGTTCTGGCGGCTGATGGCCATCTGGACGATGGCCGCCGCGAGGGGTGCCACGATGGCCGCCGTGAGCAGCCCGAGAAGGCCGCCTTCGCGGTTTCCTCGTCCACCGAACCCGCCGAAGATCGCTCCCCAGCGGGCCACGGCACCCAGCATGGCGACGGCACCCGCCATCGTGGCGGCGATCGCGCCCACCAGCATGTGACGGTGCCGGACGTGGCCGAGCTCGTGGGCGAGCACGCCCTCGAGCTCACGTGGCGGGAGCAGGTGGAGGATGCCCACCGTGACGCACACGACGGCGTGCTCCGGGTCGCGGCCCGTCGCGAATGCGTTGGGCTGCTCGGACGGAGCGATCGCGATGGTCGGCATCGGCAGGCCGGCGCTACGGCGCAGTCGGTCCACCATCCGGTAGAGCTCGGGGGCGTCGTTCGGCTCGATGACCCGGGCGTGGTACATGCGCAGCACGGCCCGGTCGCTGAACCAGTAGCTGCCGAGGTTCATGGCGGCGGCCAGGACGAAGAAGAGCAGTGCCCCCTGCGTGCCGCCGAAGTACCCGCCGATGCCCACGAGCAGGATCGTGAGCGCGGTCATCATCGTGAAGACTTTGAGCCTCTGCATGGGTCCCGAAGCTCCCTTGGAGCGTATATGAGCCACACCCCGGCCGAGGGTCGGGCGCGGGGAGACCTGTCCTTGCCGATCTACTGGCGGAGCACCCCGGGAGTTCCGGCCGCGTGCGGTGCCGGACGGTCCTACCGGCCGTGGCAGTGCTTGAACTTCCTGCCGCTGCCGCAGGGGCAGGGGTCGTTGCGCGATGCGGCGTGCATCCGGGCCGCCACGTCGCGCGTCCGCGCCCACGCCATGACGCCCGCGGCCGGACGCCCGACGGCGAGCTCCGCCGCCATCATCCGCATGTACGGGTCGGCGTGGGCGAAGAACGTGCGGTACGCGCCGCACAGGTAGCTGAGCCCGTCCTCTCCGTCCGGCGTGCGGGCGAAGCGGTGCTTCGGGCATCCTCCATTGCACGCGAACAGGTACGGGCAGGAGCGGCACATCTCCGTGAGGGCGTCGCGCTTGGCGTCTCCGAAGGCGCGTTGCTCGGCTCCGTAGGCCATCTCGTGGAGGGGGCGCTCGGCCACGTTGCCCCGGAGGTGCTCCGGATACACGAAGTGGTCGCAGGCGTAGACGTCGCCGTTGTGCTCGATGACCATGGCGTCACCGCAGGTCTCGGCGAAGATGCACAGGCTCGGGTCGAGCCCGGTCCACGCCGCCAGCGCCACGTCGAACATCTGCACGAAGATGCGTCCAACGTCTTCGCGCACCCACGCGTCGAACACGTCGCGCAGGAAGCGGCCGTAGGCCGCGGGGGAGACCGACCAGCCCGTGACGCCCGCGTCGCCGTCGAACCCGGGGGTGACGAGCGACAGGCCGTCCGCACCCGGGCGCGGCGCGACCCGCTCGACGATCGGGATGAACTGGAGAAAGCGGCTGCCGGCGTCCTTCAGGAACCGGTAGACCTCGAGCGGATGGTCCTGATTGGCCGCATGGACCGTCGTGAGCGTGTTGAACTCCACGCCGTGCCGCTTCAGCACCTCGATCCCTCGAACGACCCTGTCGAAGGTGGGCTTCGCACCCTTGTCGAGACGGTGCCGGTCGTGGAGCCGGCGGGACCCATCGATCGAGATGCCGACCAGGAAGCCGTGCTCGGCCAGAAAGCCGCCCCACGTGTCGTCGAGCAGGGTGCCGTTCGTCTGGAGCGAGTTGTGGATCGTCTTGCCGTCCGCCCATCGTTCCTGGAGCTCGACCGCGCGCCGGAAGAAATCGAGGCCCATGAGCGTCGGCTCGCCCCCTTGCCAGGCGAAGCTCACCTCGGGGGCGTCCTGCGCTTCGATGTACTGGCGAACGTAGCGCTCGAGTGCCTCGTCGCTCATGCGCCAGGCGGCGCCGCGCTGCGGATAGAGGCGCTCCTTCTCGAGGTAGTAGCAGTAGGTGCAGTCGAGGTTGCACACCGAGCCGGAGGGCTTCGCCATCACGTGCACGGTCATCGGAGCGCTCCGTTCGGGACGAGCAGGGTCCGCCGGCCGACTCTGGCCGTCGGGCGATTCGTCCTCTACAGTAAGCCCCGATCCCACATCCAGTCATCCCGAAGGGAGCATGATCTTGCCATCAGACGACGGATCTCCCGGCGCTCTCGACCGCAGGGAGTTCCTGCGTCGCGCCGGCTACGGATCGATCGGGCTCGCCGCCGCGCCGTATCTGAGAGGATTCGGGAGCGCTCCGGCGCCCGCCTCCACTCCGTCGCCCGACGATGCGCGGCCGAACATCGTGCTCATCCTCGCCGACGACATGGGCTTCAGCGACGTCGCGTGCTACGGCGGCGAGATGCACACGCCCAACATCGACCGGCTCGCGGCGGGCGGGCTCAAGTACACGCACTTCCACAACGGCGCGCGGTGCTGCCCGTCGCGGGCGAGCCTCCTGACCGGGCTCTACGCCCAGCAGACGGGCGTGGGCGACATGATGCACGACGCCGGCTTGCCCGGATACCAGGGCGACCTCAACGACCAGTGCGTCACGCTGGCCCAGGTGCTCAAGGGCGCCGGGTACGGCACGTACATGATCGGCAAGTGGCACGTGACCCGTTTCATGCACGCGAAGACGATGGAGGGCAAGCACAACTGGCCGCTCCAGCGCGGGTTCGACCGCTACTTCGGCAACATCAACGGGGCCGACAGCTACTGGCATCCAGGGACCCTCACCCTGGGCAACGACTCGGCAGAGGATCAGGTCGAGCCGGGCTTCTACTACACGAACGTGCTCGGTGACTACGCCACCCGCTTCATCGGCGATCACCTCGACCAGACACCCGACAAGCCGTTCTTCCTGTACGCGGCGTTCACGGCGCCGCACTGGCCGCTGCACGCCCCGGCCGAGGCGATCGAGCGCTGGAAGGGACGTTTCGACATCGGGTGGGACGCGCTGCGCGAGGCGCGCTACGAGCGTCAGAAGGAGAAGGGCATCATCGATCCGCGCTGGAAGCTCACCGAGCGCGACCATCGTGTGCCCGTGTGGAAGGACGCGCCCCACAAGAAGTGGGAGGCGCGACGCATGGAGGTCTACGCCGCGCAGATCGAGATTCTCGACCGCAACATCGGGCGCATCGTCTCCGAGCTCGAGAAGCGGGGTGCGCTCGACAACACCTTGATCCTCTTCCTGTCGGACAACGGGGGATGTGCGGAGGAGATCAACACGCCGGGGTGGTACCACTACATCTTCCACGGCGGTGAGGACGTGGGCTTCGACCACACCCTGGACGGGAAGCCGGTCCAGATCGGCAACCTCGATCCCTCGGTCATGCCCGGCCCGCCCGACACGTACCAGAGCTACGGCGTTCCGTGGGCGAACGTCTCCAACACGCCCTTCCGGCTCTACAAGAGCTTCGACCATGAAGGCGGCGTTGCGTCGCCGCTGATCGTGCACTGGCCGGCGCGGGTCCGCGGGCACGGGGACCTGCGTAATCAGGTCGCGCACCTCATCGACATCATGCCGACGTTCGTGGACGTATCGGGAGCGGATTACCCGAAGACGTTCGACGACGAGGCGATCACACCGATGCAGGGCCTCAGCCTGGTGCCGACGTTCACGAACGGTCCGCTCGAGCGCGAGGCGCTCTACTTCGAGCACGAGGGGCGCAGGGCGGTGCTCACGCCGAAGTGGAAGCTCGTCGCTCGCGGACTGCGCGACCCGTGGGAGCTCTACGACATGGTGGCCGACCGGACTGAGACGAACGACCTCGCGCCCGAGTATCCCGACGTGGTGAAGCGTCTCGAGACGCTCTGGCACGCGTGGGCGGTGCGCACGCACGTCTTGCCTCGGCCGGGACGGAGGAATAGCTAGTAAGGTACCTGCCTCTGACGAGCACCTGCCCTCGGACGTACGATCAGCCTGGAGGGACCGATGATCAGCCGTCGTGATTGGTTGAAGGCGACCGTCGCCGTGGGGGGAGCGCTGGCGCTCGATCCACGCCTGCTGCGGGCCCTTCCTGCACGAGCAGATCTCATCCAGCGTGCCATCCCGTCGACCGGCGAGAAGCTGCCGGTGATCGGACTGGGGAGCGCCTCGTCGTTCTCGCGGGTCGCCCGCCAGGACGACGCGGATGCGCTCACGGCCGTGATCAAGACGATGGTCGACGGAGGGGGCACTGTCTTCGACACCGCGCCGGCCTACGGCGCGTCGGAGCAGGTCGCGGGCAAGATCGCGGCCGACCTCGGGGTGACGAAGGAGATCTTCTGGGCCACGAAGGTCAATGTCGCGGGGCGCGGCGGAGGGACGGCCGATCCTGCTGCCGCCGAGCACCAGATCCAGGAGTCGTTCGCCAAGCTACGGGTGGAGACCATGGACCTCATCCAGGTCCACAACCTGGCCGACGTGCCCACACAGCTCGGGATCCTGAAAGACCTGAAGAAGCAGGGGAAGGTACGCTACATCGGTGTCACGACGACCTTCTCGGGGCAGTACGAGCACCTGCTGCAGGTCATGAGGAGCGAGCCGCTCGACTTCATCGGCGTGGATTACGCGATCGACGACCGAGGGGTCGAGCAGACCATCCTGCCCCTTGCCCGGGAGCGCAGGATCGCAGTGATGGTCTACGTGCCGTTCGGACGCAATCGTCTGTGGTCTCGGGTGGCCGGCAAAGAGGTCCCGAAATGGGCCGAGGCGTTCGACGCCGCAACCTGGGGGCAGTTCTTCCTGAAGTACGTCGTGGCCCACCCGGCCGTGACCGTGGTCACGCCCGCGACGAGCAACGCCGAGCACATGACCGACGACCTCTCAGGCGGGATCGGGCGGCTCCCCGACGAAGCGATGCGCAAGCGGATGCGCGAGTTCGTGGACGCGCTTCCCCCGGCGCCAGGGCGCGCGCGACGACGGGGGTAGCGGCGGCGCGCGCCGGGACTTCGGTCCGCCCGGCCTCCGCCGTTCAGCCCGCTCCGTACAGGCGCGTCGGCGTCTCCACCATGAGCGCACGACGCGCCGTAGCATCCGGGCACCATGCGTCCAGCGTGGCCAGCAGGTCGTCGGGGTGGACGGGAAGCTCCGTGTCCGTATGCGGCCAGTCGGTGGCCCACACGCACGCCGAAGGCGCAGCGGTGAGGAAGGTCCGGGCGAGCGGAGCCACATCGCTCCATGGTGCGGGGGACGTCGTGAGACGGTACGCGCCGGAGAGCTTCACGTAGCACGCGCCTTGCCCGGCGAGCGCGAGGAGGCGGCGCTGGATCGGGTCGTCCACGTGCGCCCGGCCCGGGGCGGGCCGGCCCATGTGGTCGAAGACGACCGGCACCCGGAGCCGCTCCACGAGGAGGGCCAGATCCTCGATGGTCGTGAGGTCGAGGTGCAGCTCGACGTGCCAGCCCAGCTTCGTGAGGACCGGCCCCCACCGAACGACGACCTCGGGGTCGAGACCGCCCCGATTGAGACGGTTGCAGCGCACGGCGCGGACCCCGTGGCGATGCATCGCCTCGAGGTCGGCCGGGGTCGCCTCGGGGGACGGGACGGCGACGCCCACCAGGCGCCCGTGGGCCGCATCGAGCGCGTCCAGGAGACACCGATTTTCGAACCCGTACACGCTCGGCTGCACGAGCACGCCGCGGGCGATGCCGAGCGCGTCGAGGACGGCGAGATACGCCTCCAGCGACGCCATGGGCGGCTCGTAGTCCCGGCCCGATGCCAACGGATACTTCAGGGGATCGCCCAGCACGTGCGCATGACAGTCCCAGGCGCCTTCGGGCATGGACCCGCTCAAGGAGCACCCTCGCCCCGAAGGAAGTCGAAGTCGCAGCCCCGGTCGGCCTGCTGGACGTGCTCCGCCCAGAGGCGGGCGTAGCCTCGCGGTGGCGGAGCGGGGAGCTCGAGCTCGGCGCGGCGACGATCCAGCTCCGCCTCGTCGACGACCAGGTCGAGTCGCCGGGCGGCGAAGTCGAGACGAATCGGGTCACCGTCGCGTACGAGCGCGAGCGGACCGCCCACCGCGCTCTCGGGCGACGCGTGCAGCAGCACCGTTCCGTAGGCGGTGCCGCTCATGCGCGCGTCCGAGATCCGCACCATGTCCTTCACACCCTGGCGCGCGAGCTTCGCCGGGATCGGGATCGAGCCCGCCTCGGGCATGCCCGGTGCCCCGATCGGCCCGACACCCCTCAGCACCAAAATGTGATCGGGGGTGACCGGAAGGTCCGGGTCGTCGATGCGCGCGGCCAGGTCGGAGAGCCCGTCGAAGACGAGTGCCGGCGCCTCGTGCTGGAGGAGCTCGTCGCTGGCCGCCGCGCGCTTGAGCACGACGCCGTCCGGTGCCAGCGATCCGCGCAGCACCGTCAGTGCCTCGCCGGGCGCGACGGGGTGCTCGAGCGGACGGATGACCTGATCGTCCACCCAGGCGGGCCAGGCCTCGAGAACCTCTGCGAGCCGGGCGCCCGTGGCGGTCGGCACGTCCGTGTCGAGCCGTGCGCCCAGGCGACGCATGAGCGCGGGGAGCGCGCCCGCCTGGTGGAAGTCCTCCATGAAGCCACGGCCGATCGGCTTGAGATCGACCAGCACGGGGGTTTCGCGGCCGATGCCGTCGACGTCTTCGAGGTCGAGCTCGATGCCGGCGCGACCTGCGATGGCGGCGAGATGGATGAGCGCGTTCGTCGAGCCGCCGAGCGCCTGGAGCACGGTCACCGCGTTCTTCACGGAGCTTTCCGTGACGAGCGAGCGGGGCAGTGGGCCGCCGGAGCGCGCCATGTCGACCGCGCGTCGGCCGGAGTGCTCGGCCATCCGGAGCCGCTCGGAATGCACGGCCGGAATCGATCCTCCTCCCGGGAGCACGAAGCCGAGCGTCTCGGCGAGGCACGCCATCGTGCTCGCGGTTCCCATGACCATGCACGTTCCGTGCGTGGTCATCAGGTGCTCGTGCGCGCGCTCGAGGCGTGCATCGTCGATCTCGTCCGCCCGGCGCGCCGACCAGAGTCGGCGGCAGTCCGTGCACGCGCCGAGGCGCTCACCCTGATCCGTTCCCGCGAGCATCGGACCCACCGGCACGATCAACGTCGGCACCTCCGCGCTCACGGCGCCCATGATCTGGGCGGGAATCGTCTTGTCGCACCCGCCGATCAAGACGACGGCGTCGACCGGGAGTGCGCGCAGCATCTCCTCGGTGTCCATCGCCATGAGGTTTCGTAGCAGGAGGCTGCTCGGGTAGGCGAACGATTCGTGCACGGAGATCGTGGGAAACGCGAACGGCAGCCCACCCGCCATCGTGACTCCGCGCCGGATCGCCTCGACGAGCTGCGGCGCGGTGGCGTGGCAGGGGTTGAAGTCGCTCGCGGTCGTGGCGATACCCACCACGGGGCCCTTCAGTGCGTCGCCCGAGAGGCCCTGCGCCTTCAGGAACGCTTCGCGCAGGAATCGGGCGAAGCCCTGGTCACCGTATTGCGTCAGCCGGCGCGAGAGCCCGCGCGGCTCGTCGGTCGAGTCGGTCATGTCCCTCGGGGATGGATCGGCGGGATTCGTTGACAGGCGGTCCGGGTCCGGTCCAGCTTCCCGCTCCGCAGGTCCACAACGTAATGCCAGACAAGCCCACGGAAACACCGCGGGGTCGGAGCTTCTTCATGAGTGATCGAATCATCCGCGTCGGTCTGGCCGGCGCCGGCTGGGTTACCGAGCACCATCTCGATGCCTACGCGACGCTCGGGGATCGGGCGTCCGTGGTGGCCATTGCCGACCCGAACCGGGCCGCCGCGGAGGCGCGCGCGGCTCGCTACGGAATCGCGGAGATCTACGATTCGGTCGAGGAGATGCTCGCTCGCGCGGACCTCGATGCGGTCGACGTCGCCGCACCCCGGGAGTTTCATGCGCCGATCTGCCGCGCGGCGTCGGCGGCCGGGCGCGCGATCCTCTGTCAGAAGCCGCTTGCGCCGACGCTCGAGGAGGCGCGCGCCCTGGTGGACGACATCGGCGGCCGCGTGCCGTTCATGGTGCACGACAACTGGCGCTTCCGCCCGCACTATCGGCAGATGGGCGCCTGGATCCGGGAGCGCCGCATCGGTGCGCCGAGGAGCGTGATCCTCACGAATCTCACGTCCGGTCTCGTTCCGGACGACGCGGGCGCGCTCCCGGCGCTGGTCCGTCAGCCGATGATGATCGGGCTCGAGCGGATGCTCCTCATGGAGGTGATGATCCATCACGTGGATGCGCTTCGGTATCTCCTGGGCGACCTCACGCTCCAGGGAGCGCGGCTGGGCAAGACGCGGACGGAGCTCCGGGGCGAGGACCGCGCGATGCTCTTCATGACGAGCGAGGGAGGAGCGGCCGTCAGCCTCGTGGGCGACTTCATCGCCCACGGCAATTCTCCGGCCCAGACCGCTCCGTTCGAACCACGGTGAACACGACGCGCGCGCCATGCTAGGTGGCGCTCGCCCCGGCGTACAGGGGCATTGGTCCCCTACAAGACGGTCGAGCCCACGTGACGTCGTCGGCCGAGCCCGCTCGGCTCTTCCCCATCACTCACGATGCGTGCGCGGCACTGGGTAGGTCGAAGTGCCGGCAGCCGCTCGGGCGTTCCCACGATCGCGCCTGCCTCGAGCGCGAAACCGCACGCTGACGCGGCAGGTGGCACTCAACTCTTGGGGCTTCACCTTGCACACTCGGCGAGACACCTGCGCACGATCCAACATCGCCACGCTCACCTGGCGCGTAGCGCGCGGTCGGAGAACTCGAGTGAGTGGTCCGTATTCCCACAGGCCTGTAGGTTTCGACCCGACCTCCGAGGCACCCAAACGCCCCTAACGTCACTTAGGTCCCTCGTTGAACTTGCGCCGTCCCTGGACATGGGGGAGACCTTAGGAGGGGTCTGATGGCGGCTCACACACCTGCTCGAGGCGCACGACCGTCTGACGACCGGACCGTGCATCTCCAGCCCGACCCGAGCTGGAGAGGCTTCCATCTCGTAGGCGGCATCTCCGCGCTCGCCTACATCCTCGTCGGCCTCATCGTCCCGTTCGTGCTCTTCACCACCACACCCATGCACGCCCTTCAGATCACCAGCGCGGACACGCTGGCGTTCATCGCCAGCCACCGCCTGTGGTACTTCGTCCTGCAGACGACCGTGCTGGTGTCGAGTATCTTCGCCATCATCGCCTTCGCCGCGCTCTACCTCGCACTCGAGCGCGCTCACAAGAGCTTCGCCGCCCTAGGCACGCTCATCGGCGTCACCTCCCAGATCCTCTTCCTCGCCTATTACCCCGTCCTGCTCGGCCTCATCGACCTCAGCGACAAGTACGCCGCGGCCCCGGCAAGCGACGCCCCCGCCTTCGCTACCGCGGCCATGGCCCTCATCTCTCAGAACAACGCCTTCAACCCCATGTACGAAAGCATGTTCGCGGTGGGCATCCTGTTCCTCTCCCTCGCCATGCTGCGCGGCGTCTTCCACCGCGTTATCGCCTACCTCGGCATCGCCACCGCCATCTCGGCCTTCGTCGCCCTCTCCATGTTCGGCGTCGTTGGCTTGAGCTACTTCTGGTGGTGGCTCCTCTTCGTCATCTGGTTCCTCGCCGCCGGCCGGAGACTCATCCGCCTCGGAACCGCCACATCGACCCTGAGGTCCGGCAGTGAACCGGCTCCGGGCTGATCGCGTCCGAGAAGGCACGATTTCCACGCGGTGTTCGATGGCGTCGGCGGCGCCTCCATCGATCTCGGACTCGCCCTCCTACGCCGTGGCGGTACGCTCGTCACATACGCCAATCCCGGCAACCTGCGACGCCTGCCCCTTCTGCTCAGGAAGATGCTCCTCGTCGGCCTATCGCCGAATGGCAAGACCCTCAATGCATACCCCACGAGCACAACCTTCGCGAACCGGCAACCGCTGTCCTACGACTGGGCCCGCCTCCACGACCTGCTCGCCAGAGGCGCTATGCAACCCGTCATCCACAGGGTGCTCCCCCTCCAAGACCCAGCCGAAGCGAACGCCAGGCTCGAAAGCGGCGCCGTCACAGGGAACCTGGTGCTCCGCACCGCATTCGGGGAACGCGTGCAACGCCATCGAGGAGAGCGGGCCTGATGTGCGCCAACGCAACCACAGCTACGACCGTCCACGTCACTACGCCCTTCGCGGTGGCCGAGGGCCCTCGCAAGACGCGTCGACCACCGGCCGCGTCCTGCGACGTTGACGGCCTCGAACGGATCGCACGGGATCGGAGAACCCCATGAAACTCGACCATCGCTTGCTCCTCCGGCTCGCCACGCTGTCTATCCTGGCAATGCTGACCGCAGCAGTGCACGCACAGCCGCTGCCAGCCAAACGCCTTCAAGCGGAACTGGCAGCCGCTGTAGCCGACCCC
>JBJKRT010000006.1:0-154520 GCA_046704545.1 Longimicrobiales bacterium
TCCCATCCCGAACACGGCCGTTAAGCCCCACAGCGCGGATGGTACTGCCGGGGAAGCCCGGTGGGAGAGTACGTCGCCGCCGACTCCTCTATCGAACGCCCCTCATGCCCCCTCGGTATGAGGGGCGCTCGCGTTCCCGGCCGGCCCGATGACTCGCGCCACCACGCTCGAGAGCAGCAGGATCACCGACCAGTAGAAGGCATACTCGAAGAACCCGAAGACCAGTGCGGAAGCGGGCGTGACGCCGAGCACGGGAAGGCAATGCTCGAGAAGTCCGCGTCCGTAGATCGCGTGGAGATGACCGGGAAGGGATTCGAGGCCGCCCAGGATGAGAAAGGTGATCACGGTGGCACGTGACACCCGTCGAGCGACCCACCAGAAGAGCCAGCCCATGGCGCCTTCCACCGCTCCCACGACGGGTGCCAACGTCCTCATCCAGGCGGGGAGCGCGGCCCCGTAGCAGGAGTCCCAGTACGTCCGGAACGCCCAGGCGAACAGCACCGCGAAGCAGGTGGCGCCCAGGATGAGCAGCGTGGAGGACTGTCCGGGAGACCACGGGGGGCGGACCAGCCTGGTCAGGAGCGCGGCGAGGATCACGTCCATCACCGCCACGACGGCGGTGATCGTCCACAACTGGGCAGAGGCGATCGCGGTGACGGGTTGCATCCGACGCTCCGCTCCCGATCACGGGGGGCAGGCCGGGCGGGAGGAGATCCGCCTCGCCGGCCCGCCGTAAACGGCGTTCTTCCCGAAGCTCGCTACCCGTTCTCCCCCCGAAAAGGGGTGAGCAAGGCCCGCACGGCTTCCGCCGGATCGGAGGCCGCCATGACGGCGCCCACGACGGCTACCCCGGCCGCTCCCGTCTCCGATACCGCAGGGGCTCGCTCCTCGGTGATGCCGCCAATGCCTACGACGGGCACGCGCACGGACGCAACCACCCGGGCGAGGCCGTCGAGACCGATCACGCCCCCGGCGTCGGCCTTCGTGCTGGTGGGATAGACCGTGCCGCACCCGATATAGTCGGCCCCGTCGTCCACGGCCCGTCTCGCGACCTCGGGGTCGTCCGCGGAGCGGCCGATCAGGAGCTCCGTTCCGACGACCCGTCGTACGGCGGCCACCGGGATGTCGTCCGGCCCGACGTGGATGCCGTCGGCCTCCAGCGCCAGCGCCACATCCAGACGGTCGTTCACGAAGAGCAGGGCGCCTGCCTCCCGGGTCAGCGCCCGCAGGTCCCGTCCCACCGCCACGAGCTCCCGGGCCGGGTCTCCCTTGTTCCGGAGCTGGACGGCCCGGGCGCCTCCCTCGAGCGCCGCGGCGACCACGTCGATCACGCTCCTCGGTGCGGACAGGCCACGGTCGGTGATCACGACGAGGCGGAGCGCTCGAGAAAGCTTCGCCCCCCTCGAGTGCACGGCCGAGCCTCCTTCGCTCATCGGCCCCCCGCGCCCTGTGACCTCTGGGCCTGCTCGAGGCTATCCCATTCCCGCCGGGCCTTCGCCTTGGCTCGGTTGTGCGCCGCCAGCGTGCGAGTGAAGATGTGGGATCCGTCCGGACGCGCGACGAAATACAGGTAGTCGACGTCGGCAGGGTGAAGGGCGGCCTCCAGCGCCGCCGCTCCGGGGGCGTCGATGGGCCCGGGGGGAAGCCCCGGATGTGTGTAGGTGTTGTAGGGATTGTGCGCCACGGAATCGATCGCCGCGAACAGCAGGTGTCGGCGCGTGCCTCCGAGCGCATACAGCACCGTCGGATCCGCCTGGAGAAGCAGGTGGCGGGAGAGTCGGTTGTGATAGACGGCGGAGATCAGCGGCATCTCCTCGGGCAGACGGGCTTCGGCCTGGATGATGGAGGCCAAGGTGACCACGTCACGCTCGCTCATCCCGATGGAGTCGCGCCGAGCGACACGAGCGGGCGTCCAGAAGGCGTGGTACCGCGCCGCCATGGTCCGCAGCACCCGCTGGATCGACACACCGGGAGCGAAGAGGTACGTGTCGGGAAAGAGGTAGCCCTCCAGGCCGGGGCCCGGAACCGCCAGCGTGGAATCTTCGCCGGGGGAGGTGAGGACGGCGAGCACCGAGTCGGTGGGATCACCGGTGATCTCCGCGATCCGGGGTGCCATCTGCGTAAGTTGAAACCCTTCGGGAATCGTGAGCGGCACAGTGATGACCCGGCCCGAGACGAGCGTGTCGAGCACGTCGCCCCACGACGCGGACCTCGCAAGTCGGTAGTGTCCGGCCTCCAGATGGCGCGCCGCTCCGCGCAGTCGCGCGTAGACACGGAAGAGCGTGGGGTGATGGATGACTCCACGTGAAGAAAGAGAATCCGCGACGGTGGAAAGTGTCGCGCCCAGTGGGATGACCACTTCGACCGACCCGGCCGGGCTGGAGGTCGAGCAGCCCCCCAGCACCATCACAATGGCCAGGACGACCGGGAGGCGGCGCCTCACGGGCCGTCCTGGCGGTCGAGCCACGCCTGGAGGATCAGGACGGCCGCCGCGGCGTCGATCCGCCCCTTGCGCTCGCGCTCCTTCTTCGGGAGTCCGATCGAGCGAATCGCCCGCTCGGCACGGACCGACGTGAATCGCTCGTCCATGTAGTCGACGCCCACCGCGAGACGGGCGGCAAGCCGATCTCCGGCGTCGCGCACTTCCGCGCACCACGGCGTCTCGCTCCCGTCCAGGGCCAGCGGGAGACCGACCACGAGGTGGCCGACTTCGTGCGTCCGCGCGACCTCCTCCATCCGTGCGAGGGGTGGGCGCTTGCCGGCGCGGCGGGTGACGGTGTCGAGGGGCACGGCGATGGTCCCCGTCGGGTCACTCACCGCGAGGCCGATCCTGCGCTGTCCGAAATCGATGCCGAGCACACGCACGCTGCGCAGGGAGGCCTCAGAGGTTGGCGAGCGCCTTCTCGAGGTCCGTGTCCTCGAGGAGTCGGCCGTACAGATCGTGTACCGCGCCCTCCGATCCGAAGGCGAACCGGCAGGCGTCGTCTCCGCGTCCGCGGCACGACACCTCGAGCACCGCGATCGGCCCTCCTGCCAGCTCGGTGAGGAGGCCTCCCAGGAAGCCGGTGCTGAACGAGCAGGACGCTTGGTCGCTCGTCTCTGTTCCCGTCGCCTCCGCCCAATCTTCGCTGGCCAGCACGCCCACCCCGTGCCCGGCGAGGCGGTGCGTCAGCGTTCCCCAACCCCTTCTGACGAAGAAGGAAGTCACTCGGGCCCAGAACAGGTCCTCGGGAAGCGAGCCGACCTCGGAAACCCCTTCGGCGAACCCGGTTGCAGCGGCCGCGCCCACCGCGAAGCCCGCCGCGTGCAGGGCGTGGATGGCGGGAAGCGGCCCCACCTCCTGCTCGAGCTCGCGACGCAGGTGTGCGAAGGTCGACCGCGGGACGGCGACGTCTCGCACTGCTTCCGCTGTGGCGCTCATCCGGTCTCCTGTGTCTTTGGGCGACTGCCGATCGCCAATATACTAGAAGGTGGGCCCACCGCTCGCATCGGCCCATCTGAAATGGGAGAAAGAAGGCACATGGAATACGACAACGACACCCAACTCGTCAACTTCGTCTCCGGCTTGCTGCTGGGGGCCGTGATCGGCGCGGGAGTAGCACTCCTGTCGGCCCCGCAAAGCGGGCGCAGGACCCGTCGCCGCATCCGCAAAGCCGCCGTCGATCTGCGGGACAGCGCGTCGGACCGCTGGGAAGACCTGGCGGACGACGTCAAGCGGCGCGTGGACGACGCCATCGAAGGAGCACGAGGGAAGTTTCCGGTCTGACGCCCGGGCGACGGCTACGACCAGCGTCGAAAAGGCACCCCCTCCTCGCCGAGCGCGGCACTGAGCTCACGCTCGTGCTCGACGTGGGTGACGAGCGCGAGGTCGCACTTGGCGTCCGAGGCGGCAGGTGCGGCCACGAGCTCGGCGGGGATGCCACGCTCCACCGCCACCTCTTCCGCCCACAGCGCCGCCGTGCTCGTATCGAAGACGAGCGTGCAGAGGGTCGTGCTCACCGTGCGGGCGCTCAGTGGATGCTCGGGGCCTGGAACCGACGCTCACTCGAGCGATCGCAGAACTCGGTCGGCTCCGTGCCGGGGAGGTAGTACTCGAGGTACTGGTCCGACTTCGGGCACCACTTGGACGCGAGCTTGCCCGTCTTTCGGTCGACGAGCGCCGTCTGCAGGCCCGCGGGGATCGGCCAATCGCTCGGGATCGGCAGGATCCCCCCGGCAGCCGTCGTGTCTTCCGCGCTCGTGCTGTCCGCGATACCGAGCGTGTCCCAGTTGCCGGGCTTTCCGTAGTACACCCGCTTCATGAAGTCTCCCCACACCGGGGCCGCGAGCCCGCCGCCCGTCGCCTGTCGGAGGCCTGGAGCGATCTTGAAGATGGGCACCGGGCGATCCATCCCGAACCATACCACGGCGAGCAGGTTCGGGGTGAATCCGTCGAACCAGACGTTGGTTCCGTCGTTGGTCGTTCCGGTCTTGCCTGCGGCCGGGACCTCTTCCGGAAGACCCGACTTGGAGCGGATGGCGTAGTTGCCGGTTCCGCCGGGGTGACCGGGACGCGTCCTCTGCTCCACGACGTCCTGGAGCATCGAGACCATGATCCGGGCCACCATGCTGTCGATGACGGTCGTCCGCTCCGGCTTGGGCTGCCACACGACGTTGCCCTGGGCGTCCTCGACGCGGAGGATCGGGAAGGGCCTGACCTTCGTCCCCAGGGTCGGGAACGTCGAGTACGCTTCGGCCATCTGCAGCGGGATGACCCCCGCCGAGCCGATCGTCGCGGAAGGAACGCGCGGGATCGGCGTGCGGATGCCCATCTTGCGGGCCTCCTGCACCACGCTCTCGATCCCGACCTCCTGCCAACCCAGCTTGATCGCGATCAGGTTGGTGGACGTGTAGAGCCCCTCCCGAAGCGTCATCGGCCCCTTGAACTCCTTCTCGAAGTCGGATGGGCGCCAGTCCTGCCCGTTCGGCTGGGGGTACACGACCGGGGCGTCCACGATGATGTGCGACGCAGGAATACCGCTCGCGATCGCCGCCGTGTATACGAACGGCTTGAACGACGACCCCGCCTGCCGCTGAGCGAGTCGTGCGCGATCGAACTTCGACTGCTGGAAGTTCCGTCCTCCCACGAGCGCTTCCACGTGGCCCGTGACCGGATCCAGCGCGATGAACGCACCCTGGATGTAGGGCGTCTGGTTGCCCGGGAAGCTCTTGACCGTGTCGAACTGGGCGTACTTCGGATGGTCGTAGTTGGGGTCGTTCTCGATGGCGTCCCAACCCGCGTCCATCGACGCCTTGGCCGCGCGCTGCATGCCGACGTCGAGGGTGGTGTAGACCTTGTAGCCGTTGCGGTAGATCGCGTCGCCGAACCTCGAGTCCAGGATCTGACGGACCCACTCCTGGAAGTAGGGTGCGATCGACGTCGTATCCTCCTCGGACTCCTTGGTGGGCAGGGGGTAGGCCTTCCACCGATCGGCTTCGGCCTTGGTCAGGTAGCCCTGCTCCGCCATCAGCGTGAGCACCAGGTTTCGGCGGCTCCGGGCGTGGTCCGGGTGCTCGAAGGGGTCGTAGTAGCCCGGGACGTTCAGAATCGCCGCGAGCAGCGCGGCTTCGGCGGGATTCACGTCCTTCAGGTTCTTGCCGAGGTAATAGCGGGCAGCGCTCTGGAATCCGTACCCGGCCCGCCCCATGTAGATCTGGTTGATGTACGCCTCGAGGATCTGCTCCTTGGTGTACGAGCGCTCGAGGTCGATCGCGACCTGGAGTTCCTTGAGCTTCCGTGTGAGCGAGCGCTCGAACCCGATCTTGTTCTCGAACATGTTTCGGGCGAGCTGCTGCGTGATCGTGCTGCCGCCGCCGAAGTTGCGGCCGATCAGCACGCCGAGGGCCGCTCGGGCGATGCCTCTCGGGTCGAAGGCACCGTGATGGTAGAAGCGCTTGTCCTCGATCGAGACGACCGCCTCGGGCACGTAGGCGGGGATGGCGTGGATCGACACCGGGGTGCGGCGCTCGTACCCGATCTCACCGATCAGGTGGCCGCCGTGGCTGTAGAGCTTGCTCGTCTGCTGAGGCTGCCACGTCTTGATCTGGGCGACGGAGGGGCATCGGTCCCCGGCGCACAGATTGGTCCAGCTTCCCCAGGCGCCGCCGATTGCCACCGCGCCGAAGAAGCTGCCGACAAGAAGAAACAGCCTGGGCCGCCAGACCCACGCTTTCACGCGCCCGAGCGTGCCGGCTCGTTTGCTCGACCTGGATTTTCCCTTCGCCATCAATCCCTCATGGAGTGAGCGGACGGACTGCCGCTCGCGGTGCAAGTCCGGTGCCATCGGCGTTGCCGCGGGCGGACTTCGTCCGCCTTACAGCCCTTCAACTTAGCCGGCGCCTCGCGTGTCGTTCAACAGGCCCACGCACCGGTCCCGCCCGACGGGCCCGCGGACTCCTCCTTGACCGACTCCGGAGGCTCTGACACTGTCTGTCGAACGAAGGGTTATACATGATCGTTGAGACGACGTTTCCCTGATGCGCCGGCGAGCGCACGAAGCGGTCGAGGATACCTTGAAGATTTCCACGCGTCGGGTCGAGAAGCCCTGGGGCTACGAGCTGATCTGGGCCGAAACGGACCTCTACGTCGGCAAGATTCTGCACGTGAACGCTGGAGAGGCCCTGTCGGTGCAGATGCACCGGGTCAAGGACGAGACGCTCCACCTGTTGAGCGGCAGGATTCGCCTCCGGGCGGGGTCCGCCATCGAGTCGCTCGTGGATGTCGAGCTGGGCGACGGTGAGTCGTTCCGCGTCACCCCCGGCACGATCCACATGATCGAGGCGATCACGGACGCGGACGTGCTGGAGGCCTCGACGCCACACCTCGAGGACGTGGTTCGCTTCGAGGACCGCTACGGGCGAGCCCAGGAGACAGGCGGTTGAGCGAAAGCGATCTGTCCGACGAGACCGTGCTGTTCGCTCTGGGGGCCAATCTGGGTGACGCCCTGACACAGTTGCGTAGTGCCGTGGACGCGCTGTCCGGCGTCCTGTCCTCGGCCCGCGTGTCGGCGGTGTACCGAACACCTCCGGTCGGTCCCGGGCGTCAGCCCGACTATTTCAACGCGGTCGTGCGAGGGCGGACACGTCTCTCACCGAGAGAGACGCTCCGTCTCGCGTTCGAGCTGGAGGGTGCGGCCGGACGCACACGCCCCTATCCCAACGCGCCGCGCACCCTGGACGTGGACGTTCTCTTCCATGGATCGTCCATCATCCACGAGCGGGACCTCGACATCCCACACCCGCGGTGGTCGGAGCGGGCGTTCGTGGTGGTGCCGTTGCTCGACGTCGCCTCCGGATGGAGGGATCCCGAGAGCGGCCGCACCGTCGCCGACGTAGCGGCGGAGCACGGGTGGACCGCCGCCGCGTTTCCCCGGGTGCTGGAGGCGGGTGACGTCGTTCATCCGGAATCGTCATGAAGACGCTCGTCCGCGTCGGCGTGGTGGTCGTCAGCCTGTCCTTCGCCGCGTGCCGGGGCGGTGCCCAGCAGCAGGCCTCCAGCAAGCTCGTCGTATCGTCCGACCCTCAGCTCGCGACGATGGCCGCGCAGCTTCTCCCCGATCTCGCCCGGATGGCCGGGCTCGAGCTGAAGCACCCCGTTCGCATCGAGCGCCGCAGCCGGGCCCAGCTCGAGCGTTATCTGAAGGCAAAGCTGAACGAGGACATGCCACCCGCCGTGGCGCGGGCCACGGTTCGGTCCTATGCGCTTCTCGGGCTGGTGCCGGACACGCTACATCTGCGCGCCATGCTGCTCTCGCTCTACGAAGAGCAGGTGGCGGGCTTCTACGAGCCGGACTCGACCGCGCTCTTCGTGATGAACGATCAGCCTCCGGGGCTGGTCCGCGCGCTCCTGGTCCACGAGCTGGTGCATGCGGTGCAGGATCAGACGGTCGACCTGGCCGCGCTCACCGCGCCGAGCCTGGACAACGATCAGAGGACGGCGGCGCGGGCCGCCATCGAGGGTCAGGCGACGCTCGTACAGATGGAGTATCTACTGGACCAGCGAGCGGGGAAGGTCGTCGACATCGGGGCCATGCCGAACTTCGGCGACTCGCTCCGGAAGGCCATGGGAAGCGTGACCGATCAGTTCCCGGCGCTGGCGCATGCGCCGGCGGTGATCCGTGAGGATCTGCTCTTTCCCTACGAGGCGGGGACCGGGTACGTGCAATCCCTCTGGAGTCACGGAAAACGGCTGGCTCCATTCGGGCGCTACCTGCCTCACTCGACCGAGCAGGTCATGACGCACGATCTCGCCGACACGCCGGTGGAGCTGCGCCTCACGCCTCCGGCCGGCGACTCTGTGGTGCACTCCGACGTTCTCGGACGCCTCGAGGTGGGGGTTCTCCTCGACGCCCACGTCGGGAAGGGCGCGGATGCGCTCTCGAAGGGTTGGGGAGGCGATCGGTACGTGCTGCTCTCGACGCCCGGGGGCGGGACGGCGCTGGTCTGGTACAGCGTCTGGGACAACGCGACGGCACGAGACCGATTCGTGCACGCGCTGTCGGCGCATCTGGGCGGATTCGGAGCCGCGGCCACGCTCGAGTCCACGACCGTGGATGGCCGACCCGGGGCGGTCTTGCGCGTGGGAGACGCGCCGGCCGTCTCCGCGCACGTGGAGCGGGAGAGCAAAGGATGAGCACGAAGGGAATAGCCCCCGTGGCGGCGGTGCCCGTCGGGGTTGGCGATGCGAGCTATCCGGTGCTGGTGGGTAAGGGGCTGCGGTTCCGCATCCCCCAGCTCCTCGACGAGTACGCCCCGGGCCACCGGTACGCGGTGGTGTCCGACGATCACGTAGCGGAGCTGTACGGCCGACCGGTCGTCGAGGCGTGCGTCGACGCCGGTCTCGACGCCCGGCTCTTCACGTTTCCGGCGGGTGAGGCGTCCAAGACACGTGAGCGTTGGCTCCAGCTGACGGACGCCCTGCTCGAGGCCGGAGTCCGGCGCGACGGAATCGTCGTCGCGATCGGAGGTGGGGTGACGGGTGACCTGGCGGGCTTCGTGGCCGCCACGTACCTGCGCGGTATCCCGGTGGTCCAGGTTCCCACGAGCCTGGTGGCCATGATCGATGCTTCGGTCGGTGGTAAGACCGGGGTGGACGTTCCGACCGGAAAGAACCTCGTCGGTGCGTTCCACCCTCCACGCGTCGTGATCGCGGATCCCGAGACGATCGCGACGCTCCCGCGCGAGGAGCGGGCTCAGGGATTGGCCGAGGCGCTGAAGCACGGAGCGGTGCTCGACCGCTCGTACTTCGAGCGGCTCGCGAGCGAGGCAGAGGCGCTTCTCTCGGCCGAGCCGGACGCGACCTACGCGGCTGTGCTGCGCTCCGTCGAGCTGAAAGCACGGGTGGTGGGCAAGGACGAACGTGAGATGGGACTGCGCCAGGTGCTGAACTTCGGCCATACGCTGGGTCACGCGCTGGAGGCGGCTTCGCGTTACGAGTTGGGTCACGGGTCGGCGGTCGCCGCCGGGATGGTCCTGGAGGCGCGGCTGGGAGAGCGCATGGGCATCACGGAGGCGGGAACCCACGACACGCTGCACGATATGCTCGGCCGCTTCGGGCTCGGGGACGTGCCGGAGAGAGCGTGGGACCTGGAAGAGGTGGTCGGCTACCTCGGCACCGACAAGAAGGTGCGCCGTGGCCGGCCGCGATATGTTCTGCTCGATCGCATCGGTGTCACCCACCAGGAGGGTGGCTGGAGTCACGAAGCACCGCCCGATGCCGTGCGCGCGATCCTCTCGGAGGCGTTGTAGCCCGACAGGTCCCTGGCCGCTTCGCGGCTGAATTCGTCGGCGTTCTCGGATTTTGACTGACCCTGCCGCCTCGTCTATGTTTTCCTTTCCCGGCGTCCACCGATTTCCGGCCGGAGGTGCCATGGCGCTCAGCGAGCGCTTCAGAGGGTTCACCGTAGCATCCGCGCTAGCGACCCGCGCCACGTCGGATCCCGAGCGAGAGTTCGTCCGTTTCGGCGACCATGTCCTGACCTACGGACGCGTCGAAAGCGAGTCCGAGGCTCTGGCGGCGTCGCTCGCGCATCTGGGGGTGGAGGCCGGAGACCGCGTCGCGTTCGTCCTGCCGGCGTGTCCCGAATTCGTGATCTCCATGTTCGCGGCGGCCAAGCTGGGTGCGGTGGTCGTTCCCCTCAATCCACGCCTCCCCACGGCCGAGCTGCAGTACATGATGCGCCACTCGGAGGCCGTGTGCGCCGTAACCGTCGAGCGAGCGTACGGTGTGGACTACCTCCAGCTGTTCGAGGAGATGCTGGTCCAACTTCCGGAGCTCCAGTATCTGGTGACGGTCGGTAACGAGGACCTCTGGTACGACGACCGCATCTTCCAGTTCGAGGACCTGATCTCGGCGGGGGGCGGCCGAGACTTCGAGCCTGCCGCGTCCGGAAGCGACGAAGAGTTGTTCGCGATCGTGTACACGTCCGGCACGACGGGCAAGCCCAAGGGCGTGGAGCTGTCCCATGGAAACCTGATCAGCGTTGCCGCGGGAGCCGCGGATGCTCTGGGCCTCACCGAGGCCGATCGGGCCGTGGGCGTGTCCGCGCTCTTCCATGTCTTCGGCCTCGGCCAGGGCGTGCTCTCGACGCTTCTGGCGGGAGCCTCGATTCTCCTGCAGGAAGAAGCCGACCCCGGCGCCACGCTGGATCTGATCGAGCGATATCGGGCCACGGTCCATTACGGCGTACCGACGCTGTTCGTGGGGGAGCTCGGGGAGATTGGCCGCCAGCCACGAGACGTCTCCTCTCTCAGGATCGCCATGGTGGCGGGTGCTCCCGTGGGCGACAGCCTTCTACAGCGGATCCGGGCGCACCTGTGTCCGGTGGCCGTGGCCGCCTACTCGCTCACCGAGACCTCGTCCACGCTGTGCCTGTCGCGGCCCGACGACCCCGAAGAGAAGCAGGTCTTCACCGTGGGTCGGCCGCTCCCGGGGACGGATATCCGGATCCTGGAGGGCGGGGGAGAGGAGCTTCCGGTGGAGAGCGTAGGCGAGATCGCCGTGAAGGGGCCCGGCGTGATGCTGGGCTACTACCGGCAGCCGAGCGAGACGGCGGCCGTGTTCAACGAAGAGGGATACTTCCTGACCGGGGACCTCGGAATCGTGGATGAGGAGGGCTACATCCATTTGGTCGGCCGCAGGAAAGAGGTTATCATACGATCTGGTTTCAATGTGTACCCCCGGGAGGTCGAAACTCGACTCGAGGCGCACCCGGCGGTACGAGAGGCAGCGGTGGTCGGTTTGGCCAACGAACTTCTCGGCGAAGCCATTTGCGCCTGCATCGTCCCGGTGGAGGGGGCGATCGTGACGGGCCAGGAGATCGTGGATTGGTGCCGCGAGACCCTCGCGGACTACAAGATCCCCGACCTGGTCCGTTTTCTCGATGCGTTTCCACGAACCGGAACGGGCAAGATCCGTCGGGTCGAGCTTTCCCGCGTGATTCAGTCGGAGAGCTCACCGGCGTAGGAAGCTGTCGCAGGTGCCCGGAGTGGGTACCACCAGGCTTCCCCGACCTCGTTCGTGCTCCTGTACGGACGTGGGCGAGGTGGGGAGGTCTCGCGGCTGAACATTCAAGTTTGCGAGACGAAGGAAGGAATGATTACACCCTACACTCGGGCGCCTCATCAGGGGGCGTCCGGCGCTTCCGCGGTTGGAGGCGTCAATCATGCCGCTCTGCTCATCGACTTCGACAACGTCACGATGGGCATGCGAAGCGATCTCTCCAAAGAGCTCAAGCATCTCCTGGCGTCGGACGTCATCAAGGGCAAGGTGAGCGTCCAGCGCGCCTACGCCGACTGGCGCAGGTATCCCCAGTACATCGTTCCGCTGTCCGAAGCGTCGATCGACCTGATCTTCGCTCCCGCCTACGGGAGCAACAAGAAGAACGCGACCGACATCCGCATGGCGATCGATGCGATGGAGCTGATCTTCACGCGTCCCGAGATCGGCACGTTCATCCTGCTCACGGGCGACTCCGACTTCTCCAGCCTCGTGTTGAAGCTCAAGGAGTACGGGAAGTACGTGATCGGCGTGGGCATCCAGGAGTCCAGCTCGGACATCCTCGTCCAGAACTGCGACGAGTACTACTCGTACACGTCGCTCACCGGTTTGCGGAAGACCACCGGGACGGAGCAGAAGCCTCAGGATGCCTGGGTTCTGGTCACCCAGGCACTCAAGAAGATGCAGGACCGCGACGACGTGATGCGCTCGGATCGCCTGAAACAGGTCATGCAGGAGATCGACGCCAACTTCGACGAGGGCGGGCTCGGCTTCAGCAAGTTCAGCAAGTTTCTGACGGAGGCCGCTTCGCGGAATCTGGTCGACCTCAAGAAGCTGGAAAACGGCCAGTACGAGGTGGCGCCTCCCCGCGGAGGGCGCGGCCGGAAGGCGAGCGAGGAGCGAGGTGGACGCCAGAGTCGAGGCCGCTCGCGGCGCGAGCGGCACGGCGGGAGCGAGCCGCAGGCGAAGGCGAAGGAGAAGGAAGAGGAGAAACAGCAGCAGACCGCCGCGGCGCCCGGGCCGGATGCGGAATCCGCGCAGGAGTCGAGCGACCCGCTCGGCGACGCCTACGATCTGATGACGCGCGCCATGGAAGAGCTCCGGGATGCCGGACGGCCCGAGGTGCGCGACTCCGACGTGAAGAGGAAGCTCCTGGAGCTGAACCCGTCGTTCGACGAGGCGGAGCTCGGCTTCAGCAAGTTCACCAAGTTCCTGTCGCAGGCGGCGGATCACGACCGTGTCGTGCTGCGTCGCACCGACGCGGGAAACTACGAGGTGTCTCTCCCGGGCGAGGGAGGGACCAGGAAGACATCGGCGCCTCGTCCGGAGCCGAAGAAGGAAGAGACGGCGGCCGCGGCGAACGGAGACGGCACGGAGCAGCCGGCTGCCGCCGCAGAGTCACGGACCGACACGGCGGCGGTCGTGGAGATCGAACCGGACGAGCTGGACTCGTCCGGCCTGCGCCTGGGACCGCGTCGGGGCTCGACCCGGCGGCGCGGCGACGAAGAGCCGCCTTCGCTCTTCGAGGGGCAGGTCGTCACCGGAACGGATGTCGCGACGGAGCAGGCGGGTCCCTCGGGCGACGGTGATCGGGAGGCGCTCGACGCCTCCGCGCTCGGCCTCCCCACGGATCCGGATGCGATCGTGCGCTACCTGTCCCACCGGTATCGCGGCGTGGGTGAGAAGACGGCCGAGACGCTCGTGGAGCGCTTCGGGACCGGCCTGTTCGCCACGCTGCGCGATCGGCCGGAAGCGATCTCCGAGGCGATCACGCCGAAGCGCGCCGAGCAGGTGCTCGAAGCGTGGAAGGCCGACTACGAGCGCCGTACGGCCCGAAGCGGGGGCCGGAAGAGCTGAGCCCGAAACGAGACTCCGGGGGCTCCCGGCTGCCGTGGCGCCGAGGAGACCCACCGGAGTCGTCGCTCGGTGCGGAGATCCTTCGGCGGCCCGTCCTCCAGGTCGCTCGAGATCTGCTCGGCGCTCGCCTCATCTCCACCGTCGGACCCACCCTGACCTCGGGGGTCATCGTCGAGGTCGAGGCGTATGCGGGTCGTGACGATCCCGCCTCCCACGCAGCCACCCGGACTGGACGGACCGCCCGCAACCAGGTCATGTTCGGCCCTTCCGGTCACGCGTACGTCTATCGCAGCTACGGCATGCACTGGTGCATGAACGTCGTGACCGGTGCGGCCGGTGATCCCCAGGCCGTGCTCATTCGGGGATTGGAGCCCCTGGAGGGAGAGCGGGAGATGGCTCGGCGACGTGGCGACAGAAAGCCCCTGGCGGCGGGTCCGGGACGTCTGTGCGAGGCCCTGGGCATCACGGGCGCACTGTACGGCCACGACCTGTCACACCCCCCCCTGGTCCTGGCACCGGGCTGGGCGGTGGCGGATGGGGACGTGGAGGTCTCCGGGCGGGTCGGTGTCCGGGCGGCGGCAGACTGGCCCTACCGATTCTACGTGAAGGGCAGCCCGGGTGTCTCGAGGCCCCATCCGCCGAGGCGCACGTCGGGGCGGTCTCGCTCCCGGGAGCGAGACGCATGATCCATCCCGGGTGGCTCTCGGTCCTGCCTCCGCTTCTCGCGATCCTGCTGGCCATCGCCAGCCGGCAGGTCTACCTGTCTCTGGCGGGGGGGCTCTGGCTCGGCTGGACGATCGTTGGCGGATGGAATCCGATCTCCGGGATGGGTGCTTCCATCCAATCCATCGTTGCGGTGTTTCAAGACCAGGACGACGCCCGTGTCATCCTGTTCACGCTCGCCATCGGCGCCCTCATCGCGACGGTGGAGGCGTCGGGCGGCGTGCGCGGCTTCGTCTCGTACCTGGAGCGGAAGAACTGGGTCACCTCGTCTCGACGGGCCCAGCTGCTCGCCTGGACGATCGGCGTCATCATCTTCATCGAGTCGAACATCACGGTGCTCGTGGCCGGCGCCGTCGGTCGCCCGCTGTGCGACCGCTACCGCTGCTCGCGTGAGAAGCTCGCGTACATCGTCGATTCGACCTCCGCGCCGATCTGCATTCTGATTCCCCTCAACGCCTGGGGGGCGTACAACCTCGGGATCCTCGAAGGCCTGGGTGTGAAGCATCCGCTTTCGGTCTTTCTCGATGCGGTCGTGCTGAACTTCTATGCGATCATCGCGGTCCTGCTGACCCTCGCGACCATCGTGTTCGACTGGGAGATCGGCCCGATGAAGAAGGCTCAGGAGCGGACCCGTGGCGGGCAGCTCCTGTGGCCGAACTCGACGCCGCTCATCGACGAAGAGGTGCTTTCGCCGAGCCCGAACGAGCGGATTCCGCCCCGCGCCATGAACATGTTCCTGCCGATCGCGTCGATGGTGCTGTTCATGCCGGTGGGGCTCTTCGTGACCGGCCACGGCGACCTGAAGGCCGGCTCCGGCTCGACGAGCGTCCTGTGGGCGGTGCTCTTCGGCTTGGCCGTGGCGTGGATTCTCCTTCTCGCCCAGCGGGCCTTCACGCAAGACGAGCTCGTCAAGATCGGCTTGAAGGGGTCGGGCGGGTTGATCCCGCTCGCGCTGATTCTGATACTGGCCATCGCCCTCGGGAACGTGGCCAACCAGATGGGCACGGGAGCCTACGTCGCGCGCCTGGTGGCGGGTCGGCTGCCGCCGGTGCTCTTTCTTCCGCTCATCTTCCTGGTCGCGTCCGGAATCTCGTTTTCGACCGGTACCAGCTGGGGTACGTTCGCGATCATGCTTCCGATCGCGGTGCCTGCGGCGAGGGCGCTCGGGCTTCCACTCGCGCCGTTCGTCGCGGCATCGTTGTCCGGCGGGATCTTCGGAGATCACTGCTCTCCGATCAGCGATACCACGATCATCGCGTCCATGGCCGCTGCCACGGACCACATCGATCATGTCCGGACGCAGCTGCCGTACGCGCTGCTCGGAGGCGCCGCCACCGTGTTATGCTTTGCCGTGGTGGGGCTGATGATCTAGTCAGCCGAGAGAACCCATGGCGCGATGAGGGGTACCCCGGCCCGACCCTCCTCGACGAGTACGTGCGGGCCGCGAGGCACCGAGGCACGGACCTCAAGAAACGGGAGTGGCTCCGTTGAAAACCATCGTCTGTATCAAGCGGGTTCCCGACACCGAGACCCGCATCCGGATCGACGACGACGCCAAGGCCATCGATCCTTCGGGCGTCAAGTACATCATCAGCCCTTACGACGAGTTCGCGATCGAGGCCGCCTTGCGCACCAAGGAGGCGGCGGGCGAGGGCGAGGTGACCCTGCTCACGCTCGGCGACGCCTCGTCCCAGGAGACGCTGCGTGCGGGGCTCGCCATGGGCGCCGACGCGGCGGTCCTGCTCGAGGGGGCCCCATCCATGGATGGCCTCGAGACCGCCAAGACGCTCGCGGCCGAGCTTTCGGCCACCGAGGCCCCGCTGATCCTGCTGGGCGTGAAGGCGGCCGACGACGACCAGCAGCAGGTGGGCCCGATGCTGGGGACGCTGCTCGGGCGTGCCTGCGTCACCGGCGTGACCGCGTTCGAGATCGCGGATGGCAAGGCGATCTGTCAGCGCGAGGTGGAAGGGGGGAGCGAGGTCGTGGAAGCCGATCTGCCGGCCGTGCTCACGATCACGAAGGGCGCCTTCGAGCCGCGCTACGCCTCGCTGAAAGGCATCATGGCCGCGAAGCGGAAGCCGCTGGAGCAGAAAGAGGCGGCGGTCGGTGAGAGCCGCGTGACGGTGGCTCGGCTCGAGTATCCGCCGGAGCGCACGGCCGGGAAGATCGTCGGCGAGGGACCCGACGCGGTACCGGAGCTCGTGCGTCTTCTCAGGGAAGAAGCGAACGCCCTGTAACCCAATACGGAGAGAGAAGAAATGGCGGACGTGCTCGCCTTCGCGGAACAGCGGAATGGAGAGATCCGGGGCGTTGCCCGGGAGACGGTGACCGTGGCGGCTCGGCTCGCCACCAGTCTGGGGGGGAAGGCCAGGGCGCTCCTGCTCGGAGGACCCGGCGTGGCCGCCTCGGGCTCGGAGCTCGGGGCGTACGGTGCGGAGGTCGTGGAGGTCGGGGAGGACGACGGCCTCGCGGAATATCAGCCGGAGGCGTACGCGAGGATCGTCGCCGACCGGGTCGGCGACGGCTCGTACGACGCCGTCGTCTTTCCGGCGACCGCCCTCGGCAAGGATCTGGCTCCCAGAGTGGCGGCGCTGCTCGACGTGCCGCTGGCTTCCGACGTGACGGGACTCGAGGTCGAAGACGGTGGGCTTTCGGTCGTACGGCCGATCTACGCGGGCAAGGCGTTCGCCCACCTGCGTATGGCTGCCGCACCGGCGGTCGTGTCCGTTCGTCCAAATGTATTCCAGCCCGTCGAGAATGCGGCTGCGGGCTCGGTCGAGTCGTTCGCCCCGGCCGTGGATCCGTCGTCCTGGCACACCCGGGTCGTGGAGCGGAAGGCATCGGGTGGAGGCGCGCTCGACGTGGCCGAGGCGGGCATCGTGGTCTCCGGTGGTCGTGGGATGAAGGATCCGTCCAACTGGCACATCCTCGAGGAGCTTCGGGATGCGATCGGAGACGGGACCGCGCTCGGCGCTTCGCGCGCGGCGGTGGATGCCGGGTGGCGTCCGCACGCCGAGCAGGTCGGCCAGACCGGCAAGACGGTCGCTCCCAAGCTCTATGTGGCCATCGGAATCTCGGGCGCGATCCAGCACCTCGCGGGCATGCGCACGTCGAAGACGATCGTGGCCATCAACAAGGACCCGGACGCGCCGATCTTCAAGGTGGCGGACTACGGGATCGTCGGTGACCTCTTCGAGGTCGTGCCGCGCCTGACCGAGGAGCTGACGGCGCTCAAGGCGCAAGGTTAGCGGGCGTCACCTCCGGCCACATCGACGTTCGTTCGAACGCTCCGGGGAAGAGCCGCCGCCTCAGTGTGCCGGCGGCCCTCCCAGGAGCGGGACGGGATCGACCTCCCGACCCCATCTCCAGATTTCGAAGTGGAGATGGGGTCCGGTGGCGTCGCCCGATTCCCCGCTGAGTCCGATCGTCTCTCCGCCGTCCACGTGTTGGCCGGCGCGCACCAGAATTCGGGAGAGGTGCGCGTACACGCTCAGGACCGAGCCGCCGTGGTCGATCCAGACCACGTTTCCGTACCCGGGCATGGTGCCGGCGAAGCGGATTCTGCCGGGCGCCATGGCGTGTACGTCGGTACCGATCGGGACCGCGATGTCCACACCCCGGTGAATCTCCGGCCAGAGACCGTGGAGCCGGAGACCGAAGGGAGATGTGAGGCGTCCGTGGACGGGCCATCGAGGGATGGCGCACCCGGCTTCCAGGAGCACGAGGCATACCAGGAGGGCGGGCCGCCGCAGCCTCATGCGTCGGTGGCTGCCTCGACGGCGCTCGCTCCCTCGTCCAGCAGCATGACGTCCACCGCCTGTCCCTCCGCCAGCGCTGCCACCTCTTCCGGCACGATCGCCAAGCCGTGGGCGGACCCGAGGGTGCGAACGAGCCCCGAACCCTGTGGCCCACCCGGCGTGGCGACCGGCGGTGTACGGCTCCCGTCGATCTGCACGCGCAAGAGGTAGGTCAACTCGCCGGGAGCCTCGAGCTCCGCGCCGGCGACGCAGCGGATCACGCGGCGACGCACTCGCCGATGACCCATCGAGCGAAGGAGGAACGGACGCACGAAGAGCTCGAACGTCACGAAGGCCGACACCGGATTGCCGGGGAGGCTGAAGACCGGCAGGGCAGTCCCCTCACGTGGCAGCCATCCGAATCCGAACGGACTGCCGGGTCGGATCCGGACCCGCCAGAAGTCCTGATGGAAGCCCATTTCGTCGAGCACGCCCTTGACCAGGTCGGCCTCGCCCATGGACGCGCCCCCCAAGGTCACGAGGGCGTCGCCGTCGGATCCCTTCGTGAGGAACGCGCGCAGCGCGTCCGGCTCGTCGGGGGCGATCCCCAGGCGGTGCGCGATGCCGCCCGCGCGGGCAATCTGCGCGGCGATCATGGGGCCGTTCGCCTCCGGGACTCCCAAGCCCGATCTCACGTCGTCGTACCGATCGGGGCCGCGCAGCTCGTCTCCCGTGGCCAGGACGCTGACCACGGGCCGGCGGCGCACCAGCACGTCACCGCATCCCAGCGCGGCGAGCACACCGATCGTTCCGGGATGGATCGACGTGCCCTCGTCGAGCACAAGGTCACCCGAGACCATGTCCTGTCCGGCCGGCCGGACGTGGCGTCCGCAGTCGCGGTCCTTGAGGATGCGCACTCTCCCGGGCTCCGCCTCCCGGTCCGTGTCTTCGACCCTGATCACCGAATCCGCTCCGGGCGGCACCGGCGCACCCGTCATGATGCGGATCGCCTCCCCCGGCTCCAGCGACTTCGTGGGCACGTCCCCCGCTCGCAGTAGATCCGTTACCGGAAGGATCACGGGTGCCGAGGGAGAGGCTCCGGACACATCGTCCGCGAGTACGGCGTAGCCGTCCACCGCGCTGTTGTCCCACGGGGGCAGCGTCGCCGTGGCGAGCATGGGCTCGGCCAGGGCGCGACCGAGCGCTTCGTCGAGGGTCACCCTCTCCGCGTCCAGGGGATCGGCCTTCTCCAGCACGCGGGCCCGCGCCTCGTCGAGCCCGAGCCAGTCGGGGACGCGGATCTCGAAGGTCGGGCTCGTCGTCTCCGGTCCGCTCACCGTTACGCGCTCAGCGGTTCAGCAAGACGGCCAGGGAGAGTCGTGTTCCGGCCACCCATTCCGACTTCGGGGAGTTGGTGAACCCGAGCGTGGGGTCGGCGAAGCCCGGTGGCGTGTGGAGCTTCCAGAAATTGAAGCGCGCGTCCGCACGTAGCGACACCCGCTTGGTGATGAAGACCCGGGTGCCCGCTCCCAGCATCCCGTCGAACGAGCTCTGGAAGTCGTACTGGTCGCCCGATGGGAGCCGTTTGTCCGTGGCGGTGGTTCCGCTCATCGGCATGGCGAATCCGAGCCCGAAGTCGATGAACGGATTCACTCCGTGCCACGTCCGGTCGCCCACGAGGCTGAAACGAAGGCCCACGTCCAGAGTCCCCACACGAGTCCGGGCCGTGCCGATCTTCCGGTCTCCCGCCGATCGGCGGGGGTCCATCACGTCGCGCGTTCCCGAGAAGAGCGTGCCCGAGGCTTCGAAGGCGAGAGGGCCCTTCAGGCGGACCGCGTACTGGCCGCCGAAGAGAATGCCGGACTTGGGGCCGTACCCGAACTGCCCCGTGCCATGCCTCGCGTATCCACCGAAGAGTCCATACTCCTGCTTGGTTTCGATGAACCGATAGGGCGATGGAATCGTCTGCGCCCGAAGGGCTACGGGCGTGAGAGACGCGAGTCCGAGGACGAACAGAACGAACGACGGCCAAAGCAAGCGAGAAACGCGCATGGCGGAGACGTACTCCCCTCCCACGACGTGATCAGATTGACGCTCCGCGGCGGCCCGGGCAGATTCAGGCCATCGCCGCCTGCGAGCAGCGGATTGAACTCCTCTTTAACCCTCTCGGACCCTGATCGTTTCAGACTCCGCAACACCTCGTCTGTCCCTGCGCCTGGCCATCGTCGCGCTGAGCGCGAGCTTGGCCGTTTCACCGGTGTCGGTCGGCGCGCAGACCGCTGCGCATGTGAACACGCCGGAGAACCTCCGTCAAGCTCCGAACGGCACGGTGCTCGGTCGCCTCGCGAAGGGGACGCCCCTGAATGTGGTCAGCCGCCGTGACTCCTGGCTGAAGGTGGACGTCGAAGGATGGATCTGGACGCGTTCGCTGCAGCAGACCGACCGCGACGGCTTCGACCTCGTCGTGGCCGCCTCCAAAGGCGAGAATCTCCGCGCCGCGCCCTCGGGCAAGGTGCTCGGCCACCTCGTGGATGGAGCGCTGCTCAACCGCGTAGGAAGTCGGCCGGGTTGGCTCCAGGTGAAGCGAGAGGCGTGGATCTGGGCAGCGTCCGTCACCGAAGCGACCGCTTCGCACCCGACGACGCCCGCGAACGGCTCGCCGGCTCCGAAGGCCGGGATCTCGGCGCCCCCCCCCGCGGACACGGTTCCGCCGGCGGGTGCCGCGAGCAGGCCGAAGGGGTTCGTGCGGGCGGGCGGCGACGGCGCGCCGCTGCTCACCTCCGCCGGAGGGGACACGATGGCCCTGGCCAGGCCGGGCGCCGAGCTGCAGGTTCTCTCGAGAGAGGGAGACTGGGCGCGTGTGCGTCTGGAGGGGTGGACGTGGCTTCCGGCGGGCGACACGGCGGCTTCCGCGTCCACGGCGGTGGACTCGGCGCTGACACCGGCGGACGTGAAGAAGGCTCCCAAGGCGTATCGCGGGAGGGTGGTGTCGTGGACGCTCCAGTTCATCAGCCTGGAGTACGCCGAGAAGGTGCGAACGGACTTCTTCGAGGGAGAGCCCTACCTCCTGACGAGGTTCGGCGATTCCCAGGGGGCGTTCGTGTACGTCGCCGTGCCGCGCGATCGCCTCCCGGAGGTGCAGGGGCTCGCGCCGCTCGACCGGATCGAGGTCACCGGGCGAATCCGGACGGGTGCTTCGGCGCTGACCGGCACTCCGATCGTCGACCTGGTGGCGCTCAAGCGCCTGCGAGGCTCGCGGTGAGCATGGTGTTCGGCGTTGCCTTCCACGGGTCGGCAGGTCCGCGCGGGCTGAATCTTGTGGGCCGGTGCCTCGTAGGGAGAGGTGTTCGAGGTCGGTATCCAGCCAACCGGTGGCCGAAGAGTGGGCATGCGCTGTTCCACGTGCGGTGAGGAGCTACATCCGGGGACGGTCAGGTGTCCCACCTGTGGGGCGGTCGCGCCGGTGGGCGCGGCGCTCATGCAGCCGGCCGGAGTCCGGCGTTGCCCCCGATGCAGCTATCAGGGTGAGGGCGTCCCGTACTTCCGGAGAATGGGACATGTGGCTCTGCTCGTCGGGGTCAGCGTGTTCACCTACGGGTTCGGCGGCCTGATCTACTGGTTGGCCCGCAGAAGGCACCTCGTCTGTCCTCGATGCGGCCTCGGTTGGGAGCACGCGTCGAGGGCGCTCGCGATGATCGGCTCCGAAGGGGAGCGCGGCGCCCAGGAGGCTCGGCAGGACCAGCCTCTGCCGAGCGGGGGAGGGGTGCGCCGCACGCTCGGCGTCCTGATGGTTCTCCTCGCGACCGCACTCGTGGTCATCGGCTTCACCGAGTCGGCGGTGCCCGCCATCGTGATGGGCGGAGTGCTCGGCGCTGGAGGGTCGCTCGGATTCTATTGGGGCTGGAACGCGCAGCAGGAACGCCGTAAGGCGATCATGCAGGGCCTTCAGCGCAAGGTGCTCCAGCTCGCCACGGCCAAGGGTGGAACGCTGACGGTGACGGAGGTCGCCGCCGAGCTGGATCTGTCGATGCCGGCTGCGGAGAAGATCCTGATGTCGATGGACGACGGCTTCCGTATCCGGTCCGAGATCTCGAAGGAGGGAATCCTCTACTACGAGTTTCCCGAAGTTCAGCACAGAGGGGAGTTGGGGTCGGGGGCCTGATGCGCCATCTCCAGCCTCCCGCGCCTTAGGCAGGGAAGGGCGTTGTGCGCGACCGAGGAACGGTGGTACCTTGATTGGTGCCCCCCACGAAGCTACCTGCCGGGCGCCTGATGTCCACTTCGAACGTTCTACGCCTCGACGAATACCGCGACCGCCGTGACCAGCGCTTCAAGCTGGCTGCGTCGTTGTGCTACGCGGATCGCCAACGGTACGCCGTCCTCGATCATCTCGCAGGGGTGGCCGCGATCCTTTCAGCCGGTCGGGCCGCCCTGGTCTGGGTGGACGAGTTCGGCCCTGGAATGGTCCACCCGTACGTCGTCCTGGACCTGGCCAGTGATCGTCCTCGCCGCTCCTTCTCGCTCGATCCGCTGAACCGCGCGTGGGAAAGCGGCGTTCCGGGCGTCCACTTCAGCGAAGAGGATGAGCGCGGACACGTGTTCGGGCTCGAGCCCGGGGGCACCTCCATGGCGATCGCGCTCGGGAGCGACGGCACCCGCGCCTGGTTCGTCGTCGCCGACGCCCTTGGCGTCCGGCCGCCGTTGAGCGAGGACGCCGAGGGCCGGATCATGTTTCTGGCGGGAGAGTGCTCCGGGGTGGTCCTGCACCGCGACCTCGACGAAGACGCATCGTCACCGGACCCGGGCAAGGCGGGCTTCGTCGGCTGGCCCATCCTCAAGGATGTCGAAGGCCGCGAAGAGGACGAGGAGCAGAGCCGTCGGATCGGTCTCCGCTTCATCGTCGGGCGTCTTCCCGGGCTGCTCGTGGCGGACGACCTGACGATCGTCCCGGACGGGCAACGCACCAAGGCGGAGCGCGCTCGCGAAGAGATCGCCGCGGCTCTGGAATCGGGGGTGGAGCTCGGTGCCGAGGGCGATCTCTGGCACGAGGTGCTCGAAGCGCTCGAGAACGGGGACCTGGAAGCGCTCGGGCGGGGGCTGCTGACACTCGGCGAGAACGTCGAGTCCCAGGGGCACCACCATGGTGCGCTGGAGTTCTATCGGATCGCGTTCGAGATCTCGGCGGCCGTGAGCGACGTCGACGTGGCCGTGGATGCAGCGCGGTTCTCGGGACGTGTGCTTCGCCGGCTCGCTCGTTGGGCCGAGGCTCAGCGCTGGTACGATACCGCACGCCGCGTGGCGGAAACGGCCGGATTGGACGGAAAGGTCGCCGTGGTCATGGTGGGTGGTGTTGCCAGCATCCAGAGAGAGCGCGGCAACCTGCCGGCGGTGCGCCGGACGTTGCGAGAGGCCCTTCCGTATGCCGAGCGATCCGGTGACGGCATGGCGATCGGCCTTGTGTACCACGCGCAGATGGCTCTCGAGCATGCCGCCGGCGCAATCAGCACGGCGCTCGAGACCGGGTGGCGCGCGGTCAGGGCCTACCCGCCGGGTGCGGAGCGCATCCGAGCGCTCGCGAGCCTTGCCGGTGTGCTCATCGACGCCGGGGAGCTGGAGGCCGCCGACGACGCCTGGAGCCTCGTCCTGGCCATGGACGACTGGAAGTTCTATCGCCTGTATGCGGTCGACGCGCTCGGACACATCGCTGCCCTTCGCGGGCAGGTGGATGAGTTCGAACGGCGGGTGGCCGAGGCGGATGCCATGGGCTGGGAATCCGGAGATCTGTCGGCGAAGGCGGAGATCCTGCACTATCGCGGGTTGAGCTACCACGCGCTCGGTCGAGACGACGAGGCTCGCCATTGGCTGCAACGTGCCGTGTCCTTTGCCAAGGAGCATGCGTTCAATCGAACGATGTTCGCTGCCGAACAGGCTCTGTTGGCGTTGGACGACGGACCCGACGAATCTGCGCTGCCGCCGGACGACGGTGCGTCGAACCGGGAAGCGCGTGAGGAGGTCCGAGAGGGCCTCCAGGCCTGGAGGCTGGAGCTCGCCGTCGTCGAGTGACGGAGGAGCTGGCAGGCCGGCGGAAGCTGGGTTCCACCGGCCCGCCCTGACTCTTTCGGTCGCTCGTCAGCCGTTCGGACCGGGCTGGTAGCCGTTCGGACCAGGCTGGTAGCCGTTCGGACCGGGCTGATATCCGTTCGGACCGGGCTGGTAGCCGTTCGGGCCGGGCTGGTAGCCGTTCGGGCCGGGCTGGTAGGGCGGCGGCGCGCAGGTGGCCGGGTCCGTGCAGTCGGGTGCGGTGATGCTGGCAGCGCCGCAGGCCGTGGCGGAGAGGACCAGGGCGATGGCGAACGCTGTGCGACGGATCGTCTTCTTCATGGGGCTTTGCCTCTGGGGAGAGTGCTGGGATCGTTCCTGCAACGATGGGGAGGCTCATCCAGGACACGATTAAGGTCGGAGACGCCCGCGACGGGCGTCTCATCATTTCGCGGGTAGGGTATACCTTTTCCGAAGATCATGCCGTTTTGTAGCGTGTTCACCAGGGATTCCGAGGTCCAAAGACTGCTCCGCACGTCACTGGCGGACGGGCATGTCCTCGCGTACGCGTCATCGTGGGAACGGCTGGTCTACGTCGTGCGTGAGCGTCCCGCGACGTGCGCGATTCTCGACGAGCAGGCGCTTCCGGCGTTCATGGGCCCCGACGGGTCGATCACCGAGTTCCGTCGGAGCTTTCCGAGCGTGGCGCTGGTCGTGATCGCTCGCCCGGAGACCGATCCGTACGCGCTGTTTCGACTCGGACGAGCCGGCATCGAGAACCTCGCGTTGCTGCGTGCGGACGATCTGGAGAGAGAGGTGCCACGCGCCGTCGCGCGCTCGCTCGGTCGAGGGGCTCATGCCCTGGTAGCTCGTGCTGTGAGTCCCTATCTTCCGGCGCGTGAAACCCGGGCGCTGAAGTTGGCGTTCGACGGTGTCCAGCGCGGGTGGAGGACGAGGGATCTCGCCCGCCAGGCCGGCCTCACGCGGCCGCACCTCAGCGTACGGCTCAGAACCGCGGGATTGCCCTCGGCGGGCCATCTGCTCGTGTGGGCCCGAGTGCTGTTGGCAGCGCACTGGCTGAAGGACCCGGGCAGGAGCGCGGAGAGCATCTCGCGCCAGCTGGACTACTCGAGCGGAGCGGCGTTTCGACGGGCTCTCCGCAACTATCTGGACGCGACGCCGACGGAGGTGCGGGACGAGGGGGGGCTGTCGTTCGCGCTCGACGGCTTTCTGTCGGCCTGTGGGCTCGGGGGGGTGCGGAAGCCCGGGCGCTCCGTGGCGTGACCTTTACGAGAGACCGAAACGAGATGACGAGAGACTTCGCGGATCAGGAAGGACGTAGCTGGACGGCGGCCATCGGCCAGGACGACGGGTTGGACTACAAGGGCCGTTATTACCTCGTCTTCCAGCCCGGGGACGGCGACGCGTCACCGGCGTCGCAGCTGGCCCTGAAGGATGTGCGCTGGAACACCGAGCGCACGGCGCGCCGGACCATCGAGACGATGTCGGTCGTCGAGCTTCGCCGACGCTTGCGGTCGGCGAAGGGGCGTTACGAGTCGGCGCCGTCCGTCTGACGAGGTCCCGGACGCGGCATCGGTCGTGGCGTGAGTGAGATCGCGGACGTCGTGGCCCGGGAGTATCCGGAGCCGCGAACGCGAATCTACCTGAACGCGGCGAGCGCGGGCCTCGTTCCTCGAAGCGCCGCCGAAGAGGCGGCGGACCTCACGCGACGGCGGAATCGTCCCGACGGGTTCGTCGACGAAGAGCTGGGGCGGATCCAGAGACGCTGCCGGAGCGCCCTCGCCCGGCTGATCGGCGCGGACGCCGAGGAGATCGCCCTCGCACCGAACACCTCGTTCGGCGTGAATCTCGCGGCTGCGCTCGTCGCGACGGGACCTCCGGGCACGGTCGTGGTCGCGGAGGGCGAGTTTCCCGCCAACGTGCTTCCATTCAAGGCGCTGGAGTCCAGGGGCTTTCACGTACACGTCGTGCCCGCGGATGAGATGGGGCGTCCCGTGGAAGAACGCCTTCTGGCCGCGCTCGACGGGAGCGATGTGAGAGCGCTCGCTCTCTCGGCGGTCCAGTTCTCCTCCGGGTTCAGGGCGGACCTCGAACGCTTCGGAAGGGCGTGCCGAGCGCGTGGGCTCCTCTTCTTCGTGGATGCGATCCAGGCCCTGGGGGCGGTCCCGTTGAATGCGCGCGCCTGTCACGTGGACGTGCTGGCGTGCGGGGGGCAGAAGTGGCTGTGCGCTCCTTGGGGCTCAGGGTTCGCCTACGTTCGCCGGGAGCTTCAGGCCCGCTTCGACTCGCCGGTGGTGAGCTGGCTGGCCGTGGAAGGCTCGACTCGCTTCGACGACATGCTGCGATACGACCTTTCGTGGCGATCCGACGCCAGAAAGTACGAGCTCGCCACGTTGGGGCTCCAGGACTACCTGGGGCTCGCCCGCTCGGTGGAGATCTTCCTGGAGGCCGGGCTCGACGCCGTGCGCAGCCACATCCTCGCCGTGCAGGCTCCCCTCCTGAGGTGGATCGAGTCCAGGCACGACGTCCGGGCAGTGACGCCCCTGCAGCCGGAGGGGCGCCGGGCCGGAATCGTCTCTTTCGCTCCTCCTGCGCTCACGGAGGCGGCTTCCGCACTGGAGGCCGCAGGCGTCGTGTTCGCGCTTCGTGAAGGCGCCGTGCGGCTCGCACCGCACTACTACAACACGGTCTCGGAGATGGAGGAGGTCGTACAGGTTCTGGACGGCGTGTGAGGTCGGGTGGTCAGCCCTGGGGGATGATGATCCACTGACCCGCGAGCAGGTGACGCGGCTCGACCCGCGGATTGGCGCGGAGCAGCTCGTCGAGCGTCAGGCCGTAGCGCTTCGCGATGACCGAGAAGCTCTCGCCCCTCCGGACCCGATGCCGCCTGCTCGTTGCTTCGCCGTTCGCCGGGAGGGTGTCGGCCGCGGCCACTACGGAGGACGGCTGGAAGCCCCGGCTGAACGAAGCGAGCCGCGCGCCCACCCGGTTCTCGACCCACTTGGCCGTCCTGGTCGACGGCGTTCCGTTGACGATCATCGAGAACACCAGGCGCTCGCCGTCTGCGGAGCGGACCATGCCGCTCAGGGCCGAGACGTGCTCGAGCGTGCCCGTCTTTGCGCGCAGATTCCCGGCCGCCGCCGTGTGGTACATGCGTGACAGACCTCCGGGGCGACCCGCTTCGGGGAGCGTGGCCCAGAAGTCGCTCCACAGAGGAGACCTGGCCATATGCGTGAGAATGCTCACCAGGGTCGAGGCGCTCACCCGGTTCCCGGCGGACAGACCGCATCCGTCGAGCTGCACCACCCGGTCGGTGCGCACACCCATCGCATGCAGCGCAGACGACACTGCGTGGGCGCTGGCCGCGGGCGATCCGTTGCCGAGCGTCACACGCCCCAGGGTCCGGAACACCGATTCAGCGAAGAAGTTGTTGCTGTGCCTGTTGATCTCCTCGAGATACTGGAGGAGCGGAGGCGAGACGTGTGTAGCCAGGATCCGGATGTGCGGGGCGTTCGGCCGGACGGCCGGCGCGAAGATCTTCCGTCCACTGACCATCGAGGCCCCGGGATGCTCCACGAGGCTGTCGGTTCCTCGAATCTCGATGCCCCGCGCGTCGAGCACGCTCCGGAAGACCGACAACGTGAACGCCGCCGGATCCGGCACCGTCATCTGACGCCATACGTCGCGTGAGCCCTCACGGATGCGTCCTTCGATGCGGACCGGATCCGAAGGCTGCTGCCGCACGATGGTGAGGCGGGGGACGGCGCGCCCACGAACCGTGAGGGCATCGTTCTCGATGTCGAGGCCGGAGTGCTCGGGAATCGTCTGTACTTCAGGGGGGACCCCGGCACGCTGCCCCGCCTCGACCCGGAACGAGACCACGTTCTCGTTGAACGAGAGGGCCGAGACCGGCGCCGTGAAGTAGTTGTTGAGGTCGCGCGGATTCCAGCCGGGCGGCCGTAGTGGACCTGGAAGGTAGGACGCGTCCGCGATCAGGCTCCCCGTGACGGTTTTGATGCCGCGGGCGGCCAACTGGTCGACCAGCTCCTCGAAGACTTCCGTCTTGGAGTTGTAGAAGCGGTCCGCGATTCCAGGGTCGCCGGTCCCGTAGAGGATCAGATTCCCGTGGAGGACCCCGTTTCGCACCGGGCCGTCCGCGAGCAGATACGTGCGGAACCGGAAGTCCGGTCCGAGACGCTCGAGCGCGGCAGCGGTCGTCAGGAGCTTGAGGTTGGATGCCGGTGCCAGGAGCGAGTCGGGCGCGTGCGCGAACAGCGTGTCTCCGGTGTCCAGAGACACCACCAGCACGCTCCAGCGCGCCCTGTGCCAGCGGCGATACGTCGAGAGGACGCTCCAGAGATCCGAGTCGAGGCGACGGACGTCTTCACTGCTCGAGGAGCGGGCGACGTGGCCGGTGTGTCCCGCCGGGGGGCTGGGGCTCGTGGCTCCGAGGAGGGCGAGCCCCACGGCCAGGCTCGTCCATCGGATACGGAGTCGGGAGACGCGCCTCACCGTCTGCCTCCGAGCGGGGAGAGCCCTTCCAGGGGATCCTGACCCGGAAGCGGCACCACGACCCCGGGGTTCATGATGCCCGATGGATCCAGTTGGGCCTTCACCGCTCGGAACGCCGCCGCGAGCTCGGAGCCCCACACACGCTCGTGGAAAGCGCCCCGTATGCGGCCGTCGCCGTGCTCCCCCGAGAGGGTTCCTCCGAGGTCCGCCACCAGGTCGGCGGTCCGCTCGAGGATCCTCCCGACCCGGGCACGCCAATCGGGACGTCCCACGTCGATGAGTGGGTTGACGTGGACGTTGGCGTCTCCTGCGTGTCCGAACAGCACGGCGTCGGTCTCCTCCTCTGCCAGGATATCTCTCAAGCTTCGAAGATAATCCGGAAGACGCCTCGGGGGCACGACCGAATCCTCGATGAACTGCATGGAGACGAGACCGTGCTTCGCCTGCCCGGCAATCACGGGGCTTGCCGCATGCCGGATGCCCCACAGCTCGGCGCGATCCTCTTCGCTGCGGACCTCCCGGACCGCCGTCGCCACCGGTCCCATGGCACGCCGGAGGGCGTCGGCGGCGTCTTCGACCTCGTCTTCGGAGCCGGCCAGCTCCACGAGCAGCAGCGCTTCCGCCCCGCGCGCCATTCCTCCGAGTCCGGGGTCGGACTCCAGGCCGGCGATCTCGAGGAACCTGCGGCCGAAGAACTCGCACGCCGAGGCGCTCACCTCTTCGGCGGCCCTCAGGCCGGGGACGAGGGTGTCCAGGTCGGACAGGGCGAAGAGGAAGAGTGCCCTCCGCCGCGGCTCCGGGGCGAGTCGGAGATCGATCAGGGTCACGAACCCGAGCGTGCCTTCGCTGCCCACGAGAAGATGTACGGGATCGGTGTCCGGCATGAAGCGGTCGAGGGCGTAGCCCGACGCGTTCTTTCGCACCTCCGGCCACGGGGCGGGGCGGGGACCGATCCGGTCCGCGAGCCGGCCCCGTAGCTGGGCGAAGGCCTCGGGTGGAGCCCCACCGTGCTCCAGGCGCACGATCTCGCCCGTGGGGGTCACGACCTCCAGGGCCTCTACCCATTCACGGGTGGCTCCGTATCCGAAGGTGCGTGCGCCCGCGGCGTTGTTGGCCACCATGCCGCCCACCGTGCATCGATCGGACGAGGACGGCAGGAAGGGCAGGAATCGGCCCAGGCGCGAGGCCTCCTCCCGGATCCGATCGCCCACCACCCCGGGCTGCAGACGCACCATGCCGTCGGACAGGTGGGTGGTATCGAGCGTCGTCCACTGCGTGAGGTCCACGGAGATACCACGTCCGACGTTGCCGCCCGGCATGCCCGTGCCGGCGCCGCGTGGTATCAGCGGCAGGCCCTCGGTACGGGCCCAAAGCACCAGCGTGGCGAGGTCCTCCGGATCGCGGGGAAGCGCCACGGCCCGTGGGTGGATCCGCAGCGGGCCGGATGCTACACCGTGCGCCTCACGCGCCGAGTCCGCGCTCGTGAAGGTGCCCCGGAACCCTCGGGGAGGATCCGGGGCACGTTCAGGCCCCATGCCGGACCGATCGGAGGCGATACCCTTGGGATTCAGGCGGAGACCGCCTGCCGAAGCTCGCTCCGGGCGTTGCTCGAAGCGCAGTCGGGGCAGTAGCCGGAGAGCTCGAGCCGATACCCGACGACCGTGAAGCCTTCCGCCTGCTCGCGAAGGTTCTCGATCTCGTAGACGGGAAGGCGCCCGGCGATGTCCATCACCTTTCCGCAGGCCAGGCAGCGTGCGTGGTGATGCGGGTCCGTGCGTCCGTCGTAGCGCGCCGAGCCGTCACCGTAGCTGAGCTTGACGGCCAACCCGCAGCCCACCAGGGTTTCGAGGCCCTTGTAGACCGTCGCCAGCGAGATCCCCGGAAGATTCCGGCGCACGGCGAGGAAGACCTCGTCGGCGGTCGGATGCTGGTCGGTGGACAGCAGGAAACGGTAGACGGCGGAGCGCTGCTCCGTGAACCGCTGTCCACCCGCTTCGAGGGCCCGGCGCAGGACGAGCTCGTTATACTGCGTATTCATGACGATCTTCTCCCTGTGTCCGGATCCACCGTCGACGGCGTAACTCTTTCACGTTAAAGGGCATTCGGAATGCGTGTCAACCCGGATTCAACCCCCGGAAACGAGGGGAGAATTCCTACGGAATCGAGGGGAAAACCCCCTTTCCGGAGACCTCGCTGATGAGCGTCCCGTCGGAAGCTCCGCTGCTCACCCTGGAACCCCTGATCGATGCGGTTCGGTCCGGAGTCGTGGAGGCGGGGTGGGACCTCTCCGGGCTGCAGAAGACCACGAGCCACGAGTTCGAGGGTCGATGGAAAGGTGATTCGTCGCGCAGCGCCTACCTTTTCTTCCACCGGCCGTCCGCTCCGGAGTGGACCAGCGTCGACGTCTTCCTCGACGAGACGTCGCGCGGGCTCACAGGGAACATCGCGCTGGTCGTCGAGTTGCATCCGCTCGCCGAGCTCGGAGCCGTCCGGGCGGCGCTCTCCGAGTTGAGGCGTCTGGCGGACGAGGCTTTGCCGGGGGGCTACCGTACGCCCGTCACGTTGCGGTTCAAGCTCGACGGGGTCGGAGACGACCCCGGAACCGCCGAGTCCGAGGCGCGGTTCAAGCTCCGAATTCCGCCTACGGCCATCCGGGCGGGCGCGGGTGCCGTAGCCGCGCTCGCCGGGGCGACGGTGAAGGCGTTCGAGGGCTTGCTCGACCAGGCGAGGCTTCGTGCGCTCTGCCCGGACGACCAGGCGTAGAGCCCCGCAAAGCTGGGTCGCTTCGGCACCGACGCATCTCGGCGGCGGCTCGGGGGTACGCCTTCAGACGTGCTTGCTCCGGCCCGGGCGAGCGCGTATTCCATGGTGTGGGGCGACGGCACACGCCGCCGGGCCGGCACCCGAGACGTTCACTTCCAGGTGGGAGGATCCTGCCCCATGAGCCCAGAGTCAGGAAGCAGCGGAAAGCTCGACGCACTCCTGGTCGAGAAGCGCCGTTTCGACCCTCCGGAGGAGTTCAAGCGAAACGCCGTGATCTCGGACCCGGAAATCTACGAGCGTGCGAGCCGCGACCGGGAGGCGTACTGGGCCGGATGGGCCGAGGAGCTCGACTGGTTCGAACCCTGGCAGAAGGTTCTCGAGTGGGATCCCCCGCACGCCAAATGGTTCGTGGGGGGCAAGCTCAACGTCTCGTACAATTGCCTCGACCGACACCTGGGCGGGCCGAGGAGCGACAAGGTCGCCCTCCTGTGGGAGGGGGAGCCCGGCGACACCAAGCGCTACACCTACGCCGAGCTCCACCGGGAAGTCTCGCGGTTCGCCAATGTCCTGAAGGGACTCGGCGTGGAGAAGGGAGACCGGGTCGCGGTGTACCTACCGATGATTCCGGAAGCCGCCGTCGTCATGCTGGCCTGCACGCGCATCGGTGCGATCCACTCGGTGGTCTTCGGGGGGTTCAGCCCCGAGTCGCTCGCAGACCGCAACAACGATGCCCGCGCCAAGGTCCTCGTCACCGCCGACGGGGGATGGCGCCGGGGTCAAGTCGTGGCGCTCAAGAAGAACGCGGACGAGGCGCTGGAGCGGTCGCCGACCGTCGAGCACGTTGTGGTCGTGGCCCGAGGGGGCGAGCTCTCGAAGCGCCTGGACGCGCCCATGAAGGAAGGCCGAGACCACTGGTACCACGACCTGATGGCTGATGCTTCGGACGAGTGCGCGGCGGAGCCGATGGACGCCGAGGACATCCTGTACATCCTGTACACGTCCGGAACTACGGGAAAGCCGAAGGGGGTCGTGCACACGACGGGCGGCTATCTGACGCAGGTCTACGCGACGACCAAGGCCGTCTTCGACCTCCACGACGACGACGTGTACTGGTGCAGCGCCGACGTCGGCTGGGTAACGGGCCACAGCTACATCGTCTACGGACCGCTGGCGAACGGCGCCACGATTCTCATGTACGAAGGAGCTCCGGATAGCCCCGATCGGGGCCGGTTCTGGGCGCTGTGCGAGAAGTACGACGTCACGGTGTTCTACACGGCGCCCACCGCCATTCGGGCGTTCATGCGGTGGGGAGACCACTGGCCGGCGCAGCACGACCTGTCGAAGCTGCGACTGCTCGGAACGGTGGGCGAGCCGATCAATCCCGAAGCGTGGATGTGGTACCATCGTGTCATCGGCGCAGAGCGGTGCCCGATCGTCGACACGTGGTGGCAGACCGAGACCGGGGCCATCATGATCACACCGTTGCCCGGGATCACCGCCACGAGCCCCGGAACGGCGACCCGGCCGTTCCCCGGCATCGAAGCCACGATCCTCGACGACGCGGGCAACGAGACCGACGCCGGCTATCTCGCCATCACCTCACCCTGGCCCTCGATGCTGCGCACGGTGTGGGGAGACGATGACCGCTTCCGCGCGACCTACTGGTCGAAGTGGAACAACGTCTACTTCCCCGGCGACGGGGCCAAGCGGGACGAGCACGGCAATCTCTGGATCCTCGGCCGGGTGGACGACGTGCTCAACGTCGCCGGCCACCGGATCGGGACCATGGAGGTGGAGAGCGCCCTGGTCGACCACCGTGCGGTGGCCGAATCCGCCGTGGTCGGAAAGAGCCACGACATCAAGGGGCAGGCCATCGCCGCGTTCGTGACCCTCAAGGAGGGCTTCGAGGCGACGGACGCGCTCATGCGCGAGATCCGCGATCACGTGGCCGAGAAGATCGGGGCCATCGCCCGGCCCGAGATGGTGATCTTCACGGCCGACCTGCCGAAGACGCGCTCCGGCAAGATCATGCGGCGCTTGCTGCGTGACATCGCCGAGGGCAGGGCCGTGGGCGACACGACGACGCTGGCGGACCCGGCGGTCGTCAATCGACTCAAGACGAAGTACGCCGGGGGGGAGGCGTAGCGTCCATGCACGATGTCCTCAGGCAGCGGCTCCTGCGCAAGATCGAGAGTCTCCCGGACGAGCAGATCTATCAGGTCCTCGACTTCATCGAGTTCCTCGAGTCGAAATACGTGGATGCGGTCGCCGCGGAGGCCTCGGGGCTCCAGAAGTTCGCCGAAGGGCTCGAGGACAGGCTCCGCAAGAAGGCGGTGAGCCCGGGCACGATTCGTGAGGCCTTCCAGCTCATCTCGGCCGCCGACCGCGTTCTGTCGAGCGTGTCGTCGGCGGGGCGGAGGATCCTGGCCGACCTCAATCCTCCGGCGGAGACGTCGTCCGGCTCGGGGTCCGCCGAACGGGGCAGCCGTACGGGAGAGGAAGGGGGCGCCGCCGACGCTCCGGCGGACGAGTCCGGACCCGGGGATGACGCGGGAGGAGGAGACGACCGGTCCCGACCGGCCCGTTGACACGTCGGAGGCTCATCGAATATCCTCTCCCATGCATAGACTCAAGCTCCTCGGAGCGGGTGGACGCCCGCCTCTTCGATGCGCCGTTGCGCGGCTCTCGAAGGGCGGGCGTTCCGCATCCGGGATGCTCGAAAACTCGACAGGAGGCAAGCCGCCCGATGGCCGCCGGTTCTAGCCGAAGGGATGCGATCGCGCGGGAGGCGCTGACGTTCGACGACGTCCTCCTCATCCCGGCGCACTCCCGGGTTCACCCGAAGGAAACCGACGTATCTTCGCGGTTCACGCGGGGAATCGCGCTCCAGATCCCGCTCGTGTCGGCCGCGATGGACACCGTGACCGAGTCGCGCATGGCCATTCAGATGGCTCGCGAGGGAGGCCTCGGTATCATCCACAAGAACCTCTCTCCGGAGCGTCAGGCCGAAGAAGTGGATCGGGTGAAGCGCTCGGAGAGCGGGATGATCCTCAACCCGATCACCCTGTCGCCGGACGCCACGCTCAGAGACGCCCACCGGCTGATGACGAACTTCTCCATCAGCGGCGTGCCGATCGTCGAGGACGGAGAGCGTCTCGTCGGAATCATCACGAACCGCGACCTCCAGTTCGAAACCGACCTGGATCAGGCCATCCGGAACGTGATGACCTCGGAGAACCTGGTGACGGTGCCCGTCGGCACGACGCTGGACGAGGCGGAGGAGATTCTCCATCGCCACAGGATCGAGAAGCTCCCGGTCGTGGACGACGGCGGGGCGCTCAAGGGACTGATCACGGTCAAGGACATCTTCAAGCGTCGGCGGTACCCGGACGCCTGCAAGGACCAGCACGGGAGGCTGCGCGTGGGCGCCGCGATCGGCGCTTCGAATGCCGACCTCGAGCGCGCCTCGCTCCTCGTACAGGCGGGAGTGGACGTCCTCGTCGTCGACACGGCCCACGGGCATTCGGAGGGCGTCCTGAAGGCGGTCGCACGCGTCCGGGAGCGGTTTCCCGACGCCCAGATCGTGGGCGGAAACGTGGGGACGGTCGAGGGTGCGCGCGCCCTCGCGGAACGGGGCGTCGACGCGGTGAAGGTCGGGGTCGGTCCGGGCTCGATCTGCACGACCCGGGTGGTCACCGGCGTCGGATTGCCCCAGCTCACCGCCATCATGGACTCGGTGGACGGGGTGGCGGGGGATCTTCCGATCATCGCCGACGGGGGGATCCGCTATTCGGGTGATGTCGTCAAGGCGTTGGCCGCGGGCGCGGAATCCGTGATGATGGGCTCCATGTTCGCTGGCACGGACGAGTCGCCCGGCGAGAGCTTCCTGCTGGAAGGGCGGCGGTTCAAGACGGTGCGCGGGATGGGCTCCCTCTCCGCGATGGAGGAGGGATCCGCCGACCGCTACTTCCAGGAAGAGGAACGGGAGAGCAAGAAGTTCGTTCCCGAAGGAATCGAGGCCCGGGTCCCGTACAAGGGACCGGTCTCGGACACGGTGTACCAGCTCGTGGGAGGGCTCCGCAGCGGCATGGGCTACTGCGGCGCGGCCACGCTGGAGGCGCTGAGAACCGATGCCCGCTTCAACCGGGTGACGACCGGAGGCCTGCGGGAATCGCACCCCCACGACGTCACGATCACGCGCGAAGCCCCCAACTACAGAATGTGAGTGAGATGACTTCGAGCCCGTTTCCCATTCATCCCCGTCTCCTTCTCGGCCCCGGACCGTCGCCCGTAGCGGACCGCATCCTGCAGGCGTTGGCGCGTCCGACCGTCGGCCACCTCGATCCGCAGTTCCTCGCGGTGATGGACGACGTCAACGAGCGACTCCGCCACGTCTTCGGGACGAAGAACAGCTTGACGTTCCCGATCTCCGGGACGGGCTCGGCCGCGCAGGAGGCGGCGTTGGCGAACGTCCTCGAGCCGGGCGATACCGCCATCATCGGCATCAACGGCGTGTTCGGGACCCGCATGGCGGAGATGGCGAAGCGCATGGGTGCCAACGTTGTGGCGGTCGAGGGGGAGTGGGGGCGTATCCTCGAGCCGCAACGGATGATCGAGGCGCACCGTGCCCACCCGGATGCGCGGGTCCTCACGCTCATCCACGCGGAGACGTCCACCGGTGTGCGCCAGCCGCTGACCGAGGTGGGGGAGGCGCTCGCCGAGTCCGGAACGCTGTTCCTCGTGGACGCGGTGACGTCGCTCGGTGGAATTCCGGTCGAGGTGGACGCGAATCACGTCGACGTCTGCTATTCGGGCACGCAGAAGTGCCTCGGCGTTCCCCCGGGCCTCGCGCCGATCACCTTCTCGAAGCGTGCGCTCGCGCGGCTCCAGGGCCGCTCACGTCCGAGCCAGAGCTGGTATCTCGACGCGAGCCTCCTGGCGAGCTACGTCGGCGAGGGCTCGGAGCGGCGGTATCACCACACGGCACCGATCAACATGATGTACGCCCTCCACGAGGGGCTCGCGATCGTCGAGGAGGAGGGGCTGGAGGCGAGATTCCGGCGTCACGAGGAGGTCGGAGCCGCGCTGCAGTCCGCCCTCGTCGAGCGCGGCTTCGAGATGTTCGCCCAGGGGGGCCACCGTCTGCCCGAGCTCACGGCCGCCGCCCTGCCGGGAGGCAAGCCGGAAGCGCCGCTTCGCAAGGCGCTCCTGGAGCGCTACGACATCGAGGTCGGCGGCGGGCTGGGACCGGCGAAGGGCAAGATCTGGCGGATCGGCCTCATGGGCGCGGGGGCGACCCACGAGAACGTGTCCCGTCTCCTGGATGCCGTAGACGAGTTGTTGGCGTAGGAGCGTCCGGATGGGGTGGCGGTGGAGGACAGTGGGTGTGCTGGTCGTCGGCCTGGCCGGATGCATGCGTGGCCCGGGCGTGGTCGCGCCCCGTCCGCTACCGCATCCCGCGGTACCCGAACACCAGCTTCGGATCCCGGATCCTCCGCCCTCGCGCGATCTGGTGCCGCCGCCCCATCCGCACGCGAAGTTCGACGACATTCTGCGGACGCCGCTGCGCCACGATCCGGCGTTCGAGAAGCGGGTGGAGCATTGGGTGAAGTTCTGGCAGACCGCTCCCTGGTTCTCGGACTACCTGAAGCGGATGTCGTGGTTCGAGTCTTCGGTGGATTCGGCGCTGGCGAGCAAGGGCCTTCCGCTGTCGCTGAAGTTCCTGCCGATCGTCGAGAGCGGCTACAGCCCTCGTGCGGTCAGTCGTGTCTCTGCCACCGGCCTCTGGCAGCTCATGGAGCCCACGGCGCGCGGGCTCGGGCTGCGGGTGTCGCCGCTCGTCGACGAGCGGCGGAATCCCTTCAAGTCCACGGACGCCGCGGTCGACTTTCTCGACGCGCTCCACCAGCAATTCGGCTCCTGGCTGCTGACGCTCGCCGCGTACAACGCCGGCCCGGCGCGGGTGGAGCGGCTCCTGGACCGACGGGCACCGCTGGAGCCGCGCACCGACAGCCTCTACTGGAAGCTCCGCTATCACCTGCCGCGTGAGACGCGCGAGTTCGTGCCGAAGTTCTTCGGGGCCGTGCGTGTGGCGGAGCATCCGGCGCTCTACGGACTCGATCCGCCGGACGACTCCGCCCAGGACTTCTCGTTCGATCGCGTGTCCGTGCCGGACGCGACGACGCTGGACGTGGTGGCGAAGGCCGCGGGGGTCAGCCTGAAGGAGATCGAGCGGCTCAATCCCGAGGTGGTCCGCGGCCTCACGCCGCCCGGGCGCAGGACGTATCTGCGGGTGCCTGCCGGGAGGGGGCGCATCTTCACGGAGAACTACGCGAAGATCCCACGAGACGAGCGGGTCACCTTTGTGGAGCACCGCGTCCGCCGGGGTGAGACGCTTAGCGGGATCGCCCATCGCTACGGCATCCCCCTGCGCGATCTGGAGGCAGCCAACCCCCGCGTGAGGCCGCGGCGGCTCCAGATCGGTCAGAGGCTCACGGTGCCGGTTGCGCCGAGCGCGAGACGGCGCCTGCGCGCGAGACGGCGGCGCTAGTCCTTCGTTCGCCCCGGCGGCACGGGCGCGGTCATTCCGCGCTCCACGAGCCGGAGCGCCCTCCCTCCTTTGAGCGCAGGCGCACCCCTTCGATGCGCATGCCCCGGTCGACGGCCTTGAGCATGTCGTAGACCGTGAGGAGCGCCACCGATACGGCCGTGAGCGCCTCCATCTCGACGCCGGTCCGGCCCGAGACGGTTGCTTCGGCGTGCGCCACGACGCCGGGCAGGGACGGATCCGGCTCCAGGACCATCCGGATGCCGACACCCGGGAGGACGTGGCACAGCGGGATGAGGTCGCCGGTCTTCTTTCCCGCGATGATGCCGGCCAGCTCGGCGACCTCCAGCACGTTGCCTTTCGCGGCCGTGCCCGTTCGGATCCGCTCCAGGGTATCCGGGCCCATGACGATGCGCCCTTCGGCGCGAGCGGTACGCAGGGTGACGTCCTTTCCCGACACGTCCACCATGCGGGGGCGGCCCTCGCTGTCGAGATGGGACAGCTCGCCGGATCCATCGCTCATCGTTGTACCTCCACGATCGTCGATATGGTCGTCGGGAGCCGCTCGCGTCAGCGTCGTGCCCGAGCGGGGGTGTCCGTTCCGAGGGTCTCGTGCAGCCGTCCCACCAGATCCGAGACGATGAGCTGGGGGTTGACGTTCCCTCTGGCCATCTCGCGAGCCTCCTCCACGATCCGGAGCGCCGCCGCGATGTCCGCGCCTTCCAGCCCGCCCCGCTCCACGAGCCCTCGTATCCGGGGGATCGCGTCCTGGCTCACGACGTGCCCCTCGGCGCCGCAGGCGACGGCGGCCACGTCCCTGAGGCACTCCTCGACGAACGCGAACAGGTCGAGAAGGCTGCGCGCACCGGCCGGAGGGAAGGAGAGCGCTGCGGCGTACCCGGGCGCGCGCGCCGGCTGCAGGCCGGCCTCGACCAATCCGATGGCCTGTTGCCGGAGCGCCTCCAGCGGGCCCGGCCCGTCTCCGTCGGGCAGGAAGCCCAACGCCCTTCCGATCGAGCCCTGCGAGAGCCGCGCGGCCTGCCGTGCCGGCTCTTCGGCCACGCCGGCCACGGTCGTGAGGAAGCTCTCCACTTCGTCCGTGGGCAGCGGCGCCAGGTGCAGCGGTACGGTCCGGGAGCGGATCGTGGGCAGGAGCCGTCCCGGCTCGCTGGACGTCAGGATGAAGCTCGTTCCCTCCGGAGGCTCCTCGAGGAGCTTGAGAATCGCGTTCGCGGCTTCCGGGCTCGACTCCTGAGGCACGAGGAGCTCCGCGTCCGCCAGGATGAACACCTGTACGGCGGACATGGTGGGGCGTTGTCGTGCCCTGCGGCGCAGCGACTGGATGAGTCCCAGGTAGAGGCCCCGCAGCTCGTCGCCGTGGCTCGGCCGGAGCGGCTGCTGGCGGAGCTCGGCCAGCGCTTCGCCCCGGGCCGTCTCGAGCGCGTCCGCGAGCCGGTCGCCGCTCACGCCCTTGGGGCGGGGCAGGGGGAAGTAGAGGTGGAGGTCCGGATGCTCGATGCTCTGCGCCAGCCGGCAAGGCCGGCACGATCCACATGGTCCCTCGTCGGACGGGGCCTCACACAGCATGAGCTGGCCCGTCCAAAGAGCCAGCCGCTGCTTCCCGACGCCCCGCGGACCGTGCAGCAGCATCGACGCGGGAAGCCCTCCGGAGCGCCGCGCGCGCGCCAGCGTCCGTCGAACGTCGTCATGACCGACCAGCGCGTGGAGGCTCATCCCCCGTTCCTGCTTCGCAGCCACTGGAGCGGATTCTGAGCCACCGGCGATCCGCCCCTCTGCGGGGCCCGGATCTGGAACTCGATGTGCGGGCCCTCGGGGGTGGCCGACCCGCCGACCGTTCCGATCACCTGGCCGGCCTTCACCTCCCGCCCTTCCACCACGCCGATCTCCTTGAGGTACAGGTACAGCGTATAGAAGCCGCCGCCGTTGCTGACGACGACCGTGGGACCGTACCCCTCGAACGGACCCGCGAGCACGACCCGGCCCGCTCTCACCGCACGCACGGGGGTTCCTACGGGCGCGGCGATCCCGATGCCGTTCCAGCGCAGGACCGTCCCGTTCGGCCGCCGGTCGCGCCCGAACCGATAGATGATCTTGCCGTCGAGCGGCCACGGCAGCCGACCCTCGTCCGATTTGGAGAGCGTGGCGTTCGCGGTCGGACCCGCGTTGGCCGCCTCCTCCCTGCGCCGCTCGAGGTCCGCGATCAGGGTGCCCATGCGCCTCTGGTCGTCCTGGAGCTCCTGGATGCGGTTCTTCGTCTTCGTGGCCCGTGACCGGTAGTCGGCGAGGGCGCTCTTACGCTCGGACTCGATGGAGCGCAATCGGGCCACCTCCGCCTGTCGCGTCTGGCGCAGGCTTCCGAGGGCCGACATGCGCTTGTGCAGGTCGTTCGTCTCCGCGACGAGGCTGTCCTGGAGCTCCGTCACCCGACCGACGAGCGCCTTGTCGAAGGTCGCGATACGCTTCAGGTATCGGTATCGGTTGAGCAGGTCGGTGAACGATGTGGCGCCCAGCAGGACCCGCATCGTGTGCAGCGGGCCCATCTCGTAGATGTCGCGCATTCTCCTGTAGAGAACCGCCTTGCTCATGGCGAGGTGCTCGCGCGTCTCGAGCAGATCCTTGGTCGTCGCCTGGACCTCTTTGGAGGTCGCCGTGGTCTGGAGCTGGATCTCCGCCATGATCGACCGCGACTGTGACAGGCGTTGCTCCACGTTCGCGAGCTCCTGCGATGCGTCCCGGACGTGAGCCTGAACGCCGCGCATCTCCTCCTCGAGACGCTGTCGTTCCGCCTTGATCTGCTCCAGCCGGCGCTGGCTGTCGAGGATCTGCTTGCGAAGGTCGGTCTGCTGGGCGGCCAGGAGCCCCGGCAAGAGCCCCAGCGCGAGCAGAAGTCCGGTTGCGAGCCTGCGCACGCTACACCTCCCTCAGGTGCCTCCGGATCGCGAACGCGCTCGAGAGCGCTCCGAAGGCGATGCCGACGAGGACCCCGAGCAGGATCCAGAGAGGAGGGATCCAGGCGAGCGCGAAGAGATAGGCGTACAGGGCCCGATACGTGGCGTACGTCAGCAGCCAGGCCAGAAGACCGCCGAGGAGGCCGGCGATGGCCCCCTCGAGGAGGAAGGGCCTCCGGATGAACCCGTTCTTCGCGCCCACGAGGCGCATCACGTAGATCTCCTCACGGCGCGCGAAGATCGCGATGCGGAGCGCGGTTCCGATGATGAGCGCGGCGACCATCGCGAACGCCCCGCCCAGAACCGCCGTGGTGGCCGCTCCCACCCGCCGCAGCGTGAAGAGCTTGTCGACCCAATCCCTTCCGTAGCGCACGTCCTCGACGAACGGATAGGCGGCAGCCGCGCTGGACACGCGCTCCACCGCCTTCTTGTTGCGCGCCTCCGGCCGCAGCTCCAGCTCGAGCGACTGAGGAAGCGGATTGACGTCCAGGCCCGCGAACAGGTCCTGGAACTCGGGCAGGTCCTTCTTGGCCTGCGCGAGGGCTGCGCGCTTCGAGACGTAGCGTACGCTCCGGACCTCGGGGAGCTTGCCCAACTCCTTCTCGGCCAGGTCGATCTCGCTCTGGCGGACGTCGTCTCGAAGGTAGACGACGATGGCCACCCGCTGCTCCACCGACGCGAGCGCGAGCTGCAGGTTGTAGGTCGCGAGCGCGAACAGCCCGACGACGAACAGCGCCAGGCCGACCATGGCCGACGAGAGGCCGGTGAGCATGGGCGCGCGACGGAACGCGGCGATGGCTTCGCGGAGTGCGTACACGTCGCCCCCTACGCCGCGGCCGAGTCGTACACGAGCCGACCCTGGTCCAGCTCGAGGACCCGAGCGTGCGGGTACTGGCGCACCAGATCGAGGTCGTGCGTCGCCATGAGCACGGCCATTCCCTTCGCGTTGATGTCCCAGAAGATCTCCATGACACCGCGCGTCGCACGCTCGTCGAGGTTGCCCGTCGGCTCGTCCGCGAGCAGAACGAGAGGCTCGTTCGCCAACGAACGGGCGATGGCGACCCGCTGTTGCTCACCGCCGGAAAGCTCGTGGACGAGGGCTCCGGACTTGGTGGACAGCCCGACGCTGGACAGGAGCCGCTGGCAGTGTGGGCGGATGGCCCGCCGCGGAGCGCCTGTCACCTCGAGGGCGAAGCCGACGTTCTCCTGGGCCGTGCGGCCGGGGAGGAGCCGGAAGTCCTGGAAGACGAACCCGACCCGACGCCGGACCTTCCACAGGTCCCGGTCGGTGACGCGCTGCGAGGAGTACCCGCTCACGAGAACTTCGCCCCGACTCGGGCGATCGGCCATGTGGATCAGCCGGAGGGTCGTGGACTTGCCCGATCCCGAGTGTCCGGTGAGGAACGCGAACTCGCCCTTCTCGAGATGGAAGGACACGTCCCGCAGCGCGTAGCCGCGCTTCGGATACTCCCGGGAGACGTTCTTGAGCGTGATCACCGGACCGGGTGGGAAGAGGGCGTTGGCGCCGAACGGACGGGCTGCCGTGGGTTCCGGCTCACAACACTACCTTCGGGCCGGAGGGGTGTCAAAACGGGCGAGGGCCAGACGATGCGCCAGGCGCACGGCCTCGAGCATCGACGAAGGATCCGCCTCGTCTCTTCCCGCCAGGTCGAAGGCGGTGCCGTGGTCCGGCGACGTGCGGATGAACGGAAGCCCGAGCGTCACGTTGACGCCGGAGCCGAACGAGACCGTCTTGAAGCCGGCCATCCCCACGTCGTGGTAGGGCGCGACGACCGCGTCGAACCCACCCGCGAGCATGCGTGAGAACACCGTGTCGGCTGGAAGAGGGCCCTCTGCGCCGACACCCGCCTCCCGCAGGCGCTCGAGCGCCGGGCCGTAGATCCGAGCCTCCTCGTCGCCGAAGAGGCCACCGTCCGACGCGTGGGGGTTCAGCGCGCACAGCGCGATGCGGGGCCGTTCGATGCGCCAGTCGCGCTCCAGCGCGTCGGCCAGGAGCGTCGTCTGCGTGACCAGCAGGTCCGGCGTGATGCGGGCCGGCACGTCGCGAAGCGGCAGGTGCGTGGTCGCCAGGAGGACCCGGAGCGGCGCGTCCAACGCCGTGCGCTCGGCCGCCATGAGCATGCCGACGCGCTCGCTCTTCGTCAGGCGCTGAAGCATCTCCGTCTGGCCGGGAACGTCCCAGCCCGCCGCCCGCAGCGAGGGCTTGTGGACCGGTGCCGTCACGATCGCGCCCACCTCCCCGGCGAGCGCCAGCTCGACCGCGCGGACGATCGCGTCGGCCGAAACGCGGCCCGCGCCGGCGTCGCTGCCACCCCAGGGGCCCACGGCATGGAACGGGAGGTCCGAGCGGCGAAGCTCGTCGGGACCCACCAGGACGATCCCCACGTCGGGCTCCTCGTCCCTCCACCGGTCGAGGGCCTTCCACGCCACCTCGGGCCCGATGCCCCGAGGGTCACCGAGCGTGATGGCGACGGTCGGCAACGGCGTCTCCTGGAACGGGAGCGGGAAGCTAGAAGCGGATGTCGATGTAGGTCTTGCTTCGCAGGCGCTTGAGAAGCTGGTCCACCTGCTTCTGCCGCTGCAGGTTCTGCGCCAGCTGGCTCTTCACCTCGTCGAACGTGTAGGCGCCCGCCTCGTGGATCTCGTCCACCTTCACGATCGCGAAGCGGGTCGCGGACGGCCCGCTTCCCGACGACGAGTTGTACTCCAGCGGCCCGATCACCTGTCCCTGGTCCGTGGTGCGCAGGGCACCGTACGCCGGCGGCAGGGAGTCGATCTGGCTGTAGGCGACGGAGAGCGAGTCGGGCGAGAGCGGGTCGCCGTACTCCTTGGCGAGCGCGTCCATGGACGAATCGGCGCGCGCTTTGACCAGGACCTCGTGGGCGAGGTTTCGGGCCCGCGTCACGTCTCCCGGATGGATCTTTGGCGTGATGAGGATGTGGCGTGCCTTGCGCTCGCCGGGGCGGGCGCGCTCGACCTTGATGATGTGGTACCCGAACTCCGTCTTGACGACGTTGCTCACCTGCCCGACCGGAAGGCTGAACGCCGCGTCCTCGAACGCCTTGACCATGTGTCCCCGGCGGAACCAGCCGAGGTCGCCTCCGAGCGGTGCGCTCCCCGGATCGTCCGAATAGCGCTTGGCCAGCTCCTTGAAGTCGGCTCCGTTGCGGATCCGCTTCAACAGCGACTCCGCGAACGCCTTGGCGTTGGCCTGGGCCGTATCGGACGCCTGGGGTGCGATCACGACCTGATGGAACTTGAGGTATCGAGGACGCTGTGGGAGCTGGCTGCTCTCCTCGTCGAACGCCTTGTGCAGCTCCGCGTCCGTCACCTCGACCGGTGGGGCGTCCTGTAGCTGGAGCTGGACGTACATCTGGGTCATCTGCCTCTGACTCACCTGGTTCATCATGTACGTCCGATACTCCGCCAGCGTGAGTCCTTCTCTCTTCAGGGCTTCCTGCATGGCCTGCTGGCCGCCCATCGATTGCGTGATGTTCTGGATCTGCTGATTGGCGGCCTCGGTGACCCGGCCCTCGTCCACCTTGACGAGCGTGTCCTTGGCCGCCGCCTGCAGGAGGAGCAGGTTGTCGACGTCCTGGCCCAGGAGGTGCTTCTCGAACGCCTTGAGCTGCGTGGGGTCGGTGGGCAGGTGCTGCCCCTCCAGACGCAGCCGCGCCACCTGCTCCTCGAGCTGGCTGAACAGCACCACGGAGTCTCCCACGACGGCCACGACCCGATCGACCATCGTCGAGTCCTTGGGAGCGATCTGAGCCGAGGCCCGCGCCGGGGCGAGCGCCACGAGAACGAGCGCGAGCGTGGCGTATGCAAAGTGACGGATCGACATGATGCGTTGTCCGAAGCCTTCCAGGTAGGAGTGGAGCACGTGGTCTAAACCTCGGCGCGGCATCGGGTTCCTCCCTTCATCGACCGGTGGAGTCCGGAGTGGAGACCGAGGTGTCCGCCTGCCCTTCGGCCGGCGACGGATGACGGCCGGCGCGGATCGCGCCGATGCGCAGGAGCGCTTCTCCCACGCCGGCATCGTAGACCTCCGTCTGCGTGCGCTCCCGAAGCTGGAAGGCGATGGGGCCCAACGGCACCACCCCCTTCGCTCCGGACAGCACGTCCTTGAGCGCCGAGCTCACCGCCCGGTCGACCGCGGGATCCATCGACTCGCCCGGTGCCCGGTCGAAGTGGAGCACCCCGATCTCGCCGGCGATGCGGGTGATCTGACCGCGGGTCTGCTCGACCAGGGAGTCGACGCGTGCCTGGGAGGGGGCCATCCCCGCCTGGCGTGCCTTGTCCAGCATCAGCTCGCGCTGGGCGAGCGTGTGCAGGTACCCGTCGATCTGCTCGTCGGTCGCGGCCTTGACCGAGGCCCGCCACTGATCGTTGCGGGTCTGGACGAGCTCCTGGAACTGACCGACCGTGTAGGAGCCTCCCGGGTAGGTGATCAGCGCTCGCTGCTGCGCTCGCGACGTGAGGCGCTCGGCCGGCGCGGACGCGACCTGTCGCACCAGGTCGACCGCGTCTTCGGCGATCTTCGGAGACGCCTTGGCCTCGAGGCCCGCCACGTAGGTGGATTCGGCCGCGATCATCCTCTCCTGCTGGATCTGCTCGCGGTACTGGTCCCGCACGCTGTCGAACGGCGGGATGATCTTCGCCTCGAGCTTCACGATGTGAAGGCCGAACGGAGACTCGACGATCGGGCTGATCTGTCCGGGCTGGAGCTTGAATGCCGCGTTCTCGAGGGCCGGCACGAGGTCACCGCGCCCGAACTCCCCGAGGTCGCCTCCCTTCTTGGCGTTCCCGGTGTCCTGGCTGTACCTGCGCGCGAGGGCCGCGAAGGACTCCCCGGCGACGGCACGCTTGCGAATCGACTCGAGTTCGGCGCGCACGGAATCGCGCTGGGCCTGCGTTGCCTGTGGCGGATAGGTCAGGAGGATGTGCCGGGCGCGCAGACGGGCGCTCGGTGCCTGTCGCTCGTAGAGCTGCCGGAGCTCGGTCTCGGTGATGGCCGTGTCCACCGGAATCGCCGAGTCTCCGAACTGCATGAGCGTTTCCTGGTCGAGCTGCATGCGGACCAGGGGCTCGAGCTCGATCGACTGGAACGTGGAGTCGCGCGCCGCCTCGTCGGCGAGCAGCGTGTAGTTGATCCACAGATCCGCCAACGTCTGGATCACCTCCCTCTGTGCCGGGAGCTGTTCCTGATCCTGCAGGAGCTGCACCACTTGATCCACGGTCAGCTCGTGACTTCCGGCTCGGGCGACGAGGCCCGCGTCGGAGGCCGGCTTGGCGCAGGCGGCCGCAGCCAGGGTGAACACAGCCAGAACCGGCACGATCCGCCAGCTTTTCATGGAGCCCATCCAGTGTCTCGTCACGTTGAAGAAGGATCACCGTTGCTGCTCGGGCGAGCCGCGCGCAACGCATCCAGAGCGATGATGAGCGTTTCCGAGAGGGATTCGACCCCCAGCTGGTGCAGCACTACGGACAGGGGGGACATCCTTCGGACTTCCACGTCCACCTGCCGCTCCTCGAGAGGACCGTTCAGAACCGCCATTCTCGGAACCACACCTGGACGGAAGCTGAGTCGGGCCGAACGATCCTCGACCAGGATCCGCTCCGCTCCGACGGAGCGGCCGAGCAGCCGGAGCACGGTGGCGTCCAGGAGGTATTCCACCTCCCGGGGCAGGGGACCGAATCGATCGGCCAGCTCGAGACGCAAGCCGTCGACCTCCGCTCGGCTCTTCACCCGGGATAGCCGCCGGTAAAGATGGAGCTTCTGGCTCGAATCCGAAACATACGCCTCAGGCAGGAGCGCCGGGCCCGGCAGCGACACGTCGGGATCCGGGTATTCCATGGCGGTTTCGCCACGCCTGAGCCGCTCCACGGTCTGCTCGAGCAGCCGAAGGTAGGTGTCGAGCCCGACCTGCTGGGCGAACCCCGACTGGTCCGTGCCGAGCAGGTTGCCCGCTCCCCGTAGCTCGAGGTCCCTGAGGGCGACGGAGTACCCGCTGCCGAGCTCCGTGTAGTGCTCCAGGACCTTGAGCCGGCGCTCCGCGTCTTCGCCGATCTCGTCCGGGACGAGCAGGTAGCAGTAAGCGCGCCGGTCGGAGCGTCCCACGCGTCCCCGGATCTGGTAGAGCTCCGAGAGGCCGAACCGGTCGGCCCGATCGACGATGAGCGTGTTGGCATTGGGCACGTCCAGGCCGTTCTCGATGATCGACGACGAGACGAGCACGTCCAGCGTGCCGTCCATGAACGCTTCCATGACCTCGTCCAGCTCGCCCGGCGCCATCTGCCCGTGCGCGACGCCCACCGTGGCGTCGGGCGCGAGCGCCTTCACCTCCTCGGCCACCGTGTAGATCGTCTGCACCCGATTGTGCAGGAAGAACGTCTGGCCTCCGCGGTCGAGCTCTCGATGCAGCGCTTCGGCCAGCAGGGCGTCGGTCCAGGGGAGCACGTTCGTGAAGATCGGCATCCGATCGCGCGGTGGCGTGCGGATGAGCGACAGGTCGCGGATGCCCGACAGGGAGAGGTAGAGCGTACGCGGAATCGGCGTGGCGGTCAGCGTGAGCACGTCCACACCGGCGCGTAGCTTCTTGAGGCGCTCCTTGTGGGCTACGCCGAAGCGCTGCTCCTCGTCGACCACCAGGAGGCCGAGGTCGTGGAAGACGACGTCCTCCGACAGCAATCGATGCGTGCCGATGACGATGTCCACGTTGCCTTCGGCGAGCTCCGCCAGCAGGTCGTCCTGCTCCTTGGACGAGCGGAAACGGCTCAGCGCCCCTACACGGATCGGGTAGTCCGCGAGGCGCTCCTCGAACGTGTGCCGGTGCTGCTCCACGAGAATGGTCGTGGGCGCGAGGATCGCGACCTGCTTTCCCGCCTGGACGGCTTTGAAGGCCGCCCGCACGGCCACCTCGGTCTTTCCGTAGCCGACGTCGCCGCAGACGAGGCGATCCATCGGGCGCGACGACTCCATGTCGCGCTTGACGTCCTCGGCGGCCGATCGCTGGTCCGGCGTGTCCTCGTAGAGGAAGGACGACTCCATCTCCTTCTGCCACCGCGTGTCCGGCGGGAACGCGAAACCCGCGGACGTCGAGCGCGTCGCATAGAGCTCCAGCAACTCCGCGGTCATCTCCTCGATGACCTTTTCGGTCTTCGTACGGAGCGTCTTCCAGCGCTTGCCGCCGATGCGGTCGACGCGGCGCGGCCGTGCATCCTCCGACTCGCCCACCCATCGCTCGACCAGATCCAGGCGGTAGATCGGAACGCGCAGCGTCTCCCCGCCTGCGTACTCGATGGCAAGGGCCTCGATCTCTTCGCCGGCCACCTCGATCCGCTCGAGGCCCTTGAACTGGCCGACCCCGTGATCCATGTGGACGACGAAATCGCCCGGCTTGAGCTGTGCGAGGCTCTCGAGCGCGACGGCGCCCCGGAAATGGCGCGTCCGGCGGATGCGGCGCGTGCGGCGGAAGATCTCGTGGTCGTTGAGCACACGCACGACCGGACTGGCCGCGGTCAGCTCGAAGCCCTCCGCGAGCGCACCCACACCGAGACGGGTGCCGGGCGGAATGCGCCGCTCGCCACCGAGAATCTCCTCCAGGCGCTGCATCTGTCCGTCGTTGTCACACAGCAGCAGCGTTTCGTGGCCCCGGGCGGCACCCTCCCTCAGGTACGCCTCCAGACGGCTCATGTCGCGGTCGATGACCGGGGGCGCGCCCGTCTCGAGGACCGGAGCTTCGCCGGCTTCGGCGCGGAGCCCGAGGTGCGGAAGCCTGGCAAGGATGCGGGCTACTTCGTCCGGAGAGAGGAAGAGGGAGCCGGGCTCGGGCACCGTCGCGCCCGAGTCCACGAGATCGTCGTGCAGCCCTACGACGCGATGCCACGTCCGTTCGATCTCCGCGGGGAGCTCCCAATCGCCGAGCACGGTGACGATCGCGTCGGTCGGAAGAAGCTCGAGCAGAGAGTGGGCGACGGTCTCGTCGTCGTCCGGGCCCCTGTGGAAGTCCACAGGAAGGATGTGCGTCTCCTCGAGCTCCGTCATCGAGCGCTGGTCGAGCATGTCGAACAGCCGGATCGAGGCGATCTCGTCACCCCAGAACTCGATACGGACGGGGTTGCCCGCCCCGACGGAGAACACGTCGAGCAATCCGCCGCGCACGGCGAACTGGCCGACCTCCTCCACCAGGGGCACGCGCTCGAATCCGCGCTCTTCGAGGACATGGACGAGTCCGACGAAGTCGGTCGTCTCCCCGACGCGGAGCGTGAGCCGGAGGCGAGCCAGACCTGCGGGAATGGGGGTGCGCTCCTGCAACGCTCGCGGCGTCGTGACGAGCACCCGTGTACGGCCCGAGAAGAGCGCTTCGACGGCTTCGACGCGCATGCCGCCGATCTCGAGATGCGGCTCCGCTTCTTCGTAGGGAAGGGCTTCCTTCTGGGGATAGAGGCGGGAGCCCGACGCATCCTCGAGGAGGACCTCGAGATCGGCCTCGGCGGAGGACGCTTCGTTGGGGCCCGGTGCCAGTGCCACGAACACCCGCTCGGGGGCGTGCACGTGGAGCGCAGCGAGGACCGCTGCGGCCGACGAGCCGCGGAGGCCGGACAGCGCTCGCCGCTCTCCGGGGCTCGGCAGCGCGCGTACGAGGGCGCCGAAGGGTCCACACCCTGCGATCGCGTCGAGGATCGCATGGCCCGAACCCTGCGGTCTCGAGGACGGCTGGGTGTTTCGTCTTGGTTCGTTCGCGTTCATGAGAAGGCACGGAACCTACCCGAGCGGGGCAGGGTCCTCAACAGCGCCACCGCGTCGACGTGTCCTCGCGACCCGGGTGCCGTGTCCTCCATGGAGGACGGGGCACGCCGCGCACACGCGCCGGAGCCCGTTTTCGGGGTGGCACGGCTCCTGCGACCCCAGTACCATGCACGACTGCAACCGGGAGTGACGATGCACGTGAGCCGGTGGCTGGTGCTCGGGGCGTTTCTCGCCGCAGGGGCGGGTCGCGTCGGAGCCCAGCAGGCAACCCAGAACGATTCGCTCGGGGCCAGGATCTGGCTGGACCGGGGTGACCAGGCGGTCCTGAATCGAGGGGACCGCGTGCGGATCTATTATCAGACCTCCGCCGACGCGTATGTGGCCATCTTCCACATCGACACGGACGGAGCCGTCCAGCTTCTGTATCCACGCGCTCCCGACATCGACCACTTCGTCCAGGGACAGAAGGACTATCAGCTCCTCTTCCCCCGTTCGGCCTACTGGTACGTCGATGAGTATCCGGGGACGGGGTACTACTTCATCGTGGCCTCGCCCGAGCCGTTCGACTTCGCGGACTTCGGGTATTCTCCCTACCAGCACGGATGGGATCTGACTCAGGTCGGACGGACGGTGTACAAGGATCCCTACACCGCCATGGACGACTACGTGTCGCACCTGATCCCGGATTGGCGCAACACCGACTACGCGCTCGACTTCGCGACCTATTACGTGGGTGAAGTCGAGCCGTATCCGCGTTTCCTGTGCTACTCCTGCCACGAGTTCCGCAGCTACAACGACTGGAACCCGTACACCTACGCCTGCTCGACCTTCCGGTTGGTCATCTGGGACGACCCGTACTTCTCTCCCCGCGACCGATACGACGGATCGCGCATCGTCTATGCGCGGCCGGCGTTCGGCCGGCCGCGGTACCAGTTCAAGGAGCGAGCCCGTGGCGAGCCCTGGCGCCCTCTGATCCGACACCGGAACCCGCCGCCGCGCCATGTAGTCCGGTTCGTGGAGCCGTCGGCCGTGCCGCGGCCGCGGATCGCATCACCTCCGGTCCGGCGGGCCGTGCCGAGATCCCGGTACGGAGAGGGCACGAATCTCGGGCCGGTCCTGCAGCAGGGTCGTCGCGGCCGGACGGACGCGGCACGTCCCTCGATCTCGGGGGCGGCACCTCCGACGCGGCGGGCCATGCCTTCGCAGGGCACGAGGCCGGGTAGCGGCGTGCCGGGTCAGGTCACGGTGCCGAGCCGGCGCGAGGGCGGAGATCGGCCCGTGCTGCAGCGGCGCGTCCCGACCCGCACGGACCGGGCCCGGCCGAGCGATGTCGCGCGCCCGTCGGGGAGGCCCGAGGCACGGCCCTCCCGTGGGGGCGGCGAGGTGCGTCCGCCGGTCCGCCGTCCGGCCGTCGGTACTCAGAATCGCGGAGGTGGTGGGCAGGTGGAGCGCCGTATTCCTCAAGCGGAGCGTCGCACACAGAACGCTCGTCCCGGCGGGAGCCGACCCACGACGGTGCGGCCGACGCCGATGCGGAGGTCCACCCCTGCCACGCACGAGCGTCCGGTGGTGAGGCCCCGGTCGCGCGGCGGTGGTGGCGGGCCTCCGAGGAGATCGTCCCCGGCGCGTCGCAGGGGTGGTGGCGGTGGGTGGTGACGAGCCGCGCTCCCGGACGAATAGGAGGGCCCGGATCCCAATGGGATCCGGGCCCTCCGTGCTGGCGTCGCCTGGTGCTACAGTCCGCTAGAACCCGCCGAAGGACAGGGTGAACTGCCCGAAGGACGCGTCTCCCGCGTTGCCCGACTGCTTCAGGTAGGCGCCGGACAGGTCGACCGGGCCCAGTATGAGCGATGCCCCGGCAGCCAGCTGCGTGCCGTCGGTGATCTTCGCGGCGCCGGCTCGCAGCCGGAGCAGCGGCAGCGGGCGCACCTCGACCCCGGCACCCACGTGCGACTTCGGTCCGACGTCGATGCCGTTGCCGAAGCGATTCGAGACTTCCCCCATCACCGTGACCATCGTGGAGACGTCGTAGGACGCCGCCGCCACGAGGACCGGGTTGAACTTCTGATCGGCCACCGTCGCAAGGAGCGAGGTCGCAGCCGGGGTCCCCTGTGCCTTCACGGCGTCGAAGTTCGTCTTCTTCTCGGTCTGGTTGAACAAGGCCTGTCCGGGCCGGTAGAAGAGCTTGGCGGCGTCCCATTTGAAGGTGTTCACGAGGTTGCGGACGGCCAACGAGGCCGCCCAGGGGCCGCCCTCCCACGCCGCACCCACGTCCAGCCCGACGCCCGTCCCGTTGTTCAGGTTGTTGAACGCCGTGTCGGTCTGGATCACCGGGAACTCCACGTCGACCGCGAGGGGATCGCTGGACACCGATCCTCCCTGTTCCCGCCCCATCACGAGGACGTTGCCGATCGAGTACTTCAGCGTCGCGCCGATCGAAAACGACTGGTGCTCGTAGCTCCCTATGTGCACGTGCAGCGGCAGGCCCGCGCTGAAGCCCAACGTGGTCACGGCCCAGGCATCCAGCGACGACCCCGACAGGGAGTAGTCGACCGGAGCGCCGGTGCGGCCCGCGTTGCCGAACAGGAGGAGCTCCGCGACCGGTTCGGTCAGATTGGCTTTGGCGTACCCCAGCGTGGAGATCTGGAAGCCGAAATGACCGGTCGTGAGCGACACTCCGGTCACCCTGGCTCCGGCGAGGACGCGCTGGCCGCCGGAGGCCTGGATCTTGTCCAGCCACTGGTTCTTGGTTGCGTCCGGAATCTTCTTGCCCTGGAAGTCCCTGAGATCACCGAGGGTGACCGGATCGAGACCGGTCCGCATCTGCAGGGGAAGAACCGCCAGGCTGAAGCCGGGCGAGCTCGCGAGTCCGAGCTCCGCCGGGTTGAGTCCGAGGGCGGCGAATCCACGCGCCTCGGCCGTGTAGTTGTTCGCCGTGCCGAGGGCCGCCGAGCTCGCGCTCTGGAGCTGGGCCGCCGCCGGAGAAAAGGAGAGGGCGAGGGCGGCCGCGGAGGCCAGGAGCACTCGCCCGGACATTCTCGGGGTCTGCGTCATGGTCGCCTCCTCAGCCACCGAATGAGAGAGATACATGGAGCTTCGTGTCGAGCGTGACCATCTGTCCCGGGGTCACGGTGATGGGGGCGCTGGCCGACGCGATCCCCGTTCCGATGATCTGCACGTTGGACTTCCCGAGGAACTGCTTCAGCTCGCTCTGGCTGAAGCTCACGTCGGTCGTGGAGGTGGGGTCCGCGCTCACCGTGAAGCTCTTGGAGATCGGGCTGAACCCGTCACCCGTCACCTGCAGCGTGCCCGTCACGGAGACGCCGAACGGATTGGTCACGTCCAGCGTGAAGCTTCCGTCCTGGATGTGGTCGATGAACGTCTGGTCGATGCTCGAGACATCGAGGCTGGTCGGGGAGATGTCGACGGTGCGGCCCGCGACGCCGACTACCGCGGACGAGATGAGCAACGACGACGGGGTCGCGGTTGCCGTCATGCGCTCGCTGGTGTCGATGGTGATTCGGTCACCGGTGGGTGAGTTCACCTCGACGGTCGCCACGATCGTCGTGCCGATGGTTCCGCTGCTGAGTGGCATCGTGCGCGTGATGGTCGCACCGGCGGGGAGCGAGTCGCTGGCGCCGTCGAGGACGAGCCGACCGAGCTGGCGCCCTCCGGCACCGTCCGTGAGGGTCACGGTCACCGTCCCGGTGGCGCCGCCACCGGGTCGGATCGGGTCGAAGTCGAACCCGTTGTGCAGCGATACCTGAACGGATCCGCTGCTCAGATTCGCCGACGAGACGTCGGCCGGCAACGACGCGCTCGTGGTGAAGCTGCCCGTGAACGCGGGTTTGGGGATCGACGTGCCGTTGTGTCCCTGACACGCGGAACAGAGTGTCCCGAGCGTCTCGCTCGTCGAGAACGGATTCACGCTCACGGCGAACGTGCTTCCGTTGTCCGAAACGCCGGAAGGAAGAAACTGGCCTACGCCGATCGTCGTGCTCTCTGCCGGGAGGATCCACCGCTGATCCACGATGGGCGCGGAGGTGGGGTACTTACACCCGGCGAGAGCGAGGACGGCGAGCGCGGCGAACGTTGCGCGACCAAGGCTCATGAAGGAAGGCTCCTGGGGTTGATGGTGGGATTCAAGACTAGTCTCACCCGAAATCGAGAGTCAATTGATCGGGTCGCACGGCGACGGTTAGCTTTGCGACCTCGGTTCCAACCACCGCCAAGGTACCCGTGCGCATCGACCACATCCGCAACTTCTGCATCGTCGCCCACATCGATCACGGCAAGTCGACGTTGGCCGATCGCCTGCTCGAGCGCACCGCCACGCTCGACAAGCGCCAGATGCGAGACCAGGTGCTCGACGACAACGAGCTCGAGCGCGAGCGGGGCATCACGATCAAGCTCCATGCGGTCCGGATGCGCTATCGGTCGAGCCATGGCGAGGAATACGAGTTCAATCTCATCGACACGCCCGGTCACGTGGACTTCACCTACGAGGTTTCGCGTTCGCTCGCCGCGTGCGAGGGGGCGCTCCTTGTAGTAGACGGCAGTCAGGGCGTCCAGGCACAGACGCTCTCCAACCTGTTTCTGGCGCTGGATGCCGGACTCGAGATCGTGCCCGTCATCAACAAGATCGACCTCCCGGGGGCGGAACCTGAGCGCAGGCGCGACGAGGTCGCGGATCTCCTGGGGGTCGATCCCGAGTCGGTCCTTCTCGTGAGCGCCAAGGAGGGTGTCGGCGTAGACGACGTCCTGGAGGCGGTGGTGGAGCGTATTCCTCCGCCCGAGGGGCATCCCGATCATCCGCTGCGTGCGCTCATCTTCGACTCGTACTACGACAAGTACATGGGTGCCGTCCCCTCGGTGCGCGTCGTGGACGGGCGGATCGCACCCGGCATGAACATCACGTTCGGAAACGTCGACGCGGACTACGAGGTCGCCGAGGTCGGCTACCTGCGTCTCGGTCGCATGCCCCAGGAGGAGTTGACGCCGGGGGAGGTGGGTTACGTCGTGGCGGGTATCAAGGAGGTGTCCCACACGCGGGTGGGCGATACCATCCTGGACGCCGACGAGCCGGCGTCCGACCTGCTGCCCGGTTACCAGGAGGCGCGCTCGCTCGTGTTCGCCGGGCTCTACCCGACCGACGCCGACGACTACGAGGATCTTCGCGACGCACTCGAGCGCCTCCGGCTCAACGACGCGAGCCTCCACTACGATCCGGAGACTTCGGCGGCGCTCGGCTTCGGGTTCCGGTGCGGGTTCCTGGGTCTCCTGCACATGGAGATCGTCCAGGAGCGCCTCGAACGCGAGTTCGGCGTGGATCTCATTACCACGGTGCCGAACGTGGAATACCACGTCGAGCTCACGGACGGCTCGCACCTGGAGGTCGAGAGCCCGACGGCGATGCCCGATCCCGTGCGGATCACCGCCATCTCGGAGCCGGTGGTCAAGGCACGGATCGTGTGTCCGTCGGAGTTCATCGGGAACGTGCAGAAGCTCTGCTACGAGCGCCGAGGCATCTCGACGGGCATGAGCTACCTGGATCCGAAGAGGGTCGAGATCGACTTCGAGCTCCCGCTCTCGGAGATCGTCCTGGACTTCTACGATCGCCTGAAGAGCGTGAGTCGGGGGTTCGCCGCGCTCGACTACGAGTTCCTCGAGTGGCGCAAGGCCGATCTCGTCCGCCTCGACGTGCTGGTCAACGGAGATCCGGTCGACGCGTTCAGCGTCATCATCCACCGCGACAAGGCCTATCCGTACGGCCGCGACCTCGTGCGGAAGCTGAAGGACCTGATCCCCCGCCAGCAGTTCGAGGTGGCCCTCCAGGCGGCGATCGGCAACAACATCATCGCCCGGACGAACGTGAAGGCCGTGCGCAAGAACGTCACCGCCAAGTGCTACGGGGGAGACATCACGCGCAAGCGCAAGCTCCTCGAGAAGCAGAAGGAGGGGAAGCGGCGGATGAAGCAGGTCGGACAGGTCGAGATTCCCCAGGAGGCGTTCCTCGCCGTCCTCGATCTGAGCGAGGAATGAGCGCGCGGCCGGCCGCGGAGCATCGACGGGTGGTGCGTGCTCCGAATCACCTCGGCGACGTGGTGATGGCGTTGCCGGCGCTCGCCGCCGACGGCTCCGACGTCATGGTCGTCTCGTGGCTGGCTCCGCTTCTCGAGCTGGCGGGCCTCCCGGGCCGCGTGATGGCGTTCGAGCGCGGGCTGCAGGGGTTTCGGGCCGCCGTGAAGACGCTGCGGGCCGGGGGGTATCGCGACGGGGTGCTCATGACGCCGTCGTTCTCGGCCGCCTGGCTCTTCCGGTGGGGAGGTGTGAGGCGGCTCCGCGGGACGGACACGGATGCGCGGGGCCTGCTGCTCTCCGACCGGATTCCGCGGGAGGCGTTGCGCGGGCGTCACCGCATCCTCCAGTACCGGCTGCTCCTCGGGCAGGATCCCGGAGGTGAGCCGACGGTGCATGCCGTGGAGCCGCCGGCCGAGGCTGTGTCCGCCTGGCGCGAGCGGCTGGGAGCCGGTGTCGCCGTGGGCTTGTTCCCGGGGTCGAACGCGCCCTCCCGTCGTTGGGCGCCCGAGCGGTTCCGCGCGCTCGCCCGCACACTGTCGGAGCGCGGCGCGCGCGTGGTCGTGTTGGGAGGGCCGGGCGACAGGGCGCTCACCACCGCGGTGGCGGAGGGCGTTGCGGGCGCGGTCGACGCCGGCGGGCGGACGGATCTGGTGGAGCTCGCGGCGGTGCTGGCGGTGACCGACGTTCTCGTCACGAACGACACCGGCCCCATGCATCTGGCCGCCGCGGTGGGCACGCCGACCGTCACGATGTGGGGGCCGTCGGATCCGGCCGAGGTCCGGCCGGTCGGAGCGCACGACGTTCGGGTCACCGGAGCGGAGCTCCCATGCAAGCCGTGCTTCAAGAACCACTGTCCGCGCAGCGGCCGGGGCACCATTCTCCAGGAGGCGCACAAGGAGTGCATGGAGCTCATCCCACTGGAGCGGGTGACGGAAGCGACCTTGACGATGCTGGAGGGGAGGACGGAATGAGCGGCACCTGGGCTGTAGGCGTCGACCTCGGGGGCACGAACATCGTGATCGGCCTCGTTCCGGCCGACGGAGGACGCGCGGTCGCGTGCCGCACGCTCCTCACCGAGCCGGAGACCGGTCCGGAGCGCGCGGTCGCACGGGTCGCCGAAGCGGCCGAGGAGGCGATCGCCGAGACGCTCGCCCAGCACGGTGGGAGCCGCTCGGACGTGCTCGGAGTCGGGATCGGCTGCCCCGGTCCGGTCGACCTGACCGGAGGCAAGGTGCAGGACGCCTTCAACCTGGGATGGAGCGGCTTTCCGCTCCGTGACCGGCTTGGAGCGCTGCTCGATCTCCCGGCCAGTCTCGACAACGACGCCAACTGCGCGACCTACGGGGAGTGGTGGCAGGGAGCGGGGCGGGGGGTGTCGACGCTGGTCGGCATGACCGTGGGGACCGGCATCGGCGGCGGCATCGTGCTGGACGGCGAGCTGATCCACGGCGTCTCGGGCACGGCGGGGGAGGTCGGGCACACGACCATCAACTTCGCGGGTAGACGGTGCAAGTGCGGCAATTACGGCTGCCTGGAAGCCTATGCGTCCGGGCCCAACATCGCGGCGCGTGCCCGGGAGGGTCTGGAGGCCGGCGCGGAGTCGAGGCTCGCCGAGCTCGTGGGCGGTGATCTCGAGCGGATCACGGCGCTGACGGTGTACGAAGCGCTTCTCCTCGGCGACGCATATGCCCAGGAGGTGATGCTCGAGACCGCGAAGATCCTGGGCGCGGGGGTCGCCAACGTCGTGAATGCCCTGAATCCGGAAATGGTCGTGATCGTGGGGGGCGTGACGAGGGCCGGCGACCACCTGTTCGCCCCGCTTCGGTCCGAGGTCCGGAGACGGGTGTTCAAGGTGGCGGAGAGCGCATGCCGGATCGTACCTGGTGAGCTTCCGGAGACGGCCGGCGTGGTCGGTGCCGCGGGGATCTTCCTGGCCGGAAGGCGGGCGTGAGCCGTGGGACGGACGCTCGGGGTCGTGGGGACCATGGTCTGGGACCGCATCCTCGATCGGGACGGGCGGGCGGAGCCGGTGGAGGAGTGGGGAGGAATCGGGTACGGCCTCGCCGCACTGCGCGCCGCGCTGCCGGCGGACTGGTCGATCCTGCCGATCGTCAAGGTGGGCCGCGATCTGTCGGAGGAAGCGTTCCGTTTTCTGCGTGAGATCCCCGGTGTGGATCCGTCCGGGGTCGCGATCGTTCCCGAGCCCAACAACCGGGTCGAGCTCCGCTACGAGTCCGCGAGTCGGAGGGTGGAGCGGCTGAGCGGTGGCGTTCCCCCGTGGACGTGGGAGGAGCTCGCACCCCTGGTCGACCTCTGTGACGCCCTGTACGTGAACTTCATCTCGGGCTTCGAGATGACGCTCGAGACGGCGCGGGCGCTGCGGGCCGGCTATCGGGGCCCCATGTACGCGGATCTCCATTCGCTCTTTCTCGGGATGGGATGGCTGGGCAGGCGGACGCCCCGCGAGCTGCCCGAGTGGGGAGACTGGCTTCGCTGCTTCGACGCCGTGCAGATGAACGAGGACGAGTTCGAGCTGCTGGGGAGGGCGTGGCGCGATCCGTGGCACCTGGCGGCCGAAGTCGTCGGACCCGACCTGAAGCTCATCACGGTCACGCTGGGCGCTCGCGGTGCCGCCTACGTCGCCGTGGGCGATTTCGACGTCGATCCGAGCCGCTGGAGACGTCCGGCTCCGGTGGCGCGGATGTCGACGGCGCGAAGCGGGCATGTCCCGGTCGAGGGCGGTGAGCGGGTAGGCGACCCGACGGGGTGCGGAGACGTGTGGGGTGCTACGTTCTTCGCGAGGCTGTTGGGTGGAGACACGCTCGACTCCGGGCTTCGCGAGGCGAACCGGCTGGCCGCCCGCAATGTCGAACACCGTGGCGCGCGGGGCCTCTTTCTCCACCTTTCCGGACGACTCTCGCACACCAAGGAGCGAGCTTGAACGTTCTGACCGTTCCCGGATCCCTCGATCAGGCGGGTGTCGACGGGTTTCTCGACGAAGTCGCTTCGATGGAGGCGACGCGAAGCCTCTTCGACGCGCGCCACCTCCGTTGGGTCGATCCCAACGGGATGCTCGCGCTTCTGGTGGGTGGTACCGTGGCGAAGCAGCGACAGGGAGCGCCCCCACGCCTCGAGATCCCGGAAAGCCCCGATGTGCAGGGATATCTGGGCCGGATGGGGTTCTTCCAGGAGGCCCGGAACGTCTTCGAATCCGACGCGCGCTTCCCACGCAGGGCGGGCAACGCATCGGACGTCCTCCTCGAGATCACCCCGATCCGTGCCAACGACGACGTCCACGGGGTCGTCGATCGGGTGCAGTCCCGGGCCGGGGCCATCCTCGCCTCCAAGCTCGGATACGCGCCAACGTCCGTCGTCCCGTTCTCGGTCATTCTCTCCGAGGTGTGTCAGAACGTCATCGAGCATGCCGAGGGCCCCGGATGGGTTGCCGTCCAGGCGTACAACTGGGCCAAGAGGTTGGGACGCTGGGTCGTGGTGATCTCGGTGATGGATGCGGGACGGGGATTCCGAGGCTCTCTCACGGACGAGCACGCGGCCCGCTACGGCGATCGGTGGGGTGACGCCACGGCGCTGGAGGCGGCCTTCCTGCACGGACTCACGAGGTTCCCCGACTCGGGTCGAGGGCAGGGGATCCAGCAGATCCGACGACAGGTGCGGCGCTGGAACGGAGCGATCACGATCCGAAGCGGGACGGCCCGCATCGGGCAGGTTCCGGAATGGGACGACACGCCGCCGATGACGCAGGGGCTGGCGTCGCTGCCGGGGGCGCAGATCAGCATCGTGCTACCGGCCCGAGATGGCGCATGACGGACCTGCCGCTCGACCCCATCGCCATCGATGTGGGCAGCCTCGTCCAGCGCACGGTGGCGTCGCTCTATTCGCACCTCGTAACCCGTCAGACCGGGCGTGCCGTCCGGCTTGCCATCGAAGCGCAGCTGGCGGATGCGGGTACGCTCTCGCTTTCCCTCATCGACTTCTCCGAAGTGTCCGTGCTGGATTTCTCGTGCGCCGACGAGGTCGTGGCGAAGCTCATCCAGCGGTATGCCGGTGACCACCAGGCGGAGGCGTTCTTCGTGCTCGGCAGCGTGGCCGAAGCCCACCGGGACCCGATCGAGGTGACCCTCCAGCGCCAGGGCCTCGGGATCGTCGCGGAGACGGCTCCGGGGCGCTTCGAGCTCCTTGGAGACCGAACCCCTCCCGAAGAGGCCGTGTGGGTGCTTCTCGAGGCGAGGGGGTTCTTCACGGGCGAAGACGCGGTCGAGCTTCTCGGGACCGACGAGGAGCGTAGCGCCCTCGACAGCCTGGTGCGGCGGCGCCTCGCCTTCCGAAGTCCGATCACGGGGCGCGTGCATGCGCTCAGCAGGTTGGTGCAGAACGAAGATCCGGGTGATGGACCCAAAGGGAGCCTTCGATGACATCAGAGCCGTACGGTCGAGCGGTGACGCCCGGCATCTCCACGCGCGCCATCCACGCCGGGACACAGAGCCGGGACCCCGGAGCACCGGTCGTGCCGGCCCTCGTGCAGAGCGCGACGTTCTTCTGGGGCGGTCCCGAAGACGGTGACGTCCGCTACAGTCGGTATGGGAACAACCCCAATCAGCTGCAGCTCGCGGCCAAGATCGCTTCCCTGGAGGGCACCGAGGCCGCTCTTGCGTTGGGGAGCGGGATGGCCGCTTCAGCCATGACGCTTCTTGCGCTCACCGAGTCCGGGGACCATGTCGTGGCGTCCTCCAGGCTCTACGGGGCGACGCAGGCACTGCTCCGGGACGAGCTGCCGCGACGCGGCGTCGAGACGACGTTCGTGGATCCGGACGTCGAGGACGGTTGGCGGGAAGCGTTGCGCCCCAATACGCGGGTGCTGTTTCTCGAGACCCCGACGAACCCGACGCTCCGGGTGATAGACCCTCGGCCGATCGCGCAGCTGACCCGGGAGCGCGGTGTCGTGCTCGTCATGGATGCGACGTTCGCGTCACCCGTGAACCTCCGCCCGGCGTCCCTGGGTGTGGACGTGGTCGTCCACAGCGCGACCAAGTACCTGGGCGGTCACTCCGACCTCATCGCCGGCGTCGTCTCCGGACCCCGCCGCCTGGTCGACGAGATCACGCGGGTCTCGCGGCTCTACGGCCCTGCGCTCGACCCCCACGCGGCGTGGCTGCTCGACCGCGGGATCCGGACACTGGACCTGCGCGTGAGGCGCCACAACGAGAACGCGATGGCGCTGGCTTCGTGGCTTTCCGGACGACCCGAGGTGGCCCGGGTCGTCTATCCCGGACTCCCCGACCATCCGGACCATGGGGTGGCGGCCGAGCTGATGGACGGCTTCGGCGGGATGCTGAGCATCGTGTTGGCGGGCGGGGGCGCTGCGGCCGATCGTTTCGTCCGCGCGCTCGGCGTCGCGCTGGTCGCCCCGAGCCTCGGCGGCGTCGAGACGCTGGTCTCGGAGCCACGCCATACGTCGCACGCCGGACTCTCCGAGCGAGCGTTGGCGGCGCAGGGCATTCCTCCGGGCTTCGTGCGGATCTCGGTGGGGGTCGAAGACGTGGAGGACCTGATCCGGGACTTCGCGGGTGCCCTGGACAGCCTCGCACAGGGCGTGTCGTGAACGCGTGCACCCCGTTGGATGCGAAAGGGCACACGTGTCCTCGCGAGGGGACGCCGCGCTTCCCACGGAGGGTCGCGCCACGGAGAAGATCCCCTTGCCACAAGGCGTTGCAACGGGGGCTACCGGTGGCACACGTCTTGCCCGTCTAGGGTAGCGTAGTGTGAGGGCTTCCCGATGCACGAGGTGCTTCATGAGCCGTCGGATGCGTCACACAGTGTGGCCATTTCTCGCCATTCCTCTCGCGGCGCTGCTCGCCGCTCCCACTCCGGGATCGGCCCAGGCGGGCGGACCGGGGTTTCTCTTCCAGCGACCCGATGTCCAGTTCGAGCTCCGCGGCGGCTATTCGGTAGCCAGGGCGAACAGTGACATCTACAACTTCGTGACCGACTCGCTGACGTTGAACAAGAACGACTTCAACGCGTTCATGATCGGCGGGCAGCTCGGGTTCCGGATCACGAACCGGTGGGCCGGCGCCATCGACTTCGCCTATGCCGGTGGGAAACGACCCTCGCAAGAGCGGTTCTGGGTGGACAACAACAACCTTCCCATCCAACAGACCACGACGTTCAGCAGGATTCCGCTGACGTTTCGCGTGAAGTACTACCTGCTGCCGCGAGGGCAGTCCATCTCGAAGTTCGCGTGGATTCCCTCGGGCTGGTCGCCCTACGTGGGAGCGGGCGCGGGCGTCATGTGGTACACGTTCAAGCAGTCCGGCGACTTCGTGGATTCGCAGAGCCTGAATGTCTTTCACGACAGGTTCAGCTCTTCGGGGAGCGCGCCCACGTTGGACGCGTTCGCCGGCGCGGACGTGTCGCTCAACAAGACGTTCGTCCTGACGGGCGAGGCGCGCTATGATTGGGCCAGGGCGCCGATGGGTCAGGATTTCGTGGGATTCAACAAGATCGACCTCTCCGGTTTCCAGTTCAGCGTCGGAATCGGCGCCCGGTTCTGAGAGGTAAAGGACGGCAACCATGAATATGCATCGCAGCACTCGATTCGCGGCGCTGAGCGGGTTCGTCGTGAGCTCGCTGCTCCTCCTCGGGGCCGGTCCGGCCCGCGCCCAGAGCGCCCAGCGCATGGACGCCCGGTGGCTGCCCTGGGTCGGTTGCTGGGAGCCGGTCGACTCGGCGTCGACCGCCCAGGACGAGGGCCCGATGATCTGCTTCCGTCCCGTCGCGGGACAGAGCGGGGTCGAGATGCTCTCGGTCCAGGGCTCCGACATCGCATCTCACCGGATGGTCTACGCGGATGGCCGGGCGCATCAGGAGAGCCAGGAGGGATGCAGCGGCACGGTTCGCGCGCGATTCTCGAAGGACGGGCAGCGGGTCTTCACCGTGTCCGATCTGAGTTGCGAGGGAGGCGTGCAGCGCAAGACCACCGGAATCATGTCCATGGTCCACCCGGAGGAATGGTTGGACGTGAAGTCGCTCGACATGGGTGGACAGAGCACACCCTGGGTCGAGCGCTACCGGCTCGCTTCGCCGGCGCGGACACGGGCAGTCGGGCTCCAGGACATCGGTCGCAACCACATGATGGCGATTCATGCGGCACGCATGGCAGCCGTGTCGCCCGTCAACATCGATGACGTGATCGAGGCCAGCAAGGCGGTGGATGCCGCTGCGGTCAAGGCGTGGCTCGCCGTGCGTGGCGACCGGTTCGATCTGGACGCGCAGAAGCTCGTGGCGCTGAAGAAGGCCGGCGTGCCCAGCGGAGTGATCGACGTGATGGTGGCGGTCAGCTATCCGAGCAAGTTCGCGATGGCGGGCCCGCAGCGGTCTCCGCAGGAGGTCCGAGGTGCCGCGGCTACGGGAACGGAAGGGTACTACCCGCGCTCGCGCTTCCGTGGCTGTGACCCCTTCTTCTGGGATCCGTCCTGCTACGGCTTCGGGTACGGCTACTACGGATACGGCTACAACCCGCTCTACTACGGCGGCTACTACTACCCAGGGTGGGGCTACGGCGGCTTCTACGGCGGCTACACGCCCGTGATCGTCAATCCCCAGCCGAGCAAGCCTTCGTCCAACGCCTACTACGAGCATGGCCGGGTCGTGAAGGGCCAGGGGTACACGCGGGGCACGTATCATCCCGCGACGTCCGGCGGCTCCACGACCCCGGCCGCCAGATCCTCCGGTCGGTCGTCGTCGGGCTCGGCGGTGTCGACACCGCGGCCCTCCACGACGTCACGGGGCACGTCCACCGGACGCACGGCGCACCGGCGTGGAGGCGGCGGGCGCTGATCGGATCGTCCCCCGCGGAGGGATGCGTACCACATGAAGAAAGGCCGGGTGGCAATTGCCACCCGGCCTTTCCGTCGTCCGTCGTTCGACCGACGTCGTCGGGCGTTGTGTTACTCGCCCTGGTACGGATAGTGGTATTCCGTCGGCGGAACGAACGTCTCCTTGACCGTACGGAGCGAAACCCAGCGCAGCAGGTTCCACTTCGAGCCGGCCTTGTCGTTGGTTCCCGACGCGCGGGCACCACCGAACGGCTGCTGCCCCACGACCGCGCCCGTGGGCTTGTCGTTGAGGTAGAAGTTGCCGGCCGAGTCCCGGAGGGCGTCGTAGGCCTCGCGGAGCGCCTTGCGCTCCTGCGCGAAGACAGCACCGGTGAGCGCGTACGGTGACGTCTCGTCGAGGATCTTCAGCGTCTCCGCCCACTTCTCGTCCGGATAGACGTAGATCGTGAAGACGGGCCCGAAGATCTCGTCACGCATCGACGTGTACTTCGGGTCCTTGGCAACGATGATGGTCGGCTCGATGAACCAGCCCTTGGAGTCGTCGCAGCCCCCGCCGACGATCACGTCGGCATCGTCGGACGCCTTCGCATCCTCGATGTAGCCCTTGATCTTGTCGAAGGCGGACTTGTCGATGACGGCGCCCATGAACGTCGTGAAGTCGCCCGTCACGTCGCCCATCTTGATGGTCTTGACGTCCTCGATCAGCGGCTTCTCGAGCTTCTCCCACATGCTCTGCGGGATGTAGCCTCTCGAGGCCGCGCTGCACTTCTGGCCCTGGTACTCGAAGGCGCCACGCACGATGGCGGTCCTGACCGCGTCCACGTCCGCGGTGGGGTGGGCGATGATGAAGTCCTTTCCGCCCGTCTCGCCCACGATGCGCGGGTAGCTCTTGTACGAGGCGATGTTCTGGCCGATCTGGCGCCAGAAGCTCTGGAAGACGCCCGTCGAGCCCGTGAAGTGGATCCCGCCGAAGTCCTTGTGCGCGAGAATAGCCTCGGTGATCTGCGCGGAGTTGCCGGTGATGAAGTTGATGACGCCGGCCGGAAGCCCTGCGGCCTGGTACAGGCGCATGTTGTAGTAGTTGGCCAGGATCGACGTCCGAGCCGGCTTCCAGATCACGGTGTTGCCCATCATGGCCGGGGCGCCGGGCAGGTTCGCGCCGATCGACGTGAAGTTGAACGGCGAGATCGCGTAGACGAAGCCCTCGAGCGGCCGGTACTGGAGCTTGTTCCAGAGGCCCGGCTCGGAACGCGGCTGCTCGGCGTACATCTCCTCGGCGTATGCGACGTTGAAGCGCCAGAAGTCGCAGATCTCGCAGGCGGCGTCGATCTCCGCCTGGTGCGGAGTCTTGCTCTGCCCGAGCATGGTCGAGGCGTTCAGCGTCGCCCTCCACGGACCGGCCAGCAGGTCGGCGGCCTTGAGGAAGATCGCGGCGCGGTCCTCCCAGGGCGTGCGCGACCACTCTTCGTGGACGTCCATGGAGGCCTCGATGGCCTTCTTCACCTCGGCGGGGCCGGCCTTGTGGGCCTTCGCGAGGACGTGCCCGTGGTCATGGGGCATGACCACGTCGAGCATGTCGCCGGTGCGGATCTCCTCACCGCCGATGATGAGGGGGATCTCGACGACCTCGGAGGTCATCTCCTTCAGCTTGGCCTGGAGCTCCGCACGCTCGGGTGTGCCGGGAGCGTACGAGAGCACCGGCTCGTTGCGGGGTTCGGGTACCTTCACGTTGCCGTTCATCGTGGGTCTTTTTCTCGGGGGTGGGCATGTTGATGCCGGGAGGGCCCAGAAAAAAGAGAGGCGGCGAACCGTGTACGTTCACCAGCCCCATACGCCACTCCTGGCGTCGACGAGACGACGCAATAATCCAGAAATGGCGCCGTCAGATCACCAGATTCTAACCCGGGACAAACCCTCACGCAACCGCTTCCAGCCCCCCCCGGACGAGGGGTGGTAGCTGTAGTAATACTGCAGGTAGTAGCTCTCGTCCGGGCTCGCGGCGGATACCTCGTTGAGGACCGCGCCGAACACCCGCACGCCCAGTCGCCGCAGCTGGTCGACCGACCGTTCGGCCGCCCGCTGCTCCGTCTCGCCGGAACGCAGGACCAGCACCGCTCCGTCCGTGTGCACCGCGAGAATGGCCGAGTCGGTCACGGCCAGCACAGGGGGAGAGTCGATGATGATCTGGTCGTAGCGGCCTTCGAACTCCTCCAGGATGCGGCCCATCGCCTTCGAGTTGAGAAGCTCGGACGGATTGGGCGGGAACGGGCCGGATGGGAGGAAATCCAGATTCGGGAGCACGTTCGGGCGCACGGTCTCGCGCACGCCCGCGTCGCCGACGAGGAGGTTCGTCAGTCCCGGCTCTCGCAGAACGTCCAGGGCTCGGTGCAGGGAAGGACGGCGCAGGTCGGCATCCACCAGGAGCACCCGTTGTCCCTGCTGCGCCAGCATGACCGCGAAGTTCACGGCAGTCGTGGACTTTCCTTCCGACGGGCCCGGGCTGGAGAACAGCACGGTGCGGATCGGGTCGTCCTCGGTGCTCATGAACATCAGGTTCATGCGCAGGTTCCGATATGCCTCGGCCGCCGGATCGAGCGGGTCCAGCGCGACGACCAGGGGAAGGCCCCTGACGATACCTCCGGCCTCTTCGCCGTCCTCTTCGATGCGCCGCAGCCGCGGAATGACGCCGAGCACGGGGATGCCCAGGAGGGATTCGACATCGGAGCTGGTCCGCACCGTGCGGTCGAGGTACTCGAGGAAGAACGCCGCCCCGACTCCGAGGATCAGTCCCAGGAGGGCTCCAAGGAAGACGTTCACCCGTCCGCGCGACTGGATGCGGGACGCGCCCACCGCCGGATCGAGGATCTCGATGTATGGCGAGGCCGCCGCCAGCGTGATCTGGGCCTGGTAGAGCTGAGAGAGCAGGAACTGATAGGAATCGCGGTCCAGGCTCTGCTGGGCCTGGAGCGACTGGAGCTGACCCTGGAGCGCAGGAAACTGTGCCTGCTGTTGGCGCACCTGGGCCTGCTGTTGCATGAGGCTCTTGAGGTGCGCCTCAACGACGTCGAGTCTCGCATTGGCCGCATCGGTGAGCTGCTTGCCCAGTTGGCTGATCTCCGCGCGAACGGCGACCACCTGTGGGTGACCCGGGCTCTTTCGTTCCTCGATGACCAGCTTGCGCTCCTGCGCCTGCTGATCCTGGATCTGACCGATGATCGAACGGACCTGCTCGTCGGCTCCATCGGGCAGCTGGGCCACGACCGATACGAGGTCCACCTTGTCCACGCCGGAGGTCCGGATGTCGTGGACGAGACCGGCGAGGACCTTGCGCTGACTGTCCCACGTCTGGATGCCCTGCGCGATGTCCTGCGCGTGGTTCACGACTTCCTGCTCCTTCTGGGACAGGTTTGTGAACGCCTTCGTCTTCTTGAAGTCCTCGATCGCCTGTGCCGACGCGTTCAGCTTCTTGCGTGCGCTGTCCAGTCGCTGATTGATGAAGTCGACGTCGGCCCTGGCGGACTTCCGGATCCGCTCGGCTCCCTTCTCCCGCAACGCGCGGCCCGCCTGATTGAGGATGTGGGGCACGAGGACCGGATCGGGATCCACGACCGACACGTCGATGATGTTCGTATTCTGCCGCGGAGCGGCGGCCAGGGAGATCTCGCCCTCGGCCGCCGACGTGGGGACGATCTCCAGATCGTACACGCGCTGCTCCCCGGGCGGTGCCTGCACCGTGAAGCGGACGAAGCCGGCATCGAGCACGCTCCCGACGGCGGCCGAGCCCAGCGTCTTGCCCTCCGGTCCGCGGAGCTGCGCTTCGTGCCCGTCGTCGGCGTAGACCAGCCGGTAGCGGCCGTTCGGAGCGTCGTCGGCCACCCACGCGTCGCGGAACAGGTCGGAGCGGAGCGCGCTGGCCGGCACTCGGCGCAGGCGCATCCCGAGGGAGTCCACCACCTCGCCGGCGATACTCGACGATCGCAGGACCTGGATCTCGGATTGGATCGGATCGACGTAGATGTCCATCCCCGAGACGCGCGTGCCCGTCACGAGCCCCCGCTGGCGGGAAAGGGGATCGTTGATCTGCAGGGTCATGTGGCCCTGATAGAAGACGCGCTGGCGAGACACGGCCCAGATCGAGGACGCCGTGGTGATCGTGAAGATGACCAGAACCAGCCAGAGGCGGCGAGAGACGACCTGCCAGTAGTCGGACAGGTGGGGCGCGGCGCCGACGCGCTCGGGCTCGGAGTCCCCGTAGGGGCGGGATGTGGACTCGGTGCTCATCGGTGCGGGGCGGCTCCCGTGCTTGCTCGGTTTGCGAGGCCCGAGGCGATCTCCGCCCCTGGAGAGATCAACCGAGCCAGCATTGTAGAGTTTGTGAAAACGTGTTGAATACCCCACCGCAGCGCAATGTTTGCGGACTTCGCAAGTCCAAATGCGTCCGGCGATTCCAGTTGACGCTTCCGTCGGCGCGCGGGTAGTTTTTTTCGAGGTTTCCAACTCGGTCGAGCGCGGGAGCCAAGGAGGAGACCGCAGGTGGCCATGAGCGCACGGGACAAGATCATGGAGGTGCTCGAGTCGATCCGTCCGGCGATCCAGGCCGACGGAGGCGACGTCGAGCTGCTCGCCTACCGGGAGGCCGACGGCGTCGTAGAGCTTCGCCTCCTCGGTGCATGCGAGTCCTGCCCCATCTCTCTGATGACGCTGAAGGAAGGCATCGAGCGTCGCATCAAGCACTCCGTGCCCAGCGTCGTCGAGGTCATGGCCCAGTAGCGGGCGTCTCTTCCTCCCTCGAACACATCTGGGGTCGGCCCAGGTCGGCCCACCATGGAACGTGAATCATGAACGCAGACGAGCTACGCAGCTCGGTGCTTGCCGCACTATCCCGCATCTCCCACCCCGGTACGGGGAAGGATCTGGTCGAGAGCGGGCATGTCCAGAACCTCGAGGTCGAGGACTCCGGGGAGGTCCGGTTCGCCTTTCTTCTGCAGCCAGACGATCCCGGCGAGCTCGTAAAGGAGACGCGCGCCGCCATCGAGGCCATCGAGGGCGTCACGTCGGTCAAGGTCAACGTGCAGCTCCCTCAGGCGCCCAAGGCGGGACGTCAGGGTGGCTTGAAGCCGGGGTCGGTGCCGGCGCCCACTCCGAGGCCCGGGATCCTCGGGGAGGTGCATCACGTGGTCGCGGTGAGCTCCGGAAAGGGCGGAGTGGGCAAGTCGATGGTGGCGGCGAACATCGCCGCCCAGTTGGCGAAGGGCGGACACCGCGTCGGCCTCCTCGACGCCGATATCTACGGTCCGAACATCCCACTGATGTTCGGGGAGAAGCGCCGTCCCCGGGTGACCGGCGAGAAGGGGCGCGAGATGATCGAGCCCCTGGAGTCCCACGGGGTCCGTCTCATGAGCCTCGGCTTTCTCCTGGATCCGGAGCAGCCCGCCATCATGCGTGGACCGCTCATCTCCGGCATCCTCAAGCAATTCCTCGAGCAGGTCGCTTGGGGCCCGCTCGATTTCATGGTCGTGGACATGCCTCCCGGCACGGGCGACGCCCAGCTTTCGCTCGTCCAGACCATCGACGTGGACGGCGTCGTCATGGTCACGACGCCGCAGGACGTGGCCACGGGCGACGTGCGGCGCGGAGTGAAGATGTTCGAGCGGGTCAACACGCGTGTTCTCGGCATCGTGGAGAACATGAGCGGCTTCGTCTGCCCGCACTGCGGTGAGCCCGTGGACATCTTCGGGTCCGGTGGTGGAGCGCGGCTCGCGGAACAGATGAACCTCCCGCTTCTCGGGCGTGTTCCGCTCGATCCGGCCGTGCGGGCCGCGGGTGACCAGGGGATGCCGACGGTTCTCGCGGCGCCCGACTCGTCGGCCGCCCGGGGACTCGTGGACGTGGTTGCCAGGGTGGAGGAAGCGCTGCTCGCCGTATCGGTCTAGCGGGAGGCGGAGCGTGGACCCCGAGCAGCCGGCCCCAATGCGCATCACCGTCCTTACGGACTTCGGGACGGCCGACGGGTACGTTGCCGCCATGAAGGGAGTGCTGGCGACCGGGGCGCCCATGGCGCGGGTCGACGACGCGGGCCACGGGCTGCCCCGTGGGGATGTAGCACACGCCGCATGGGCATTGCACCGCTATTGGGGCCTCTACCCGGCAGGCACCGTCCATCTGGTGGTGGTGGACCCCGGGGTGGGGACCGCGCGCAGAGCCGTGGCCGTCGAGGCCGACGGGCGCTTGGGCGTCGCTCCCGACAACGGGGTCCTCACGATGGTGCTCGAAGAGGCCGAGCGGTGGCGGGCGGTGGCGCTCGAGATCCCTCCCGTGGCATCGACGACGTTCCACGGGCGAGACGTCTTTGCGCCCGCCGCCGCCCGTCTGGCCGCCGGGGCGGCGCTCGATGATCTGGGAGAGCCCGTGGACGACCTGGTCATGCTTCCGGGACGTGGCGCGAGTCCCGAGCGTGGGGTTGTGCGGACGGTCGACCGGTTCGGCAACCTGGTCACGGATCTTCCGGGAAGCGCGTGGCGGAGGGGGGCGGAGGTGGAGATCGCGGGCCGAAGCGTGCCGTGCGCGGGAACCTACGGAGACGTGGCGCCGGGCGAGCTTCTCGCGCTGGTGGGCTCCGATCGGACGGTGGAGATCGCCGTCAGGGACGGCTCTGCCGCCGCGGCCCTGGGCGTCGGGGTGGGCACGTCCGTCCGGCGCGTCTGACGGACGGACCGGGCGCCTCGCGCCCGCCCCTCAGCGAGGCGTCACTCGTCTTCGAGCCACTTCCGGTCGGAGGCCGAGAGCGAGTCCTTTCCTTTGGCCTTGTCGATGACCTTGATCACGATCCAACCCACGAGCAGGATCGGGGCCACCTTGAACAGGAGGAACGTGGCGAGGCCGAAGGTCAGCGAGAACACCGTGCCCACGATCGACAACACGATTCCCGCCACGATCAGCGTGATGAGACCCACGGCGAAGAAAGTGAGGAGCGTGCCGATCATTGTTGCCTCCTGATGGATCTGTGGACGGACTCGGGGCCGTCCCCTCTATCATTACGCCCGTGACGGGCGGAAAGGTTCAGTCCACCCAGACGACCCGTACGCTGCCGAATGCGGCGTCGAGGTCGATGTCGATCTTCCGCGTCGCCTGGTCCCAGTTCAGAGAGTAGTAGGAGTCACCCCGCTTCACGAGACCCTGGGAGTCGAGCGAGGTGAGAAAGCTGTCCTTGTGCAGCCGAACGCCCAGACCCTTCGGAAACCGCAGCTCCATCGTACCCAGGCCCATGCTCAGAGAGACGGACGCGTCCTGTGCCCACGCGCCGTCGAATCCGAGGGTCACCGATCCCACCCCCGTGCTCACGTCGATGTGTCGGGCATTGAGGTTGCCGAGATGGCGCACGGTGAAGTCCGCGGCGCCCACCTCGAACTCGGCCGACGCCATGCTCGTCTTGTTGGGCTCGGAGATGTCGAGCGTCGACTTCGACGCTCCCGTGCTGAGGGAGAGGCCCGTCAGCGAGAGGCCCCCCAGATCCAGGTTCGCGCGCACCGCACCGAACTCGAGGTCGACGTTCATCGGCACGTTCCGCGCGAGCCCTACCTGCATCACTCCAGAATCGTGGTCGCGCAGCCGGATCCCGTGGCCCACCTGGTCCACGCCGAGCCGTAGACGATGGCCGTTGAAGTCCGCCTGCGGGCGGAACACGTCCTCGTCGTAGCGCAGATGCATTCTGTACAGCAATCCATCGCTCGCCGGGCGGAGGCTGAGTTGGCCCGCGCCGTACTTGATGTCCACGTCCAGGCTCTTCTCTCCCTCGACCTGGCGCGACACGGTCAGCGTTCGCCAACTCTGAGCCTGGCCGGAGCTCGGCAGCATGGCGCTGGCCAGGACGACCGCCAGAAGCGTGCTACGCATCGGGCCCATCCTCTTCCTCCTTCCTCTCCTCCGTCCACACCTCATCCCCGTGACCCGTCGCCGCAGGCCCGGCCGGCGCCATCTCCGGATCCCACACCGGCTCCGCATGCATGTCCCCGAATCCGTACTCGGGACGCGTGCCCGCCCTCGTCAGCAGGACCGCACCGAAGCCGATCATCGTGGCAATGATCGTCGCGACGACGCCCACGAAGACCAGGAGGCCTTCGAGGAAGCCGAAGAAGGGCACCATCGAGACCACGTTCGCCACGATGAACGCACCGATGAGGGCCAGCACGCCTGCGGTTACCGTGTGAATCGGGTTCGAGGCCCGGATCCGATCCGCGAAGCGCAGATCGGTTCCGGCCAGCCACTTGCCGACGTTGTGCGCCACCGCCAGGTAGCCGAGGATCGCCGCGGCGACGGCCGCCAGCGGGAAGAGCGGCAACCAGGCGATCATGACCGGGATCCCCACGATCGATACCGCGAGCCCGATGATGCCCACGACCCACACCGGGACCAGCAGAAACGTACCGGCGACGCCCACCGCGGCCGCGCGGCCCGGCGTGCGGTGCGCCGTTTCCGCCACCGCCTCGAGGTTCGTCCCCGCGAACGTCACCACCCCGGCCCCGATCAGTCCGAGGAAGAGGAGCGTGACCAGATCCTGCAGGATCCCACCGATTCCGTTCGCGATCCGTCTGACCGGTGCGAAGAGGGAGAATCCGCGGTTGTTCTGATGCCTGAGCCGCTGCTGGATCTCGCTGCGCACCTGCGCGCGCACCTGGTCTCCGATCTCGTCGTGGCCGCTCCTCCCCTGTTGCCCGCTCACGTTCACGACGCTTCCGGTCACGGTCCCTTCGTTGCGGACCATGTTGGCGTCCGCGAGTCGGACATCACCGTCGATCTCACCTCCCGGCAGGACCTCCACGCTCCCATCCACCACCACCACGTCGCCATCCACCGTTCCGGCGACCTTCACGCTCCCATCCACGACCACGAGCGATCCATCCACGGTCTCGCCGGCCTTGACCTCGACGTCTTCATCGACCCGGATGCGTGCGCCCTGCACGTCGACGCTCCGCAACGCGGCCCCGAGCGCGGCGAGCTGGCCGCTGCGGTCCAGGAGCGCACGGAGCTGGCCCGCCGTCGTCGTGTCACTCGGTCGGGTCTTCGCCGACGGGGCGACATTGGCGCCCTTCTTGGTGGGCGGGGACAGCGCCGTGTCGAGCGCACCCTGCACGGCCTTGGCCGCGGACGCACCCGCCGACGGCAAGCCGGAAGGCGGACTCCACCCGTGCAGCGCGCTCGCGAGCGCCCCGTCGTCGAGCGAGACGACCTTCCCGAGCAGTGCCCGCCAGGAGGCGTCGAGCGCGCCGCCCTCCGTGTAGCTCCCGACGGACTTCCCGTCCACCAGGACCGAGCCGTCACGGAAGCTGATCGAGAGCTTGCCGGCGTCGGCGAATCCCACGTGCAGCGTCGCCTCCGATCGGCCTACCGACACCTCTTTCGAGACGACGGAGCGATCCTGGGCGGCGAGCGCCGTCGGGACCAACAGGGCCGCGACAGCGAGCGCGAATACGTGCTTACGATTCCACATGCGAGTATCCACCATCCGTCGCGGGATGGACGATGAGGTTCCTGTACAGGATCCAGAGAGCGGTTCCCGTGAGGACCGAGAAAGCGGCCAATCCCCCGACCAGGGCCCACGGAGCCGTGGTGAGGGATCCGAGCAACGAATAGATCCGGAACACCGAGTCGCTCTCGAGCAGTCGCGCGATGACCCCGTGCCAAGCGGCGAGGGCGACATCGTTCAGCTTCCACCCCAGGAACGAAGCCAACGCTCCGGGGGTGAGGGCCGGCTGCGAGAACATGGCGTAGAGCACCAGCCCGATCGAGACGGCGGGCGTCACGGCCACGCCGGAAATCGCGGCCCAGGCACGGCGGGTCTTCGGCACCATGCGCCGCGCCGCGACGAGGGCACGACGCCATGCGGGGACCGGATGGGACACGGGTGCCGGCGCGGCGACCCGGACGCGTGCCATGACCGCATCGGCGAACGTCTCTGCCGGCGCGAGTCGGGGCAGCGTGTCGAGGTCGCCCAGGAGCTCCCGCCAGCGTGCGGCGTCACGAGCGCAGACCTCACAACCGTCGAGGTGAGCGCGCACCCGGGCGAGCTGCGGCGCCGGGAGCGAGCCCTCCAGGAAGTCCTGGAGCCGCGCCGGGGTCGGGTGGACGTCCCGTGCCGAAGGCCACAGCGCCTGCAGGCGTCGGCGGATCCGTGCCGCGAGCGGCGCGTGCTCGGGAAGATGTACCCTCCCGATGACGCGTTCCTGGAACCCTTCGCTCGGAGAGAGCTCCGGAAGGTCGCCCAGCTGCGTGAGCAGATGGCTCCAGGCCTGGACCTCGGCCGCGCAGCGTGCGCAGGAATCCACGTGCTCCTCGACCAGGAGCCGCTCCCGCGCGGGGAGCTCTCCCTCGAGAAGCGCCTGGATGCGCTCGGCGCTCAAGTGCTGGTCCATCGACTCGTTGCTCATAGCTCGGTTTCCGGAGTCTTCCACTGATCGACCCTACGGGTTCCTCGACGATCGGGTTTCACGAAGTCACCTGCTCCAGGCGCTCTTTCAGCTCGGCGCGTGCGCGATGGAGATAGGTCTTCACCGTACCCAGGGGAAGATCCATGATCTCCGCGATCTCGTCGTATGCGTACCCTTCCACATGCCGCAGGAGGATGACGGTGCGGTATTCCTCACGAAGCTCCCCGATCGCCTCCTCGATCTGCCCGCCCAGCTCCCTGTGCTCCACGTACTGCTGCGGGTTCTCGTCGGTCGACTCCAGGACCACACGGCTGTGCTCGGCTTCCTCGGCCGTGCCGGCGTGCGGCGATCCGTGGATCGAGACCGTATCGAGCCTCCGCTTGCGCAGGTGGTCGATCGTGTGGTTGTTCGCGATCTTGAAGATCCAGTTGCTGAACTTGTAGCTGGTCTTGTAGGTGCCGATCGCGTTGAACGCCCGCACGAACGCCTCCTGGGAGAGGTCTTCGGCGAGCGCACGGTCTCGTACCATGCGGTAGATGAGCGAAAAGACCGGACGCTCGTACCGGCGCAGGAGCTCGCGAAAAGCCCCCTCACGCCCTTGGGCGGCGAGGGCTGCGAGCTCACGGTCTTCCAGGCGAGGATAGTCCAGAACGGCCAGCGGCCTCGTATTGGAGGTGAGCCGCCGGGCGATGGCGGTCGGCATCGGGGTCGGAAGCGTCCAGGAAGTCATCGCCCGGCCCTACGTGACCGGCGCCCGACCGGTTTCCGGGGCCCGCGTTGAGGCCCTCGATCCGTTCTCCTAACTTTGGGCCTTTCCCGATCCGGGCCCGTGGAATTCTACTGAGGTCGAACGGCTCTGTCATGCAATCTCCCGACCCTGCGGCGCCGCGAGCCGGCACGGAACGTGAAAACCAGGTCCGGCGCATCTTCTCGGAGATCGCTCCCCGGTACGATCTGCTGAACCACGTTCTCAGCCTGAACATCGATCGCGCCTGGCGTCGCAAGGCCGTCGATCGTCTCGGTTGGGAGGCCCACGCGGAAGGGGTCTTTCTCGACGCCTGCGCCGGTACGTACGACCTGGCGCTCGAGCTCGCGGAGCGCAACGGGTTCGGGGGACGGGTGGTGGCGTCGGACTTCGCCCAGCCCATGCTGGTTCAGGGGTACGCGAAGGTCTCGGGAGCCCAGGTGCGGCCGGTGTGCGGCGATTCGCTCAGCCTTCCGTTTCCCGATCGTGCCTTCGACGGCGCCACGGTCGGGTTCGGCGTCCGCAACCTGTCCGACCTCGAACGCGGCATCGCCGAGCTGCACCGCGTCTTGAAGCCGGGGGCGCGCCTGGTGGTGCTCGAGTTCACGCTTCCGCCCAACCTGCTCATGCGGGCCGGCTACCTCTTCTACTTCCGCTTCGTGCTTCCGGTGGTGGGGCGGGTCGTGTCCGGGCACCCGTGGGCCTACAGCTACCTTCCCGCGTCGGTGCGCGAATTTCCCGGGCCGGAGCGGTTCGCCGGAATCTTCCGGTCGGTCGGTTTCGGGGACGTGGGCTGGAAGCTCCTCACCGGCGGGATCGCCGCGCTCCACTGGGGCACCGCGGCCGGCTGACGCGCTCGCGGAGACGATCCACGGTCCGGCCCGATGTGGTCGGGCGCGGGCTCGCTCTCCGGTCTCCAGATCGTCACGGGACCCAGCGCGCGAAGCGCGCGCATGCCGATCTTCGAGGTGTCGCCCACCACCAGGATCGTCATGGCGCCGGGGCGGAGGTTCCGGGAGAGCACGCGCCCCACCTGAGCGGCCGTCACGCTCCGGACGCCCTGGACATAGCGTTCCAGCCAGTCCGCCGGGAGACCGACGGAGGCGTAGTACATGCGGCGAGAGACGATCTCGGCGGCGTCCTGGAAGTTGAAGGCGAATCCGTTCACGAGCTCGTCGACGACGGTGCGGACCTCCCGCGGCTCGGGTGGGGTGGCGGCCAGGTCGCCCAGGACGTTCAGGATCAGCCGGATGGCTGGGACCGTGCGATCGGAGCGGGTCCGTGTCATCGCCCCGAGGATTCCGTCGAAGCGGCGGGGTGTGGTCCACACGGACGAGGCCGAGTACGCGAACCCCGAATCGACCCGCACGCGACGCATGAGGCGGCTCTGCAGTCCCGATCCCCCGAGGATCTGATCCCCGACCTTCGCCGCGAAATACCGTGGGTCGCGGCTCATGTGAACCGGAGTCGGGTGCGCCATGACGATGACACTCTGGTCGAGGGCCCGGGGCACGACCACGATGCCCGATTGCCGGCGGATTCGCGGGACGCGCGGGTGGGGCAGGGGGGCGCTGCACCGGGGCCACCCCTTCAACATGCGCTCCAGGAGCGGCTTCACACGTTTCCAGGTCACGTCTCCCGACACGCCGAGGACGAGGTTGGCCGGGCAGACGATACGGCGATCAAGGCGCTCGAGCGCGGCGCGTGAGAACCGCTCCGGCGTCAGGTCGGAGGGGCGCATCGTCCAGCCGATCGGATGGTCGCCGTAGAGAAGGCGGTTGAAGGCGCTGAACGCGAGCTGTCCCGGATCGTCGGCCTGGCGCCGGACCTCCTCGACCTCGCTCCCGCGCCAGATCTCGACCTGTGCCGAATCGAAGCGTGGCTCGCGGAGCATGCTCCCCCAGAGGTTCAGGGCGGAGTCCAGATTGCTCGACAGCGCGTTCATCGTCGAGGTTATGCTTCCCCCGTCGCCGCCGAAGGTGGTCTGCATCGCCCACGACGCGAGCTCGGCGTCGACGGAGTCCGGGGTGAGCGTCCGCGTGCCCCCGAACCTCAGCAACTCCGGAAGAGCCGTGCCTGCGGCGTAACTGTCGCGGCCGAAGCGGGCGTAGCCGCCCTTGAATCGGGCCAGGACGTCTACGAGCGGGAGCGTATGGTCTTCCAGGAAGAGGACCTTCACACCCTCGACCCGGTGCTCCTCGGGGACCGGAGGATTGAAGCGAAGCGGGGGGTACGTGAGCGAGTCCAGGGCCGCGCGGCCGATGGCTTGACCTGACACGGAGGAGGCCGCGACGACGAGCACGAGGGTGGCCACGCATGCCGACGTGCGCTTCACCGGGTCTCCGTGGTGTCGCGGACGAGCGTCGCCACCGTCCGGTTCTCGCGCGTGAAGTAGCGTGCGGCCACCCGCCGCACGTCAGCGGCTGTCACGGCGCGCATCCGGTTCGAGGCTCGGAACGTGGTGCGCCAGTCTCCCCACAGCGTCTCGGAGTCGGCCAGCTGGAAGGCGAGTCCCAGATTGGACTGAAGGCGCCGGTAAGAGCCTGCGAGCACCTGATTGCGGACGCGCTGAAGCTCGGCCGGACCGGGCCCGTCCGCCGCGATGCGGGCGATCTCCTGGTAGACGGCCTGCTCGACCTCCCGCGTGGTATGGGGCGCGCGGGGCGTGGCCTCGATCGAGAACAGCCTCGGGTATCGGTCACCGGGACCGACCGTGGACGTCACGCTGGTGGCGATCCGGTCGCGGTCGATCAAGCGTCGATAGAGGCGGGACGTCCGGCCCCCGGTCAGCAGGTTCGAGAGCATTGCCAACGCGGGCGCATCCGGGTCCGCGGCATTCGGTACGTGCCATCCCATGATGACGCGCGGGCCTGCGTCCCAACGGACGCGGACCCGGCGCTCGCCCTGCTGAGGGGGCTCCACCGCGAGGACGGGGCGGGGTTTGAGGCCGGGCCGGACCGGCCCGAGATAGTCACGCGCCCAGGACAGGACCTGATCCGGGTCGACGTCGCCCACGATGGCGACCGTGGTGTTGCGAGCGCCGTAGAAACGATGGAAATAGCTCCGGACGTCCGGACGGCGCAGCGACTGGATGTCCGACATCCATCCCACCACGGGCACGCCGTAGGGGTGCACTGTGAAGGCAGCCGAAAGCTCGGCCTCCCAGAGGAGTCCGTCCGGGTTGGTCTCGACCCTCATGCGACGTTCCTCGGCCACCACGTCGCGCTCCTTGTAGAACTCCCGGAAGACCGGGTTGCGCAGGCGGTCGGCCTCGAGCGCGAACCAGAGTCGGACCCGATTGGCCGGAAGCTCGACGTAGTACGAGGTCGATTCGACCGTCGTGGTGGCGTTCAGAGACCTTGCCCCGGCACGTGAGAGAATGAGGTCGAACTCGTTGGGGATGACATACTTATGGGCTTCGGCCTCGAGCGTGTCGAGCCTGTCCGTCAGGCGGTGACTACGAGCCGAGTCGGGGTGGAGCGCACCCCGGACCCGGAGGATCGAATCCTCGATGGCGTCCATATGGGTGAACAGCGGACGCTCCGCTTCGTAGCTCCGCGTGCCGATGGTCGTGGTGCCCTTGAACAGCAGGTGCTCGAGGAGATGCGTGATTCCGGTCTCACCGAGGTGCTCGTCGACGCTTCCGACGCCCACCTGCACGACGAACGCCGCGGTGGGAGGGCCGTTGTGGCGTGGCAGCACGAGCACGCGCATGCCGTTGGCCAGCGTCACGGCTCGCACGGGAAGCCGCTCACCGGGTGTGAGCTCCGTGGTATCCGCGGCCGCCCGGGCCGAAAGCGGAGCGGCGGGCAGCGTAGCGGTCGGGAGCGCGAGCATGCAGGCGCCGAGCAGGAAGGCGGACGAGGCGTTCACGCGTTCCGCCGCTGGCACGTGGGGCAGAGGAACGCCGAGCGGTTGCCGAAGACGATTCGCTCGATCGTGTTCCCACATCGCAGACAGGCGTCACCGTCACGGCCGTAGACGTACAGCTTCCGGGCGTATGCGCCTTCCTCCCCGTCCGCGTTCCGGTAGTCCCTGATCGTGGTTCCACCCTTCTCGATGGCCGCCCGCAGGACGCGCCGGAGGGCCCGGTGGAGCCTCGCGGCCTCCGGGGCCGTCACCTCGTTGGCGGGCCTGCGTGGGTGGACACCCGCCAGATGGAGCGCCTCGTTGGCGTAGATGTTTCCGACGCCGGCGATGCGTCGCTGGTCGAGCAGCCAGGAGCGAACGGGCGACCTGGAGGTGGACAGCGAAGCGTGCAGCCGCTTGGCTGTGAAGCTCGATGACAGCGGCTCGGGCCCGAGCGTCGCGGAGCGGCGCTGCCAGTCCGGCCCGTAGAAACACTCGACCGTTCCGAAACGGCGCTGGTCGTCGAACACGAGCATTCCCCCGGACTCGAACCGGAATCGCACTGCCGGGTGGGTGGGACGGCGAGCGGGAGCGGGCGGCGAGGGGAAGGGGAGGAGACGACCTGTCATGCCGAGATTCACGGCCACCACCCGGTCGCCCTCCAGGACGATCACGACGTTCTTGCCGCGGCGCTCGACGGCCTCGATGCGCCGGCCGCGAACACGGCTCGAGAGGGTGCGCGGAGCCTGTCGGAGCACGTCCGCATGACACACCTCGGTGCGCCGGATGCGCTCACCCACCACGGCCCGGCGCAGACCGCGGACGATCGTCTCCGCTTCGGGTAGCTCGGGCATGGAGGACGCTTCCTGCGGCGAGGCCGGGGCTACGCGCCCCGCCCCACCTCCCGGCGGGCGAGCTCGCGCCACCCGATGTCACGACGGAAGAACGCGCCCTCGAACGCGATCGCCTCGGCGCCCTCGCGGCTCTGTCGTGCGGCTCCCTCGAACGCGTCGGCGAGCGCCGTGACGGCGAGCACGCGCCCCCCGGAGGTCACGAGACGGTCGCCGTCGAAGGACGTTCCCGCATGGAAGATCACCCGGCCGTCGGTCTCGACGTCCGACGGGATGTCGATCGTCTTGCCCTTCTCGTAGCTGCCCGGGTAGCCCCCCGACGCGACCACCGTGGTGACCGCCGCCGCGTCCTTCCAGCGTGGCCGCGTTCCCGCGAGGGAGGCTCCCTCGGCCACCGTGGCGAGCATGTCGAGGAGCGAGGAGTCCATGAGGGGCAGGACGACCTGGGTCTCGGGATCGCCGAAACGGCAGTTGAACTCGACGACTTGGAGCCCCTGAGGCGTCTGCATGAGACCCGCGTACAGCAGGCCGCGGAAGGGGGCGCCGTCCGCCGCGAGCGCCGCGAGCGTCGGCTCGAAGACGCGGGTGCTCGCCTCGTGCAGGATCTCGGGCGTGGCGATCGCGACCGGGGCGTAGGCGCCCATGCCGCCCGTGTTCGGGCCCTCGTCTCCCTCGCCGACGCGCTTGTGGTCCTGGGACGGAAGCAGCAGCACCGCCCGCTCCCCGTCACACACCGCGAAGATCGAGATCTCCTCGCCCTCCATGAACTCTTCGACCACGACCTCCCGGCCGGCCTCGCCGAAGCTCAGGTCCGAGATCATGGAATCGAGGGCGGTGACGGCCTCCTCGACCGTCGTGCACACGATCGCCCCCTTTCCGGCGGCCAGGCCGGACGCCTTCACGACGATGGGGGCACCTCGCTCGCGCACGTACGCTTCCGCCGCGGCTCGGTTCGTGAACGTTCGGTGTTCGGCCGTCGGCACGCCCGCGCCGCGCATGAGGTCCTTGGCGTAGGCCTTGCTCGACTCGATCCGGGCGGCACTTCCGGACGGTCCGAAGACGGGGAGGCCCTTCTGCTCGAATCGGTCGACGATTCCTGCCGCCAGCGGCGCCTCGGGCCCCACGACCGTCAGGTCGATGCGGTTCGCGGAGGCCCAGCCCGAGAGCGCCTCCACATCGGTCGGGGCGAGCTCGACCGGCGTACATAGCGGCCGCATGCCTCCGTTGGGGCGGGTGGCGAAGAACTCGGCCGACGGATCGTCGCGTCGGAGCTTCCAGAGAAGGGCGTGCTCACGCCCACCGTTTCCCACGATCAGGATGCGCATGGCCCGAAGATAAGAATACGGGGCGCCGGGGCCACCGCCCCGGCGCCCCGTGGCGCAGCTGAAGTCGACTCGACGTCAGCGCTTCATCCCGCTCATGAACGACTCGCCCATCTTGCGGGTGGCGGCGGTCATCTGGTCGAGGATGTCTCGGGCGCCTTCGGCGTAGGCGTTGGCCGCTTCCTGGAGGTCCTCCTGGTAGGCCCGGTCCGGCTCCGCCCGGCGGGCGTACTCACCCCGAAGGATCCGGTCGTAGGAGCCCGACTCGATCCAGCTGCGCAGCTCGCTCACGCGCAGGGTCCAGAACGGATGCGTGGCGCCCATGAGGTTGAGGATCTTGAAGACCTGGTCGGCGACGTCACCGCCCACCTGGTAGTCCTCGGCCTGCACGATGAACTCCTGCAGGTTGGTCTCCTCGTCGCTTCCGCCGCCGGCCATCTTGAGCATCGTGCGCATCACGACCTCGGAGTCCTGCACGGCGAGGAGGCCGGCACGGTCGCACGAGAGCTCGCTCTTGCGAGACCACTCGAGCAGCCCCACCAGCACGGCGCGCGCCGCGAGCCCGACGATCGGGAAGCCCTTCGAGGCGAGCTCCAGCAGCAGGGCCGTCATCGTCTTGTAGAGGACGTGGTCGCTCAGAATGTGCCCGAGCTCGTGGCCCAGGATGTAGGAGAGCTGCTCGTCGTCGAGCAGCGCGACCGTTCCCGAGTTCAGCACGATGAACGGCTCCTCCATGCCCCACGCGCCCGCGTTGACCATCGGGGTCTGTGAGACGAAGAGCGGGTAGTGCTCGGAGGAGTCCAGCGTCCGGAGGACCTCGTCGTAGAGCCCGTTCAGCCTGGGGAACTGGTTGGGGCTCACCTTGACGGCATTCGCCTGGAACGCGAGTCGGACGGGCTTCTCACCGAAGAAGCCGAACAGCTTCTTGAGCACCTCGTCGAAGACGGGGATCTTGCGCAGCGCCTGGAGGGCGGCCTTGTCGGCCGGGTGCTCCCACGAGCGGGGCGCGATGTCGGTGAGAATGCGACGCGCCCGCGCCTGCCCTTCGGTCTGCTCGTCGGTGCGATCCTGATCGTCGGCCATGTCGCCCATCCTCCTCATTTGTGCGCGTCCGGCGTCGCGGCCGGACGCTCTTCACCACTTACGGCGTCCCGGATGCGGAGGTTTCGCGCCGGTCCGGTTCCTCCGGTACCCCCGTCGTCCTTCGGCGATCCGGGGGGATCGGAGTGGCTGACGTACGGGGACGCCACCCGTCCGCCGCGGCCTACCCGAGCACCCGCTCCAGATCCTCCAGCAGGTCCGCCTCGTCTTCGATTCCCACGGACAGGCGCACCAGCCCCTTGCCGAGCCCCATCGCCTCTCGCCGATCTTCCGGCACCGACGCGTGCGTCATGAGGGCGGGTACGCTGATGAGCGACTCGACGCCTCCGAGGCTCTCGGCCAACCGGAAGATGTGCGTGTGCTCGGTGAGCGCCCTGGCGCGCTCGAGCGATCCGACGTCGACCGAGACCATTCCGGTGAAGCCCGACATCTGGCGCGCCGCGAGCTCGTGCTGGGGATGCGACGCAAGCCCGGGGTAGTGGACGCGCTCGACGCCCGGATGCGCTTCGAGCCAGCGTGCCACGGCCAGCCCGTTCGCGTTGTGCCTCCTCATGCGTACGTCGAGGGTCTTGATGCCTCGCAGGCAGAGGAAGCAGTCCATGGGTCCGGGTACCGCGCCGGTCGAGTTCTGCAGGAAGTGCAGCTCCTCGGCGAGCGCGTCGTCGCGCACGACGACGATACCTCCGACCACGTCGGAGTGCCCGTTGAGGTACTTGGTCGACGAGTGGACTACGAGATCCGCTCCCAGCTCCAGCGGGCGCTGGTTGAAGGGTGAGGCGAACGTGTTGTCGACCGAGAGCAGGGCACCGCCCTGGTGAGCCACCTCGGCCACGGCCGAGATGTCCGCGATGCGCATCAGCGGGTTCGTCGGCGTCTCCAGGTGGACGAGCTTCGTCCGCGGCGTGAGTGCGGCCCGTACCGTCTCCGGATCGCGCGTGTCCACGTACGTGAATTCGATGCCCAGGCGGGCGAGAACCTGGTCGAACAGGCGGGTCGTGCCTCCGTAGGTGTTCTGCTCGCTCACCACGTGGTCACCCGCGGACAGGCGCTTCGCGACGGCTTCCAGCGCGGCCAGCCCCGACGAGAACGCCACGCCGTGGCGCCCTGCCTCCAGGGCGGCCACGCTCGCCTCGAGCGCCGTCCGTGTGGGATTCGCGCTCCGTGCGTAGTCGTAGCCCCCGAGAGGCTCGCCCACGGCGGGCTGGACGTATGTGGACGTCTGGAAGATCGGGGTCATGATGGCCCCGGTCGTCGGATCGGGCTCGACTCCTGCATGTACGGCCAGCGTTCCGAAGCGGGCGCCGTCAGCGCGCTCTCGACTCATGGATTCACCCTGGAGATCTGGCGGGGAACCTCGGGCGCGGGCGTGCGCTCCGAGGATGGACGGGTCGAATCTAGACATCCGTGGGCGCGGGCCGCTACCGGCGGCCCCGGGGTCCGTTGACCCGGACCAGTCACGTGGGCAACTTGCCTCACCCGCTTCCCCGGGCGTGCGATCGTCCTTACGCGAACCCCTCCGAGGCACCATGCCGATCCACCTTCCCGACGATCTGATGGTGAGCGTATCCGGCGTGCGCGGGCGCGTCGGTGCCCCCCTTACACCCGAGCTCGTGGCGGCGCTGTCCGCGGCCTTCGGAGCCTTTCTCGCGGAGGAGGGGGCCGGGGGGCCGGTGCTGGTCGGTCGGGATTCCCGCACGTCCGGCCCGATGCTGCAGCGCGCCGTGGTGGCGGGTCTCCAGTCGGTGGGAAGGGAGGTCGTCGAGCTCGGCGTCGTGCCGACACCGACCGCGCTCCTCGCCGTGGAGGAGAGCGACGCGGCGGGCGGCATCGTGGTCACCTCCAGCCACAATCCCGCCGAATGGAACGCCCTCAAGCTCGTATGGGCCGAGGGAATCTTCCTGGACGCGGAGCGCTCGGCGCGGTTCCGAGAGTATCTGGCACGGCATGATCCTCCGCGAGCTCCGTGGGACGCGCTCGGAGAGGTGACCCGTGACGAAAGGGCCTGGCCCCGACATCTCGAGCGCCTCCTCGCTCTTCCGCAGCTCGATCTCGACGCGCTCCGCGCGCGCGGCTTCGTCGTGGCGGTCGATTGCGTGCGCGGTGCCGGAGGACCGGTGATGGCCGAGCTCCTGGATCGCCTCGGCTGCGAGGTCCACGGGATCGGCATGGAGCCGGATGGTCGCTTTCCCCGCGATCCCGAGCCGGTCGCCGCGAATCTCGGCGATCTTTCGGCGCTCGTGCGCGAGACCGGGGCCTCGATCGGGCTGGCCGTCGATCCGGATGTCGATCGCCTCTCGCTCGTGGACGAGACCGGGACGCCCCTCGGAGAGGATCTCACCCTCGCGCTCGCTTCGGCCGCGGTGCTGAAGCGCACCCCGGGGCCGGTCGTCACCAACCTCTCCACGAGTCAGGTAGTCGAAGACGTCGCACGTGCGTTCGACGTGCCCCTCCTCCGTACCCCGGTGGGTGAGGTCAACGTGGCCCGCCGGATGCAGGCGGAGCATGCCGTCGTGGGGGGGGAAGGCAACGGGGGCGTGATCCTCTCGGCGCTGCATCATACGAGGGACGCTCCGCTGGCCGCGGCACTCATCCTGCAGCACCTGGCCGACGAAGGCCATTCGTTGAGCGACGCGGCGGGCCGTTGGCCCGCCTACTCGATCGTGAAGCGGAAGGTCGAGTTCCCGCGAAGCGCCCTGAGCGACGCGTATGTGGCGCTGGCCGAGGATCTCGACGCGGGCGAGCAGGACGAGGCCGACGGGCTCCGGCTTGCCTGGCCGAAGAAGCGGGCGTGGCTGCACGTCCGGCCTTCGGGCACCGAGCCGGTGGTCCGCCTCATCGCCGAAGCGCCGGACGTGGGCGGTGCGCGGGCGCTCGTCGAGCGTGCCGCCGAGGTGCTCGACGGAGTGGTGTGACGGGGGGCGAGCTCGAGGGCCCGGGACCGGGTGAAGTGGGGGGGCGCACCCGTGGACGGGGTGCTATTCTCAAACGCGTTCCGGGACGGGCGTTCCGGAGGCAATCGGATCGGGGAGAGGGTCGATGTGCGGCATCGTCGGATACGTAGGAGCCAAGAAGGCGGGCCCGATTCTGCTCCAGGGGCTCAAGCGCCTGGAATACCGGGGCTACGACTCGGCCGGCATCGCGGTGATCGACGATGAAGCGGGCCTCCAGGTCGTGAAGCGTCAGGGCAAGATCTCGGAGCTTCAAGCCGCCCTGAACGAAGACCCACCCCGCGGCACGTGCGGAATCGCCCACACACGCTGGGCGACGCATGGCGTGCCGAACCAGGTCAACGCGCACCCCCACGTCGCCGGAGACGGCGAGATCGCGCTCGTGCACAACGGCATCATCGAGAACGCGCAGGCGCTTCGGGTACGTCTGGAGTCCATGGGCTGCACCTTCGTTTCGGAGACCGATACCGAGGCCGTCGCGCATCTCATCGACCGCATGTGGCCGGAGGGCGGGACGCTGGAGCAGGCCGTCGCCGAGGCACTGCGGCTCGTGGAAGGCACGTACGGGATCGCGGTGGTCAGCAGCCGGGACCCGCAGAAGATCGTGGTGGCCCGGAACGGGAGCCCGCTGCTCGTCGGCATCGGCAAGAACGGAGAGATGCTGGCCGGCTCGGACGCGGCCGCGGTCATCTCGCACACCCGCGACGTGGTCTACCTGAACGACGGTGACTACGCGGTGCTCGAGCCCGAAGGGTGCCGCACGTTCCACCTCGACACGGGCGAGGTGCACCGCTCCGTGCACCAGGTCACCTGGGACCTGGACGCGATCGAGAAGGGTGGCTTCGACCACTTCATGCTCAAGGAGATCTTCGAGCAGCCGTCCAGCCTGAGGAACGTGATGCGCGGGCGCCTGCTCGAGGAGGAAGGCGATGCCCGGCTCGGCGGCATCTCGCTGCACGAGGACGTGCTCGCCGACGTGGAGCGGATCGTCATCACGGCCTGCGGCACGAGCTGGCATGCCGGACTGGTCGGCGAGTACATGCTCGAAGAGTTGGCACGCATTCCGGTCGATGTGGAGTACGCTTCGGAGTTCCGCTACCGGAACGCGGTCCTGGAGGAAGGGACGCTGCTGCTGGCCGTCAGTCAGTCGGGGGAGACGGCGGACACGCTCGCGGCTCTGAAGGAAGGGAAGCAGCAGGGCGTTCCCGCCATGGGAATCGTCAACACCGTCGGCTCGAGCATCGCCCGGGCGACGGACTTCGGCCTGTATCTGCACGCCGGGCCCGAGATCGGCGTGGCGTCCACGAAGGCCTTTACGAGCCAGATCGTGGCGCTCGCGCTCTTCACGCTCCACATGGGCCGGCGGCGCGGCCTGTCGGTGATCCAGGGCAGGGAGCTCGTGAATGCGCTGCGGCGCTTGCCCGACCAGGTGGAAGAGGTGCTCGCGCTCAATGACGAGATCCGCGAGCTCGCGGCCACGTACAAGGACGAGAGCAACTTCCTGTACCTGGGGAGGGGCTTCCAGTTTCCGGTCGCCCTGGAGGGCGCGCTCAAGCTCAAGGAGGTGAGCTACATCCACGCGGAGGGCTATCCCGCCGCCGAGATGAAGCACGGCCCGATCGCGCTGATCGACGACGCCATGCCCGTGGTCTTCCTGGCACCACAGGACGCCGTCTACGGCAAGGTCGTCTCGAACATCGAGGAGGTGAAGGCGCGCGGAGGGCGTATCATCGCGATCGTGAGCGACGGTGCCCCGGAGCTGGTCTCGAAGGTGGACCACGTGATCCGCGTGCCCCAGACCGTTCCGTCGCTCCTGCCGGTCCTGACCACCGTCCCGCTCCAGCTTCTCGCCTACCACATCGCGGTTCTTCGAGGGGCGGACGTGGATCAACCCCGAAATCTCGCGAAGTCGGTGACCGTAGAGTGAAGATCGTTCTCCAGCGCGTGTCCCGGGCCGAGGTGTCCGCGGACGGTGCATCGCTGGGATCGATCGGGCGTGGCCACGTTCTGCTGGTGGGCTTCGGCCCGGAGGACGACGAGGACGCGCTGTCGTGGATGGTCGGGAAGGTCCTCGACCTCCGGGTCTTCCCGGACGACCAGGGCAGGATGAACCGCTCGCTCGTGGACATCGGCGGAGACCTGCTGGTGGTGAGCCAGTTCACGCTCTACGGGGACGTGCGGAAGGGTCGCCGGCCGAGCTTCGTGGGGGCCGCACCGCCCCAGCAGGCGGAGGCACGCTACGATCGGTTCGTGGCGCTTCTGCGTGAGCGCGCGCCGGCACGGGTGGAGACGGGCTCCTTCGGGGCCGTCATGCGGGTGGAGCTGGTCAACGACGGGCCCGTGACGCTCCTCCTCGAGAGCCCATGACGGTCGTGCCGAGCATCGTGCTGGCGTCGGGCTCTCCGCGAAGGTCGATCCTCCTGCACCAGATGGGCCTCGCGCACGAGGTGCATCCTGCGCGGGTCGACGAGGCCTATCTGGAAGGCGAAGCCTGGCCCGAGCACGTGGAGCGCCTCGCACGGCAAAAGGCCGAGGCCGTGGCGCCGGAGCATCCCGATGCGCTCGTCGTCGGAGGAGACACCATCGTCATCCATGACGACCGGCTTCTGGGAAAGCCGGACGGGGCCGAGCAGGCGGTGGAGATGCTCCTCTCCTTGTCCGGACGGGCCCACGAGGTCCTGAGCGGCGTAGCGGTCGCCGGGCCCGACGGCACGGTCAGCTCGGTCGGCCGCGCGGAGGTGCGATTCCGTGCCTTCGGACGGGCGGAGGCCGAAGCCTACGTGGCTACGGGCGAGCCTCTGGACAAGGCCGGCGCGTACGGGATCCAGGGCCTTGGCGCCGCCTTGGTCGACGCGATCGAGGGCGACTACTATTCGGTCGTGGGGCTTCCCATCGGGGCGCTCCTCGACCTCTTCGAGAAGACCGGCTGGCGGTACGCCTTCGGCACCCTCGAGCCGATCCGAACGTCATCCTGAACCTGGACGCGCCATGAGCGTTCCCGCCGTTCTCTCCATCGATCAGGGCACCACCGGCTCGACCGCGCTGGTCGTGGCGGCGGACGGCCGCATCCTCGGACGCGCGTACTCGGAGTTCACGCAGCACTTTCCGCGGCCCGGGTGGGTCGAGCACGACGCCGTGGAGATCTGGAACGTGACGCGCCGCGTCGCCCTCGAGGCGCTGGAAGGCGCGCCGGACGCGGACGTCCGTAGCCTCGGGATCACGAACCAGCGTGAGACGGTGGTGATCTGGGACCGGGAGACGCTGGAGCCGGTCCACCGCGCCATCGTGTGGCAGGACCGCCGCACGACGCCGATCTGTCGCGAGCTGAAGGAGTCCGGTCACGAGGAAGCGGTGCGCGCGGGGACGGGCCTGGTGCTCGACCCGTACTTCTCGGGTACCAAGGTGTCCTGGATTCTGCGCGAGCACCCGGAGCTGCGCGCCCGGGCCGAGGCCGGAGAGCTCGCGATGGGGACCATCGACAGCTGGCTTATCGCCCGGCTCACCGATGGGGCGGTGCACGCGACCGACCCGACCAATGCTTCACGCACGCTCCTCTTCGACCTCCACCAGGCTGCATGGTCGCCGGATCTGCTCGACCTGCTGGGCGTCCCCGACACGCTCCTTCCGGAGGTCCGGCCCAGCTCGGGTGCCTTCGGAACGGCCAGGGGGCGGCACCTGGGTCTCGAGATCCCGATCTCGGGTGTGGCGGGCGACCAGCACGCCGCGCTGTTCGGGCAGGGGTGCTGGGCGCGGGGCCTCGCCAAGAACACCTACGGCACCGGGGCCTTCCTGCTCCTGTACACCGGCTCCGAAGCGGTGGCCTCGAAGCACGGACTCCTCACCACCGCTGCGTGCGACCGCAACGGCGGGCTGGCCTACGCGCTCGAGGGATCCATCTTCATCGCCGGCGCGGCGATCCAGTGGCTCCGCGATGGGCTCGGCGTCCTCGATCGGGCGTCGGACTCCGAAGCGTTGGCGCGGTCCGTCGACGACAACGGAGACGTCTACTTCGTGCCGGCGTTCGTCGGGCTGGGGGCACCCCACTGGGAGCCGGAGGCCCGGGGCACGCTGGTGGGGTTGACCCGCGGAACCACCCGGGCCCACGTGGTGCGCGCCGCGCTCGAATCGATGGCCTACGCGACCGAGGAGGTGCTGCGGGCCATGGAGGCGGATTCGGGCGTGGAAGCGGGAGAGCTGCGCGTCGATGGAGGCGCGGCGCTCAACGACTGGCTGATGCAGTTCCAGGCCGATGTCGTAGACCTTCCCGTGCGCCGTCCCGCGATGGTCGAGACGACGGCGCTCGGTGCCGCGGGGCTCGCGGGCATGGCGGAGGGTGTCTGGCCGGACGCGGAGACGTTCCTGGAAGCCCAGGGCGAGTCGTCGCGCTTCGAGCCGGCCATGGAGCCCCCACGCCGAGACTCGCTCTTGAGCGGATGGTCGCGGGCGGTTCGCGCCGCCAAGGCGTGGGCCGGGGACGGGAGGGAAGGGTGAGCGAAGTCCCGCCGCCGCCGTACCGGATCGCGGTCATAGGAGCTTCCCAGGCCGGCGAGGACGAGCTGGTCGCGGCGCGCAGGCTCGGGGGCTCGCTGGCACGGCTCGGCGCCGTCGTGCTGTGCGGAGGACGCGGAGGGATCATGGAAGCGGTCGCCCGCGGCGCTGCCGAAGAAGGAGGGTTGACGGTCGGCTTCCTGCCCGGCACCGATCCCGCCGCCGCGAATCCGTGGATCACGCTGCCGCTGGCCACGGGCCTGGGCGAGGTCCGCAACGCCCTGGTCGTGGGCTCATCGGAGGCGGTCGTGGCGGTCGGCGGCGCATGGGGCACGCTCTCGGAGATCGCCCTGGCCCGCCGCGCGGGCCTCGACGTGGGGACCCTCGGCGACCCGCCGGCGCCCGGGTTGGGACTGCCCGCTCTGGAGGATCCGGAGCGGGCGGCCGAGTGGGCCGTGGCAAATGCCCGGCGAAGGCGTGGGGATACACCCCCTTCCTCGTAGGTGTTGTTACGGAGGGAAGTTTGGGGGGTTTCCTGACTGGTCCCTTCCACGCGGGCAGGGCTAGATTCCAGCGGTTCGAAAGGGGTGCGTGATTCTGCGCACCGATCCGGAACATCCCCCCTGCTGGGGGGAAGAAGAGGCGACCCGGAGCCGTTTGAACGGGGGCTCCGGAAGGTACCACTTCGGGGCGCAGGGGTCGCCTGCTCCGCACCCGGAATCGCATCCGAAGGAGTGGTGATGAAGATCAAGCACGGCCGGTTCATGGTAGGGCTGGTGGGTGTGGCCGCCGTGGTTACATACCTGATCTGGACCGGGGTGAGTCAGACGATGGTCTACTACCTGACCCCCACGGAGCTCCTCGCTCGTGTCCAGGCCGATCCGTCGTTCCGCGATGTGGGCGTGAAGGTGAGCGGAAAGGTCGTGAAGGGCTCCTACGAGCGGGTTCCGGGACCGGTCCTCATCCATCGTTTCCGTGTCGAGGGTCTGAAAAATCCGTCCGCGACGTTCCCGGTCGAGTACCGGAACGCCCCCCTCCCGGAGACGTTCACCGACCATGCCGACGTGGTCCTGGAGGGCCGACTCGGCAAGGACGGGGTCTTCCACGCCACGAACGTCCTCACGAAGTGTGGTAGTCACTACCAAGCATCTCCGGCGGAGTTGAAGAAGTGACCGTCATCGGGGAATTCGCCCTGTGGATCGCCCTGCCCGTGGCGATCTGGGGCATGGTCCTCGGCTTCACGGGCGGCTACAGGCAGCGCGGTGACCTGGTTCTGAGCGCGGAGCGGAGCATCTACGCGGTCGCGTTCCTGCTCATGGTGGCGTCGGCCGGTATCATGGCCGCGTTCCTGGGCGACAAGTTCCAGTACCTGTACGTTGCCAGCCACTCGAACCGAGAGCTCCAGACCTTCTACAAGGTTGCCGGGCTGTGGGCGGGGCAGCGGGGATCGCTCCTCTTCTGGGCGTTGCTGCTCTCGATCTTCTCGTCGATCGCGGTCTTCACCAACCGGAACAAGAACCGGGAGTTCATCCCCTACGTGGTGGGTGTGCTCCAGGGCATCCTGACGTTCTTCCTGGTCGTCCTCCTGTTCGCCCATGTGAATCCGTTCGAGCTGCTCAGCTTCACTCCGGCGAACGGGCAGGGGCTGAATCCTCAGCTCCAGAACTACTGGATGACGATCCACCCGCCCATGCTCTACCTGGGCTTCACGTCGTTCGCGGTTCCCTTCGCGTTCGGCATGGCGGCCCTCATGAACGGGCGGCTGGATGCGCGTTGGATCCACCTGACGCGGCGCTGGATCCTGATGAGCTGGATGTTCCTCTCCATCGGGATCATCCTCGGCATGCGCTGGGCGTACGAGGAGCTCGGCTGGGGTGGCTACTGGTTCTGGGATCCGGTCGAGAACGCTTCGCTGCTGCCGTGGCTTGCCGCAACCGCGTTCCTGCACTCGATCCAGATCCAGGAAAACCGGGGCATGCTCAAGATCTGGAACATGTCTCTGGTGGTGCTGACGTTCCTGCTGACGATCTTCGCGACGTTCCTGACCCGCTCCGGGCTCATCGAGTCGGTCCACGCGTTCGCCGAGAACACGCAGATCGCATACATCTTCCTCGTCTTCCTGGTGTCGGTGACGGCCGGTGGGGTGCTGCTGATCCTGTACCGCCTCCCGAGCCTCCAGACCGAGAACAAGATCGAGTCGTTCCTGTCGCGCGAGGCGGCGTTCCTCTTCAACAACCTGATCCTCCTGGGCGCCGCGTTCGCGGTGTTCTGGGGCACGTTGTTCCCGCTCATCTCCGAGGGGATCACGGGTCAGAAGATCGCCGTGGGACCGCCCTTCTTCCAGAAGGTCAATTTCCCGATCGGGATCGTGTTGCTGGCGCTGGTGGGCATCGGGCCGGTGATCGCGTGGCGGCGCGCCTCGCGACGCAACCTGAAGAAGAACTTCCTCGTGCCGATGCTGCTCGGGCTGGTTTCCGTCACCGTCTTCTGGGTGCTGGGCTACCGGGAGCCGATCGCACTGACGACCTGGGGCGTGTCGGCCTTCGTGCTCGTCATCATCGCGGTGGAGTTCTGGAAGGGAACGCGGGCCCGCGCCCGCATCGAGGGTGAGGGGCCGCTCGTGGCCTTCTACCACCTCGTGACGCGCAACCGGCGGCGGTGGGGCGGCTACATCGTCCACATCGGCATCGTGATGGTCTTCCTGGGCATCAGCGGCTCCGCCTACAACAAGGATGTGCGGCAGCACGTCGAGCCCGGGCAGTCGGTCACGATCAAGTCCCCATGGGGTCACACCTTCAAGCTGACCTACCAGGGGCTCTCCACCTCGGACTCGAACGGGCAGCGGAACCTCGCCTGGCAAGCCATCGCGCTCTTCTCCATTCAGGACAACGGGAAGGACGTTGGCAATCTGACTGCCGAGAAGCGCCAGTACCTTACGACGCAGCAGCCGATGAGCGAGGTGGGGATTCGCTCCACGGTGGGTGAGGATCTCTATCTGATCCTCTCGGCCATGGACAACCCGCAGGGCGCGCTCGGGGGCAACCCGAATGCCCAGGGCATCGACGTGCAGGTGCTGATCAAGCCGCTCGTGGGTTGGATCTGGTTCGGAGGTCTCGTGCTCGCGCTGGGCAGCATCATCGCGATGTGGCCGAGCGCCGAGCGGAAGAAATTCGCCGAAGAGACCGCGGAGGCCGAAGCGGCCGTGGTCGGAGCGTCGAGCTGACCCATGTCGTTCTTCATCGGGGCCGCCCTCGTCGCCGCCGCGGTCGTCCTCTTCATCCTCCAGCCTGTGGTCAAGGGGCTGCACGCGTCGCTTGTTCGCGCCGAGGACGAGCTCACGGACACGGAGGCGCGCAAGAAGGTGGCGTTGCTCGCGCTGCGCGACGTGGAGTACGACTACCTGGCCGGAAAGCTCGACGAGAACGACTACCGTTCGCTGAAGAGCGAGCTGACGGCCGAGGCGTTGGCCGCGCTGGAAGCCGACGAGGCCGCCCGGGCCGCGCTGGCCGGGCGGGAGGCGTCGGGTGACGTCGACCTGGAGGCCGAGTTCGCGAAGGTGCGCTCGGCGCTCAAGGCTGGGCCGGTCTGTCCGTCGTGCGGGTACGGAAACGAGGAAGGAAGCCGCTTCTGCTCGGCGTGTGGCAGCCCCCTGCTGAGCCAGGTCGCGGGCTGACCGTCGGACTCGCCATGGCAATGCCGGCCGCAGCCGCCCCCGAAGTGGCCTCCGCGGCCTCGCCCGTCCTTCTGGCGCGTTCGCTCAGGCGGGAGTACGGCGTGGTCGTGGCCGTGGACGGCATCGACCTCTCGCTGGAGGGCGGTGAGTTCCTCACCGTGTTCGGACCCAATGGCGCAGGCAAGACGTCGCTCCTTCGGCTGCTCGGTGGAAGCCTGCGACCCACCGCGGGCGAGGTCGTCGTGGCCGGGCAGCGGCTCGACTACGGCAAGACCGAGTGGCGGAGCCGGATCGGCATCCTCTCGCACCAGGGCTACCTGTACGCCCACCTCACGCTCGAGGAGAACCTGCGCTTCTTCGGCAAGCTTTTCGGGTTGAGAGACCTGGACCGGCGAATCCCGGAGCGGCTCGAGCAGGTGGGCCTCGCCGACCGGGCCCGGTTCGAGGCCCGGCAGCTCTCGCACGGGATGCGCCAACGGCTTTCCCTGGCGCGCGCGCTGCTGCACGATCCCGACGTCGTCCTGCTGGATGAGCCGTATACGGGACTCGATCCGTATGCCTCATCCGTGCTGAGGGGTGTGCTCTCGTCTCTGGCGGATGGACGACGTACGGTCGTCATGGTGACGCACAACCTGACCCAGGGGCTGGAGCTGGCGACACGCGTGGCCATCCAGGTCCGAGGTCGCTTCGCCTGGGAGGGCGCGTCGGGTGACATGGACGCGACCGCCTTCGAGCATTTCTATCACGACGTCGTGGACGGGGCCGGGGGCCGCTGATGGAGTACCTCGGACAGATCTACGCCATCGTCTGGAAGGACCTGCTGCTGGAGCTCAGGACGCGCGAGCGGATCGCCGCCATGGCGGCGTTCGCCGTGCTGGCCGGAGTCCTGTTCAACTACTCGATCGATACGACCGTGGTGCGGCCGCAGGACATCGCCTCCGGCCTCATCTGGATGACGATCGTCTTCGGCGGCCTTCTGGGGCTCGGCCGCACGTTCTATCTGGAGTCACAGGACGGGGCGCTGCAGGGCGTGCTGACCAGCCCTGCGCCCAAGGACGCCGTCTTCCTGGGTAAGACCGTGGCGAACTTCGTGCTTCTGTACGTCGTGTCGCTACTCGTCGTGGGAGTCTTCACGCTCTTCTTCGGACTCGATCTGGGGAAGAGTCCCGCGGCGCTGGCGCTGGCGATCGGGCTGGGCGCGCTGGGGTTCGTGGCGCTCGGCACCTTGTTCAGCGCCGTTTCGAGCGGCACACACATGGGCGAGACGCTGCTCCCGATTCTCGTGTTCCCGCTCCTCGTTCCGATGATCGTCTACGGGGCGTCGGCGACCGGTCGGCTGCTCGCCGGCCGTCCGGTGGCGGAGGTCGCCGGGAATCTGAAGATGCTGGCCGCGTTCGCGCTGGTGGCGACCGTGGCGGGCGCGGCCCTGTTCCGTTTCGTGGTGGAGGAATGATGACGTCCAAGAAGCTGCGCACGTGGGCCACGGCGCTGGCGGTCCTCGGGGTCGTCGGCGTCCTGGTGCTGCATGCATTGGTGTTCTTCTGGGTGCCGACCGAGGTGAACCAGGGGATAATCCAGAAGATCTTCTACATTCACGTTCCGGCCGCCTGGGTCGCGTTCATGGCCTTCGGGGTGGTGGCGCTGTGCAGCGCGATCTACCTGTGGCTCGGCAACGAGACCATGGACCAGGCGGCGGTGTCGGCGGCCGAAGGGGGGATGATCTTCACGACGATCGTGCTCCTGACGGGCCCGCTGTGGGGAAAGATCGCCTGGGGCACGTACTGGACCTGGGAGCCGCGCCTCACGCTGACGCTCCTGCTCTGGTTCATCTATCTCGGATACTTCCTGGTCCGGGCGTCGTCGCAGAATCCCGAGCGCGGCAAGCGCTTCGCGGCCGTCGTCGGCATCGTCGGTGCGCTCGACATCCCGCTCATCCACCTGAGCGTCATCTGGTTCCGCTCGCTGCACCCGGGCCCCGTCGTCATGAAGCCTCAGGGGCCGACGCTCGCCTCGTCGATGCTCGTCACGCTCATGGTGGGGCTCGTCTCGTTCACCCTGCTGTTCTGGGGCCTCTTCTTCCATCGGTACACGCTCGAGGTCGCGCGCCACCAGGTCGCGCTCCGGCAGCGCACGGCCGGCTGACTCTCCGAGGGCATCCATGATCTTCAAGCTGAATACCGCATTCCGAGCCGTCGCCGGGGCCGCTCTCGCGAGCCTCTTCGGCGCCCTCCCTCTCGTGGCGCAGCAGGCCGCGTTGCCCGGCAACGCGGTGGGCGCCCAGAACTTACGTCCCTACCACTTCCTTTTCCTGGCCTACGCCCTCGCGTGGATTCTCGTCTTCGGGTGGGTGGTCTCGATCGGTCGCAGGATCTCTCGTCTCTCGCAGAGGCTCGGCGATTAGTCGCTCGGAAGCGGCAGCCGGGGCGTTTTAGCAGCGATCCGGCGCTCGGCCCCCTCGGGTGGCCATCCGATCGTGCCTGTCCCAGGCTGAGAACCGGGGGGGCACGCACCGTAGCACGCGCACGGCGATGGACCTAGATTGTTGAAGTCTTTCGGTCAACGCCCTGCGGGGCTTCGGTCCTTATCTCGATCGAGACTTCTCCACCACAGGAGGGTTTCCAACGATGAAGACGGTATGGAATCGCACATGCCGCCTCGGGGGGATGTTCGCCCTCGTCGCGGCCGTGGTCGCCTCCCCGGCCAATGCCCAGACGACCACGATGCCGAGCACGCTTCGGTACGGCTCGGGTCTGATGGACATTCCCGTGGCGACCGTGCTACCGAACATGGAGATCACGGGTACGTATTCCGGCTTCTTCGCGAAGCTGCCCCGGACGGCGAAGACGGATGCCTCGGGAGCGATCGTCGGGTTCGGCCCTGGTTCGAGCAACTACTACCAGGACGGCTCGGTGGCGATCGGACTGGCGAACCGTGCCGAGGTGGGCGCGTCGTTCCAGTCGTTCAACAACACCGCCAACGGCGGGAAGATCATGGGTGTGTTCGGCCGGTTGCAGCTTCTGCGGCCGACCAACCAGGGGCTCGCATTGGCGGTCGGTGGCCGGTATGTGAACGGGCCCAACTACGGCGACGGCGTCAACTACGAGCCGAACCGTCTCGGTATCCCCGACTATCGGTTCAAGCACTCGTATGCCGGTGGCGTCGCGGACGTGAACACGAAGCTCAGCCTGTACGGGGTCGCTTCCGCCCACCTGCGGGGCTTCGACGGTGGCTTCCTGCCGAAGAACGACCTGACGTTCGTGCTCGGGTACGGCACCGGGATGTTCAAGGACGGCAGCCAGCTCAGCTTCTATGACTACGCGTCGACGAAGGGCTGGTTCTTCGGGTCCGCCGTGCACTTCAAGACGGGGGACAGCTCCCTGCTCACGCTCATGGGCGAGTACAACGGCTTCGACGCCAACGTCGGTGCGCAGCTCGACCTCCATGGAGTGCGGGTCGGCGCCCAGTATCTGGCCGTGAACTACGGGAAGCCCGCGGGTGGCTATTACAGCGTGTACCGCAAGCCCAAGTTCGGCATCCTCGCCTCGTTGGCGATCTGCCCCGGATCGGGCATGGGCGGATTCCTGTGCAAGCCGCATCTCATGAAGCGGCCGGAGCCGAAGGTCGTTCAGCTGCCCGCGCCTCCGCCGGACACCGTCCGGATCACCCGGGAGGTGACGCCGCCGCTGCCCGAGGGCACGCCCTCCTCGGTCTGCCTGGCGACGGGTGAGTCCGTGCAGATCCGCGTCTCGGCCCAGGGTGACACGCTGGTCGGCCCGAAGCGCGTGCCCATCGGGACGCTGCGGCCCGGCGTGGTCTTCGCCGGAACGTATGCCGAGGGAGCGACGTGGTATCAGAACGACTCGGCCGTCAAGTTCGAGAAGCGGTCCTACAGCAAGTCCGGCACGGAAGTCCGTCTCGACTGCCAGCAGATCATGCGGGTGGGCGAGAACGAAGGCGTGCCGCTGTTCGTGACGCGTGACGCGAACCGTCCCTACGAGACGGTCTACGTCCCGGTGCGGCCGGGCTTCTGGCAGGCGTACAAGACCGGCTTGAGGCGTACGCGCGGCTGAGACCGCCGTTGCGCTTCCAGCGCGAAGAGGCCCGTCCCGGACTCCGGGGCGGGCCTCGGTCGTTCCGGGCTGCCCGACTCGGAAGGAAGGGGGTACCCCGGCGCGAAGAGCCGGGGCTCAGGAGGACCTGGGCGCTCCGGCGGGGCAGGGGTCGTCGATCGCGGCCGCTTGCCTGGTGAAGAACCGCGCCCCGTCTTCCGTGATGTAGAGGCAGTCCTCGAGGCGGATGCCGAACTCTCCCGGAATCGCGATCATCGGCTCGTCGGTGAAGCACATGCCGGGTGCCAGCGGCGTCTCGTTGCCCTTGACGAAGCTCGTCCACTCGTGACCGTCCATGCCGATTCCGTGTCCGGTCCGATGCACGAGTCCCGGCGCTCGGTATCCCGGACCGAAGCCCGCGTCCACGATCACCCTGCGTGCCGCGGCGTCCACCGCCTCGCACGGCACTCCGGGCTCGGCGGCCTCGAACGCCGCGTTCTGCGCCTCGAGCTCGAGATCCCAGACATCCCGCTGGCGTTGGGTCGGGGTCCCGAACACGAGCGTCCGGGTGATGTCCGAGCGATACCCGTCGATGCTGGTTCCGCCGTCGATGAGGACGACGTCGCCCTCGTGCAGCGTCTGCGGTGTACGGCTTCCGTGCGGCAGGGCGGTCCAGCGTCCGAACTGGACGTTGGCCCCACCGGTGAAGCCGAGCCGGAGGAACGCCGCCGCCACGCTGTCGGACAGCTCAGGCTGGCTCATCCCTTCGCGCAGCGTGGAGAGGGCGGTCCGGAAGGCGGTGATCGTCACGTCGTTGGCGTGCTGCATGAGCGCGATCTCTGCGGGTGACTTGTAGACGCGGCAGCCCGCGGTCACCGCTGTCGCGTCCACGATGTCCAGGTCCGGCGCGGCACGCGCGACACCGTCCGCGATGAAGAAGCGCACGCGCTCTTCCATGCCGAGCCGGTGATGCCGCACGCCTCGGTCCCGGATCACGCCGGCGATCAGCTCGAAGGGGCTTTCTTCCTCCTCCCACGTGCGCACGTCGCTACCGAAGCGGATGAGCTCCTGGGCGCGGGATTCCTCGAACTTCGGGCAGATCCACGCCAGTTCGCCGCGGGCCGGGATGACGAGGCCGAAGGTGCGCTCGCTCTGACCCCACCGCACGTCCGTGAAGTAGGCACACGACGTCGTGCCCTCCATGAAGACACCGTCCAGCTCCTGTTCCTGCATGAGCCGCTGGGCCTTCGCGATCCGGTCGCGGCGCTCGTCGTCGGCGATCCGGGCGATTGCTCCGGTCATAGGGTATCGAGCGGTCGTCAGACGATGCACACGGGTTCCTCCGGCCGGGTCAGCTCCGGACGTGACGCTCCAGCACGCGATTGCTGGCATCGAGCACGGACAGCGCCGCGGCACGCAGGAGGTCGGCTTCCTTCTCACACGAGGCGGAGCCGAGCAGGCGGTAGGTGCGATCCTTGGCCACCGCACGCAGCGAGGTGACCACGACCCATCCGTCGAACGCGTGCACGGCCTTGATGCCGAGAAGCTCGAGGCTCACGCTGTCTCCCGTCGCCTGAAGCACCGCGCCGATCGTGGCGGCGGAGGACGCACGAAGTCGTCCCTGCTGGGTCTCGAGGCCCTCCACCGTCGCGGTGTGGATCTCGTCGCACCATTCCAGGCGCACGGTGATCGTGCACCGGGCGTCCAGGCCGGAGTCGTATTGGAGCTCCTCGAAGCGGAGCCGTTGACGGTTCGCCGCGTTCGGCTGCATGGATCCTCGTGGTGGGCCCGAGGGGGGAAGTCTCAACTTCGGGCATGGCGTCCCCGCTCGGCAAGATGCGGTGATGATGCCCTATCCCGAAAGGATTGTGTGGTGGGCTCGGCCCACGCTGCCCGTCGGAGCATTCCCGAGACCCGACGAGCCTCATAGGTTGAGGGCGGATTCCGAGGGGGGGACGAAAGACTTTCGCTTTCTCTTCGGGTCATGTACCTTGAGAGCCGGCCCCCGGGGTGGGGGCGCGACCCGACGGAGGCGAGATGGCGACCGACACGAGCGATCAGAAGCAGAAGGCCCTCAATACCGCCATCACGCAGATCGAGCGCTCCTACGGCAAGGGCGCGATCATGCGGATGGGCGCCGAAGGCGCGAAGGTGAACATCGATGCCATCCCCACGGGCGCGATCAATCTCGACGCGGCCATCGGGATCGGTGGCATGCCCCGGGGCCGGATCAGCGAGGTCTACGGCCCCGAGTCCTCGGGAAAGACGACGCTCTGTTTGCACGTGATCGCGAATGCCCAGAAGGCCGGAGGTGTGGCCGCGTTCATCGATGCGGAGCACGCGCTGGACGTCGCCTACAGCCGGAAGCTGGGCGTGGACGTCGACAACCTCCTCGTCTCCCAGCCGGACACGGGCGAGCAGGCACTCGAGATCGCGGAGGTCCTCATCCGCAGCAATGCCGTGGACGTCGTCGTCATCGACTCCGTCGCCGCTCTGGTGCCGCGCGCGGAGATCGAAGGGGAGATGGGCGATACGCACGTCGGACTCCAGGCGCGTCTCATGAGCCAGGCGCTGCGCAAGCTCACCGGAGCGGTGAACCGCTCCAACACGGCCGTCATCTTCACGAACCAGATTCGCGAGAAGGTCGGCGTCATGTTCGGAAACCCCGAGACGACGTCGGGCGGCAGGGCGCTGAAGTTCTACGCTTCCGTTCGGCTCGACATCCGCCGGATCGGAGCCATCAAGGACGGTCAGGACGTGGTCGGCAACCGGACGCGCGTGAAAGTGGTGAAGAACAAGTGCGCGCCACCCTTCCGGCAGGCCGAGTTCGACATCCAGTACAACGAGGGCATCAGCCACAACGGGCTCCTCGTCGATCTGGGCGTGGACAACGGCGTCGTGGACAAGTCGGGGTCGTGGTACTCGTACGGTGATCTGCGGATGGGGCAGGGCAAGGAGAACGCCAAGCAGTTCCTGCTCGAGAATCAGGACGTCGCCCAGGAGATCGAGGTTCGGCTCCGCTCCGCGCTGGACCTTCCCGGTCATCTCTCGGCCGCGGATGACGACGAGGCGATCGACGAGGGCACCGACGAGGACTGAGCCGGCGATCGGTCGGTCCGGCCGCGCGGGCATGCGCACGACGCGGTCTTCCGGGCGCCGGGCTATCGGTGCTCCGGAGCCTCGCCTCCGTTGAGCACGTCGGCGGCTACCGGTTACCTTCTACGCCTGCCGAGTTCCGCGGGGTTTCCGCGTATCTGAGCCATGCCTGCACAGGGCTTCCTCGATCGAATGGGCAAGATGAGGGCCGCCGACATCCGAGCGCAGTTTCTCGAATATTTCCGGGAACGGGGTCATGAGATCCGTCCCAGTTCCTCTCTCGTGCCCAGCGACGACCCCACCTTGCTCTTCGTGAATGCGGGCATGGTGCAGTTCAAGCGGGTCTTCCTGGGGCAGACGAACGTTCCGTACACCCGTGCCACGACGTCGCAGAAGTGCGTGCGCGCCGGCGGAAAGCACAACGACCTCGAGGAGGTCGGGCGGACGGCCAGGCACCACACGTTCTTCGAGATGCTGGGCAATTTCTCCTTCGGCGACTACTTCAAGGCCGAAGCCGTCCAGTACGCCTGGGAGCTCCTCACGGACGTCCTGGGGCTGGATCCTGCGCGGATGTACGCGACGGTCCACCACTCGGACGACGAGGCCGCCCATCTGTGGGAGCACGAAATCGGATTGCCCACCTCCCGCATCTATCGCCTGGGAGACAAGGACAACTTCTGGCAGATGGCGGACACGGGTCCATGCGGTCCGTGTTCCGAGCTGCACTACGACCTGAGGCCCGAGCCGCCGTCGAACATGGAGGTCGACGCCTTCGTGGCCGCCGGCGACGCCGGTGAGATCGTCGAGCTCTGGAACCTCGTGTTCATGCAGTTCGATCGCGATGCGGAAGGCCATCTCGAGCCGCTGCCAGCTCCTTCCATCGATACCGGGGCAGGGCTGGAGCGCCTTGCGGCCGTGCTTCAAGGCACGGACTCGAACTACCACACCGACCTCTTCGAGCCCTTGTTGGATCGAGTCGCCGAGCTGGTGGGCCGTCCCTATCGCCCGGCCGAGGCGGAGAGCGTGAGCTATCGGGTGCTGGCCGACCACGCCCGCGCCGTTGCGTTCCTGCTCGCGGACGGAGTGTTCCCGTCCAACGAAGGCCGTGGCTACGTGCTGCGCCGGATCTTGCGCCGGGCGGTCCGTCACGCCTGGCTGCTCGGCCTTCGTGCGCCGACGTTGGTGGGCGTCGTGGACGCCGTGGTGTCCACGATGGGCGAGGCGTATCCCGAGCTCCTCGAGCGTCGGGACCACCTGGCCCGTACGACCCGCGCCGAGGAGGAGCGGTTCCTGACGACCATCGAAGGAGGGATGGCTCGCTTCGAGGAGCTGGCACCGGCGGATGCCGGCGCCGCGTCGCGTCGCATCGCAGGTGAAGAGGCGTTCAGGCTCTACGACACGTTCGGCTTCCCGTTGGACCTCACCGAGCTCATGGCCGAGGAGCGGGGATACGAGGTGGACGTCGAGGGGTTCGAGCACGCGCTCGAGGAGCAGCGGGAGCGCTCGCGGGCCGATCGGGCGGCTGCGAGGCTGTCGGTCGAAGCGGACGCCGATGCCGAGGGATGGACCGTGCTCTCCGACGTGGAGCAGGAGTTCGTGGGTTACCAGACGGTGCGGGCCGAGACCGAAGTGCTCGCGTTCAAGAACGAGGACGACGGCCTGGGCCTTCAACTCCGGGAGAACCCGTTCTACGCGGAGAGCGGCGGACAGGTCTCGGACGGGGGCGAGGTTCGGGGCTACGGGTGGACGCTCCACGTCAGCGACGTCCGGAAGGTGGAGGGAAGGACGGCCGTGTTCGGCTCCGTGGAAGGGACGTTCCCCGATCGGACGGGGGAGCCGCTCGTCGTCGAGGCCATCGTTCCGCGCCCGGTACGTCACGACACGGAGCGAAACCACACGGCCACGCATCTCCTGCATGCTGCGCTGCGCGAGGTGCTCGGCGAGCACGTCGTGCAGCGGGGATCACTCGTGGCGCCCGACCGTCTGCGGTTCGATTTCGCTCATCCCGAGCCGGTGACGCCGGCGGAGCGTGAGCGAGTCGAAGAGATCGTCAATGAGGGCATCTGGGCCGACCATCCGGTGGAAATCACCCAGAAGCGCTACGCCGACGCCGTGAAGGCGGGTGCCATGGCCCTCTTCGGCGAGAAGTACGGCGACGAGGTTCGGGTCGTACGGATACCCGGCGTGAGCATGGAGCTCTGCGGTGGCACGCACGTGCGTCACACCGGGGAGATCGGTCTCTTCCGGTTGGCGAGCGAGAGTGGCGTCGCCGCCGGCGTGCGACGCATCGAGGCGTTCACCGGACCGACGGCGTTCGCGTACCTGAAGGAGCGCGAGCACCGTCTCGATGAGGCTGCCGAGGTGCTACGCACACAGCCCGAGAACGTGGCCCACAGGGCCGAGCAGCTTCTCGGCGAGAAGTACGAGGTGGAGGCCCTTCTCGATGAATTGCGCCGCGAAGGCGGGGCGGGAGAGACGGTGCTCTCCTCGGAGGCGTTGGGCACCGGTGGCGACGGAGAGGCGGAGTTCCGCGCGGTGCGGCTGCGTACGCGAGGCGCGGACGACGCACGCAAATGGGGCGATGCGTTCCTTTCGTCCGGTCGTCCGGGGGTGGCGCTGCTCGGCGCCGAGATGCCCGGGGAGAAGCGCGCCATCTTCGCGTTCGTGACGGAGGATCTCATCTCGCGCGGTGTGCGGGCGGACCAATTGGTGCGCTCGGTGGCATCGGTGGTCGGGGGAAAGGGTGGGGGGCGGCCGCATATGGCGCAGGCGGGCGTGGAAGATCCGGAGCGACTCGACGAGGCCCTGATCTCCGGCGCGGAAGTCGTGCGGAAGATGCTCGCAGAGAAGGCCTCGTGAGCGCCGCGGATCGCTGGCTCGAGCATCGGGTCCCGAGGCCGCCGAAGAGCCTGATTCCGTCACTCGCTACGGCCCGTGAGGCCGACTCGGTGACGGAGGCGCTCATCTCCGAAGGGTGCGAGCGGATGCGGCGAGCGAGCGAGCGTCTCGGCCAGGTGCGGGAGAGCGCATTCCATCTCCTGGCGGCGGACGCGCTCGTCACGTACGCATGCGAGGCGGCCCTGGAGGCCGAGGATCCTGCAGAGGCGCTGTCGGTCACCCTTCGGGCCGTTACATCGCCTGCCGGTCTCAGTGGTGGGCGGTGATGGAGGAGCGAGACCCCACCGCGCTCGTCGATATCCACAGCCACCTCGTTCCCGGCGTGGACGATGGAGCGAGGACCGTCGAGGAAGTTCTCGACGCCGTGGAGCGCATGACCAGGGAGGGCATCCGGAAGATTCTGACCACGCCGCATCTGGACGGCAGCCTCACGGCGGACGCGTCGATGCTCGCGGCACGGCTCGACGAAGTGAGCGAAGCATGGGAGCGGGCCGCGGAGTCGATCGGCCAGCACTTTCCGGAAGTGGAGTTCCGGCGGGGTCACGAGGTCATGCTCGACGTGCCCGATGTCACCTTCGAGGACGCCCGGATGCGCCTGGCCGGTACGTCATTCGTGCTCGTGGAGTGGCCGCGTCTCCACCTGCCTCCGGCCACGCCCCAGGTCATCCGACGGATCCGGGACGACGGGTATCTTCCGATCGTGGCGCACCCCGAGCGCTACGTGGGGTTCGACCCCGACCTCGATCTCATCCGCGAATGGCGCGAAGCCGGCGCGTATCTGCAGGTCAGCTACGGATCGCTCGACGGCCAGTTCGGGAGCGAGGCGAAGCGCACCGCGTTCCGGCTGCTCCGGCGGGGTTGGGCCGACTACCTGGCCTCGGATTTCCATGCTCGTCCCGATCGCAAGCTGTTCAAGCGCGAGGCGTGGGAAGCATTGACCAAGTTGGGTGCGGGCGAGTCCTTGACCAGCCTCTGCATCACCAACCCGGGACGGATACTCCGCGACCAGCAGCCCCTTCCGGTACCGCTGCTTCCACCGGAACCGAGCTTCTGGAACCGGGTGAAGGACCTGTTGGCCGGCAATTGAGACACCTGTTGGACGGGGGAGACGCGTGAACGCTCGATCCGAGGAGGCGCTCGCGGCCGGAAGGGAGCTGGAGGAGCTCGCCACGCTCGCCCGGCAGACGGCCGACGAGCTTGCCGTCCCGCTCGCGGAGTTGGCGGCGATGGTCCGCGAAACGCTCGATGGGGGTGGTAAGATCCTCTTCTGCGGCAATGGTGGGTCTGCCGCCGACGCGCAGCATATAGCCGCCGAGTACGTGGTCCGGTTCAACCGGGACCGGCGGGCGCTGGCGGCGCTCGCGCTCACGACGGACACCTCGGTCCTGACCGCCGAGGCGAACGACCATGGCTACGAGACCGTCTTCTCGCGCCAGGTCGACGCGCTCGGTGCCGAGGGGGACCTGCTCGTCCTGCATTCCACGAGCGGAGAATCCGAGAACCTCCTTCTCGCCGCCGACGCGGCACGCGCCGGCGGCCTCCGGACCGTGGCCCTGCTGGCCAAGGGAGGGGGACGGCTGAAGGACCGAGTGGATCTGGCCCTCGTCGTGTCCACGGGCGTAACGGCGCACGCGCAGGAGATCCATCTGGCCATGGAGCACATCGTGTGCGGCCTGGTCGACCGGGCACTGTTGGAGTCCGACTGACGGAGAGGCAATGAACGACCGGGACTTGATCGAGATGCTTCAGGAGGGACGGCGGCACGAGCGTGCCCAGACCCTGTTCTACCGACGTCTGACCGGTCTCGCGGAGGACGCCGGCAACGGCGTCGCGGCCGAGCGGCTGAACGCGCTGCTGGCCGACGAGCAGCACCACCTGTCGCGTCTGACCGCGCGCCTCCTCGAGCTCGGGGTGTCGCCCGGCGATGCCGAGACCCCGCAGGTGCCGCAGCCCGGGCTCGACGCGTGGGAGGACGTTGCGCGCGAGCGTGAGGAGGACGAGGTGGTGTGGTACGAACGTGCTGCGGCCGCGTGCACCGACGAGGCCGCAGCCGCCGTGCTCGACGAGATTCTGGCTTCGGAGCGCCACCACCGGGACGAGCTGGCCGGCAAGTGGATGCCGGCTTCGTCGCGGAGTCCCGAACGCGAAGGAGACCGATCGTGATTCCCCTGATCGATCTGAGGGGCAAGAACGCCGTGGTGAGCGGGGGCTCTCGCGGCATCGGCCGTGAGACCGCGCTCATGCTCGCCCGTGCGGGTGCAGGGGTGGGCATCGGTTACCGGACCCGTCGGGACGACGCCGAGTCGGTCGTGGCGGAGGCGGGATCGCTGGGCGTCCGTGCCTGGGCCGAGCCGGGTGACCTGGGACGTGTCGAGGACGCGGAGGCGCTGTTCAGCAGGGCCGACGAGGAATTCGACGGTCTCGACATCTTCGTATGCAATCACGGCATCTGGCCGGTGCCCGAAGTGCCGATCGAGCGGATGAGCGACGATCAATGGCACGAGACCGTGCGTGCGAACCTGGACTCGGTGTTCTACACGAGCCGGGCAGCGGCCAGGCGCCTGCGCCGGGGAGGACGGTTGGTCCTCGTCAGCAGCACGGCGGGGCAGCGGGGCGAAGCGTTCCACGGTGACTACGCGGCCACGAAGGGAGCGCTCGTCTCTCTGGTGAAGGGCTTCTGCATCGAGCTCGCGTCTCGCGATATCACCGTGAACTGCGTGGCGCCGGGATGGGTCGACACCGAGATGGCGGAACCTGCGTACGAGGGCGGCGAGAAGGACCGGATCGCGGCCTCGATACCGCTCGGGCGGATCGCCTCTCCGGAGGACGTGGCCGGCCCGATCGTCTTCCTCTGCTCGGGGCTGGCTCGCCATGTGACGGGCGAGGTGCTGAACGTCAACGGCGGCTCGGTGCTCGTGGGGTGACGCTTCCCCGTCCGGAAGCTCCGCCGGCGGTCCGGTGGATCGCCCGTACCCTCGAGGAAGCGGGGGATGAGACCTGGGTGGTCGGCGGGGCGGTCCGCGACGTGCTCCTGGGACTCTCGTCCGTGGACTGGGACCTGACGACCCGCGCGCGACCGTCGCGGGTGCGTCGGCTCTTTCGGCGCACGGTGCCGATCGGAATCGAGCACGGGACCGTCGGGGTCCTGGCCAGGGACGGCACCCTCTACGAGGTGACCACGTTCCGGCGCGATGTCGAGACCGACGGACGCCACGCCGTCGTCGCGTTCGCCGACACGCTGGAGGAGGACCTCGCGAGGCGCGACTTCACGATCAACTCCATCGCCTGGCACCCGCTCCGAGACGAGTTGAAGGATCCGTTCGGTGGGGTGGAAGATCTCGAACGGCGGGTGCTGCGCACCGTGGGCGACGCGTCGGCCCGGTTTGCCGAGGACTACCTGCGTGTGCTTCGCGCGCTCCGCTTCGCGGGCCGCTTCCATCTCGCCATCGATCCGGAGACGTGGGGAGCTCTGACCTCCGCGGTCGACCGCCTTCCGAATCTGTCGGCGGAGCGCGTCCGCGAAGAGCTGATCAAGGTGCTCGACGCCGACCCTCGCCCCTCGGTCGCGCTGGAGCTATACCGTTCCTCGGGTGCGCTCGGGACCTTGTATCCCGAGCTCGCGCGTGGCGCGGGCGGGACGCTGCCCTCCGAGGAGTGGTCACGGACGCTCGCCGTGCTGGACCGACTTCCGCCGGGCCGGCCCTTCCTCCGCCTCGCCGCGCTCCTGCGCGACCTGGCGCCGCAGACGGTTCTGGCCCTGCTCCTGCGTCTCCGTCTGTCCAACGCAGAGGTGGACGAAACGCTACGCCGCACGGAAGCTCCGCCGCTGCCGGCCGTGGATGCCGGGGAAGAGGCCTTTCGCCGGTGGCTCAGTCGTGTCGGGGCGAGGAGGCTCTCGGCCGTTACGCGCCTCGATCTGGCCCGGGCCAGAGTCGAGTCTTCTTCGTCCGGGGGGGCCGATCCGGCCGCGGTCGTGGCGGCCTGGCGGAAGGCGCGCGAGGTCCTGGCGTGCCGTCCTCCTCTCGACGTGGCGGATCTGGCTCTGGACGGTCGCGACCTGATCCGCCTCGGATACAAGCCCGGACCGCACTTCGGCGAGATCCTGGACCGCCTCCTCTCGTGGGTGTTGGAGGAGCCCGAGCGGAACCGGTCCGATCTGCTCGAGGAGCGGGCGCGCCACATTGCCGTCGAGCTGGGTACGGAGGCTTCCGATGGATGAGCCGGATCTGTTCGGCCCTGTAGCGTCGTCGCCCGGGGACCGGCAGGAAGAGGAGGGCACCCCCGGGAGGGCGAGCTCGTCGGAGGCCGTGGCCCCGCTGGCCGCGCGGATGCGGCCCCGCACGCTCGACGAGTTCAGAGGTCAGGAGCATCTGTTGGGGCCGGGACGCGCGGTGCGCGCGATGCTGGACAAAGGGCAGCCGGCGAGCATGATCCTCTGGGGCCCTCCGGGAAGCGGGAAGACGACGCTGGCGAGCATCATCGCGCAGGAGACCGATGCGACCTTCGTACCGTTCAGCGCGGTCACGGAGGGAATCGCGAGGGTCCGCGAGATCATCAAGGAGGCGGCGGTCCGACTGAAGCGGACCGGCCGGCGGACGATCCTCTTCTGTGACGAGATCCATCGGTTCAACAAGGCCCAGCAGGATGCATTCCTTCCGCACGTCGAGGCCGGCACGATCATCCTCATCGGTGCCACCACGGAGAACCCGTCGTTCGAGATCGTACGTCCCCTGCTTTCCCGTGCGCCGGTCTACGTGCTCAATCCTCTCACGACCGAGGCGATGCAGGGGATTCTCGAGGAGGCGCTCGCTTCGGAAGACCGAGGTCTCGCGGGAGCGCGGCTCGTGGTCGACGACGACGCGGTTGCCTTCATCGCGGAAGCAGCCGACGGAGACGCGCGCCGGGCCCTGGGCGTGCTCGAGGCCGCGGCCGGGCTCGTGGGCGAGGGGGGCCGTCTCGACCTGAACGCGGCGCGCGAGGCGCTTCAACACCGGTTCGCGACGTACGACAAGGGTGGTGAGGAGCACTACAACCTGATCTCGGCCTTGCACAAGTCCGTGCGCGGAAGCGATCCGGACGGGGCCCTGTACTGGCTCGCACGCATGATCGACGGTGGCGAGGATCCGCTCTATCTCGCCCGACGGGTGGTGCGCATGGCTTCCGAGGACATCGGGATGGCCGATCCCCAGGCACTGTCCGTGGCCATCGCGGCGCGCGATGCCTACCACTTTCTCGGATCTCCCGAGGGCGACCTCGCGCTGGCGGAGGCGGTCATCTATCTGGCGACGGCGCCGAAATCGAACCGGTCGTACGCCGCCTGGTCCGCCGCGCTGGGGCGGGCGCGGGAGACGCCCGGTGAGCCTGTGCCGCTGCACATCCGCAACGCTCCGACGTCCCTGATGAAGGACCTGGGATACGGGAAGGGATACCGCTACGACCCCAACGAACCCGAAGGGATCTCGGCACAGACGTACCTGCCGGACCGGCTCGCGGGAGAGCGCTTCTACGAGCCGGGACGCTTCGGCTACGAGAAGGCGGTTGCCGAGCGGCTGCAGTGGTGGGCCGAGCGCCGTCGTGAGGCGGCCGAGCGAGACCGGAAGCGGGCGGCGCCGCCGGACTCCACGGAGGGGCCGTAGCGCCTTCAATGAAGAGCGAAGCTTGAGTATCCTAGAGCTTCCGGGACACCACACTGGCGTGGCATTGAGATCCGGCCCTGGACGGGCTCGTGGAGGTAAGGATTCCGACCCAGCTCATCGACATGCGTACCCCCGTGGACCGCGCGGTCCTCGTGGGGGCTCCCGGGTCCGGGGTGGATCCTTCCGTCGCCGAGGAGCACCTGGAAGAACTCGGGCGTCTCACCGACACCGCCGGAGGGCGGGTCGTGGGCCGTCTCTGGCAGCGCCTCGAGCACCCGCATCCCCGTTTCTACATCGGCGAGGGCAAGGCTGCGGAGCTGGACGCCCTCGTACGCGAGACGGAGGCGGACCTCGTCATCTTCGACGAGGAGCTCAGCCCGGCGCAGGGGAAGAACCTGGAGGACCTGCTCGGCGTGCGCGTGATGGACCGCTCCGAGTTGATCCTCGACATCTTCGCGACGCGCGCCCGGTCGCGCGAAGCCAAGATGCAGGTCGAGCTCGCGCAGCTCGAGTATCTCCTTCCCCGACTTCGCCGCATGTGGAGCCACCTTTCGCGCATCCGCGGTGGAATCGGCCTGAGGGGACCCGGTGAGACCCAGCTCGAGACCGACCGGAGGCTGATCGGTACGCGTATCGCCGACCTGAAGGCGAAGCTGCGCGAAGTGACCAAGGCGCGGGAGATCCAGCGCAAGTCCCGCCAGGGCCGGTTCCGCGCGGCGCTGGTCGGCTATACCAACGCCGGGAAGTCTTCGCTGCTGAGGGCGCTTTCGGGCTCGGAGCTGTTCGTGGAGGATCGACTGTTCGCCACGCTCGATTCCGCCACCCGTTCGGTCGACCTGGGGACTGGATACGCTGCGCTCCTCACCGACACCGTGGGTTTCATCCGGAAGCTGCCCCACCATCTCGTCGCGTCGTTCCGATCGACCCTGGAGGAGGCGCGTGAGGCCGACGTGCTCCTGCACGTGATCGACGCATCGCATCCGGGGCGGGAGGAGCAGCGCCAGGTGGTCGCCGAGGTCGTGGAGGAGCTGGGGTTGGGGGAGGGCGAGATGATCCTGGTCTACAACAAGATCGACCGGCTGACCTACGAGGAGCAGCGGGCGCTCGAAGAGCGCGTGCGGGCCCTGGAGGGCCGTGCCGCGGTCTTCGTGTCCGCGTTCGACCCGGACAGCCTCCTGTCGCTCCGGGAGACGCTGAAGGCCCGCATGCGAGTGCGCCTCGCGCACGTGGTCATCCGTCTCCCATCGGCCGACGGCGAGGCTTTGGCGGCGCTGTACCGCGAGGGCGAAGTGATGACCCGCGTCGACGAAGGGGCAACCGTGGCCGTGACGGCCCGCATCTCCCAGGCGCTGAGGGGACGGCTCGAAGCTCGACGGGGCGTTCAGGTCCAGGAGGTCGCATGAGCGCGGACGGACGCGCATACGTGGTGGGCCCGGGACGGATGGGGCTCGCACTCGGCTATGCGCTGATCCAGACGGGTGCGGTTCAGTCCCTGACGGTGTGCGGGCGGAGACCCGAGCCGCCGGCCCATCCGCTCTTCACCCAGGACATGGCGCGGTACGTGTTCGGCATTCTGCCGCCGGAGCCCGACACCGTGGCCGTCTTCCTCGCGGTCCCCGACGCGGTGGTGCCGGAGATGGCGCACACGCTCGCCGGGCAGGGAGAGGCTCCCGGCGAGTGCGCCGCGTATCATCTTTCGGGCGCTCTGGTCACCGACGTATTGAGTCCGCTGCACGCTCGCGGCTACGCCATCGGCTCGTTCCACCCTCTACAGGCCATCGCCCATCCGGTAACCGGGGCGGAGCGGATACCGGGAGCGTACATCGCGGTGACGGGCGTTCCGAGGGCGGTGGCGGTCGCACGCAGGTTGACGGCGGCCTTGGGCGCGAGGATGCTGATGGTGCCGGAGACGTGGCGGGCGCAGTACCATGCGGCTGCGGTGATGGCGTCGAACTACCTGCCTCCGTTGCTGGATGCCGCGTGCAGGATCCTCGAGCGGGCGGGCGTGCCGCACGAGGAGGCGTTGCCTGCGTTGCTTCCGTTGGTGCGAGGCACGCTCAGCAACATCGAGGAGCTCGGGCTGGAAGCGGCGATCACGGGGCCGGTGGTCCGGGGAGACGCGGAGACCGTCGAGCTACACCTGCGGGCTCTGGACGGCGCCGACCGTCGCCTGTATGCGCTGCTGGGCCGTGAGTTGGCGCGCATGGCTCCCGAGGAGCTGGACGCCGACGTTCGCAGACAGTTGATGGACCGGTTCGAGGAAGAGGCAGAGAGATGACGATGCGCTTCTGCGTGAACATCGATCATGTGGCCACCGTGCGTCAGGCACGGCGCACCGACGAGCCGGATCCCGTGCGGGCGGCGGTGCTCGTGGAGCTGGGTGGAGCGGACGGCATCACCGCGCACCTGCGCGAAGACCGCCGGCATATGCAGGATCGCGACATCCGCCTCCTCATGCAGACCGTGCGCACGATCGTGAACCTGGAGCTCGCGGCCACGTCGGAGATCCTCGACATCGCCTGTGAGCTGGGGCCGTATCAGGCGACGCTGGTGCCCGAGAAGCGGGAGGAGGTCACGACGGAGGGCGGCCTCGATCTGTCCACCGACGCGAAGCGCTCCGCCATGTCCGGTGCGCTCGGCCGCCTCACCGGCGGGGGAATCCGGACGTCGCTCTTCATCGATCCCGACGAGGACGCGATTCGCGCCTCGGTCGATCTGGGCGCGGACGCGGTCGAGTTGCACACCGGCGAGTATGCCAACACGCGCGGGGCCGAGCGGATCGAGCAGCTGGATCGCCTGTGCCGGGCGGCATCGCTCGCGAGGAAGCTCAACCTGGCCGTGCACGCCGGACATGGCCTGACATACGAGAACGTGACGCCGGTGGCGGCGGTGCCAGAGATCGAGGAGCTCAACATCGGCCACAGCGTGATCTCCCGGGCGGTTTTCACGGGGCTGGAATCGGCCGTGCGTGAGATGGCGGAGATCATCCGGCGCGCGCGGGCCCCCCGTTGAGGAAGCACTGGGGGAAAGCGCTCTTCGGCTTCGGCGTCAGCCTGCTTCTGCTGTGGTGGGCGCTGCGAGGCGTCAGCTTCGGTGCGGTGTGGGCGCAGATCGAGGGGGCCGACTTCTGGATGCTCGGCGCGGCGGTCGTCGTGACGACGTCGAGCTTCTTCATCCGCGCACTCCGGTGGAAGGTGCTCCTGGCGCCGGTGAAGGCCGACACGTCGCTGCGCGCACGGTGGTCTGCGGTCAGCATCGGCGGCATGGGCAACAACCTGCTTCCGGCGCGGCTGGGCGAGTTCGCCCGGGCCTATTCATTGAGCCGGATGGAAACCGTCTCCGCGAGCTCGGCGTTGGGGTCGATCGTCGTCGAGCGGGCCTTCGACAGCACGGTCCTTCTCATCTTCCTGGTCGTCCCCGTGCTCATGCCAGGATTCCCGGCCGCAGGCGCGTTGTCGACGGGGCTGGGAGCCGTTGCGCTGAAGGTCGCCGTGGGCATGGTGGGCGTCCTGATCGTCGCGTTGGCCTTCATGGCCCTGTGGCCGGCCCTCTTCGTGCGCGTGACGACCCGGGTGGCGACGGCCGTCCTCCCGCATTCGGTCGCGAGGCCGCTGGTGGGGATGCTCGAGGCCTTCCTGGATTCCGTGAAGCTGCTGCGCAGCCCGGGCAAGCTCGGGCTCGTGTTCCTCTGGTCGGTGCTGCTGTGGACGTACAACTCCTTCTCCTTCTGGCTCGGAATGAAGGCGTTCGGGATCCACGCCACCGCGATGTCCGCCATGTTCACGCAGGCCGTGGTGGGCTTTGTCGTGGCCGTTCCGTCCGCACCTGGGTTTCTCGGTACGTGGCAGGCAGGCGCCGTGTTTGCGCTCAGTGGCGTCTTCGGCGCGCTGCGCCGGAGCTCCGTGGCCTTCGCCTTCGGGTACTACGTGGGCGGCTGGATCCCGATCACCCTGATCGGGCTCTGGTACACGTGGAGGCTCGGACTCTCCTTCGGTGAGGTCGAGCGGGCCGAAGAGCGCGTGGAGGGACAGATAGAGCAGGAGCACGAGGAAGCCCACGGCATCGGCGAGCGGTCGACGTGACGGAGTCCGTCACCGTAGACGCCCCGGCCAAGGTCAACCTCTTTCTCCGTGTCCTGGGACGGCGCGCCGACGGCTATCACGAGCTGGAGACGGTGTTCCAGGCGGTGGCTCTGGGCGATCGACTCGTCCTCACGCTCACGCCGAGCGGGATCGATCTCGTGGTCGACGGGCCGGATCTCGGCGCTCCGGAGCGCAACCTGGCGGTTCGTGCCGCGCGTGCCTTCTTCGACGCGTCCGACCAGCCCGTGGGCGTTCGCATCGAGCTTACGAAACGGATTCCCGCGGGAGCGGGGCTGGGCGGCGGTTCTTCCGACGCGGCGGCGGTCCTGCGCGGATTGAGCGCGCTCGTACCGGGCGGTCCGGGGCCGGAGGCGCTCGAGCGGATCGGCGCGGCCCTGGGCTCGGACGTCCCGTTCTTCCTCGGCGCGAGCCCACTCGCCATCGGAAGGGGAAGGGGGGAGCTTCTCGAGTCGCTCGAACCGCTCGAGGAGCGTGCGGCGGTGCTCGTGCTCCCGCCCGTCCACGTCGCCACGGGAGTCGCCTATACGGCGCTCGACGAGCAGCGTGACACCGGCATCGGGCCGGCCGACACCGAGCGGCGGCTTCCGGGAGCCGCTCCTTCGGGCTGGGAGGATGTAGCGGCCCGGGCGCACAACGATTTCGAGACGGTCGTGCCGATGCGGTACCCCGAGGTCTCCCGCGCGCTCGCCGCCCTGAGCGCTACGGGGGGGCGTCCCACGCTGCTTTCCGGAAGCGGGGCGGCCTGCTTCTCGCTCTTCTCCGAGCCCGAGGCCGCCCAGCGTGCCGCCGAGGACCTGTCGGACACGCTCCGGTGGCCGGTGGTGGCGACCCACACCCTTCTACGACTTCCGACGCCGACAATTCGGGCGGCGCGGTGAGCGAGGTCTTCGACACCCCTTGAAAGCGGGGCACGAATCCGGGTACGATGACTTCGTGACGTGACCGCTCCGCTGGCCCGTCGTCTAATGGCAGGACACCGGTCTTTGGAACCGGCGGTGGTGGTTCGAATCCACCCGGGCCAATTGGTTTCTCCAGCGAGGTGCGGGACCCCCAGTCCCATGAGGTGCACATCCTCCCACCCGGCGCGAGCGCTCGCGCTTTCCGCCGCGCTGCTGCCGGCGGCGCTCGGCGTCTCCGCCGCTACCCTGGCGGCGCAGCGGATGGACGCTTCGCGGGCCGACTCCTCGAGGCTCGTCGGGCGTGCGCACGACGATCAAGCCAGCTTCGAGCACAGGCGCCTCCTGCTTCTCCCCCGTGCTCCGGCCGGAGACGGCTGCGAGCCGTCCGGAGGGACCCTCGGCCGGTTCTGTTTCCAGTACCACGAGGACTGGCATCCGAGGCCCGAGACGGAGGCCATCCGGCTTCTGCGGGCCCGTCTCCTGGCTCGGCTCGACAGCATCGGCGCGTTGGTGCCGGGTGATGCCTGGATTCTCGGCCAGCGCGTCTGGTATCGGGCCGAGGCCGGACGCTGGCGGGGGGCGCTGCGCGTGGCGCGAGGGTGCGGGATCGTCGAACCGTGGTGGTGCTTCGCGCTCCAGGGCTTTGTGCTCCATGGACTCGGACGCTACCCGGCGGCGGAGCGGGCCTTCACGACGGCGCTGAGCCTCATGGATACCACACGTTCGCGTGCCTGGCGGATTCCGCGGAAGGCTCTGGACGGGGGCACCACCGACTGGCTGGAGCATGCATCGGCCGACAGCCTTTCGTCCCGGTTGCGGCGCCTCTGGACGCTCGCCGATCCCCTCTACCTGGTGCCGGGCAACGACAGGGAGACGGCCCACTACGCGCGCCGCACCGTATCCCTGATCCGGGAGCGTGCGGTCAACCCCTATCTGGTGTCGTGGGGCCGAGACCTCGAGGAGCTCATGATCCGCTACGGCTGGGAGATCGGGTGGGAGCGCCCGGCATCCGTGTTGGCGATGAGCGGGCTCCATGGCGCGGTGGGGCATCAGCCCCGGCAGGCAAGGACCTATCTACCCTCGCTTCGCGATCTGCGGAGTCCCGGGTCCGCCAGCGCCACCGACCTCGAGGCGGCGGAGTCCGACGGGCGGAGCTCGTACACGCCCGCCTACGCTCCCGTTCTGCTCCCGATGACTCCTCAGGTGGCGCTGTTTCCGCGCGGTGACAGCTTTACGGTGGTGGCGACCGCGTTCCTGCCGCCGGACACGACCACCGACGGGGAGCCGAGCGACAGCGCGGAGCGGGTCACGCCGCTTCTGGGGGCCGGGGGATGGGTCGGGCGGCCGGACCGGGCCGGTCTCTTTCTGGTGCCGGTCGCGGGAGGCCCGCCTCAGGCGGACACGGTCCGGTCGGGGAAGAGCTCGGGGGCGTTCCTGATCGAGGCGCCGGCGGGCCGCTGGATCCTGTCCGCGGAGTCGTGGAGCCCCAGCGCGCTGAGAGCCGGAAGGTACCGGACGGGACTCTCGCAGGACTCGCTGTCCGCGGACGTTCCCGCGCTCTCCGACCTCCTTCTCCTGCACGCGGACGGGACCGAGCCTCGCTCGTTGCGGGCCGCGCTTCCCCGGGTGCTGGTCTCCCCGGTGGTCCACCAGGAGGAGCGGGTCGCCGTCGCGTGGGAGCTGACGGGGTTGGGCTGGCGGAGCGAAACCGTTACATACCGTCTGAGCGTGGATGGTGCGAATGACGGATTCCTGGACAAAGCGGGGCGTTGGCTCCACCTGACCCATCGTCGTCGCCCACTCGTGCTCTCCTGGAAGGACCCGGAATCGGACCGCCTCGACCGGCGGTTCCATTGGCTCGCGCTGCATTTGCCGAAGCTCTCGGCGGGTCGGTACGAGATCCGGCTGGAGGCGAGAATCCCGGGACGGAGCGAGCTCGTTTCGAGGCGCGCGTTCCGGGTCGACGACCGCGATTCGGGGCCGGCGCGTGATGCTCGTGGCGCCCCGCATGGCGATGAACACGGACATCGTTGACGCTTTGCCGCGCCCTGTCTAGGTTTTCGGGCTGTCGTGAGCGCGCAGTCCGGCGACCCACCATCCCTGGCATCCATGGACGACACCTTCAGGCGAGGACCGCTTCTCCTCCTAGCGGGGCGAGCCAACAGACCTCTCGCTGCGGAGATCGGGGAGCGTATCGGCAAATCCCCGGACGGCGTGACGATTCGCGAGTTCGCGGACGGAGAGATCTTCGTCCGGATCGACCGGAACGCCCGGGGACGGGACGTCTTCATCATCCAACCGACCTCTGCGCCGGCCGAGAACATCATGGAGTTGCTGCTTCTCATCGATGCGGCGAAGCGTGCTTCGGCGGCGCGGGTGACGGCGGTTCTGCCCTACTTCGGCTACGGCCGGCAAGATCGGAAGGATCAGCCGCGCGTTGCGATCGGGGCGAAGCTGGCCGCCAACCTGATCGTTGCGGCGGGAGCCGACCGTGTCCTGTCGATCGATTTCCATCAGCATCAGATCCAGGGGTTTTTCGACATTCCCGTCGATCACCTCTACGCGGCCCCGGTCCTGACGAAGTATTTCCGGGATCTGGCGCTGGAGGATCTGGTGGTCGTGGCGCCGGATGTGGGCTCGGCGAAGATGGCCCGCGGCTTCGCGAAGCGATTGGGTGCTACCTTCGCGATCATCGACAAGCGTCGGCCGACCGCCAACGTGGCGGAGGTACTGAACGTCGTCGGTGAGGTGAGCGGACGGACGTGCCTGCTCGCGGACGACATGGTCGACACGGGTGGCACGCTGGCAAACGCGGTGTACGCGTTGAAGGACCGTGGCGCATCCGCTGTGTATGCGTGCGCGACGCACGCGCTTCTCTCGGGCAAGGCGTGTGAGCGCCTGCGCGAGGCGCCGCTCGAGGAGATGGTGGTGACGAACACGATCCACGTTCCCGAGGAGCGGAGGTTGGACAAGCTCAGGATCCTGTCGGTGGCCGACCTGTTGGCCAAGGCCATCGAGCACATCCATTCGAACGAGTCGGTCAGCCAACTCTTCGAGATCCCTCCCGAAAACTGAGGCGTGCCGGCCCGACGGTGACCGAAGGGCCTTCACGAGGACGAACAGCAGGTACGAGACGATGACGACCAAGACGACGTTGAAGGCCGCCAAGCGCGAGGACACGGGCAAGGGTGGCGCGCGCAAGCTCCGTCAGACCGGTAGGGTGCCGGCGGTGCTGTACGGGAAGGACATGGACGTGATGCACCTGTCCGTGGACGCCCACGACGCCATGCATCTGTTCCACACGATCTCGGTGGAGAACACCCTCGTGGACCTCAAGGTCGAGGGAGTCAAGGACTCCTTCTCAACCCTGGTCCGCGAGATCCAGACCCACCCCTACAAGCCGGATCTCGTGCACATCGACTTCCTGCGCGTGCAGGAGGGCGTCACGATCGAGGTCGAGATCCCGCTCCACCTGGTTGGCACGCCGGTCGGTGTCAAGCACCATGGTGGTGTGCTCGAACAGATCATCCACGAGCTCCCGGTCCGATGCATCCCGTCGAAGATTCCGGAGTCGCTCGAGGTCGATGTGAGCGAGCTGGACCTCGACGGCTCGATTCACGTGGAGGACCTCGTCGTCGGTGAAGGCGTCGAGATCGCCATTGCCCCGGAGCGCACGGTATGCCTCGTGGCCGTTCCGAGAGTCGTGATCGAGGAGGCCGAGGAGCCGGAGGAAGGCGAGGCGCTCGAGGGTGTCGAGGGGGCCGAGGAGGGCGAAGCCGGCGAGGCGCCCGAGGCGACAGAGGACGAAGGCTGATCGGGCTCCGGCGGAGCCCGGCGGGTCGTGAAGGCAATCGTCGGACTCGGGAATCCGGGTCCGGAGTACGAGTCCACGCGCCACAACGTGGGTTGGTGGGTCGTGGACCGGTTGGCATACGATTGGGGCCTGGGGCCCTTCAGGCGCGACGGTAAGGCATGGGTGACAAACGGTCGAGTGAGCGGATATGACATACGCCTGCTCAAGCCGATGACGTATATGAACCGGAGTGGTCTGGCACTCGGACCGCTCCTGCGGCTGCCGGATTTCGATCCGGCGGCCGATCTCCTGGTCGTTGTCGACGATGCCGCGCTCGATGTGGCGCGCGTCCGGTTTCGACCGGGAGGGAGCCCCGGAGGGCACAACGGGCTCAAATCCATTTCGGGAGCGCTCGGCTCCCACCAATATCCCCGTCTCAGGATCGGCGTGGGCCTCAAGCCGGAGGGCGTCGACCTGGCGGACTGGGTTCTCTCTCCCCTGCCCGCAGGTGATGAACAAGCGGTGGTGGACCTTTTGCCGGAGATGACCCAGGCCGTCGAGGTCTGGCTCGACGAGGGCACCGAGGCCGCCATGAACCGCTTCAACCGGTAAACAACCAAGGGATACCGCATCGATGACCGACCTCATCGCATTGACCGATTGGACGTGGCTCCTGGGGATCCTGGGGCTTCTTGCCGCGGGAGGTATCTATCTCTACGTGAAGAGCCAGCCTCAGGGCTCGGAGCTCATGATCGACATCGCGGACCAGATCCACAGGGGGGCGATGGCGTTCCTGCGTCGCGAGTACACGGTTCTCGTCGTCTTCATCATCATCGTGGCCGTCCTCCTGAGCCTTGCCATCAGCGGCTTGACCGCGGTGGCCTACATCGGGGGCGCCGTCTGCTCGATCCTCGCCGGCTTCTTCGGAATGAACGCGGCGACGCGGGCGAACGGGCGGACGTCGGCGGCGGCGAACGCACACGGGCAGGGCAAGGCGCTGCGTGTCGCCTTCTTCGGAGGAGCCGTGATGGGGCTGGCCGTGGCGGCGCTGGGACTGCTCGGCCTCGGCATCCTCTACGCCACGATCGGTGCCGGAGCGGTCGGTGCGGACGAGTTCAGGCGCTTCTCGGAGATCGTGTCCGGCTACGCGATGGGTGCGAGCTCCATCGCCCTGTTCGCGCGCGTCGGCGGTGGGATCTACACGAAGGCGGCGGACGTCGGCGCCGACCTCGTGGGCAAGGTCGAGGCCGGTATTCCCGAGGACGATCCTCGCAACCCCGCCACGATCGCGGACAACGTCGGTGACAACGTCGGCGACGTCGCGGGCCTCGGTGCGGACATCTTCGAGTCGTACGTCGGCTCGATCGTGGCGACGCTCGTGATTGCGTGCACGGCCCAGGCGCTGTCCCACGACCGTGCGGCGGCAGTGGCGCTTCCGATCCTGACCGTGGGCGTGGGGCTGGTGGCTTCGCTCATCGGCATCGGGCTGATGAAGGTCCTGGAGAAGACCAATCCTGCGTCGGCGTTGCGAAACGTCACGTTCATCGCGGCGGGGCTCTTCATCGTCGCGATGTACTTCGTGGTGCAGGCGATGGGGATCACCTTCGCCGGTGCGACGAACGGACGGATTTACTCGACCCTGGGACCGTGGATCGCGATCGTCGCCGGAACGGTTTCCGGAATCGCCATCGGGTTGGTCACGGAGTACTACACGGCTGCGGGTCCAGTGAAGAGGATCGCCAGCGCGAGCCAGACCGGACCGGCCACGAACGTGATCGCCGGCATCGCGGTCGGCATGGAATCGGCAGCCATTCCGGTGCTGCTCATCTGCGCGGCCATCTTCATCTCGTACTGGTATGCAGGCCTTTACGGGATCGGGATCTCCGCCGTAGGCATGTTGGCCACGGTCGGCGTGACCATGTCCGTGGACGCCTATGGGCCGATCGCCGACAACGCGGGTGGCATCAGCGAGATGAGCGGACTCGGACCGGAAACCCGCGAGATCACCGACTCGCTCGACGCCATCGGGAACACCACGGCCGCGATCGGCAAGGGATTCGCCATCGGCTCGGCGGCCTTGACGGCGCTGGCGCTGTTCTCCGCGTACTCCTCGTCCGTCGGGCTCCAGCAGACGGGGATCAACCTCATCAACCCGCTCGTGGTGATCGGGCTGTTCATCGGCGGGATCCTGCCGTTCTGGATCTCGGCCCTGACGATGACGGCGGTCGGCCGTGCCGCGCAGGGCATGGTGGAGGAGGTTCGCCGGCAGTTCCGCGAGATCACGGGCCTCATGGAGGGGACGGCGAAGCCCGACTCCGCCCGGTGCGTCGATATCTCGACCCGTGCGGCGCTGCGTGAGATGATCCTTCCGGGCGTGAGCGCGGTGCTCGCCCCGGTGCTCGTCGGCTGGCTGCTCGGTGTGGAAGCCCTCGGTGGGCTGCTCGCGGGCGCCACGGTGACCGGCGTGCTCATGGCCATCTTCATGGCCAACGCCGGCGGAGCGTTGGACAACGCCAAGAAGTACATCGAGGGTGGCGCCTACGGCGGCAAGGGATCCGACCCGCACAAGGCCGCCGTGGTCGGCGACACGGTCGGTGATCCCTTCAAGGATACGTCCGGACCCTCGTTGAACATCCTGATCAAGCTGATGAGCGTGGTGAGCGTGGTGCTGGCTCCGTGGTTCGTCCGGATCCACCACATCCAGCTTCACCCCGCGACCATGTCCTGGATCGGCCACATCATCCACGGACTCTTCGGCTAGGCGACGGCTCGACGCCTCATCGGCCGCCGCAAGGGGGGCTCCGCTTCACGGCGGAGCCCCTTTTCGCTAGCTTTTCGTGCTTGAAAGAGATCCCGCTCCGTCGAGACACCCGAGCCGCTGATCCGGGTGCCGAAAGCCGACGGGGCCCGTCAACCCACGGACCGAGGGAGCGAACATGCGGCTCTACGAAGTCGTCTACATTCTCGACCCGGCGCTCGACGAGAGCGCCGTGACGGACAAGCTCGAGAAGTTCCACGAGCTGGCCACCTCCGCCGGCGGTGAGGTCGCCGCCATCGATCTCTGGGGCACCCGTCAGCTCGCCTATCCGGTGGGCAAGCAGCGGGCCGGCTACTACGTCGTGGCCCAGTTCACGGCCGCCCCGGACGCGCTGCCCGAATACGAGCGGCTCCTGAAGCTCGACGACGAGGTGTTGCGCTATCTGCTGGTCCTCAACGAGGGAGAGCCGACCACCGGCATGTCCATCGTTGCGGAGTCGACGAAGCCGCAGAGCGAAGAGGACGAAGAGGACGAGGACGACGACGAGGAGGATGAAGACGGCGACGACACCAGCCCTCCGGAGTTCCAGGGCGCGCGCGGACGCCGCCGTCGGATGGAGGGCCCGCCGATCGAGCTGCTGAACTACAAGGACGTGGCCACGTTGTCGCGCTTCCTGACGGAGGAGGGCAAGATCCTTCCGAAGCGGACGACGAAGGTCTCGTCGCAGTTCCAGCGTCAGCTCGGACGCGCGGTGAAGCGGGCGCGCTACCTCGCGCTCATCCCCTACACGCGCAGGCACGAAGCGTAGGACTCGTGCCCGACCCGACGAGCACCTCCAGGGGAAGCCCCGTGCGTGTCGGCGGGGCACCGCGGCCCGACCGGACATGGCTTCGGGCTCTCGGCCTCTTCTTCGTGGCCTACCTGGTGCCGATCACTCAGGCGCCGGTGGTGATCGCGGTGCTCTTCGTGGAGCTCGCGCTCGTGCTGGGCACGCGCAGGTCCACGACGCTCCTGGCCATCGGGCTCGCGGTCCTGCTCGTGCTACCGTGGAGCCCGTGGGATAGCATGAGCTACATCGAGCGCGCATGGGCGCTCATGCTCGGTGCATGGTTCGCGGGGCTGACGCTCTGGCGTCCGGCCGAGCGGTTCACGACGCGTGCGCTGGGTGCGGTGGGCGGTGCGGCCGCATCCGTGGCCGTCTTCGTGGCGGCGAGGCCGAACGCGTGGGGCATCGTCGAGCAAGCGGTCATCGAGCGGCTGTCGGTGGGCGCGAGCGCGACGTACGACCTGCTTCGGACCATGGAGGGGGGGAAGGCGATCCCACAGGCCTACATCGCGGCGATGGACGGTATGATGCGCACGATGCAGGCGGTCTTTCCGGCGATGCTCGCGCTGGCGTCGTTCGCGGCAATGGGAGTGGCGTGGTGGCTGTACCGACGGATCGCGCGCGACGATCACGAGGGCCTCGGTCCGCTCCGCGATTTTCGGTTCAACGACCATCTGGTGTGGATCTTCGTGGGCGGGCTCGTGCTGCTCGTGGCTCAGGTGGCTGCCCATTGGGGTGTCGTCCTCGGACGTGTCGGCTCCAATGCGCTGCTCTTCATGGGGGTGCTGTACGCCCTTCGCGGCGTGGCGGTGGTCCTGTTCCTGAGTAGTGGCTCCGCCATGGGTTGGGTCGTTCTGCTCGGGGTGCTCGTGGCGTTGATCTACCCGCCGGCCGTATTGGCCGGGGCGACGGTCATCGGGCTGGGTGATACGTGGCTGGACATCCGGTCCAGGGTGCCGTCCACCTGACGAAACGGAGGAATGAGGAAACATGAAGCTGATCCTGAAGAAGGCGGTGCCGAACCTCGGCGAGTCGGGCGACATCGTGCAGGTGAAGCCCGGATACGCACGCAACTACCTCGTGCCGCAGGGCCTCGCGTACGAAGCCAGCGACGCGAACATTCGGCGGCTGGAGGAGGAGCAGAAGCGTGCGGAGGAGCGGGCCAGGCGCGACCATCTCGAGGCGGGGCGCAGGGCGGCTCAGCTCGCCGGAATGAGCCTGACGTTCCACGCCCGGGCCGGAGAGGACGGAAAGCTCTTCGGGTCCGTGACGGCGGCGGATATCGCCGATCGGGCCAACCAGGGCGGCCTGGACTTCGAGCTCGACAAGCGATCGATCGCGATCGAAGAGCCGCTCAAGAGCCTGGGCTCGTTCACCGTGCCCGTGCAGCTGTACGGAGAGGTCACGGCCGAGATCGAAGTCGTCGTCGAGCGCGAAGAGGGCTGATCGTTGGCACCTGACGAAGTGCGGGCGTCCGAACTGCCCACGTTCGTCCAGCGAGCGACCGAGTTGGCGCTCGAGCGCAAAGCGCAGGATGTGGTCGCGCTCGATCTGCGCGGGATCTCGTCGGCAACGGACTTCTTCGTGCTCGCCACCGGGACGTCGGATGTCCAGGTGAAGGCGATCGCGGAGCACATCCGCGAGGAGCTCGGAAAGGAAGGGAGCCGTCCGAACCACGTCGAAGGGCTCGGAGGCGGCCGGTGGGTCCTCCTGGACTACATCGACTTCGTGGTCCACGTCTTTCACCCGCAGACGCGGCTCTTCTATCAGCTGGAGACCCTGTGGGGAGACGCGCCGCGGTGGGAAGCCGGGGAGAGTTGAGGGACATGCCCGAGGCGCCCGTCGACCGTGCGGCCCGGCGGGCTTTCGCAGGGGCATTCGCGAGTTTGCCCCTGGCCAGTGAGCGATCTAAGTTAGGCACGGCTCGGCGCTGGCGGCCGAGCCTTCGTTTATCTACGCGTCCTCCCCGGGCACGGACCCGATGAGCGTCGACCTTCCCACATGGACCGCATTCGATCCTGAAGCGCCGGGGGCGCTGCCGGCCCTGCCTCCATCCGAGGGCAGGGCGCTGGTGCTCCTGGCGTCATCGACCGCCACCGAAGCTGGCTGGGGGCCCGGGCTCGCCGCCGATCTGGCGCGAGCCTTGAGCCGCTCGGGTCGGCGCGTGGTGTTGGCGGACCTGGGATTGGTGCGCCCCACCCTGCACGAAGCGTTCGCAGAGGCATCCGGAGAGGGCGTGACGGATGCGGTTCGGTTCGGGGCGTCACCGAAACGGGTCGCACGGCCCATCGACGGCGAGGCCTTCTTCCTCGTGCCTGCGGGCACCGTGGTGGCGGACGCGGCGGAGACGCTGGAGTCCGGGCGCTGGGCCTCCCTGTGCCGGGGCTTCGTGGATGCCGGTGTGGTGCTCGTGATCTACCTGCCGGAGGACGAGCCGGGACGGGCCGCGACCCTTGCGGTCGCGACGGACGTCGTCGTGCTCGCGGCGGAGCATGACGATCCCACGACCCTCGCCGCCGATGTCGTCGTGCCGGTGCGGGCGGTCCTCGGCCCGGCCGGGGGGAGCGCGGAGCCGGTGCGCGACGAAGTCGGGTCCACCGTGCCGGGTCTCGGCGACGTCGAGCCGGTCGCCGAGGAGGTCGTGACACCGGTGGAGCCGGTGGCCGAGCCGCTCGTCGAGCCGGCGGAGAGCGAGTTGGATTCGCTGATTCCGGGCGTGGAGAACGCGGTGGTCCCGGTGGAGCCCGTGGCCGAGCCCGTACCGGATGGGTCCGAGTCCGCCGATGGGACGTCGGAAGAGCTCGTGGAGCCGACGGGTGAAGCGCACGGCGACGTCGCCGAACCGGCGGAGCTCCTTCCCCTGGTCGACGTCGCCGAAGCGCCGGAAGACGCTGGAGCCAGCGGGAAGCCGACGACGCGGCACCGCTCCGGTACGCGGACGTGGCTGCTCCTGCTCCTCCTGCTGGTGGTCGTGGCCGGAGCCCTCGTCGCGGCATGGCTCGGCTACATACAGATTCCGGGGATCACCCCCGCGGACGGTTCGGCCGCCGTGCCGGTGAACGCCATGCGCGTACCCGCGGCACCTCCCACACCCAGGTCGCCCGTTCAGGGGTTCTCCGTAGCGGTCGCGGCCTATCGCGAGGCAGGAGCGGCTCGTGCCGAGGCCAAGGCGTTGTCGTCGCATGCGGCGGGCGCTCTCGTGATCACGGTGCCGATTCGCATCGGGGCTTCGGTCATGCACAGGGTGCTCATCGGTCCCGCCCGTGACTCGGCCTCCGCCAGCGCGCTCGCAGACCGTGTCGCCACGGATATGAACGCCAACGACTCGCGTTGGATCGTGCGTACCACCCCTCTGGCCCTGCGCCTCGGTGAGATGAAGGAGCAGGCCGCGGCGGACCGGCGGGCCGGCGTTCTGCAGTGGCTCGGGATTCCGGCGTACGTGATGGCGGTCGATTTCACCGACGGATCCACGCGCTACCGGGTGTATGCCGGAGCGTTCGCCGACACTGCCGACGCCTCGTACCTGCGCGAGCAGGTCCAGGGGCGAGGCCTCGGCGATGCGACACTCACCTCGAGGATTGGTCGCCTGCCCGAATGAAGCTTCGCGCTCTCCGCGTACACGGCTTCAAGTCCTTCGCGGACCTCACGAAAATCGACTTCCACGACGGGATCACCGCCATCGTGGGTCCCAACGGATGCGGCAAGTCGAACATCAGCGACGCGATTCGCTGGGTTCTGGGCGAGCAACGTCCGACCGCGATCCGCGGCGCCAAGATGGAGGAGGCGATCTTCCAGGGCACCGTCGGTCGCCGTCCCGTGAATCGTGGGTCCGTGTCGATGGTGGTCAGCAACGAGGACGGAGCGCTGCCGGTCCCGTTCGAGGAGGTCGAGCTGGGCCGCCAGGTGTTCCGTGACGGAGGCAGCGAGTACTCCATCAACCGATCTCCCTGCCGGCTGCGCGACCTGCTCGACCTGTGCCGTGATACGGGACTCGGGGCGAACGCCTACGCGATCATCGAGAACCGGATGATCGACGCGATCTTGTCGGATCGGGCGGAGGAGCGCAGGGCGCTCTTCGAAGAGGCCTCCGGTATCGGCAAGTACAAGGATCGCCGCAAGGCCGCGAGTCGGCGCCTCGAGCGTGCAGAGATGGACCTGCAGCGTCTGGAGGACGTGATCGCGGAGGTGCAGACGAAGGTGCGCTCGCTGGCTCGTCAGAAGGGCAAGGCCGAGCGCTACATCGAATACCGGAAGCGTCGTCTCGACGTCGAGGTCACGGTCGTCCGGCACCAGCTCGACACGCTCCGCGAGCGACTCCAGGGCGTCCAGAGGGAGCTGAAGGGTGACGTCCAATCCGGCCAGGGGATGGCGGCGGAGCTGCAGACGGCGGAATCCGAGTACGAGGCGCTCCGCTTGCGGGAGGTGGACGCCGAGAAAGCCCGGACCGAGGCCGCCGGCGTGCTCGAGGCCGTCCGGGAGGAGCTGGTGCGCTGGGAGCGCGACCTGGCCGTCGCGGAAGAGCGGGCGACGTACGCCGAGCGGCGCCTGACCCAGATCGACGAGGAGCGGGCGGAAGCCCGCACCCGCGCGGAGCGCTTCGACGCCGATGCGAGCGGCCTGGAGACCGACCGGGAGCGAGTCGGGCGCGAGCTCGAGGCACTCAGGGAGACCGAGCGGGAGAAGCTGGCCGAGGTCGACCGTGTGCGCGAGCGGCTCCAGGAAGCACGGGACCGGCTCCAGGAGGTCGAGTCACGTGAGCGGACCATCATGCGTCGTGGCGCCCAGCTGGAGGGCGACGCCGAGGCCGCCGATGGCCAGGCAGCGGAGCTGGAGCGCCGGTTGGCGCACCTCACCGGTGAGCTCGACGAGGCCGCCGAAGCCCTGACCGACCTCGAGTCGCAGCACGACCTCTTCTCGGGACGTCTCCAGGACGTGGCCCAGATGGTCGACGAGAGCGGTGCCCGGGTCTCGTCCGCGGCCGCGACCGTCTCCGAACGGCGTGCGGCGCTCGAGGAGGCGCGGGCGATCGAGCTCGCGGCGGCGGACGAGGCCGCAGCGCTCGGAGGTCGCAAGGCGGCCCTCGAGCGGATGGAGCGCGACCGGGAAGGTGAGGAGCCGGTGATCCATGCAGCGCTCGCGCTCGGAGACGACGGAGTTCTGGGGACGTTGTCGGACTTCGTGCGCGCGGGAGCCGACCTGGCGCACGCGGTGGAGGCCTACCTGGGCCCGTTGGCGCGCGCGTTGGTCGTTCGCGACGGCGAAACCGTGAAGCGGCTGCACCGCTGGTTCTCGGAGACGTGGGACGGTGGTGGCGGGCTGATCCTCCTTCCTCTCGACCGCGTGCCGGATTCAGGCGCGTCGGGCAGGGGGTCGCTTCTGGATGCGGTGGAGGTCTCGGGTGAGGGTGCATCCTGGGCGCGCGCGCTTCTGGATGGGGTGGCGCTTCTGGACGAAGGCGGAGCGGAGGCCGGCTCCGGGCACGAAGGCGTCGACCGGGCGGGCACGGTGCGCGAGCGCAGCGGCGCGGTGCGCATCGGCAACCCTCTCGGTGTGACGGGCGTGCTGGAGCGTCGGGAGCAGGCGAGGACCGTGGCCGAGGAGCATGCCCGGGCGCTCGCCGTGGCGAGTGAGAGCCGTGAACGGCGCGAGCAGGCGGAGGCCGCGCTGCGGCAGGCCGAAGAGGACCTGGAGACGGCCCGGACGGAGCTGCGGGACCTGGAGGACACACATCGGCGCACCCGCGCCGAGGTCGAGGCCCACACGGATCAGCAGAGCCGGATGGACCGACACCGCGAAGAGCTGGCGCGTCAGGCGGCCGGGACGCGCGCGGCGCGAGCCCGGGCGCTCGAGCGTGCCAAGGAGGCGCGTGAGGACCGGGCGGTGCTGCTCGCCGAGGAAGAGACGCTGGGAACGGAGCGGGCCGCCGCCCGAGACGGGCTCGAGGCCGTGCAGCAGGAGTGGGAGAGCGCCCGGGCGGAGCAGAGTAGGGTCGCCGTGGAGGTGGCCCGGTTCGAGGGCGACATGACCCGCCTGGAGGAGCGGCTCGAGACGGTCACGTCGGCTCGGGCACAGGCGCACGACCGCGTCGCGGCGCTCGACGCGGAGGAAGCCGTCCTGAAGGGCGAGCTGGAGGAAGCTCGAGACGTTCGGGCTCGCGGTGCCGAGGCCACGGAGCGGCTCTTCGGCGAGCGTGCGCGGGCGGAGGACGAGGTCAGGATTCGTGACGAAGCGCTGCAAGCCGTCGCGGCGTCCCTTGCGGCCGCGGAGAAGAAGGCGAGAGATCTCCGCACGGCGGAGCGTGCGGCGGCCGACCACCGGCATGCGCTCGAGCTCGAGAGCCAGGAGCTGAGCGGCCGCATCGAGAGGATCCGGGAACGCCTCGAAGGCGAGTGGGGGCGTACCCTGGAGGCTCTTCTGGAGGAAGCCGAGCCGGTGGAAGGCGAGGTGGAAGCGCTCCAGGAGGAACTTCGGGAGCTCGTGGTGGCGCTCGATCGCATCGGGCCCGTGAACATGCTGGCGGTCGAAGAGCACGAGGAGGAGAGCCAGAGGCTCGAATTCCTCATGGAGCAGCGCGAAGACCTCGTCGGTGCGCGTAACGATCTTCGTTCGGCCATCCGGGAGATCAACCAGACCGCGACAGAGCTCTTCCAGACCACCTTCGACCGGATACGCGAGAACTTCCGGGCCACGTACCTTCGCCTGTTCGAGGGAGGAGAGGCCGATATCCGGCTGGAGGATCCGGAGGATCCGCTCGAGTCTCCCATCGAGGTGCATGCGTCCCCCCGGGGAAAGAAGACGCAGCGGATCGACCTCCTGTCGGGCGGGGAGCGTGCGCTCACGGCCCTGTCGCTCCTCTTCGGCATCTACCTGGTCAAGCCGAGTCCTTTCTGCGTGCTCGACGAGGTGGACGGCCCACTGGACGAGAGCAACGTCGGTCGCTTCATCCGCCTCCTCCAGGAGTTCAAGGCGCAGACGCAGTTCGTCGTCATCACGCACAATCCGCGCACGATCGAAGCGGCGGATTGGATCTATGGGGTGACGATGGAGGAGGCCGGTGTGAGCACGATCGTCGGCGTCAAGCTCGAGGAGGCGCTCGAGGCCGCCGGAGGCGGCTGAGGGCTCCGCCGCGTGTCCTGGAGGCCTTCGGCCTCCACGTGGGTCGTGGACCGTCCTGAGGCACCCGTTTACCTTATCGGGTCGTCCTCGAGCCCCGAGGACCGATTCCACCCGAGTTCCCGAAGAAACACGCCATGCTCGTCGTCATGAAGCACAACGCCTCCCAGGAGCAGATCCAGGGGGTCGTGGAGACCATCGAAACCCTCGGCTATCAGGCTCGCCCCATTCCCGGCGGGCAACGGACCGCCGTCGGGCTCATCGGCAACGACGGTCGGGTCGACTCGGCACGCCTGGAAGGGTTGGACGGCGTGCTCGAGGTCATCCCGGTCACGCACCCTTACAAACAGGTCTCCCGGGAGTGGCGGGAGGAAGACACGGTCGTCGAGCTTCCCAACGGCACGCGCATCGGCGGGCCGGACGTCGCCGTCATGGCGGGACCGTGTGCCGTCGAATCCGAAGAGCAGATCCTCGACATCGCCCACCGGCTTCGCGCGATGGGCGCGACCGTCCTGCGCGGCGGGGCCTTCAAGCCTCGGACCTCTCCATACGCGTTTCAGGGCCTCGGCCTGGAGGGTCTCGAGCTTCTCGCGAAGGCGCGTGAAGAGACGGGGATGATGGTCGTCACGGAGGCGCTCGACCCCGACGGCGTCGAGCTCGTGGCCGAGTACGCCGACATCATCCAGATCGGCGCCCGCAACATGCAGAACTACCCACTCCTTCGCAGGGCCGGGAGCGTGGGAAAGCCGGTGCTCCTGAAGCGGGGGATGGCCGCGACCATCGACGAGCTTCTGCTCGCGGCGGAGTATGTGCTCGCCGAAGGCAACGACGACATCATCCTGTGCGAGCGCGGTGTGCGGAGCTTCGACAAGCACACCCGGAATCTCCTCGACCTCACCGCGGTTCCGGTCGTGAAGGCTCTTTCGCACCTGCCGATCATCGCCGATCCGAGCCATGGGACCGGGGTTCGCTCCAAGGTGATCCCGATGGCACGGGCCGCCGTCGCTGCCGGCGCGGACGGGCTCATCGTCGAGGTCCATCCGGATCCGCAGAAGGCGCTTTCCGACGGCGCCCAATCGCTGTACCCGGAGCAGTTCGGGGAGATGATGGGGCAGATCGAAGCCATCGCACGCGCCATCGGGCGCGAGTTGGTTGCGCCGCTGAAGGAGGGCGCGGCTCGCTGACCCGCGCCGGCCTGGCCCGCCGTCCGGTGGGGCTGAGCGGTGCGGCCCATCCGAGCATTCCCGGGCCCGGGTTCGGGAGCCATCGTGCTCGCCATGAGCACCACGGACCTGAATCCGGCCCACGCGTTGGGCCGCTGGGGTGAGGATCAAGCCGCGCGTTACCTCGCGCGGCGTGGCTGGCGGGTCCTCGCCCGCAACTACCGGTTCGGGCGGCGGGAGGTCGATCTCGTGGTCCGGAAGGGGTTCGTCGTGGCGTTCGTGGAGGTGAAGACCCGTGCGGGGACGGGCTTCGGGGTGCCCCAGGCGGCGATCACGAGGTTGAAGCGGCGCGAGATCGAGGCGGTCGCCACCCAGTTTCTGGCCAGCCACCGGCTGGGTGACGTCGAGGTTCGCTTCGACGCCGTCGGCATCGTTCTGGATCGTGATCGGCGCACGTTGCGCCTCGAGCACGTCCCGGACGCCTGGCGTCCAGGATGGACGTGAAGCGCGCGGCGGATTCCCGGGGGGCGTGTGTTGACCTCTTCCAGGGGGCCGGGTAGCTTCGAGTGTGCCCCAGGTCCGCAGGTCGAAAGCCCACGAATTCCGTCAGGACCCCGCAGGTAGCAGCGGTAAGTGTGGTGATCGTCGCTACGGGTAGCCTGGGGCATCTTCTTTCGCCCTCGTCTCTCCGGTAGGTCCGAAGCAGCCCTTGTCGCACACCGCTCTCGCCCGCAAGTACCGTCCGCGTACGTTCGAGGACGTCGCCACGCAGGAGCACGTCTCCGAGACGCTCCGGCGGGCCGTGGCGGGCGGACGGGTGGGTCATGCCTACCTGTTCTGCGGTCCGCGGGGCGTGGGCAAGACCACGCTCGCCCGGGTCCTCGCGATGGCGTTGAACTGTCCCCAACGCAGTCCCGAGGGAGAGCCCTGCGGGGTGTGCGAGAGCTGCACGCGCATCTGGGGCGGCCATACGGCGTTGGACGTCGTGGAGATCGACGCCGCATCGAACCGAGGCGTGGACGATGCCCGGGATCTGCGCGAGCGCGCGATGTACGCGCCGTCGGAGGAGGGCCGCCACAAGATCTACATCGTGGACGAGGCCCACATGCTCACCCGGGAGGCGTGGAACGCGCTTCTGAAGATCCTGGAGGAGCCGCCTGCGAGGGTGATCTTCGTCTTCGCCACCACCGAGCCCCAGAAGATCCAGCAGTCCGCCTCTCCCATCCTGTCGCGCTGCCAGCGATTCGACTTCCGCCGCATCGGTGTCGCCGACATCGTGACGCGGCTCCAACAGGTGCTGGAGCGCGAAGAGGGACACGCCGCGGAGGACGCGCTCCGTCTCATCGCCCGCAAGGCGGACGGTGGGATGCGCGACGCCCTGTCGCTCCTCGACCAGGCGCTCGCGCTCACCGGCGGAGAGATCGAGACGGAGGGGGTGCGCCGCATTCTCGGGCTGGTGGAGGAGGAGCGGTATCTCGAGCTGCTCGACATGATCCTGGAGGGGCGTCACGGTGAGGTCTTCGACCTCGTCCAGCGCCTCGTGGACGAGGGATACGACCTCGTCGAGTTCCACCACGGGCTCCTCGACGTTCTCCGGGCGATGCTGCGGATCCGCCTCTCTCCGGACACGTCGTGGGAGCTACGCGAGGAGCTCCGGGAGGCCTTCGCCGAGCGAGCCGGACGGTTCGAGGCCGGCGACCTGGTGCGCATGCTCTCCACGGCGGCCGAGTTGGAGGAGACCGGTGGCCTCCGCCGGAGCGCACAGCCGCGGGTGCTGATCGAGATGCTGCTGCTGCGTCTGACGTATCTCGACCGGACCGTCGACCTCGAGGAGCTCCTGCGCGCCATGGGCGGCGCGCCGACGCCGCGAGGCGGGGTCGGGGGGCCCGGAAGGGGGGGGCGAGGTGATACGAGCGCGGCGACTCAGGCCGGCTCGGGGCCTCGAGCGGAGCCTCCCACGCTCGGGCTGAGCGGACCGTCCGGATCTCCGGAGGCGGCTCACCGGCCGCCTGCAAAGCCTGCGAACGGCTCGACACGGCTGCCGCAGGTGCCGCCGGACGACATCGTGCCGTCGGCGTCGGTCGGCGAGGCCTGGACCCGGTGGCTCGATGGCGGTCACGGTGTGCCGCGCGGGCTCAGCGCATTTCTCCGGTCCAGCACGATCCAGGAGGCGGAGGGTGGTGCGATCCGGATTCTGCCTCCGCCCGGTCCGCTGGAAGAACGGCTCGGCGAACCGGGTGTGCTCGAGGCCATCTCCAGGGCGGTGGCCCCGTACGTCGGACGCACGCCCGAGCTGGTCGTGGGCCCGCCTACGGCACCCGCGGGTGCCCAGGAGCGCATCACGGAGGCGGCGGTGCGCGAGGACACGCTGAAAGCCCTGTACCGCAAGGAACCCCGCCTGGAGAGGGCGGTAGAAGAACTCGACCTGGAACTCTTGGATTCGTGAGGTAGGTTGTCGGCCGGACCTCGGACGTTCGGGGGAAACCGGCGCGGCGGCCTTTGCTCTCTCGATAACGGCGGCGAATGAACAATCTCCAGCAGCTCATGCAGCTCGGGCAGCAACTTCAGGCGAAGATGTCCAAGCTCCAGGAGACCCTGGACGGACAGAAGGTCACGGCGACCTCGGGCGGCGGGATGGTGACGGTCACGGTGGACGGCAAGGGTGCCGTCCAGGAGATCCGGATCGATCCGACGTGCGTGGATCCCGGCGACGTGGAGATGCTCGAGGATCTGGTGCTCGCGGCCGTTTCGGAGGCTCAGTCGAAGGCCAGGGAGCTCTACGAGGAGGAGATGCGCAAGGCGACCGGGGGCTTGCCGATGAACCTTCCGGGGATGCCCGGACTCTTCTGACAGGTCGCTGAACGAGGGGAGTACCCCGCTTGAATCCTTCATCGGGAGGACATCCGGCGTGTCGGTGATCGAACAGCTCACCGGCGAGCTCGCTCGGCTGCCGGGTATCGGCCCGAAGACTGCGCTCCGCCTGGCACATCACCTGATGAAGGGCTCCAAGGACGACGTGCGCCGGCTGGCACGCACGCTCGTGGAGATGGCCGACCGCGTGCGGCCGTGCGCTCGTTGCGGAAACTTCTCCGAGCAGAAGTTGTGTGAGGTGTGCTCCAACCCGCGCCGGGATTCGTCGCTCCTCTGTGTGGTCGAGGAGGCCTACGAAGTCGGGGCGATCGAGCGGACGGGACAGTACCGTGGCCTGTTCCACGTCCTGGGCGGACGGCTCTCGCCGCTGGACGGGATCGGGCCGGACGAGTTGAATGTCGCGAAGCTCATGGAGCGTATACAGGAAGCCGAGGGTGGAGTCCGCGAGGTCATCGTTGCGACCAACTCCAGCGTGGAGGGAGAGGCGACGGCGGTGTACCTGGAGCAGCGGATCCGCGCCCTGGGTCCGCGGGTAACCCGGTTGGCGCGAGGTATTCCGGTGGGGAGCGATCTGGAATACGTGGATGGGACAACGATCGCGGAAGCGTTGGCCGGACGACGGGAGATGTGAGGATGAACAAGAAGATTCGTACGGCGGGAATCACGGTGCTGGCGGCCGCGGCCGCAGGTGCCATCGCGGCCCTGGTCGTTCGCGACCAGGTCACACGCCACCGGCGCGACCTGTTCAGCCCCCACACGCTGCGTCGCCTGGCAGCGTTGACCCACATGAACCGGGAGCCCGCGTCCGTGGACTCGATCCGTCTGCTGAGGGATTTCATCGCGTGGGAGCCGCGGCGCATGCTCAGAAAGCGCGCCCGAGCCATCATGGGGCGGATGGAAGAGGAAGCCGCTCAGCTCGGTTTGCAGCCGGAAACGGGCGTGGCGTGACCCGTCATCTTGCCCGGCGACGCCACGTGCCCGAGTTTAGGGGCCGTTCGGCAGGGCTGTTCCTTCAAGTAACCCTGGGTGCCGGGAGGTAGTGTCGACCCATGTCGATGATCAACTACGCCTCCCGCGAGATCAACTGCAAGATCGTCTATTACGGGACCGGGCTCGGGGGGAAGACCACCAACCTCGAGTACATCTACTCCAGGGTGAATCCCGAGACGAAGGGCAAGATGATCTCGCTGGCAACGGAGACGGAGCGCACGCTCTTCTTCGATTTCCTGCCTATCGATCTCGGAGAGATCCGGGGCTTCAAGACCCGCTTCCACCTCTACACGGTCCCGGGGCAGGTCTACTACAACGCCAGCCGGCGGCTCATCCTCAAGGGGGTGGACGGCATCATCTTCGTGGCCGATTCGCAGAGCACGCGCTCCGAGGCGAACATCGAGGCCATGCACAACCTCTACGAGAACCTGGAGAGCTACGGATACGATCCATCGGAGATCCCGTTCTCCATTCAGTACAACAAGCGTGACATGACGAACATCCTTCCTGTCGAGGAGCTCCGAGCCCAGATCAACCCGATGGGCGTTCCGGACTTCGAGGCCGTGGCCATCGAGGGGAAAGGCGTCTTCGAGACGCTTTCCTGCGTGAGCAAGATGGTCGTGAAAGCCCTCAGCTGATGGAGTGGAAGTGGCCGAGCGGAGGAGCCGGCTGACCCTCCCCAACGCAATTACCATCGGGCGCATTCTGCTCTGCCCGGCCATCTTCTTCATGGCGATGGCACCGGGCATCAGCGTGCGCCTGGCGGCGTTCGTCCTTTTCGTGGTCGCGGGTATCTCCGACCTGTGGGACGGGCATCTCGCCCGGAAGCAGGGCTCGATCACGGATCTCGGAAAGCTCCTCGACCCGATCGCCGACAAGCTCCTGCTCGCGGCCACGTTCATCCCGTTCTACCTGATCTCCCACCGGGGCACCCCGGAGGCACTCATCCCGTGGTGGGGTGAGCTGCCCATGTGGGTCATGATCGTCGTGTTCGGGCGGGAGATTCTCGTGACGGGATTTCGGAGCTGGGCGGCCGGCAGAGGAGTGGTGATCGCGGCGGGCAAGTCGGGCAAGTACAAGGCCTTCTCGCAGTCGCTCTTCTCCGGCGGGCTCCTTCTGTGGTATCCGGTGCGGCTCATCGCCGTGTCGCACGGATGGACCGACTCGGGATTCTGGGCGTTCTGGCGGCAGTTCCACGGTGGATGGGTGGGGCTCACGTTGGCGGTGGCTCTCGTGTTGAGCATCTACTCCATGGGGGTCTACGCATGGCAGTACCGGGCCCTGCTGAGCGCGGGCGCCGGACGGGGGGCGGCATGAGCGCCTCGAAGGGGCGCGAGCCGGCGCCGGGTCCGAGAGCCGCCATCGTGACGGTGGGTGACGAGATTCTCCTGGGCGAGACCGTCGACACGAACGCGGCGTGGCTCGGCAGAGCGCTGGCGCGCCGGGGAATTGCGGTCACCCGCCGGGCGACGGTGGCCGACATCGACTCGGAGATCCGACGAGCGGTGGGCGAGGCGATGGCGGCGGTGGACTTCGTCGTTGTGTCGGGGGGACTCGGCCCTACGCCCGACGACCTCACGCGCGACTCGGTGGCGGCGCTGCTGGGTCGCCCCCTGCATCTGGACGAGGCGCTGCTGGAGGCGCTGAAGGTCCGCTTCAGGGACCGCGGCTTCGGCGAGCTACCGGCTACCAACCTCAGTCAGGCGATGATCCCCGAAGGAGCCCTGGCGCTGGCCAATCCGCATGGCACGGCACCGGGGCTCGCCATGGAGTCGGACGGCTCGATGGTCGTCCTGCTCCCGGGCGTGCCGCGAGAGCTGCGAGGGATCTTCGAGCAGGGCGTCGTACCGCTGATCGAGGAGCGCTTCGGCGATCGGCTCGTTCCGGTCAGGCTCCGATACATCCATACGACGGGGATTCCGGAGTCACGCCTCGCCGAGCTCGTGGCCGAGCGCTTGCCCGCCGACACGGGACCGGTGAGCCTGGCCTTTCTTCCTGATCTGCGGGGTGTGGAGCTGCGCTTGACGGCGCGGGGCGTAGGCCGGGAGGAGGCGGAGCGATGGCTGGACGCGTTGGAGGAAGCACTGGAGCCGGCGGTCGGCCCATGGCGTTTCCGAGCCGAGGAGGGTGATCTCGTGGAGGCGGTCGGCTCGGCGCTGAAAGGCCGTGGGCTCACGCTGGCCACGGCCGAGAGTTGTACGGGGGGCCTGATCGCCAAGCGGATCACCGACCGGCCCGGAGCCTCGGAATACTTCCTCGGTGGCGTGGTTGCGTACGCCAACGAGGTCAAGGTGGGCCAACTCGGAGTGGACGCGAGGGTGCTCGACGAGCACGGGGCGGTGTCGGAGCCGGTCGCGCTGGCCATGGCGCTCGGTGCGGCGGAGCGTCTCGGGGCCGACATAGGTGTCGGCGTCACGGGGGTGGCCGGTCCGGACGGCGGAACCGAGGAGAAGCCGGTGGGGACGGTCTGGTACGCAGCCTCGGTGCACGGGAAGGCCGTTGCTCGGATGGAGCGGTTCACGGGCGACCGGGAGGCCGTTCGCGAGCGCTCGGCACAGGCGGTGCTGGCGCTCCTGCTCGCACACCTCGAAGGACGGTGAGGGCAGGGGACTGAACCCGAGGGCGTCTGGGTGGTATCTTCAACGGCCGACTCTGCGGCCATTGACGTGACGTGACCGAATCCGAAGCCATGACCGAATCCGAAGCCAGAACCGAAGAGATGGATCAGCCGAACGAAGACGCCGATCGCACCGAAGAGGCCGTGGAGGAACGGGCCGACGCGGAGCGTGCGCAGGACGAGGCCACGGAGGCTCCGGAGACCGGGTCCGCCGAGGTCGAAGAGGCCGATCTCGGGATCTTCGCCGAAGACCTTTCCGTCGGCGCCGACGAGCTCTCTTCCGCCGAGGCCGATCTGGCCGCGATGCGCGAGGAGCTCGACGCGCTGAACGACCGCCACCTCCGCCTCGCGGCCGAGTTCAACAACTACCGGCGCAGGGTCGAGCAGGAGCGCCTGGAGGCCTGGAGTCGTGCGCAGGCGGATCTCGTGGGACGCCTGCTGGACGTGGTCGACGACCTGCAGCGTGTGGCGCACCTGGATCTCTCGAACGCGACCGCCGAGGGGATCATGGAGGGTGTGGACCTCGTGGAGCGGAAACTCGCGAGGGTGCTGGAGGAGGCAGGGGTCGAGGTCATCGATCCCGAGGGTGCGGCCTTCGATCCGGAGAGAATGGAGGCCATGATGCGCGTTCCCGCCGAAGCGGAGGAGGATGACGACGCCGTGGCGCAGGTGTTCCAGAAGGGGTACGCCTTCAAGGGTCAGCTCGTGCGGCCTGCGAGGGTGAGCGTCTACAAGAAGGACTAGCTTCTTCCATGGCCGGCGGGAACAAGGACTACTACAAGATCCTCGGCGTCGGGGAGAAGGCCTCCCGGGACGAGATCAAGAAGGCGTACCGGAAATTGGCCAAGAAGTACCATCCGGACGCCAACCCGGACGACCCCAAGGCGGCCGACCGCTTCAAGGAGATCGGAGAGGCCTATTCGGTGCTCTCCGATGCGGACAAGCGCAAGCAGTACGACAACATGCGCCGTCTGGGCGCGTTCGGCTTCGGAGGGGGCCGCGGCGCACCCCGCGGCCAGCGTCCGGGGGCGGGTGGGTTCGAGGCACAGCCCGGGTTCTCGTTCGAGGATCTGCAGGGTGGCTTCGGGGGCATCTCCGATCTGTTCAGCTCGCTGTTCGACCTGGGAAAGAAGGGCGGACAGGCGCAAGGGGCTCCCAAGGGTGGTCCCGAGCGGGGTCAGAACGTCGAATACGTCGTCGAGATCGCCTTCCTGACCGCCGTGCGAGGTGGGCGGATCGCGGTCGACATCTCGATCACCGAGGAATGCGCCACCTGCCACGGCAGCGGCGCCAAGCCAGGCACCGAGCTCAAGCGATGCACCGAGTGCGGAGGGAGCGGACACGTCTCCTTCGGCCAGGGAGGGTTCGCGGTCAAGCGCCCGTGTCCGGCCTGTTTCGGGCGAGGCAAGCTGCCGGTCACACCATGTCCCTCATGCGACGGGCGCGGCCTCGTGCGCCAGAAGCGCAAGATCCACATCACCGTGCCGGCCGGGGTCGACTCCGGCTCCAAGGTCCGGCTGTCCGGACAGGGAGAGCGTGGGAGGGGCGGCGGTGCACCGGGCGACCTCATCATCACCTTCAAGGTCCAGCCTCACCGGTTCTTCCGCCGCGACGGCCTGGACGTGCACGTCACTGTGCCCATCAACATCGTTCAGGCGACGCTGGGATCGAAGATCCGCGTGCGCACGGTGTCGGGAAAGAAGGTAGTGCTGACGATCCCCGCGGGCACCCAGTCGGGGACGAAGTTCCGCCTGCGGGGGCAAGGAATCGCCAAAGGCGATCGGCACGGCGACCAGTACGTGGAGGTCAAGGTCGAGGTTCCCGACGAGCTCTCCGAGGACGAGCGCAAGATGATGGAGGAGTTCGCGTCCTCGACGGGCTTGAAGCACTGACGCGTCGCCGCTGGTCGGCGGGAGCCCTTCAGGAGCTGGGAGCCGTCTCCGCCTGACGGACCGGAGCGCCTGTCCGAACGATACGGCCGCCACCCAGCACGCGCTCTCCCTCGAACACCACCGCCGACTGTCCCGGGGTCACGGCTCGTTGCGGCTCGAGGAGCTCGAGGGCGAGGCTGCCGTCGGTCCGCACGATGCGGGCAGGAACGTCCGGCGCCCGGTACCGTAGCTGAACACGAACGCGATCTCCGGGCCGAGGCGGGTCGGTGAGCCAATGGACCTCTCCCACGTCCACCGCGTCGCTGTACAGCTCTTCGCGGCGGCCCACCACCACCTCGCGGGTTTCGGGTCGGATCTCCAGCACGAAGAGCGGCTCGGCGAACCCACCGCCGAGTCCCTTGCGCTGGCCGACCGTGAACCCGGCGTACCCGGGGTGCTCGCCGAGCACGTTGCCGTCCCGGTCGACGATGCTGCCGGGCTCGAGCGCGGGGTGCACGGGACCGAGCTCCTTCCTGAGGAGGTCGCGGTAGTCGCCCGTGGGGACGAAGCAGATCTCCTGCGATTCGGGCTTCTCCGCCGTCGCCAGCGATAGCGCCCGTGCACGGTCGCGCACTTGGGGCTTCGTGAGGGAGCCCAGCGGGAACCGGAGCATCGGGAGCATGTCGCGCGGCAGGCCCCAGAGGAAGTACGCCTGGTCCTTGTCCCGGTCGAGCCCCCGCAACAGCTCGGAGCGGCCCGACGCATGCCGCATGCGGGCGTAGTGCCCGGAGGCGATGGCGTCGCAGCCGAGCAGGCGGCCCCGCTTCAGGAGATCCCGAAACTTGGTGTTGGCGTTGCAGCGGACGCACGGATTCGGTGTGCGCCCCTGGGCATACTCCGTGACGAAATCGTCGATCACGTCCCGGGAGAACTCTTCCTCGACGTCGAAGACGTAGTGTGGAATCCCGAGCGCGACCGCGACGCGGCGGGCATCGGCGATCCCGTCGAGGCCGCAGCAGGTCTTGGCGTGCCCCGGCTCCTCCGAATAGCAGAACGTCTTCATCGTGACACCGACGACCTCGTGACCCTCCTCTACGAGAAGGGCTGCAGCAACGGAGGAGTCCACGCCGCCGGACATGGCGACCAGCACCCGGCTCACGCCGGCTCCCCCACGCGCCGCAGGCGCTCGACGGCCGCGGCCATCACATCGACGGCACGCGCGATCTCGGCCTCCGTGGTCGACCGCCCGAGCGAGAAGCGGACGGTGGCCCTGGTGTCGTCGGGCCCGTAGAGCGCTCGGATCACGTGGCTCGTGACCGTGCTGCCGCTGCTGCACGCCGAGCCTCCCGAGGCGGCGATGCCCTCCAGGTCGAGGGCCATGAGCAGCGCCTGACCGTCGACGCCGCCGATCCCGACGCTCGTTACGTGCGGCGCCCGGGCCGCCCTCCCCCCGTTGACGCGCAGGTCGGTGACGCGGGTGCCGAGCGCTCCCTCCAGATGCCCGCGGAGGACTTCGAGGCGCTCCACCTCGCGCTCGCGCTCTTCGACCGCGAGCCGCAGGGCGGTGGCGACGCCCACGGCGCCGGCGACGTCCTCCGTGCCCGGCCGTAGCCCTCGCTCCTGGCCGCCCCCGTGCAGGAGGGGCTCGATCTCGACGCCCGAGCGGGCGAAGAGGACGCCCGTGCCCTTGGGGCCGTAGATCTTGTGTCCGGTGAGGGTGAGGAAGTCGAGCGGCACGCGGTCCACGCGGACCTCGACCTTTCCGACGGCCTGTACGGCATCGGTGTGGATGCAGGCTCCGGCGGCCCGTGTGCGCTCCGCGACCTCGGGGAGCGGGAGCACCACTCCGGTCTCGTTGTTGACCCACATGACCGAGACCACGGCCGAGGGAACCTTCAGGGCCTCGTCCAGGGCGCCCCAGTCGAGCGCTCCGTCGTCGGACACCTCCAGGACCACCAGACGTCCGCCGTTCTCCTCCGCGGCGCGCTCGGCGGCCTCGAGCACCGCTTTGTGCTCGATTGCGCTCACGACGACGCAGGGTGTCGCGCCGGATGCGCGCACCGCGGCGGTCCGGCCGGCCACGGCGAGGTTGTCGGACTCGGTGCCGCCGCGCACGAAGTGGATCTCGGACGGGCGGGCGCCCAGGGCCCCGGCGACCTGCGCGCGCGCCTCCTCGAGCGCGGCCGAGGCCTCCCGCCCCCACCGGTGCGTGCTCGACGGGTTGCCGAAGCGCTCGGTGAGGTAGGGGGCCATGGCCGCACGAACCTCTTCCCGCATGGGGGTGGTGGCGGCGTGATCGAGGTAGATCGGGTCCATGACCTGGTCGGTTTTCCTGGTGGCGGGGCGACGCGTAAGTTAACGAGTCGACCCCAGGACGCCGACCTTCGTTCCGTTCGACGCCGTCCCCGACCCGTCAGGTCGCCGATGCCACCACCGTTTCCCGACGGACAGCCACCTCGCTTCCGGTCCACCGTTCACGGAACGGTCTTCGCGGGGCGCGACCGCTACCTGGCGAGCGTGGGAGCAGGAGATTCGCTCCGGCTCGTCGCCGATCCGCCGGGTCAGGATGATCCGGAGGTCTGGGTGCACCTCACCTCGGGTGAGCCCATCGGGCACCTGCCTCCCGAAATCTGCCAGTGGCTTTGGCCGTGGATCCGGAGCGGGGGTATCGCGGAGGCCCGCGCGCTCCGGGTCGGTGGAGCGGACGTGCCGTCCTGGAGGCGGGTCGTTCTGGAGGTGTCCTGCCGCACGTGAGCGCGACCCGCTAGAACGTCGACACCCCCAGCTCGGTGAGGTTCTCGACGGCGATGGCCTCGTCGACGTGGAACGGCTCGCCGTAGGCTACCCGGATCAGCGACCCGTAGTGGGCGTTCTGGATGCGGATCTGCTCCATGAGCGGCCGGTCGCCTCCCGGAAAGACCTCGCCGGCCTGGCTGACGCCGGGGAACTGTGATGCATAGGCCGATACCGCTTCGATCTTCCGGTCCATCTGGTCCGTGATGTCGACGACGACGTCCGCTCGGCCCGCGTTCTCGCGGAAGGCGCTCGCGTACACGAGCTTGGACGGCCGGAACGGCTCGCCGTCGGCGTCCAGACGCTTGAGGCCCGACAGAAAGCAGGCATCCCGGACGAGCTCGCACGCGATCCGGTGGTCACGGTGGCGCCCCACCTTCCAATGGGTGACCACGACCGCCGGTCGCAGCGAACGGAGGTGCTCGATGACGACGCGACGCGACGGCTCGTCGTTCTCGAGTCGGGAGTCCGGAAGCCCGGCGCACCGTCGAACGGCCAATCCCATGATCTCGGCCGCCCGTGCGGACTCCTGGGCGCGAAGCTCGGCGGATCCACGCGTGCCGCCCTCGCCCGCGCTCAGGTCGAGCACGCCGACCCGTCGTCCGGCGTCGGCCGCTTTGATCAATGCCCCCCCGCACAGGAGCTCGGCATCGTCCGGGTGGGCCATGACGGCCAGGATGTCCAGACCTTCGTCTGCGCTCACGTGCACCTCTCCGGTAGGGGATCTCCGTCGGTCGACGACGGAGGCCTCATTCGTGCCTGAGGGCGACCACCGGGTCGAGCCGACTGGCCCGGTAGGCCGGCAGGAGTCCGAAGAGCATACCGGTGAGGGCGGCCATGCCCAAGGCCGCGAAGACCGACCATAGCGGAATCCGGGCCGGCAGCGGCGTCCATGCGGCCACGGCCGAAGCCAGCCCCCACCCGCCGAGCATCCCGAGTCCGGCGCCCAGGGCCGTGAGGACCGACGCCTCCACCAGGAACTGCCAGAGGATCTCCCGGCGTGTCGCACCCACTGCCTTGCGCACACCGATCTCACGGGTTCGTTCCGTCACCGAGATGAGCATGATCCCGATGACCCCGACCCCGCCGACGAGCAGACCCGCGGACGAGAGAGCCAGCATCACCAGGAAGAACACCCCGGTGAGCCGGTCGAACAGCTCCAGGATCTGGGCCGAGGCCATGAGGGAGAAGTTGTTCTCCTGTCTGGGCCCGAGGCCTCGCATGATGCGGAGCGCCGTGATCACCTGATCCTGCGCGTCGTCGATCGTGACCGAATCGCGCGGCACCACGTAGATCTGAGCCTGCCAGTCGGCCGCGCGCAGGCGCCGCCGGGCGGCCGTATAGGGGAAGATCGCGAGATACTTGATGGCGCTCGAGAAGACGCTCGGCGTCGGCGCGAACACCCCGATCACCGTGAACGACGACGCCGTGCCGTTCATCGAGTTCGAGACCTGGATCCGGCGTCCCAGGGGATCTCTCTGGCCGAAGAGCTCCTTGGCCAGATCGTCGGAGATGACCACGATGGCCCGGTTTTCCCGGACCTCCCCCGGGGTGAAGTCCCGTCCGGCGACGAAGTCTCCCTGCGTGTAGGCGGCCCAACCCGACGATTCTCCGCTCGAGTTGACCCCTTTCACCCGGTGCCCCTGATAGTCGAAGTCGCTCTGGAAGTTGAAGTCGTAGAGCGCCTCCTTGATGCCGGGGAGCGCACGGATGCGGTCCGCCTCCACCGGCTTGATCTGCGGCTTGTTCCACCAGGGCGGGCGCTGGTTGTCACCATTCGAGACACGAACCGCCGTGAAGTCGAAGCGCGCGACGATGAAGTTGTTCGGCCCCGCCGACTGGACGGCGTCCATCACGCTGGACCGGATGCCCGTGATCAGCGCAGCCATCGCCACGACGACCGCGACTCCGACGGACACCCCCAGGACCGTGAGGGACGACCGAAACCAGTTCGCCCGGATGGCCTCCCACGCGATGCGAAGGCCTTCGCCGAGGTCCTGAAGGCCCGAGGCGTGCTCCCGCGTTGGCTCATTCATAGCGAAGTGCATCCACCGGATCGAGCTTCGACGCGCGCCACGCCGGGTAGACGCCGGCGACGATGCCTACGGTGAGCCCCACCGCTACGCCGAAGGCGCTCCATGGGACGCTGATGGCCGCCGGAATCGGAGACACGGCGGCGACCAGCGTCGCGATCCCGAGCCCGGCGAGGACGCCGAGGGCCGCTCCGACCGTCGACAGGGTGGCGGACTCGATCAGGACCTGCGTCAGGATGTCGCGCCGGCGGGCACCGATGGCCTTCCGGACGCCGATCTCCCGCGTTCGCTCCATGACGGATACCAGCATGATGTTCATGATCACGATCCCGCCCACGACCAGGGAGATCGCGACCAGCCCGGGAAGGGCGATGAACAGGATGCGCGAAATCTTGTTCCAGAAGGAGATGGCCTGCTCCGCGGTCTCGAGCGAGAAGTCTTCGGGCTGGGCCGGCCGCAAGCGGTGGCGCGTCCTCATGATGCCCTCGATCTCGCCCTCCGCCTCGAGCAGTTGGTCGGGGTTCAGCGTCTGAACCACGACCTGGTCGACGACCCCGCGCGGATTCGTGATGGCCTGAATCGGCGAGCGTGCCGGAGCGATCGCGAGGTTGTCCAGGGACTGTCCGAACAGCGAGCCCCGCTTCTCGAGCACACCGATCACCCGATACGGAAAGCCCCGGATCCGCAAGGTGCGTCCGATCGGGTCCAGATTCTGGAAGACGACGTCGGCTGTCTGTGACCCGATGACGATCACGGGTGTGCCGTCGCGTGCCTCCTGCGGCGTGAAGATGCGGCCGCGCGCGATCTTCAGGTCGTGGATCCTGAAGATCTCGGGCGAGGCGCCTTCCACCATGATGCCGGTAACCGAGCGCCCGTTGTCTCCCACACCCTTCGCCGAGGTTCCGCTCTCGACGGCGATGCGCGCGGGCACGGTCAGCTGGGCACGGATCGCATCCGCGTCGGCGTAGGTGATGCGCGGCCGGCGAAGACGCGCCCGCCACTCCTCGGCGTTCGTGTTGACGTTGACGCTCGGCCAACGCCTCAGCGTCACGGTGTTCACGCCGAAGATCTGGGACGTGAAGTCTTCGCGCACGTATCGATCGAGACCCTCCACGACCGTCACGACCACGATCAGGAACATGACGCCGAGGATGACGCCGAGGAGGCTGAAGAAGGACTTCAGCTTCTGGCTGCGGATCTGCGCCATCGCGAGGATGACGCCTTCCCATAGCTGCATGGCTCGATCCGGACCTCAGGTAGCGGACGAGGAGGTGGTCGTCGTGGTGCTGGGTGTGGTCTCCTTGAGGGGCTTCACCGCGTCGCCGTCCTTGAGGTCCCGGATCTTCTGGTACGGGCCGGACACCACGGTGTCGCCCGCGCTGATTCCGGAGAGGATCTCGAAATACTCGCGGCCGGTGATCCCGACCTTCACGGGCTCGAACGTGACCTTTCCGTCCTTGACCACGTACACGCCCTCTGTGTCGTTGGCGCGCGCCTCGTCGAGGCTCTGCGCGACGGTGCTGTCGGCGCGTGCCGAGTCGGCCTTTTCCTTGACGGTGAGCGCGATGATCGGCACGGCCAGCACGTGGTTGCGACGGGCGGTGATGATGTCCGCCGTCGCGGACAGGTCGGGCCGCAGGTCGGCGTTCGTGTGGTCCAGCGTGATGACCACCTCGAAGTCGATGGCCGCCTGCTGACCGGCCGCCTGCTGGGACGGTGGCTGGATGGCCGAGTTGCCGATTTCGGTGACCTTGCCGGTGAACGTTCGATTCGGGAATGCATCGATGTGGACCACCGCGCTGTCGCCCATGGCGACCTCGGGCACGTCCGTCTCGTCGACCTGCACGACCGCTTCGACCACCGAGAGATCGGAGACCGTGAGGATCAGGCTACCGGGGTTGTTCATGGTCCCGATCACCACCGTCTCGCCCTGGTCGACGTTGAGCCGGGTCACTTTGCCGGAAATCGGGGCCGTGATCACGGTCTTCGAGAGCATGTCCTCCGCCTCGTCGAGCGAAGCCTGCGCCTGGGACACGCCGAACTTGGCCGCCTTCAGGTTCGCTTGCGCCACTTCGAGCGCGGTCCTCGCGTCGTCGATCTGCTGGTGGCTGACCAGCAGGGAGTCACGGCTCTGGAGGGCGAGGTAGCGATCCAGGTCGCGCTGCGCTCGGATGAGGTTGGCCTGTTGCTGAGACTCCTGTGCCCGGCTCTGCGACAGCGCCGCGGCCGCCCGTGAGCGGGCCGCTTCGGACTGGGCCGGGTCGAGGCGCAACAGGACGTCGCCCGCATGGACATCGTCCCCTTCCTTGACCAGCACCGTGTCCACCTTGGCCGAGATGTCCGAGCTGATGTCGACCTTTCGGTGGGCCCGGATGTTGCCGCTGGCCGTCACGACCTGGACGAGGTCACGACGGCCCACGACGGCCATGCGGACGCCGATGCCTTTATCGCGCGCGTGCGCGATGCTCAGCCCGGCGGCCGTGCCGAGCACAGCCACCACGAGGATTCCGATGAGAACTTTCGTCCGGGTCTGCATCTTGGGGTCCGTTGCCCTTGTCAGTTGCGGAGGGAGCCGCCCACGAGCGTCTCCAGATTGGTCACGGCGTCTTGGTAGGCATAGACGGCCGAGATGCGGTCGCTGTTCGCCTGCGCTTCGACGGTTTCCGCGTTTACGAGATCGACGAAGGTGATCGCGCCGACTTTGTAACGTTCCCGCGCGAGCCTGAGCTGCTCCTGAGCGAGCTTCTGATTGCTCTCTTCCAGGATCGCGCTCTGATAGGCGGTCTGCACGTTGGCGAGCCCCACCGCCAGATCGGCGCGCAGCCCGATCTCCTGCTGTCGGACCTGCTGCGCCATGTCCTGCTTCTGGAGCTTGGCCGCTTCCAGATTCCGCTGGCGGCTCAGTCCCTGGAAGACGGGGATGCTCAGACCGACGCTGAGGCTGAACGGCGACTTCTGGAAGTTGAACGGGAACTGGTCGTTCTGGTTGATGATCGCGTTGCGCTGCGCATCCGTGAACGCGTATTTCGAGCAGTCCATCGCGGGCAGGGGCTCGGCCAGGCGGGAATACAGATCGTTCGTGGCCACGCATTGGGCCACCTGCTGGGCGACCTGGGCCTGGGCCTGGGCCATCATGTAGTGCGTGCTGCTTGCCTCACGGGTGAAACCGCTGAACCCGGTGTTCACCGACAGGGAGGGGTAGTACGCCGAGCGAGCGGAGCTCACCCCGATATCCGCGGCCTTCTTGGACGCGATCTTGGCCTGGAGCGCCGGATTCTGGCGCAAGGCTCGGGCATACAGCGCGTCCATCGTCCATTCGGGCTTCTTCACCGCGAACGTTGTCGTGAGCGTCACGTCGTGCGACCCCGGAACGCCCATCTGCTGGAACAGACGCAGGTGCGCCGTCTTGAGGGCGTTCTCGGCCTGCAGGAGCGTCACGTTGGAACGCCCCACCTGGACCTGCGCCTGCCCCACGTCGATCGCGGTAGCGCTGCCGACGTCGGCACGAGCCTGCGCCAGCTTGAGGTTGATCTTGGCGTTGTCGAGCTGCTGCTTCGCCAGTGCCACCGCCTCCTGCTGGCGCAGAACCTCGAGATAGGCGCTGGTGACCTGCGAAACGAGGGTCGCCGCCGCCTGCTCGGTGTTGGCGATCGTGGTCTTGCGGTTCGCCTTCGCCTGGGATGGACCGAGCAGCTTCGACCAGCTCAGGTTGAGGCCCACGGACAGGTTGTAGCTCGACAGATAGTAGGACGGCAGCCCTCCGAACCCGAGGTCGCCCAGGGTGATCGCGCCGAACTGCTGATTACCCGAGCCTTGCCATCCGACGGACGAGCTGGCCGTGGCGCTCGGAAGGAGCTGGCCCCACGCCTCGCGCACGTCCCAGTCGGAGAGGTCCCGATCGTTGGCGGCCTGCAGGTATGTCGGGTTGTGGCTGCGGGCGATGGAGAGGGCCTCGTCCAGCGAGAGCTGGGCGGGAACCACCCCCTGCGCACGAGCCCCGGCAGCGGCAAGCACTGCCCCCAGGACCAGTGTGAACACTCGGATCCTCATCCTCACGAACTCCCTTGATGTCCAATGGGGAAGGTCGGGTTGGCGGGCATCAGACCGTACGAGACCGCCACCTGTGTGGTTTCGATTCCGTCGGCCGGTCAAACACGCCCGTCGTCGAACAGTACGCGCGGGTGCACGCGAGCCTTCATCCAGGGAGGTGGGAGGGCGTTCTACCCGACCAGGTCTCGACGTTCGGCGACGTAGCCCCGGGCGGGTACCTCCACTCGGAGGACGCGACCCTGACGGTCGAACCAGACCGTTCGACGATCGCTCCCCGCAGAGAAGGTAACCTTTCGGGCCTCAACCGTCGTCCGGTTCAGGTGCAGCGTCTCGTCGGTAGGCGCCGACGCGACCAGGTCGAGCTGTCGGCGCTCCCTCGGAACGATGATGTGGGCGTGCTCGCCCTGCCCGAGGTTCCTGAGGAAGTAGTACTGGTGAGCCACGTCCTCCTCGAGGATCCGTGTCTCCGGCCGGGCCAGGAACTCGCGCTCCTCTTCGCCGGCCTGGGATCGAATCAGCGAGACGTACCGGTTCCCCGAGCGCGTCAGCTTGAGCTCCACGGGGGAGGCACCCGAGACCTTCACCTGGTACTTGAGGACAGTCCCGTCCAGCCCGGACGCTTCCAGGAGCGGGGTGATCTGTTCGGACCCGTCGGGGAGCGTCAGCTTCACGACCGCGTGCGCGATGACCTTACCGTCGCCGCCGGCGCCGGCCTGCTGGATCGCGAAGGTCTCCGTGCCGGCCGCCTTGCCGTGGATCGTGATGGCGAACGTGCCCTCATCGATCATCACGCTCTGCGGAGCGGCCGAGCCGGCCATCAGAAGCACGCCGAGTAGAGCCGCGCCGACAGGGTGTGAAAGCGACATCGAGCGCCTCGTCTCCAGAAGCCATGTCTCCGTGCCGGCACGCGTCGCCGACGTCATCATGATCCGCGGGGATGCTACCCCTGGCGGGTGCGCGCGTTCGAGCCCAGTGCCGAGGAGAGCGTCTCCACGTACCTGTCGAACACGAGCCGTCCCTTTTCGGGGGTGGCTCGGCTGGGAGCGCCGACGATTCCGCCCGACGCGGACGGGGGTGTCGGCACCCGGCCCCGCGTGTATTTTCGAAGTTCCCGCGTCTCGGGAACGAAGTCCAGGGCCTCCTCGAGATGGACGCACTCCGGCGAGAGGTGCAGCATGAGCGAGGTCTCCAGCTCTCCGGCATGCTCGTTCTCGGGATCGGCCTCCACGAGGTCCGTTACGTCGATCTGGAAGAGGTCGTATACGGTGGTTCGGGCGGTCTGCGTGAGGGCCATGAGGAGCGCCTCGAGATGAGGCTCGTAGCGGTGTGCCGTGACGATCGCGAATTCGGTGACCCCGTGATCTTCCCAACGTGCGAGCAGCTCGTTGATCGCACGATGGAAGGTCTTTCGCCGAAGGCCCGCGGCCCCGGCGAAGGGACCTCCCCCGACGGCCACGCCGTAATAGAAGGGCGGGGCCCTGAGCACGCCCAGGCGCTCGGACACTTCTTCGGCGACGCGGGTCGCGACCAGGACGTTCGCTCCCAGTGGAAGATGGGGACCATGTTGCTCCAGGGCTCCCACGGGGAGGATGAGCCGCGGCTCCCGGGCCAGGACCCGCCCGACTTCGGGCCAACTGAGCTGCACCAACGCGTATGACATCAGAGTCCAGGTCCTCGTGGAGCCACGCCGCCGCGGCTGCCGGTTGGCTCGGGCCGTGGCTCGGCGTCGCCGCGCTCGGCGTGTGGGCTGGAGCCCCGAGCGGCGCCGCGCTGGCCCTCGCCTCGGTGGGTGTGGCGGCAACGGCATTCTGGGGTCGGCGCTCCGGCGTCGCGTGGTCGGCCGGAGTCGCCGTCATCGTCGCCGGAATCCTGGCGGGATTCGCCGCCCATCGCCAGGTCAGGGTGCTTCGGTCCGATTGGGGAGCGTACTGGGAATCGCGCGAGGCACGGGTCGGAGAACAGCTCAACCGCGCGCTGAACCACCGACTGGAGGCGGGCGAGGCCGCAGCGGACGCGCTCGCGGCACGGGCCGGTGACGCGTCCTTCCTGCAGAGCCCGGACGCCCTGACGGATCTTCGCGAGCGGTTCGACGTGTCGGCGGTGGCGCTCTACGACGCCAGGGGCAATCTCGTTGCCTGGGACGGTTCCCACCACGGGCGCGTTCCCGAGGAAGTCAGGTTGGGAAGGCGCCGTTACGCATACAGCGATCTGCCGCTGTTCGGGTATCTGTACGTCACCGCACCGGCCGGGAACGAAACGGCGATGGCCGCCCTGCTTCTGCGCAGCGACCTCCCGTGGGAGACCGACGCGGATGCGGACGACTTCGCCACGCAGTTCCGCCGCACGGTAGGGGAGGGGATCCGGATCGTGCGGGGGCCGGTGGCCGAGGGCACGACAGGGTGGGATCTCCATCTGGGGAAGCGGGTCCTGTTCACCGTGGTGCCGGAGCAGCCCGCCCAGGCGGCGCGCATCGCCGAGACCCTGGGGCGTTGGCGTGTGATCGTGGCGGCCGCGGCGGTGTGTGCATGGCTCCTCCTGGCGCTGGGCGGGCCGGCCCGGCTCGCGGCGGCATCGACGGCGGCGTTCACGCTGGTGCTGCTCGGTGGAACGCTGCCCCTGGAGCGTCTCCGCTTGCTCGCGCCACTCTTCGATCGCTCTCTGTACGTGGTGCCCGGGCCGATACCGATACCGCTCGGCCGGCTCGCGTTGCTCGTGCTGGCGGCGGTCACCGCCGTGTCCGTCGCCCCGCGCCCCCGTCTACGCGTGCCGGCGTGGATATCCGGAGCGCTGGCCGCGCTCGTGCTGCCACCGCTCATGATCGGGCTCCGCGCCGGCGCCGTGCCGGGAGGACTCGCCAAGGGCCAACTCCCGTGGGTGGTCTATCAGGGGATCGTGACGATCGTGCTCACGGTCGTTGTGGGCACGCTGCTCGCGCTGGCCCGGGGTGGGCGGGGGCGCCGCGCGCTCGCGGTGGCGGGGACCGCGCTCGCTGTGCTGCTGGGCGTAGGACTGGTCGTCCTGGTGTGGGTGCGCGCGTCCGTGCCGGCATGGTGGCCCGCGCTGTGGGCCGTCCCCGTGGCGGTGGTCGCCGCGTCCATGGGTGGATGGCGGGGGTGGAGGCGTCCTCTGACCGCCTGGACGCTGGCCTGTGTGCTCGCCGGTTCGCTGGCCATCCCCTCGGCGTGGGCCGACCGGGTACAGGCCCGGATGATCCGGGGAGCCGAACGCCTGCACGAGATCGGATCTCCGGCGGTCCCGGACGTCCAACGGGCGCTGTTTGCGCTGGGGCGGTCCGCGGAGGCCCTGGACGCGAAGGGCGAAGGCGGGGCCGACCTCCTGTGGAGGGCCTGGCGTGAGAGTGGCCTCGCGGCCCTGGGTCAGCCGCTTTGGCTCACGCTGTGGTCGTCGAAGGGCATCCCCCGGCAGGAGCTGCGCGTCGGCGTCAACCCGGACCGACCGGCCGTGGCCACTCGTGTGGTCGACGAGGACGGAGGCATTGACCACCCGCTGGTCATCCGCTTCGACCAGGACGACGCGCGCTACGTGCTCATCGCACCCCTGCAGGGAAGCATCCTCACGTGCGTGGCGCCCCCGTTCTCGAATCCGGTCGTGTCCTCGCCCCTCGACCCACTCCTTCACGGCAACGCAACCGCGAGTGCCGCGTCGGACCCGCTCACCCTGATTCCCCTTCCCGAGGGCTCGCCGTCGGTGCCGGACACCCTCCGCTGGCGTCGGATCGCTTCGGGATGGCAGGCGGAGCTCCCGCTGACCTTCGCCAACGCGCGGTACCACGGCCACTACGCGGTGGATTTGCCCGGTCCTCTCCTCGCTCTGGCCAGGGCCACCCTCCTTCTGCTGCTCGACTTCGCACTGTTCGTGATCTTCTGGATCGCCGGTCGGGCGCTCTTGCGGGACGTGGCGGCCCCGGACATGCGATGGAGCGGACTGGTGATCTCGTTCCGAGCCCGGGTGACCCTCGCCTTGTTCGGCTTCTTCGTTCTGGCCATCGGCATCTTCGGAACGCTGGCGTATCGCACCATCGACGGTGCGTCGCACCGGGCGGCCCGCGTGCTCGCCGAGCGCGTGGTGGAAGACGCTGCCCACTCCTACTTCGAGGAGGCCGGGCGCGTCAATGCGCTCGCGAATCGGGTGGGGGCGGAGTTGCTCGAGTATCGGGACGGGGGGCTGGTCGGAGGCTCGTTGGAAGACCTCGTCCAGCTGGGCGTGTACGAGGGGTGGGTTCCGTATGCCATCCATCTCCGGCTCGACGGTCGCGAAGGCGTCCGCGAGGTCACGGAGGGCTACCTGGGCGACTGGCCCTATGTGGCGGCCTATCGGCGTCTGCCCGACGGAGACGTGCTGGGAACGGAGATTCCGCTCCAAGCGGGGGCAACGGCCATCCGTACGTCGGATCTGGCCGAGCTTCTTGGCTTCGCGCTCGTACTGGGGGCGGCGTTGTCGCTCGGACTGGCACTCCTGGTCGGGCGCACGCTGACCCGTCCCATCCAGGCGCTCCAGGTCGCGTCCGAACGGGTCGGCGCCGGCAATCTGAGTCTCCGGCTTCCGGAAGGCCGCGTCGACGAGTTCGGGTCCGTCTTCCGGGCCTTCAACCGCATGGTGGGGCGTGTACGAAGAGCGCGTCGCCAACTCGTGCGTACGTCCCGCAGGACCCGTGCGATCATGGAGGAGGCGGCGGTCGGCATGATCGCCCTGGATTCCTCCGGGAGGGTCACGCTGGTCAATCCTCGGGCCGCGGCCCTCCTGGGGGCCGAGGTCCCGGTGGGGGTCCGGCTCCAGGTCTCGGGTGCTCCGGGCGCCGAGCTCTCGTCCTGGCTGTCCGCCTATCTGGAGGAGGAGGTGGAAGAGTCGGCGGGGGAGCTGCATTCCGGTGAGCGCCGCATCCGCGTGCGTGCCCGGCGTCTCGGTGGAGGCGGTGTCGTGGTCGCATTCGAAGACGTCACCGACGAACTGCGCACGGAGCGCGTGCTCGCATGGGGGGAGATGGCCCGGCAGGTGGCCCATGAAGTGAAGAATCCGCTCACGCCCATCAAGCTGAGCGTTCAGCACATCCGTCGGGCCTGGGACGACGGGCGGCCGGACTTCGATGCGATCCTCAAGAAGAACGTCGATGCCATGATCATGGAGATCGACCGGCTGGCTGCGATCGCGCAGAGCTTCTCCAGGTTCGGGGCGCCTGACGACGCGGTGCCCGAGCCGCTGGCGCCGGTCGGGCTGCGGCGGGTGATCGACGAGGTCCTGGCGTTGTATGGAGGGTCCGACGGCCCGGTACGGTTCTTCGGAGACGTGCCCGACGACCTCCCGCCCGTGCGCGCGAGGGTCGCCGAGGTCAAGGAGGTCCTCGTGAACCTCCTCGAGAACGCCCGGGACGCGGTGAAGGAGGGGGGCACCGTGCGGATCGAGGTGAGCGCGGGGACGTCGGAGCACGTCGCTGTGCATGTGGTCGACGACGGTCCCGGCATTCCGCTCGAGCTTCTCCCCCAGGTCTTCGAGCCGAGGTTCAGCACCCGCTCGACCGGGGCCGGCCTCGGGCTGTCGATCGTCCGGCGCCTCGTCGAGTCATGGGGAGGTACCCTCAACCTGGAAAGCACAAGGGGGGCGGGGACGCGCGTGAGCCTCTATCTGAAGACGTGGGAGGAGGGGGGGGGTAGGGGTGGCGACGGCACGGGAGATACGTCATCTTGAGTGTGCTGTGAGCGAAGCTTCCCGCCTCTGGCTTCGCGTTCCGTGGGAGGGCCACGGGTCCGTTCCCACACGGTTGAAATCATGAGCCCCGGCGGAGATGAGGAATTACGCGGCCGAACCGAGATCGACACGCGCCACTCCTGCCTATTCCATTCCCGAAGCGCCCTCCATTTCCGAACCGCAGCGCGCGGCGGCGCGCTCGAGCGATAGCGTGGAGATCGCCGACTGGATCGAGCAACGCGTCGACCGGCTGAGCGAGCGCTGGTGCCAGGAGGTTCGACGGCGTGGGGAGGGGATGCACGCCGAGATCAACGGGCTCCTCGACGAGTTTCTGGAGCTCCTCGTGCGGTTCCTTCCCGGTGTCGTCGGACCCTACAGGGACCAGGTGGACCCGCTCTGGCGGCAGGCCGCAGAGCTCTTCGGAGCCACGGCGGCCCGCAGGGGGTTGGCGGCCGGCGAGGTCATCGAAGAGTTCCAGATCCTGCGTGAGGCCGTCATCCGACTTCTCTACCAGGATCCCCCCGTCGCCGGGCGCGCACGGCTGTCACTTCGCGACGTGCTCCGCCTGAACCGGGCGATCGATCGAGGCGTGACCCACGCCAGCGTGGGTCACACGGACGCGCTGTTCTTCTCGCTGTTCGAGGGCTCCGGGATACCGGACTCTCCGCCCGCCGAAGAGCTCGTGCACGAGGTGAGAACCCAGCTTGCCGGGTTGCGCGCGGAACTGCAGAAGATCCTCGGTCGCATCCCGGGAGGCGATACCCACGCGCCTGAAGGGACCTGAAGCCGTTTCAGGCGCCCATCCGCTGCTCCTTTCCATACAACCATGAACGACAAGACCGTCCTCGGAGAGGTCGGCGACCTCCCCCCGGAAGAGTTTCGCCGGGTGGCGCACGAGGCTGCCGACTGGATTGCAGAATATTTGACGCATGTGGGCGAGATGCCCGTACAGGCTCGCGTTGGCCCTGGTGACGTGCGAGCCCTGTTCCCCACGGACCCGCCGGAAGAGGGCGAGCCGCTGGAGACCGCCCTGGAGGAGTGGCGCGAGAGGATCATTCCGGGCGTCACGCACTGGAATCACCCGGCCTTCTTCGGGTATTTCCCGTCCAGTGGCTCGGCGCCCGGCATCCTGGGCGAGATGCTCGCAGCCGCGCTGAACGTCAATGCGATGGTGTGGCGGAGCTCGCCCGCGGCGACCGAGCTTGAGGAGGTCGCCACGGAGTGGCTTCGCCGCCTCCTGGGACTGCCGGCCGACTTCGAGGGTGTCATCAACGACACCGCGTCCAACTCGACGCTGTACGCCCTCGCGACGGCGCGGCAGGTCGCGTATCCCGACGTTCGTGAAACGGGGCTCTTCGGTCAGCAGCGGGGTCGGATCTACGCCTCGGACCAGGCCCATTCCTCGGTGGAGAAGGCCGTCCTGACGCTCGGCCTCGGCCGCGATTCATTCCGTGCCATCGAGTCGGACGAGGCGTTTCGGATGCGTCCGGAGGCGCTCGCGGCCGCGCTCGAGGAAGATGCGGCCGCAGGCATTCGGCCCATCGCGGTCGTGGCGACGCTCGGAACCACCTCCACGGCGTCGGTCGATCCGATCGCTCGGATCGCGCCGATCGCCAAGCAGTACGGGGCGTGGCTGCACGTGGACTCCGCCTACGCGGGTTCGGGAGCGGTCGTACCCGAGTTGCGACCCATCTTTTCGGGATGGGAAGAGGCCGACTCGGTCGTGGTGAACCCCCACAAGTGGTTCTTCACGCCGTCGGACTGCTCGGTGCTCTTCTCCAGGCGCCCGGACCAGATCGCCCGTGCGTTCTCGCTCGTGCCGGAGTACCTGCGCTCGAAGGAGCAGGGCAGCACGCGCAGCCTCATGAACTACGGAGTGGCCCTGGGGCGTCGCTTCAGGGCGGCGAAGCTCTGGCTGGTGATCCGGACGTTCGGTCGTGCGGGCCTCGCCCGTCGCCTGGGCGCGTACGTGCGCATGGCGGAGGATCTCGCGAGCTGGATCGACGAGGCGGACGGGTGGGAGCGCGTCGCGCCGGCGTCGTTCTCCACGGTGGTATTCCGCTACGCGCCCGCCGGTATGGGCCTCGAGGAGAGCAACGCCCTCAATCAGACGATTCTCGATCGGGTGAACGCGACGGGAGAGGCGTTCCTCACCCACACGGTGCTCCGTGGCCGGATGGCGATCCGGATGGCCATCGGCAACGTGAAGACCGCACCGGAGCATGTCGAGCGTACCTGGAAGCTGCTCGAGGCGACCGCGAAGGAGGTGGCCGGAGCTTCCTGACGACGACGCCACCAGGCCGGAGGCGAACGAAGAAGGGGGGTGGGGGCGGTCGGCCCCACCCCCCATCTCGTCTTACGCTCGTGCGGCGGCTCGGGACTAATCCAGATACACGATAGCCATTAACACGTCGGCCATCCACATATTTGGGTCGCCGAACTA
>JBJKRT010000007.1:0-36133 GCA_046704545.1 Longimicrobiales bacterium
CGAGGCTGGCTTCCACGACGCCCCGCCCGGCCGAACAGTTGTTATGAAGATGTTCATTACTACCGGACGTATCGAGCGCGCGTCGCGCGTGAGTGGGCTCGCGCTGTTAACCGTCTGCTGGGCCGCCGGCGGAGCGGCGGCCCAGCAACCCACCGTCGTCATTCGAGATTCGGCGGTGGTCGCCAAGGCGCTCCAGGAGGTGCGAGGGGCCTTGCCCGTGGTCGAACGGGCACCCGTGGGGCCCCGGGTCGCAGTCCGCTGGTACGCGCCGGCGGCGCAGAACGTGCCTCAGGACGTGCGTGTCATGCAGACGATCGTGCGCACCGCACTCTCTCAGGTGAAACCACCCAAGCCTCCGAGTGAGCCGACCGACACGACGAGTGGCGCCGCGGATACCGCCGTGTATGTCGTCGCACCCAGGCCCGACTTCTTCGGACGAGGAAGCGTCAGTGGCTTCTACATGAAGGGGTACGGGTACCTCTTCACCGTGAGCTGGCCGGTCGGGTCGACGGTCTCGAGTTTCGACGATCAGGTCATCGACCTCGATGCGGCCATGGCCCGGCAGGAGGCCGCCCTCGAGGGTGCGAAGGAGCAGATCCAGCGGATCACCGAGCAGGAGAAGGCGGCCGTCAAGGCCGAGGTCGCGCAGAAAGCCCAGGCAGAGGCACAGGCTCGTGTGGAGGCCGACACCCGGAGAGCCCGGGAGCTGACGAGGAACCGCCTGGAGCGGCTCCGGCACGGCCGGGCCCGATCCAAGGCACTCGCGACCTGGGCCGCCGAATACCGGAAGCGACTCACCGATGCGCTGAGGGATGCGGTCGCGGGCTACGGCAGCACGCTACGGCGAGCCGGACCCGGGGAGTCCATCACGTTCATCGCGGACTTCGGCGGCGGCGACTCCGACAGAGTGACAATGACGGTCAAGGCAGGTGCGCTTCACGGCTCCAGTGTCGCGGCCAACCGTAGTGCCATCCACGTGTCGCGGGGGCAGGAGGGCATGTCGGACGGCTTGCGCACCCAGCTCAAGATCATGAGCGGGATCATCGACACGTCGCTACGCCCCGACGCCCCGGACGGACCGATGCTGTCAGGCACCTGGAGCACCTACTTCGGAGGCTCCGCGGAGACGCAATACGTGCCGGGCTACGGCGTGATCTTCCGGAAGAACGCACGCCTCAACACGGCTCGGGCCTTCGCGGGCCTTTCGAGAATGTGGCGCCGTCAGACGGGTGATGCGGCTGTCGATTCGGCTCAGCAGGCGGCGCGTCGGACGTACCGACAGCACCTCGACACGCTGCGGCACAAGACGGCGGAGATCCTGGCGACGTACGGCCCCACCCTCACCGATCTGCAAGACGGAGACTGGGTGGGAATCTACTACGACGTAGGCTCGGCGGCGGCTCTCATGGGCGGAGGCACGGAAGACTACCTGGTGCAGGCGCGCATGAGTGATGTCCGACAAGCCGCCTCGCAGAATGATCCGGTAGCCTGGCTGGAGCGGCACCTCGTGACCAACGGGGCCGGGAGCTGAGGCAGGCGGCGGGGAGGCGCCGCGTGTCCCGACGGGATGCGCGGCGTCAGGCCGCGCCGTTCGAGCTGACCTGAGCCAGCAACTCGAACAGGGCCCCCTGGTCCGAGTCCGCCTCGATGGGCTCGGAGACCGGAGATACCAGAGGGCGGACGATGATCAGCGGCGACGACGCGTCTCGCCATTCGGGCCGTTGGGGTCGCCTCAGGGCCCGACGCGCGTGATCGAGGCGCGCTTCGCGCGTCGTCAGCCTACGGTCCGACGGGATCCTGATCGGCCGGACGGCACCGACGTCGATGGCGGCATCCACGGTGGCGAGTTGCGCGCGCGGCACCCTGATGGCGACGGCCGCCACCATGCGTGGATCGCGCCGGGTGAAGCGCTTCTTGTCCCAGACGAGGAAGTCACCCGCACGGACGGGGGTCCCGGAAACCGGGCTCGTGGCATGAAACACCAACCCCCGCTCGCCCTCTCCGTCCATGAAGAGACGCTGGTACCCCTCGAGCAGAACCGCGGACTCGGCAGCATCCGCCGCGGGTGCCTCCGAAACCTCCGGAACCATGTCGCGCACCATGCCTGCCATGCAGTCCGCAACGGCCGCAAACGCGCCCTTGCCGGCGGGCATGACGTCCATCAGGGCCTCCCGGAGACGCTCCAGGGCAAAGCCCTCCAGCGGCCATGGCGGCAGCGCCCCGCCAAAGAACGGCACGGCCTCCCATTCCTCGAGGTTGCCGATGACCGCGTCTCTCGCTCTGCCTTCGCGGCGGATCTGGAATCGGCAGCCGTCCCAGCGCTGCCCGGGCGAGAGCCCTCCGCCACCCTTTTCGGGGCCGATCTCGAGGAGAAGGTCGCCGGCCCGGATCTGGTAGGCTTCGACCGGAATGAGGAACTCCCATTCGCGGTATGGCTCGAACGTGTCCGCGAACGAGTTCCAGCCCGAGAATCTGAGGATGCCTTCCGACCGTTGTGTCATCGCAAGAACCTCCCGGAAACTTGACCGGAAGGTGCCGCGGAACGAGACTTACTCGCGGTCCTTCGGGTCGCCTGTTGTAGAGCCCGCCGGGGAACCCTCCCACGGATGAACCGGCGGGCCTTTATTTTGCCCTACCAGGTAGTTACTATACTACCAATTCCCTGTCAAGGTGGAGACTACCATGCGATTTCGGGCGGCGACGGATCGGCTCACCGAATCCGTCACCCTTGCACAGTTAGCCGCCGAATTGGGCGTCGCGGAGAACACGGTGCTCCGCGCCCGCATGGATATCGACAGCCCCAATGCACGACATGCGCCGGAGGGATGGCAGGGAGCCGTCGCGAAGCTTGCACGCGAGCATGCCGCGCGTATGCTGGCGCTCGCCGCCGAGCTCGAGAGTGTAGTCGGCGTTCCCGAGTAGTCCGCCTTGCCTGCGGAGGTCACTCCTTCCTCCGAATGCCGCAGGCCGCCCGATGAGTCTAGGCCCCCCGCTTGGGGCTCTCCTGCTGCTGGAAAGGAGAGTGTGAGCGGGAACCGAACCCCGAGGGATCCGGCCGGTTGTAGAAGCGATGCGGCACGCGGCAGCAGCGAAGGATCGCGCATCCACATCGGGCGGGATTCTAGAGGCGTCCCCAAACGGGCCGGCCGAGGCCGTGGCCTTCTGACCGGAACGGGCGCGCTTCGAAACCCACCGGGCGGCGCAACTGCGACCATGATGTTGTTTCGTTATGCTGCAAAGGTGCGTGCGCGCGCTTGATGGCGCTCTACGCGCGATGACGTACCACGCCTGTCATATGACGTATTGGCCGGTGCGGGACGCGTAGATCGGCGGCGGCGGCCCACCCTGTTTCGGATCGAGGGGTGCTCCGCCCGAGCCGGCTACGGTAACCGGCGGGCGATCCAGACCGTACGGTAGATTGCCGTTCCGACGGTACCGACGGCCACCAACGCCAGCACCGGGATGAGAAGCACCCCCGCGTCGTGGCCGAACAGGGCGGAGACGTCCGGGTCGAGCACGGCGCCGAAACCCACCAGGAGCAGGCGCTCCGCGCGTTGCATGACGCCGAGCTTGCACACGACGCCGACGCTCTCGCCGCGGGCGCGGGCGTAGCTCACGAGCAGCGATCCCCCCAGGGCCGTGACCACCAGGATCAGCACGATCCCCGAAGACTTGAACAGCACCGCGAGACCCACGAATGCCGCGACCTCGGCGAACCGGTCCAACGTGGAGTCGAGGAAGGCTCCCCGGTCACTCGCGACACCGAGCGCCCGGGCAATGCGGCCGTCGAGGATGTCGGCGACGCCCCCGAGGAGGATGCCCCACCCGCCGAGCGCTACGCGTCCCGTGCTGAACGCCACCGCGGCAGCCACGCCGAATGCCACTCCGAGCAGATTGTAGAAGAGCGGGCCGAGGCCCAGCGCGAGTGAGACTCGCTCCACGGGATGGACGAACCAGTAGAACCAGTTCCGCACGAAGCTGCCCAGCACGAAGGACCCCCGGTCTTCGATCTCGTTGGGGTCGGGACGACGCGCCGCGCTCATCGCGTAGGCCGGCATGGACAGGAGCGCCACGATAAGGATGGCCCCGAAGACGGCCAGATCGGTTCGGATCATCAGCTCTCCTGTCCCGGACGTCCCCGCAAGACTCGGATGACCCGAGGCCACAGGAAGATCAGGGGCGCCTTGCGCTCCAGTCCGGTCAGCTCCACCGGCTCACCCGTATGCCGCTCCACCTTGCGGGCGATGTAGGTCAGCCAGTTGTCGAAGGTCACGACATGCTTGAACCAGCGCAGCGTGCTTCGCACTTCGGATCGGAGGAAGTACCAGCGCACGCGACGACGCTCGGCGCCATCGACGGGATACGCCAATCGGTAGCTGCCCGGAGCCGTCGGCCGGAGGCGTCCTTTGGCGGTCTCCTCTTCGAGCACGGCGCCGAGGACCTGGTGGAAGTGTTCGCGCTGGGCCTCGAAGATCTGGTCCGAACGATCGTGCGCCTCGGGACGCAGCTCCGCCTGGTAGCACACGTCCAGGAGCCGACGCCCGACCGTTTCGGCATCGAAGGTGCCTTCGAGGTATGGTGCCAACCACTCCAGGACACCCCGGCGGGCGTCGGACAGCGCTCGCTCGACCCAACGCTCGTCCTCCGGGGTCTTCGACCAGATCAACGCCACCCTCTGTACCATGCGCCCGAGCAGGAAGTGATCCGGCGGACGGTGGCCGAGCGCACGCTCGAAGTGGTCGCGACGGACCACCAGGCACTTCGCGACCCCGTGGTGGCCTTCGTCCGGCGTGAAGGCGATGACGTTGGGAGGCAGGACCTTCGACAGCGCGGCCATCACCCAGGCCGGTCTGTGGAGCTCCCGCGACTTCTTCATCTCTCGGTAGAAGGCGCGGTACTCGTCCACGACCACGACGAAGTCGTAGGCGCTGAATCGGCCGGGAGAGGTGTTGAGAAGGTGCGAACCGTAGAGGATGACCGCGTGCACGGAATCCCCGGCGGCAGACACGATACCTTCGGCCAGCGGGAGCGCTCCTCGAGGTGCCTGCACGCTCATGCCGCGGCCGCGATCCGCATCCGTGCCAGCGAGTCGACCATGCTCTTTCGTACCTCCTCTATAAACTCGTCGGGGTCGGCTTGTGGGTCGTTCCACTCCAGGACTCCCGCCAGCTCCATCCGTCCGTCGATCGCGCTCAAGTCCGCCATGAAGTCTTTGAACTTCGCCCGCTTCCAGAAGCCGTCCACAACCAGGACGTACACCTTCCACGACCGCGACGCCAGGATCAGACGCAGCCCGGACCTCCGGAACCGGCCGATCTCGCCGTCTCTCGTCCGCGTCCCCTCGGGAAAGATGGCGAGTGGGACATCCGAAGTACGCGCCGCTTCCCTGATCGCGTCGAGACTGCGGCGCTGCTCTTTCGCGTTTGCCCGGGGGTCGACGACCGGGTATTGATAGAGTCGCACCATGTGCGAGATTAGCGGGATCCATCGAAGATAACGCTTACGCGTGACGATCCTGGGGTACGATTCGTCGACGGATGCGCACACCAGGGGTATGTCGAGCAGTGATTGGTGGTTCATGAGCACGAGGACACCGGGTCCACCCGGAATGCGGGGGATATCCGGTATCGATGCGCCACCCGCTCGCTGGACCAGGCCCAGCACGACGTGGGCTATGAGATGTTGCCAACGTGCGAGCACAGGAATGCGCCGGGCGGGTGCCAGGCGAATCCATACATACACCAGAGTCCGTTGCACGATGTCGGCGCCCAGGAGCGCGAGGCACACCAGCAGTATGGCGAAGTAGCCTCGGAGCTTCACGCGGAGCATCTCCAGCACGAGTGAAACAGGGGTCGGCGAGCGGCGCTCGAACTTGAACCGGCCAACGCTAACGAAACCCGCGGACAGCCATCAAGCGGGAGAACAGGTCTCTACAGGAAGACGGAACGACATGGACTACACCTACTACGGCTTTCGGAACTGCATCGGTGCGTTCTTCGAGATGCCTACCGCCGACGCCCGGAAGATTCTCCCGCCGCACCTGCAGCCCATGGAGCTTCAGCACACGCGGAGCATCTTCGCGGTAATGGCATTCGAGTTCACCGAGAGCGAAGTGGGTCCGTACGAGGAGCTCGTGATGTCGGTCATCGTGCCCCCCATGGTGGAGGCGGGCAAAGCGCTGCCGAAGGCGGCGTTCTACCCGTTCATCGTGGGCACCTCGACCGAGGCGTCGCGCCTGCACGCGATCGAACGCTGGCATCTGCCCCATTACATGAAAGACCTGGACTTCACGTTCGACCAGTCCGACGGGCAGATGGAGGTGAGGGTGCGCGACGACGGCCAGCCCGTCATCGATTTCATGGTCACGGACTACGACTACGAGCCCGCGCGCAACTTCTACAACGCCTTCATGATCGACGGTGACGCACGCTTCAAGGCGAACATCTACATGGAGGCGCCTCACTCGGAGCACGAGGAGGAGCGTGGCTCGCTCACGCTCTACGAGCACCCCATGACGGCGCCCCTGTCCATCGCCGACGTCGCCTCCTACCCGTTCCGCGAGCAGTGGTACCAGGCCGGCACGCAGACCTTCGAGCCGCTGGAGACGATCTGACGGCGGCGGTGCGCCGACACTACGTCATCTTCAACCCGGCCTCCGGGAGAGGTCGGGGCGCCCGTCGTATCGACCGATATCGGGCGCTGCTCGAAGAGCGTCTCCCCGATGTCACCTTCGGGACCACGGCGGGCCCCGAGGGCGAGCGCGATCTCGCCGACGAGGCGCTCGAAGCCGGCTACGACGTGATCGTCGCGGTCGGGGGCGACGGCACCTGGAGCAATGTCGCCGACCGGGTGGTGGCGTCCGGCCGCGAGGACGTGTCGCTCGGCATTCTGCCCAGCGGCACCGGCAACGATTTCGGTCGCAACGTCGGGTTCCACCCCACCGACGCGTCGGAGGCGGTCAGGGTCCTCGCAGAGGGGCACGTCCGCACCGTGGACGTCGGGCGCCTCGAGACATCGAGCGCGTCCGAGCACCGACCCGATCGGGTCGAGCCGCGCCACTTTCTGAACCTGCTCGGCTTCGGATTCGATATCGCGGTCATCGATGCCGCCGCGAGGGCGCGATTCCTCAAGGGAGAGCTTCTCTACAAGCTGACCGCGCTCCAGCAGCTCTTTCGCTTTCCCGGCATCCGCCTCGGAGTGAGAAGCGGCAGTGGCCGTGAAGCCGGGGGCGCCCACCTCATGCTCACCGTCTCCAACGGCAGGTATTTCGGCGGGGGCTTTCCCATCGCTCCGGACGGCAGGGTCGATGACGGCAAGCTGCACGCTTGCCTCATCGCCGACGCGCCGCCGCTCTCCCGCCTTCGGCTCTTCAACCTCGCGGAGAAGGGACGGCACCCCCGCTCGAGTCGGGTGACGATCCTCGACGACGAGCGCTTCCGGCTCACCTTCGACGCCCCACCCCGATTCGAGATGGACGGAGACGTGCGGACGGCGGCCGAGCCGACGTTGGACGTCCGCATCGTGCGGTCGGCGCTGCGCGTCGTGGCACCGAGTGGCTCTGCGGCGCAAAGTACTTGACGCGCTATCGTGAGCCGCATTACGGTTCGAGCATGATGTTGCCCGCCCGCAAGCTTCGAGACGCCGACCGAAGCCCGCTCACGTTGCACGATCGGGCCATGGACAACCTGCGCTTCATCCGTGAGACGATGGAGCGCTCGGCTGCCTTCACTGCCGTGTCCGGCTGGGGAGGCATCGTCATGGGGCTCATCGCCCTTGCGGCCGCGGTCCTGACGCGTGGCGCGTTCGGCACGCTGCCGTGGCTCCTGGTCTGGATGGGCGCAGCGGTCCTGTCCTTCGCCGTGGCCGTCTACGCCATGGCCCGCAAGTCGGCCGCGGCGGGAACACCGCTCCTGTCGGGCCCCGGCAGGAAGTTCGCCTGGAACGTGACGCCTCCGCTGTTGGTGGGCGGCCTGCTGACGCTCGCACTCTTCCAGGCGGGTGTGACCGAGCTGCTGCCCGGGGTATGGCTCCTGCTGTACGGGGCCGGCGTGGTGACGGGTGGTTCGTTCTCGGTCCGTATCGTACCGCTGATGGGGCTGGCGTTCATGCTCATGGGTGTGGCGGCCCTGTTCAGCCCCGTCGCGTGGGAAAACGCGTTCATGGCCGCCGGATTCGGCGGTCTGCACATCCTCTTCGGAGTCGTCATCTGGAGGAAATATGGTGGCTAGGTCCGATGCACTGCCCAACGAGAGCGCCCGTGGCTCTCCCACCACCGGGCCCTCACTCGGAAGCGTCGACGGCCAGGGACCGGAAGCCGGCGCGCTCGAGCTCGACCGACTGATCCACGAACGTGTGCGCCTGGGTATCGTGAGCGCGCTGGCGGTCAACGGCTCGCTGACGTTCACCGACCTGAGGAGCCTGCTGGGGACGACCGACGGCAACCTCAGCGCCCATGCGCGGCGTCTCGAAGACGCGGGGTATGTTTCTTGCGAAAAGTCGTTCGACGGACGTACACCGCGAACCGAATACGCATTGACGGATCGGGGACGCAAGCGGCTCGAGGCGTACCTGGATCACATGGAAGCCCTCATCCAGGCTACGCGTGAGGGCTGAAGGCGCGGCGCAATCGTTCATTTTTTTTCGAGCGTGACTCTATGACACAGAGTTCTCTCTGCGAGCCCCGCGACGGTGGCCTGCACGTCGCAATCATCATGGATGGCAACGGCCGCTGGGCGACCGCGCGCGGCCGACCCCGGGAATGGGGGCACAGGCAGGGTGCGCGCGCCGTGCGCTCGATCGTCGAGGCGGCGCCCGCGCAGGGTATCGAAACGCTGACGCTCTACGCGTTCTCCTCGGACAACTGGAATCGCCCCCCTTCCGAGGTGCGCGGGCTCATGAGCCTCCTGCGCCGCTATCTCCGCAGCGAGACGGCGCAGCTCGTGAAGAACGGTGTGCGCCTGCGGTGCATCGGGCGCAGGGACAGGCTGGACCCGAGCCTGCTGGACATCATCGAGTCGTCCGAGGCTGCCACGCGCACGGGCGGCCGGCTTCGGCTTCGGCTCGCCATCGACTACTCGAGCCGCGACGTACTCGTGGCCGCAGCGCGCATGGCTGCATCCGACGCCCGCCTGGATCGGGAGGCTCTGGCCCGCCGCCTAGGCGAAGCCATGAATGACGAGGGACCTGCGCCGGACGTGGATCTTCTGATCCGGACCGGCGGAGAGCAGCGCCTCAGCGACTTCCTTCTGTGGGAGTGCGCCTATGCGGAGCTGGTCTTCTCGCAGCGTCTCTGGCCCGAGTTCGGCCCCGCCGAGCTGGCGGCCGCGATCGCGGACTTCAAGGGCCGCGAGCGGCGTTTCGGACGTGTGGTGGCCGCCGCAGGCTGACGTTCGGGTGCGATAGATCGACCACCATCCGCGGCGAGCCGCACCGCGTCCCGCCGCCGAGAGCCTCGGCCCTCCACGCCGGTGGCGACGTTCCCTTGTGGGGAGTGCCCGGTCGCCCGATCTTGGCCCGGACTTTCTGCCCGGGTGATCCGCCATGCTCCTCGAACTCGTCCCCGCCACCTCGTCGGTCGCGGTGCAATCCGCCTCCGGCGGCCTGCCGGGCGAGATCGTAGCGCTCCTCATCGTGCTGCTCCTCGTCACGGGAGCGCTGCTGGTTCTCCCGCTCCTACGCGACATCCGGGCGGACACCGGTGCCCGACGCCGAGTCGAGGAGCGCAATCGCGACATCCTCGAACGCGTCAGCGACTGGATCTGGGAGGTGGACGCCCAGCCGGTGTTCACCTACTGCAGCCCGCGCTGCAAAGAGCTGCTCGGCTACGAGCCCGACGAGCTCCTCGGCAAGCATCCCCACATCCTCTTCGCGCCGGAGGAGCGGGAGCGGGCCGCAGTCGAGTTCGAGCGCCTGACGGCGGAGCGGCGTCCCTTCGTTCGGGTGGAGAACGTGAATCTGCGCAAGGACGGCACTCCGGTGGTGCTGGAGACCAGCGCCACACCCATCCTGGGAGAGGACGGAGAGCTACTCGGCTACCGCGGGGTGGACCGGGACGTGACCGAACGGAAGACGGCCGAGCGAACCCTGTCGCGCGTGACGCGGGCCCTCCAGGTGCTGAGCCGGGGTAGCGAGGTGATCATCCGGGCCGACGACGAGCCCGCCCTTCTGCGCGACGTCTGCCGTGTAGCGGTCGAGCAGGGCGGTTACCGGATGGCGTGGATCGGCTACGCGCGTTCGGAGGAGGAGGGCTGGCGCGTCGAGCCCGTAGGCCGGTGGGGCGACGGCGGCGGGTACGCGGACCACATCACGGTCACATGGAACGACACCGTCACCGGGCAGGGTCCGGCCGGGCGGGCGATTCGCGACCGACGAGCCGTGGCGTCACGCAGGATATCCGAAGACCCGTCCTTCGCCCCGTGGCAGAAAGAAGCGACCACCCAGGGTCTCCGGGCCGTCGCAGCGCTCCCGCTGCTGCACAGCAGCCTATGCTACGGCTCGTTGAACGTCTATGCGGCCGAAGACGACGCCTTCGACGCAGACGAGATCGAGGTCCTCCGCCGGCTCGCAATCGACCTGGCATTCGGCATCCGCTCCCTTCGGCTGCGACGCGAAAGGGAAGACCTGGAGGAGCTCATGCGCAACCATCAGCGCATGGAGTCGCTGGGTGAGCTGACGGCCGGCCTCGCGCACGACATCAACAACCTCCTCACGGTCATCCTCGGCAGTGCGGGCGTGCTGGAGGAGACGACCGACGTCCACGATCGCGACTTCCGGAGCTCAGTGGCGGACATCAAGTCCGCGACGGAGAACGGGGCCGCCCTGGTCCGTAAGCTGTTGACGTTCAGCCGGAGCGAGACGCCTACCCTCGAGGATCTCGACCTCGGCAAGGTCACCTTGGAGCAGTGTCGCCTGCTGGCGCGGGTCCTTCCGGAAACCGTCGAGGTGGATGCGTCCGAAGCGGACGAGCCTCTGCGGGTGCACGCCGACCCCCGTGCGCTCGAGCAGATCCTCATGAACCTGGCGTTCAACGCGCGAGACGCGATGCCTCAGGGCGGTACGCTGAAGGTGCGCACGTACCGTCGCGAGGTGAGCCTCGGTGAGCAGGGCTTCGACGGTCCGGCCGCCCCCGGCGAGTACGCGTGTATCGAGGTCTCCGACACCGGATCGGGGATGGACGACGACGCGATCCCCAGGCTCTTCGAGCCGTTCTTCACCACCAAGGCGAGGGAGCGGGGAACCGGACTCGGTCTTTCGGTCGTCTACGGCCACGTCCAGGGTCACAGAGGCTTCCTGCAGGTCGAGAGCGCCGTTGGAAAGGGAACCACCATGCGGGTCTTCCTTCCGCTCGCCGGCACGCGTCTGGCCGACGCTGCGCCGACCGGGGGAGACCGCTCGCCGGAAGCGGACCTGATCCTGGTGGCGGAAGACGATCCACACGTTCGAGAGGCAACCGCCCGCGTGCTCGAGCGGCACGGATACCGGGTCGTCACCGGTGGAGACGGGTCGGATGTGCTCTCGGTGCTGGATGGGCGCGCGCACGAGGTCATCCTGGTGATCTCGGACATCGTGATGCCGGGAATGGGCGGTCCCGAGCTTGTAGAGCGGCTTCGCGAGACCGGACACACGGTTCCGGTCGTGCTCACGAGCGGCCGGTCCGCCGAAGAGCTGGCCGGCATTGTGGAAGCGGAGGCCCCGGTCGTCGCGATCCTCGAGAAGCCCTGGACGATGGAGGAGCTGCTCGACTCCGTCCAGGCGGCGCTGGACGGCAACGGCTGAATCGGCCCACCTGGGAAGCGGTGGTTCAGCCCCCGGTCAGAAGGCCCACCACCACCGCAGAGCGAACAGATCGTGAGAGGGCCCGCCGTATCCCCTGTAGACGTCGGTGAGCGCGGACGCGAGGACACCGACATTCTTCGCGACCCGGTATGCGAGCGAGGCCTGATAGCGGGCGACGTCGTAGTCCCATTTCGCGGCGCCCGGGGTGTCGGTCCAGGGCCTGAAATCCAGATAGGACCACCGCACGGCGGCGGAGAGGCCCGCCGCCAGGTCGGACTGGAACTGCCCCACGTATCCGATCTCGACGATGTTGCTTCCCACGTTCGGGACCTGCCACGTGTCGTGCAGGATCTCCGCGTTGGCCATGACCGGTCCGCGCGCCAGCGCAACGGTCGTCGACCAGATCGATTGCCTGTAATCCCAGCGTGACCGACCGGGCGGAAGCGTCCCCGACGTGACGGCGTCCATGTACGGTCCGGTGTCGTAGGACGCCTGGATCGCGATCGAAGGCGACAGCGGCACATGAAGCCCGAGCACCCACGAAGGATGCCGGAGCCGTCCCGTATCGAAGCTCCAGGCGGCGGGCTCGCTGGAGGGCGCGCTGTTCATGGCGGCGACCCGATAGGACACCCGACCCACCGTGCCCATCGCCATGGCACCCCACTGATACGGAACGCCCCAGACCGGCGGCGTCCCGGTCCACCGACGCGTCTCGGGATGATCTCTCCACGAGAGGAACGCCGAAGGCGAGGAGGGCACCGTCGTGCGTGAGACGACGGTCGGGAAGTCGTAGGGGAGCGGCGGGCGGACGAACGGATCCTGCGGCGTCAGGTGTCGCTCCGCGTACGAGCCGAACGGACTCGCGAAGCGGCCCACCTGGAGGCTCATCTTCCCGGAGGCGTCGGACAGGCGAACGTAGGCCTGCTCGACTCTTCCCTGTACCGGGTCCCGCGCCGGCGCCTCTCCCCGGTCGGCGCGCAGCTCCAGCAGGCCGTACAGGTGCTGGCCCACGAACACGTCGGTGAAGAGCCTGAGGCGGGGATAGAGCAACACGCCCTTTCCGCTGGCCAGACCGACGTGCTCCTTCGACAGTGACAGCAACCCGAGGTCGAGCTGCCCGGACCAGGATACCTGGTAGCGCCCGGAGGGAGACTCGTACCCGATCCCGAGCCCTTCCAGCGTGGGGAGTCCTCCTCCGCCCTGAGCGAGGAGTCGACCCGGCCGGCAAAGCGCCGCACCGGCGCACAGTGCCACGATGACGGCGTGAGCCCTCCGGTTCGCCATTCCCTCTCGCCTCCCGGATCGCTCCGTGCCTTCTGCGTCTTCCACGGCGTAGACCTCCACTTCGTGCGAGAACCCCTTGAAGCTGCGGGCTCCGGCGGACGCCGCGCGCACCGCGGGACCTGCGCGCTCGAGCGTGGAGGCCGTGACGAGGATCTCCCCCGCCGCGGCGCCGCCGCAGAGTCGCGAGGCCAGATTCACGGTCTCACCCAGCACGGTGTAGTTGAGGCGATCGCTGGAGCCCATGTTGCCCGCGACCGCGGGACCCGCGTTGAGCCCGAGGCCCAACCCGATCGGAGGCTCGCCGCGTCGCTCGCGCAACTCGTTCAACTCGGCGATAGCGCCACGCATGCGCACGGCGGCGCGGACAGCTCGCAGGGTGTGATCTTCCTGACGTACGGGCGCACCGAAGACCGCCATGAGCTCGTCCCCGACGTACTTGTCGACCACCCCGCCCTCCCGCTCCACGGCGGCGCTCAGCCGCTCCATGCACTCGTTCAGCAGGCCGATGACCCGCTGCGGCTCCATGCCCGCCGTCAGCGCGGTGAAGCCCCGGATGTCCGCGAACAACACCGTCACGTCGCGGTTCTCGCCTCCGAGCTCGACCTCTCCGTTGACGAGCTCCTCCGCGACGTCCCTCGAAACGACCTTGTCGAGAACGGAGCGGTACCGCTCCTTGAGCCGAAGCCCGAGGGTCATGTCGTTGAACGCCTGCGCCAGAGCGCCGATCTCGTCGTGCGAGCGCACGGACACTTCGGTCTCGTATTCCCCGCGCGCGACCCGCCCGGTCGCGGCAACCAGCGCCCGCACCGGACGTGTCAGCCCTCTGCTGAGCACCAGCCCGAGAAGGATCGAGAGAACCAGGGCCACCCCGCCTCCGAGCACCAGAGCGCGGGTGATCCGCCGGAACGGAGCGAGTACCGGATCCAGCGGCACGGCCATCATGCGGTACCCCTGGGCCCGGTCGCCGGAAGAGAGCGCCGTAGCGCGAATCGCCCACCGCTTTCCGTCCACGCGCACCCGGGCAGGTCCGCCACGTCCCGCCGCCGCGACCAACGCGGCGGCCAGGGCTCCCCGGCCATCCGGTGAGCCCACGATGCAGGAGCCTTTCACCACGAAGCATATCTGCACCCCCACCAGGGTGCTGACGTGCGCCGCGTCCACGTTCTTGACAGGCAATCCGAGCGCCAGCGTTCCGATGACCCGACCCGCCAGCTGAATGAGCTGTGTCCCGACGCGGTACAGGTGACCGTCGAAGGCGCGGTAGGTGGATACCTCCGGGACGCCCCCCTCGAGCACCGCCTTCGCGGCCGCGCCTACGCCCACCGGATCCACGCCCTGCATGGGAACCAGCCCGTGAAGGGTGAGAACCGGGCGGGCGGACGGATCGGTGAAGACCACCAATACGTCCGAGTCCGGAAGCTGCGCGAGCTTGAGCTGATCGGTCGCGACCTGGGCGAGCACGCCCCCGTTCCCGTCGCTTATGGCGTCGTCGAGCGCCGCGAGCGTCCGGATGCTTCCCGTGAGCTGGCGTGCGAGGCTCGCGGTCTGCTCGTCCTGAAGACGCTCGAGCTGTCCGAGTTGCGCTTCGGCCCTCGTCACCGCGGTCCTCACCGCGCTATCCACCTGTCGTGCCGCTTCCGCCTTCACCACCACCCAGGTCACGACGAGCAGGAGACCGACCGTCCCGACGAGCGCGATGAGCAGCTTGGCCGCGAAGCTCTCCCTGACACGTCGAAACATCGCTCAGCCCAGCCGCGCTTCGACGTGCACGACACCCCGTTCGGGCACCACGACCTTCTTCTCCACCCTTCCCAGGTCCGGGTGCCAGATCACGAGCGTGTACGTGCCGGGAGGAACCCCGTCGATGTGGAACGTCCCGTCCGGCTTCACCACCGCGTGGAACGGGTTCTCGGTCACGACGATCACCGCGCGCATGAAGTGGTGGACTTCGCAGTAGACCTTCACGATGCCCGGCTTGTCGAACGTGACTTTCTTGGTCACGCCCTTCGGGTATCGCCCGAGATCGAACCGTCGGGTGCGCGAGTACGAGAACACGTTGTGGAAGAACGGATCCGTGTTGGGAAAGCTCACGGTCGTACCCACCGGAATGACCAGGGCCCGCGGCACGAATGCGGTATCGTGCTGCATCATCGTGGGGGTCGGCGTCTCGGGCTTCACCGGCACTCCGGGGATCCGTCCCTGGAGATAGGCCACCGCCGGAAGCGACTGGACCGGGTGGGGCGCGGCACCGGCACCCGGATAGCGTGGCGCCACTCGCCGCGGAGGACGCAGGTGCAGCTTCACCACGCCGTCGATCGATCCCACGGTGGCTTCGTGGTGGGTGGATCTGCTCGGCGTCCCCAGGGCGAGAGCCCCTACGAAGGCGACCACCGATAGGGTCCAGCGACCCGGCAGATACTCCACGACTTCTCCTGATCGAGCTCGAGGTACGCCCCGCTCCACGCTCCTTCCAGCCCTATCAACAATGGGCGTCTACACCGTCACGCGCGACCCGCCCCCCTCCACTCTCGACCCCGAGCCGGGCGTTCGCTTCTGTCGTGTATGCCCCAGGCACTCTAGGTTTTGCATATGAAAGACGCGTTTCGTGCGGCCCCCCACCCGACCGACTCTTGATGTCAACCGCGGACGACGCACTCGAAGAAGACCGAAATCGGTTCCCGAGATCCCTGCCCCTCGTCGGCCGCGCACAGGAGCTGCTCGCACTGGAGCAACTCCTGGACGAAGGTGCGCAACGCACGCCGCTCGTCTTCCTCTCCGGAGAGGGAGGCGTGGGCAAGTCCCGCCTGGCGACCGAGCTCGCCGCTCGAGCCCGCCGGCGTGGCTGGTCCGTGCCCTTCGGGCGCGCCTATCCGGTCGAGACCGGAGTGCCCTATGCGCTCTTCGCCGACGCGTTCCTCCCTCTGCTGCAAGAGATGGATCCCGAGACGGTCGCGGTGCTCAGCCGCGGGGGAGAGGCGGAGCTCCATTACCTCTTTCCGGCGCTCGGAGAGTCGGGCCAGGAAGCGGGCGCGCCCTCAGAAGCGGAGCCGGACGAGTTTCGCACCAGGCTGCGGTGGAATTTCGCGGAGTTCCTGAAGAGCCTGGCGACACGCAACGCCCTCCTTGTGATCCTCGAGGATCTGCAGTGGGCCGACGACTCCTCACTCCAGCTCCTCCACTTCCTCGCGCGACAGCTGTCCGGACATCCTGTACGCATCCTCGGCACGTACAACGAGGCGGAGCGCGAGCGGAACGCACGTCTGGTCGAGACCGAGCGCTCGCTCCTTTCGTTGAACCTGGCCGACCCGCTTCGACTACGGCCTCTTTCGCGGGATCAGGTCCTCGAGCTCGTGGGCCGCACGTTCGAAGTCGACGCACAGCTCGTGAGGGAGTTCTCCGGACTGCTCTTCCAATGGACGCGGGGCAACGCGTTCTTCCTCGAGGAGATCCTGAAGTCTCTGGTCGCTTCGGGTCGATTGAGCCCTCGCAAGGGCACATGGGTCGGTTGGGACGCCAAGGACATCAAGCTCCCCGGCTCCGTGCGGGACGCCGTGCGGGCGAGCGTGGGCACGCTGTCGCCGCTCGCCCGCGAGGTGGCCGAGCTCGCGGCCGTCATCGGGACCCGGGCGAGCCATCGCCTGCTCGCATCCGTGGGAGACGCCGAAGACGCCGAGTTGCTTTCGGCTCTCGAGGAATTGTGCGACAGGAGGATCCTGGCCGAGGCGCTCCAGGACGATGTCGTCGTCTACGATTTCCCGCACCCCCTGGTCCGGCAGACCCTCTACGAGGACGTCGGGCTTCAGCGGGCCCGGGTGCTGCACGGCGCCGTCGCTCAGGCCCTCGAGGCGTTGTGGGGCGAGGAAGCCGCCGGCCACGCCGACGAGCTCGCGTATCACTACTCGAGGACCGACGGACAGGAGTCGAGGGTCAAGGCGGCGCTCTACCTGGCGATCGCGGGAGGCAACGCGCTCGAGCGGCATGCCGACCGCGAGGCGGCGGCGTATCTCGAGGCGGCGCTGGAACGCTGCCTCGGCGACCAGGGCGCCTCGGCGCCCGTCACCAGGAGACGACTCACCGGTCAGCTCGCACACGCACACCTGCGCCTGGGCGAGTACGAGAAGGCCGCACGCCTCTGGTCGACGCTTCTGGAGCAGAGCGACGGCGAGCCGGCCGACTCCGCTCCCCTGCATCGTTTCCTCGGTCTGGCGCTCTTCTGGGGTGGCGATCGAGACGGCGCCCTCGATCACTTCGCGGAGGGAATCGAGGCCGCGACGACGGCCGGAGCCGACAAGGAGCTCGTTCGGCTGCGGCTCGGGCGTAGCCAGTGCCTCCAGGAGCTCGGTCGAGGCGACGAGGCCCTGGCCGAGATCGTCGCGGCCCTGCCGGTCGCCGAAGGTCTCGACGACACCGCGCTCCTCGCCAAGGTCCACCGGTCCCTGGCACAGTTGCACGTCTGGATCGGACCGCCCGAGAAGGCACGCGAGCACGCGGAACGGGCCATCGAGCTCTCGCGGGTCGCAGGAGACACGGGCGTGGAGTTCTGGTCCCGCTGGGCGTTGGCGGTGCTGTCGGGACTCACGGGGAATCTGTCGGAGATGTCGGAGGACCTCCGCGAGGCGACCGGACTCGCCGAACGGCTCCGATCACCGGTCCTCCGCCTCTGGACCGCAGAGCTCGCGATCGAGCTCGCTTACGCTACAGGCGACTGGGACGGAGGAGTGGCCCTGGGCGAGCAGTCGATCGCGATGGCGCGGAACCTGAACCAGCACCGATTGCTTCCCAGGCTCCTGGTCTGGACATCGCTGTTCTACGTGGGGCGCGGTGCGTTCGAGCGCGCCAAGCGACTCGTTGACGAAGCTTGTGAGATCTCCGGGCTCGGCGGCGAAGGCGAGCCCGTGGACGTACACCTCGTGGTGCCCGCATACATCGGCCTGGCGCACTACGCGCTCGGCACCGGCCAGTACCACGAAGCCATGGACGCAGCCCGGCGGGGGATCGAGATCGCCGAGGGCACCGGCTACGTGCTGTGGGCCATGCACAGGCTCCTGGCGATCCTCGCCGAGGCGTGCCTGTGGGCCGGGGAGCTCGACGAGGCGGAAGAGGTCGGCAAGCGCATGCGCGCTCATGGGCGTGCGCTCGACCACAAGCTCGGGATGGCCTGGGCGGACGCATGCGACGCCCTCGTTCGCTGGAAGCGAGGGGATGCCCAGGAAGGCGCCGAGCTCATGCGGGAAGCCGCGGAGGCGCTCGAAGCCCTCCCGATGATTCCGGACGCCTCGCGCATCCGGCGACAACGAGCGGGGCGTCTCGCCGAGATCGGCGATCGCGAGGGGTCGCTTCGCGAGCTCCGGCGCGTGCACGATGTCTTCGTCAAGCTCGGTGCGGAGCTCGAGCTCGAGAAGGCTCGGATCCAGTTCCGCGAAGTGGGTCACCGGCCGCCGCCGCGCGGAACGGGCGAGGGCCTGGCGGGCCTCACCGCCCGAGAGATGGAGATTGCCCGACTCGTGGCCGCGCGGAAGTCGAACAAGGCCATCGGCAAGGCCCTCGGCATCTCGCCTCGCACGGTGAGCACCCACCTCTCCAACATCTTCCAGAAGGTGCAGGTGACGTCCCGGGGCGAGCTCGCCGACTACATTCGCGAGGAGTCCGCGAACGACTGAGCCGGTGCTCAGGGACCGGCCCGCTCCAGCTTTCCGTCGGCGAGGTGCCAGCGCTCGTCCGTCAACGAGCGGGCGCCTTCCTCGTCGTGGCTCACCAGCACGAGCGGAATTCCGCGTTCGGTGATGAACGACCGCACGACCTCCGAGACGTGGGCCCGCAGCGGACGGTCCAGCGCGGAAAAGGGTTCGTCCAGAAGGAGAAGCGCGGGGCGCGACAGGAGCGCCCTGCCCAGCGCCACGCGTTGACGCTCGCCGCCGGAGAGTCGTCGTGGGCGACGGTCGAGTAGATGCTCGACCCTCAGCCGGGTCGCGATCGCCGTGACGTCCTTCGGCGCGGCCCCCGCGTAAGCGAGGTTCTCCCGCACCGAGAGGTGCGGGAAGAGCAGCGCGTCCTGTGGAACCCAACCGACGCGGCGCTCCCATGCCGGCACCACGATCCCCCTGTCCGGCTCGAGCCAGGACGTTCCGCCCACCCGGACACGGCCGCGCGCGCGCCGCTCCACGCCCGCGAGAACACGAAGCAGGGTGCTCTTGCCCGCGCCCGACGGCCCGAAGACGGCAAGCGCGGCGCGCTCCGATTCGAGCCTGATCGCGAGGGTGCCCGAAGCGAGCGGCACCTCGACGTCGAGCACGATCCCCCGCCGGGGCTCAGAGGCCATGGCGGTCCTCCAGCCGATTCCGCTGGCGGCGTGCGAGGGCTTCGTAGCCCAGGAGCGCGAGCACGGAGAGGGCGACGCTGGCCCCCACGAGAATCCAGGTGGTGGACCTTCCGGCCGGAGCCTCCAGCAACGTGTACACGGCGAGCGCGATCGTGCGGGTCCGGCCCTCCACGTTTCCGGCGAGAACCACCGTGGCGCCGAACTCCCCCAATGCCCGGGCGAACGCGAGCACCGCACCGGCCGCGATGCCGGGCAGGGCGAGCGGCAGCGAGATCCGCAGGAACGTGCGCCGCGGCGGAGAGCCCAGCGTCCACGATACTTCCTCGTAGTGCGTGTCGACCGCCTCGAAGGCGCCGCGCACGGAAATCACGTACAAGGGGAGCCCGACGGCCAGCGCCGCGACCGCCGCTCCGAGGAACGTGAACGGAATCTGCACTCCGAGCGCGCCCAGGCCGCGCCCGAGCAGGCTCTCCCGTCCCAGAAGGCTCAGCAGCAGAAAGCCGGTGACGACCGGCGGCATGACGAGCGGGATGAGAACGAGCGTGGTGAGGAGCGTCTTGCCGGCGAACTCACGGCGTGCGAGGAGCCAGCCCAGGCCGACGGCGGGCACGAACCCGGCGGCGGTCGCGAGGAGCGCGACGAGCAACGAGATGCGGATGGCCGACGCCGGATTCGGGACCGAGGCGGACGACGTCCCGGCCTTCGGGGGCGCCGGCGCGACGGAGGGTGCGCTGTTCGAGCCGATGACCCGGAAGCCGGCCGCCCGGAAGATTCTCGCTCCCTGCGGTCCGGCGGCGAAATCGAGGAACGCCTTCGCCTCGGCCGCATGCTTCGAGCCCTCGAGCACCGCGGCCGGATAGCGGATGGGCGTGTGCGTCGAGTCCGGAAACGTGAACGCGACCGTGACCCTGCGCTCGGCGCGCGCGTCCGTCCCGTAGACGATGCCTGCATCCGCCTCGCCGCGCGCGACCCACTCCAGGGCGCCGCGCACATCGCCGCCGCGCACCACGTGCGGTGCCACGCGAGCCCACACGCCCGTGGACTCGAGCGCCTGCTTGGCGTACCGGCCCGCAGGCACGTTCTCTCCGGCGAGCGCGAGGTGCTTCACGCCGAGAAGGCCACGAGCGTTCGTGGGCGCCGGCGCGCCTTTCGGCACGACGACGACCAGGTCGTTCTCCAGGAACGTGTGCACCTGGTCCGCGCTGGCCCCCCCTCGGGCTTCGAGCCATCGCATCCACGATTCGTCGGCGGAGAAGAAGATGTCCGCACCCGCTCCGGCCAGAGCCTGAGGTGCGAGGCGCGAGGTGCCCGCGAACGAGAAGTGGACGGGTACGCCGCCCTGGCGCCGCCAGGCCGCTGCGACGTCGGGCAGCACGTCCGTCAGGCTGGCGGCCGCGAGCACCAACAGATCCCCGTCGGACGCCTGCTGCGCGGCCAGGGGAGACGGCCCCGCGAGGCAGGAGGCGAGGACCACCGCGGTGATCCCGAGGGGTGCGACGCCTCGAACGAGGCGCAGGCGGAAGAGAGGGCGATGCCGTGACACGGACGGCCAGGTTATCCAGGTGAGCGGGTGCGCGGCAAGGGACGGGACGACGTCGCGTGCCCTTGCCCGGAGTCGAGGTCTGACCCTTCTTGGCGTCATGGAAGATACGCACGGGACATGGTGGGTCACCGAAACCGAGATCGAGGTCCGCAGTTACGAGCTCGATTCGTTCGGGCACGTCAACCACGCCGTATTCCTGAACTACCTGGAGCACGGGCGGTTCGATCTGCTCAGGGCCGTGGGCATTCCACCCGAGTCGCTCCCCGAGCGCGGACTGGGGGTGTACGTCGTCCGCCTGGAGATCGACTACGTGAAGGAAGCTCGCGTCGGCAACCGACTCCTCGTCCGAAGCCGCGCGGAGGAGTTCCGCCGCACCACCATGGTCCTCGTCCAGGAAATCGTTCTCGCGTCCGAGCCGGACACGGTTCTGGCCAGGGCGAGGGTGACGGCCGTTTGGGTCGGACCCGATCGGCGCCCGACACGTGTGCCCGTCGAGGTGCGCACGGGTCTGGGTTGACGTCGAGCCGCCGCTCGACGGCGCCGCGGAAGATCGGCCAGGCTTGACGCCCGCCCCGAGGGTCCAGATCCTGCACACTCTTCGATGTTTCCCGTTTCTGCGGAGCAACACCATGCACACGAGCCGCCACCTCCCGGGCGTTCTCACCGTCGTCACCGCTTTCGCTCTGGCGGCCTGTGCCGGATCGAGCGGCTCTTCCGAAGGCAGCGGCGCGAACGGCACCCCCTCCCCGCTCGCATCGCGGTGTGACCCGGGCAACGCCGGCATCACCCTGCCGAAAGGGTTCTGCGCGATCCTCGTCACCGACAGCCTTCCCGGCGCCCGTCATCTCGCCGTCGCTCCGGACGGAGACATCTTCGTGGCGATCCGCAACATGCGGGCCCCCGGAGGGCACGGGATGATTCGCGGAGGGGTGGCGGTGCTGCGCGACACGAACGGGGACGCGCGTCCCGACTCGATCGCACGCTGGGGCGTGAATGGCGGCAACGACGTGCTCGTCACCGACGGCTACGTCTACCAGGCTCCGAACGATGCGGTCCTGCGCTACCCGCTGAAGGCGGGACAGATGGTGCCTTCGGGGCCGCCCGACACCATCGTGTACGGACTGCCGGACGACGGAAACCACGTCAACAAGAGCATCGCGCTCGGGCCGCAGGGCAGCCTGTACGTGAACATCGGCTCTCCCTCGAACGCCTGTCAGGTGAAGACACGGACCAAGGGATCGCCGGGCCAGGACCCCTGTCCGCAGCTGGCGACCCGTGCGGGGATCTGGCGGTTCGACGCCTCCAAGCTCCACCAGACCGAAGCCGACGGGCAGCGCTTCGCCACGGGCATGCGGAACACGGTCGCGCTGCGCATGGACCCGGAGACGGAGGTTCTCTACGGCGCAATCATGGGACGCGACCAGCTCTACCAGCTCTTCCCGGATCTCTACACGGCCAAGCAGAGCGCGGAGGAGCCGGGCGAGGAGTTCGTGCGAATCGATCAGGGCTCGGATTTCGGGTGGCCGTACTGCTACTACGACCAGGAAGCCGGCAAGAAGGTTCTGGCTCCGGAGTACGGTGGAAACGGAAAGAAGGTGGGGCGGTGCGGATCGAAGACCATGCCGATCCTCGCCTTCCCCGGGCACTGGGCGCCGGAGGACCTGGAGTTCTACACGGGCGCGCAGTTCCCGGCCCGCTATCACGGAGGCGCGTTCATCGCGTTCCACGGCTCGTGGAATCGGGCTCCGCTGCCGCAGCAGGGGTTCCGGGTCGTCTTCATCCCCGACACCTCGGGAACGTTCGGCCCGGACTGGCAGACGTTCGCCGACCACTTCCGTCGGAGGCCCGGCGACAAGCGCGACTGGAGTGCCCGGCCCGTGGGCGTCGCCATGGGCCCCGACGGCTCCCTGTACGTATCCGACAGCGAGACCGGGCGCATCTGGCGTATCGTGTACAAGGGAAGCTGACACCGGGCGGGCGTGCATCGCCCCCTTCGCCAGGAGGCAGGACCGTGACACCCACGACGTTCGTGGGAAACGATGTCGTGGATCTCGACGTACCGCTCACGCGCGGCAAGGTGGAGGACGCGCGCTTTCTCGCGCGCATCCTGGACGACGTGGAGCTGGCGGCCGTGCATGGAGCCGCGGATCCGAACCGCGAATTGTGGAGCCTGTGGGCGTGTAAGGAAGCTGCGTTCAAGACGGCGACCAAGGTGCGCGGGTCGCCGCCCATCTTCGCGCACGCGGCGTTCGGCGTTCGGCTGGAGGAGCCGGGTGCCGACCGCCGCCCGCGCGCAGGCCGTGTCGTGTACGAGGAGCTCGAGCTCCCCGTGATGGTCGTCGAGCGGCGAGACGTCCTGCACGCCGTCTCCTACGCCCACCCACGTACCCTCCCGTTGCGCAATGAGATCGATCTCGGGCTCGCGCTCCTGGACGAGCCTGCGGCGTCCTGGAACGCCCCTCTGGAGGTCCTCGTCCGCCACCTCAGCCCACGGGAGGCCGAGCCCGTCCACTCGCGCGAGTCGGCAGCGGTCCGCCTCGCGGCGCGGTCGACGCTGGCCGGCGCGATGGGCGTGGCCGAGGAGCGTCTGGAGATCGTATGCGCGCCGGGCTCGCCCGGGAGGCGCCCCCCCGCGGTCCTTCTGGACGGAGCTTCCACGACCGCGGACGTCAGCCTGTCCCACCACGGCCGATGGATCGCATGGGCGGTGCATGTGGAGTCGCAGCGCGCCCGACCGGGGAATCCAACCGTCGACTGATCCGGCGTCGCGTCTGGCCTGACGGGTCGACGATGCGCATGTTCACGCCGTCGTACGGTGGTCCACCTCATCCCCGATATTGCCATGCGCAAGCTGTCCGTCGTCCTCGTATCGACCGTCGTTGGCGGCATGTTCTGGATGGGCCCTCACGTCGCGAGCGCCCAGACGTCCTCGACGGACGCACGCCACCCCTCGGCCGCCGAGCTCGCGCGCTGGCAGCGGGAGGCGCGCGACGTGACGATCACGCGGGACGACTGGGGAATCGCGCACGTACACGGGACCACCGACGCGGAAGCCGTGTTCGGCATGGAGTACACGCAGGCCGAGGACGACTTCAATCGCGTCGAAACGAACTACATCAACGCGATGGGTCGTCTTTCCGAGGCCGAGGGGCCGTCGCAGATCTGGCGCGACCTGCGCATGAAGCTCTTCATCGATCCGGACTCGGCGAAGGCGCAGTACGCCAGGAGCCCCGTGTGGCTCCGAACGCTCATGGACGCCTTCGCGGACGGTCTCAACTACTACCTCTACACACACCCCGACGTGACGCCCCGTGTCATCACTCGATTCGAGCCGTGGATGGCGCTGACGTTCACCGAGGGGAGCATCGGCGGCGATATCGAGCGCGTGAACCTGCGCGACCTCGCCGCGTTCTACGGAGACAGCGCCACCTCCCTCGGACCGGCCCCCACGCCCGCGGCGCTCCTCCAACGCGAGCCCACCGGATCGAACGGGATCGCGATCGCGCCGAAGAACACCCTCGACGGGCATGCGCTTCTGTACATCAATCCGCACACCTCGTTCTACTTCCGCGCCGAGCTGCAGATGGCGAGCGATTCGGGCTGGGACGCCTACGGTGCGGTGACCTGGGGGCAGTTCTTCGTCTACCAGGGGTTCAACCGGACCGCCGGGTGGATGCACACCTCGAGCGGCGTGGACAATATCGACGAGTTCCTGGAGACGGTGACGAAGAAGGGCGGCCGCTGGTACTACCGCTACGGCGGCAAGGAGTACCCGATGCGCGTCCGCACGATCACGGTCCCCTACAAGACGGCCGCCGGCATGGCCCACCGCACCTTCACCGCGTATTACACGCGCCATGGACCCATCGTCAGGAAGACGGGTGACAAGTGGGTGAGCATCAGCCTCATGCAGCGGCCCATTCGCGCGCTCATCCAGGACGTGACGCGTACGAAGGCGAAAGACTACACGGAGTTCCGCAAGACGATGGAGCTCCACACGAATTCGTCGAACAACACGATCTTCGCCGACGCCGAGGGCAACATCGCGTACTTCCACTCCAACTACATTCCGCGCCGAGACACGTCCTTCGACTGGACGAAGCCGGTCGACGGGAGCAATCCCGCCACGGACTACCACGGCGTGCTCTCCATCGACTCCACGCCGGGCCTGCTGAATCCTCAGGTCGGCTGGCTCTACAACTCCAACAACTGGCCCTGGTCCGCCGCCGGGCCCGACAGCCCGAAGCGGCAGGACTATCCTCGCTACGTGGAGCGCGGCCGGTACGAGACGCCGCGCGGCTATCATGCGCTGCGCATCCTGCCGAAGCTTCACGACGCGACGATCAGCTCACTCATCGCCGCGGGCTTCGACAGCTACCTGCCTGCGTTCGCGCAGATGATCCCGGCGCTCGTCGAGGCGTACGACACCGCCAGCGTCTCCAGCGCGTTGAAGGCCAAGCTCGCGAAACCGATCACCGTTCTGCGCGACTGGAACTACCGGTGGGGCATCAATTCCCTGGCGACGTCGCTCGCGGTGTTCTGGGGCACGGAGATCGAGCGGCGCACCTACCGCGACGCGCACGCGGCCGGGATCGCGCCCGAGAAGTACGTGGCCGAGCGTACCCCCCCGAAGCTGCTGCTCGCCTCGCTGGACACCGCCGTGGACCAGCTCACGGCCGATTTCGGGAACTGGCGAACGCCGTGGGGAGACATCAATCGGTTCCAGCGGCTCGACGACGACATCCGCTCGCACTTCGACGACTCGGCGCCGAGCATTCCGGTGCCGTTCACCTCATCGAGGTGGGGTTCCCTCGCGTCGTTCGGTGCCCACGCGTACCCCAACACGAAGAAGTGGTATGGCACCAGCGGGAACAGCTTCGTAGCCGCGGTCGAGTTCGGGGACAGCGTGCGCGCTCGCGCCGTCACGGCCGGAGGGGAGAGCGGCGATCCGTCGTCATGGCATTTCGATGACGAGGCCGTGCGCTACGCGACGGGTAACCTCCGGGTGGTCTACTTCTACCCGAGTCAGCTCAGAGGGCACACCGAACGGGTGTACCATCCGGGAGAGTGAACCCGGGCAGGCCGGATCGGCACCATCCTTCGGCGCCGACCCGGCCCTCGGCGGGCGTCAGTAACCGAACGGCCGATAGTTGAACTGGACCGAGGTGCCGAAGCGCTGGTAATACGCGCGCCCGATATTCGTCTCCGCGCGTGACCAAGCGAACCGGATCGCGCCGTCGAGGTTCGACGCGAGCGGCCGGCCGAGCTGGAGGTACGCGATCGAGGCGTTGTCGGCTTCCTCGCCCGGCACGAGGCGCGCGAACGGCGTGTCGTGCACGTAGCTCTTGGCCGTCACCACGGCATAGATGTTGAGGAGGAGATCCTTCGGCAGGGGGGCCGACAGGAGGGCGCGCGCGCTCACCGCGTCGTACTCCGGACGATTCGAGTTCGACCGGTTCAGCACGCCGTCGGCACCCACCTGGAGGAACACATTGCCCGCGTGCGACCAATCGAACCCGACACGGACGGTGTGGTCTCTCCGGAACGGGTCCCGCGGATCGAACGTCCCCTGGTTGCGATAGTCGGTCCACTCCACGCCCCCGTGGAACCGAACGTGCGACAGGCTGGAGCCCCATCGGGCGCCCACGTCGAAGCCCTTGCCGCTTCGGTCCAGCAGCGCGAGCTGCGGCACCAGCGCCACTGCCTTGTAGTTCGAGGCCTCCCTGTTGAACCGGAGGTCGAATCCGACGCCATCGAACGAACGGGTGAGCAGCGACAGCGTGCCCCGGGTCGTCGTATACCCGGGCTGGAGGAAGAGCGGCATCGGAGGCCGATCCTGGATGGACCGCGACCGCACGGTTCCCCCCGCCTCGAGCGAGCCCCACGAGCCGAGCTTCTGGTCGAATGTGAGCGTGCTGTTGCCCACCCACTCGCGGGGCGCGTAGTCGCGGAACCGGAATCCCATGGCCGCGGTCTGCCGGAACCCCCCGTCGAAGGAGAGGTCGAGGCTGCGGCCGTTCGCGCTGTAGAGCGTAGCCGCCCCACGCACGCCCATCTCGCCCACGACCGCGGACGCGTGATCGGTGCTGTCGACCACCGTGATCGTGACGGCCGTGAAGTTGCCCGAGTATTGCTCCACCGAGCCACCGAGCGTGAACACGAGGTCGCGCAGGCGCGCCTGCGCGCGCGCTTGCCGGGGCAGCGCGAGGGCCGCGAGCGCACCCACGACCACGACGGCGAAGAGGCGCCCTACGAGCGCTCGGACCCTCACGTGACCATCCTCACGTGGCTCCGGAATTCCGCGGCCCGCACGAGCAGCTGGTCGCGATACTGCTTGAGCTGGTTCACGTGCTTCTGAAGCGCCTGGATCCTCTGCTCCACCGTCACCGGCTGGGCGTTGGCACCGGTGGAGTCGGCCGGGGCGGTCCCTTCGTCTCCGGTCGCGCCGCCCGCGATCACCGGCGTATGGGTATCGTCGAAGCGCCCGGCACCCGCCATGAAGTCCCTCCGTTGCCGGTTCCGTCGTTGCCGTTCCTGTAGCTGGCGTATCCTGTTCCGGGTGTCGGCGATCAGGGTGTCGGCGATCTGCGCTCGCCGATCGAGGATCTCCGCCTTCTGCTCCAGCTCCTGCGACGTGTCACGAGGGTCGAACGTGATGTCGGGCAGCGCCACCGGGCTGAGACGGAGGTTGTCCTGGGCCTCGGCATCCAGGTCCTTCAGCTCGTTGTTGAGATCGGTGAACTGCGCGTTCAGGGCTCGACGTTTCTGGTAGGTGGTGGCCGAGTCGATCTGACTCACGAGTTGCTCGAGGCGCTTGGAGAGGGCGTCGCTGAATTTCTTGCGGGCCTCCTCCATCTTCGCCTGAAGCGCTTTGACCCGCCTGCTCTGCTCGGCATCCGCAGCGCTACGCCTCTGGGCTTCGGCGAACGCGTGGTCGATGGCGTCCTGATTGCCGCTGCGCCGAGCCTCGCGAAACTGGTCCAGCGCGCTCTGGAACTGACGGTCCACGTTCTTGAATACCAGGTTCGCGGCCTCCCATTCCTTCTTGGCCGCCTGGTACGCATTGCGCTGGGCGTCGACGATCTCCTGGCGCGTCTGCTGGGCCGCAGCGGGCCGCATGGAACAGGCGAGCATACCGGAGACCGCGACGAGGACCCCGACCGCAGAAGCCCGTCGCCACCGAAGACGCGCAACCCGCCTCACGTCACGCCTCGATGCCGTACTTCTCGAGCTTGTAATAGAGGGCGCTGGCCTTCAGCCCGAGCAGCCTGGCCGCCTCGGCTTTCACGCCTCCGGCATGGCTCAGTGCTTGGCGGATAAGCCGCTCCTCCATGCCCTCGATGGCCTGGTTGAGGTCCAGGCCGGTGTCGGGCAGCTCGAGCATCGAGGGCGTCGGTGAGCCGGGAGGCGGAGCCGCGGCGAGCCCGCCCCGGCCCAACGGTGGAATGTCTTCGGCATCCAGCTCGGGCGTCTCGGCCAACACGAGGGCTCGCTCGACCACATTCTCCAGCTCCCGCACGTTCCCTGGCCAGTCGTGGCTGGCGAGGCGACGCAGGGCGCCTGGGCTCGCCGCCAGGACGGGTGACGCCGTACGGTCGCGCAGCTTCTCGATGAAGTGATTCACCAGGAACGGGATGTCTTCCTTGCGATTGCGCAGCGGCGGAAGCGTGATCGGCACCACGTGGAGTCGATAGAAGAGATCCTCTCGGAACGTTCCGTCACCTCTCAGGTTGTCCGGCGTCGAGTTGGTCGCGGCGATGATCCGCACGTCGACCGGAATGGTCTCTTCTCCGCCCACACGTTCCAGCTCCCTCTCCTGCAGCACACGGAGCAGCCGCACCTGCGTGGAGTGCGGCACGGTGGCGATCTCGTCCAGGAAGAGCGTGCCTCCGTCGGCCAGCTCGAAGCGGCCGCGCCGCTTCTTGTCCGCCCCGGTGAACGCACCTCGCTCGTGGCCGAACAGCTCCGAATCCAGGAGACCTTCGTTGAGCGCACCGCAGTTGACGCGCACAAACGGCCCACCGGACCTCGACGACCCCGCGTGTATAGCGCGCGCCACGAGCTCCTTTCCCGTCCCGGACTCCCCGTAGATCATCACGGTGGAGTCGCTCTTGGCCACGCGCGTGATCCAGCGGAACACGTCCTGCATCGCGTTGGACTCGCCGACGATCTCACCGTAGCGCGCGTGGGACTCCTCGCGCAGATAGGCATTCTCGACCCGCAGGGCGACGTTCTCGCGCAGAAGCCGGGCCCGCTCGGCGTGCTCCGCGACGAGTCGGTCGACCTTCACGCCGAACTCGTCCGAGGAGAACGGCTTGGTGATGAAATCGGCGGCGCCGAGCTTCATGGCCTTCACCACCGTCTCGATCGTTCCGTGCGCCGTGATGACCATGACTTCGGTCTCGGGCGATGCCTCCTTGACGCGCCGCAGCACCTCGATGCCGTCGATCTTGGCCATCTTGATATCGGTGATGACCAGGTCCGCCGGTGCTTCGTGCAGGAGCTCGAGACCCCGCTTGCCGCTCTCCGCGGAGCGCGTGCGGTGGCCTCTCCTCTGGAGGAGGAGCTCGAGGCCCTCCCGCATGGAGTCGTGATCGTCGATGACGATGATATCGGCCATGGTGCGTCTTTAGGGGATGCGCGCCGCGTCGGTGGTGTGTTCGGCGCCCTCGAAATATATCCGGAACTCCGAGCCCCTCCCACCATTTGTTTCCTGGGTGTGTGCCAGCTCGACGCGACCTCCGTTCGCTTCCGCGAGCCGGCGGACGATCGCCAGGCCGAGCCCGGCACCCTGCTCTTTGTCCGTCACGAAGGGCTCGAAGATCTGCTCCCGGAGATCGGCGGGCACGCCCGGACCGTCGTCGAAGACCGAGATCACGACCTCGCCATCGTCGAAGCTTCCCTCGAGCGTCACGTGCTCCGCTACCTGGGCGGCGTTGCGGAGGAGATTCAACACCGCGCGCTTGGCATGCTCCCCCGCAACCGCCGCGACGAGAGGCGTGTCGGGCAAACGAACCTCCAAGGTTCCCCCGTCCTCCTCGAGCTCCGCCCGAACGAGCTCGGCCGCCTCCTGGAGCGGTTCTCTGAGGTCGGTAGGTTCTCCCTGGGGCGTGACGGGTCGCGCGAACATCAGGAAGTCGTCGATGATCGTGTTGAGCGCCGACACCTCGGAGCGGACCCGGCCCATGAGGCGGCTCCGCTCGGCCGGATCGTCCGTCTCGGCGGCGGCAGACGCGAAGAGCTCGAGCCCACCCAGCGGATTGCGGATCTCGTGGGCCACCTGCGCGAGCATCACCCGAAGGCGCTCGTCGCGCTCGAGGATGCTCTGCCTCATCCGCTCCATCGCGCGGGAGAGCCGCCCCAGCTCCTCCCCCTTCTCCTGCGCCACCGGTCGTTCGATGTGGCCCCGCTGGATCCGGAGGGCGACACGGCTCAAGCGCTCCACCGGCTCGACCACGGCGGCGGCGAGAAGGGCCGCGAGGAGCGCGGCGATGAGCGCCGCCACGGCGGAGCCGAAGAGGAGGTTGCGCTGCAGGAGATGCATCGGCGCCAGATAATCGGCCCTCATGCGTACAGCGAGGATGAACGGTGACTGCCCGATCTTCTTCAAGCCCCACTTGTACAGCGTGCCGTCCGCACCGACGAACGCCGGCGTCGCCGCTTCGCCGATCTCACGCGCACGCGCGATATCCTGCGCGTACAGGTCGAACTGGGGAAGCGGTGAACCGATGACATCGACCGTGTCACCCGGATTGCTCGTGACGATGGCCCGGTTGTCCTCCGTCAGGATGTAGGCCTCCTTCACGTAGCGCCGCAGACGTTCGAGCTTCGCGTGCATGGAGGCCCAGGCCCGAGTGTCTTCCATGCCGGGAAGCAGCCCCACGAGGAGAGACGACTGGATGCCCGTCTCGGCCGCTGCCCCGGCCACCCACTCCGCACGCTTGTCGAGCTCCGCTTCCATCGCCCTGCTGGCGCTGCGCCAGGCCAGGTATCCATCCGCGGCCGCGAGGGCCGCGGCGAACGTCACCAGGACGAGGACGAAGAGGCGACGAAGCGACATCAGCTGCCGCAGTCCACTTCCTCGACCCGCACGTCCGCGAAGCGCAGGGGATCGGGGGTCCGCGGTGCCACGACGATGTGGAACGGCCGGTGGGTCCGCTGGGCCGGAGAGCAGAAGTTGCCCGGGACCCGCTCCACCAGGTCGATCAGCGTGCCCTGGTCGACCTCGAGGATCCTGCGGACCTCGACGCTGTCACCGGCCTCGCTGCGCACTCCGATGACGCCTACGACCACTTCCTCCTTCGAGAAATCCACGGCCGGAAGCGGGCGGGTGTTGCCGGCGTGTTGCTCCCAGAACGCCTTCCAGGCCTTCTCTGTCGTGATCGTGATCGGAGCGTCCAGAGGTGCCGGAGTATTCTGGCCGCGGTCGAGCGTCCCGAACGGTACGGTCCCGTTGAACGCCGACACGAAGTCGACGCCCTGGGTTCCGTCCCGCATCTGCTGAGCGGCCACGGCGACCCGCGAAGCGGCCGGGTCAGGCCCCGCGTTGGCCGCGGTGATGGTGCCGAGGGAGCCATCGACGCATCGCGTCCAGGAAGCGTCCTGATCCTTGATCTTGTCGTGGATCGTGAGAGTGATGCGGGTACGGGTGGGTCCGCACTCCGGGTCGAGATTCTGCGGCAGCTCCGGAATGAAGAGCTTCAGACCCTTCACGTCGTTGACCTGCGTGATGAGCGACGCATAGTCCGAAGCGAACCTCCCGGGATCTCCTTGACTGTGCCGGACGTTCTCGTCACCGAGCAGGCCACGGTAGGAGATCGACTCGTCCAGCGTCCAGGCACCGTTGGAGGACCAGGTGAGCTTCTGGTGGAGCATTCCGACGCCGAGCCGCTGCGGAGCCTCGAGGTCGACCTCCATGTCTCCGAGCTGACCGAAGCGCAGGGACCCGGGCTGTGCGGCACCATCCGCACACGCCGCGAGCGCGAGGAGCGCTACCACCGTCAGGAATCGACGAACCGGCACGACACGTGGCGGCGTAGCCACCGTAGCCCCGGAAGCTTCTTTCACTCGGGCGTCACGGTGCAGAGGGATCATCTGGACATCTCGGAGGGCCGACCGATCAGGGACTCCGTACGAGCCGAGCGTAGTACCCTCTGCGGCTGGTGGCGTTCGGGCGTCGGACCCCACCGCGCTCCTTCCGCTAGTCGAGTAGCCGTAGCGGCATGACCAGGCAGAGGTAGCTCATGGCCTCGTCGTCCTCGGACACCGGCTCGATCGTCGTCGCGCGCTCGGGCGCTTTGAACGTGACCTTCACCGCCTCCGTCGGCATGTACCGGAGGACCTCCAGGAGGTAGTTGGCATTGAAGCCGATCTCCAGCTCCTCGCCCTCGTACCCGACCTCGAGCTCATCGTGACCTTCCCCGAGATCGGGCGTCAGCACGTTCAGGTGGACCCGCCCACTCTCGAACTTCAGTCGAATGCGATGCGTCTGGTCCGACGCCACGACCGCCATACGGCGCACGGCGGACTCGAATCCCTTCTTCTCGATGACCGCCGCCTTGTCGTTGTCCTTCGGGATGACCTGCTCGTAGTTCGGGTAGGTTCCCTCGATCATCCTCGAGAAGACCTCGTGCGAGCCGGACCGGAACCCGAGGTGATTTCCGTTACGGGCGACCAGCAACTCGTCGTCGTCCTTGAAGAGTCGCTGGACCTGTTGCAGCGCGGCCGGCGGAACGATGAAGTCCGCCGAAGGAGCTCCCGACGACACGACCGGAACCGACATGCGAGCAAGCCGGTGTCCGTTCGTCGCCACCATGGTCATCTCGCCATCCCGGAGCTCCCACAAGACACCGTTCAGGATCGGCCGACTCTCTTCGGTCGATACCGCGAACGACGTGTGGTGAATGAGCCCGTGGAGCTCCTCGCCCTTGATCTGCCACCCTTCGTCGAAATTGATCTCCGGAAGGGTCGGAAACTCTTCGGAGGGAAGACCGTTCAGCTTGAAGTGGCTGCGCCCACACTTCAGCTCGATCTGGTCACCACGCGTGGAAACCTCCACCGGCTGGTCGGGAAGCTCTCGCGTGATCTCCTGCAGCTTCTTGCCGGGAGCGGTGAGGCTTCCTCCCTCCTTGACGTCCGCTGGCATCTTCACGCGCACCGACACGTCCAGATCCGTGCCGCTTATCCGGACGCCGTCGTCCCCCGCCTCGAACAAGATGTTCGACAGAACAGGCAGCGTGGTTTTGGAGGGAATGCTGGCGGATACCGCTGCCAACCCGCTGTGGAGGTTCTGCCTGGTGATCGTGAAGTTCATCGAGCCTCTGCTCCTGACACGTGGAACGTCGGTTTTCGACCGTGCTAGAACCTATCTCTCTCCTAAAGAGAAAGACATAGTCGTAGTAGACGGTGTGGATCTGTGGAGGATTCGGTCCCGAAGGCTCCGATCTCGTCCTGTATCATGGCTTTCAGGCCCCTCGACGCCCTGGGGGAACGGTGGGGACGACTGCCGCGAAGTCCACACCTCGTCTCGAAGCCCGGCGTGGCCGTGTGGAAAGATCGTCGATTTCCCCACCCGATCCACGTCAGCTGTGGAAGACCTGCCCGTGAGCGCCTCGCAGAGCCGCTCGAGCCGCCTCCACCTCCTCCCGGAACTCGGGATCGCGGTCCATCTCCTCCTCGACCTTCCGGATGGAGTGGATGACCGTCGAATGGTCCCGGCCGCCGAAGAGCTCTCCAATGCGCACGAGAGAAGTCCCGAGCGCTTCCTTGATCAGGTACATCGCGACCTGTCGAGGAACGGTCAAGTCCTTTGTGCGACGCTTCGACGAGAGCGCCTCTGGACGCACGCGCCACCGCTGAGCGACGACCTCCCGGATTCGATCCGGTGACAGTGTGGGGCCCTCCTCGGTCCCTCGGCTGCCGAACACTCCGTGGAGCGCTGTCTGGGCGAGGTTGGGGGTGATCTCCCTGTGCGTCAGCGATGAGTACGCGAGCAGCTTGATGACCGCGCCCTCGAGCTCCCGCACGGAAGCCGTGCAGTGATGGGCGATGTAGTCGATGACCTCGTCGTCGAGCGAAAGCCCGTCGTCCGCCGCCTTCTTGCGCAGGATGGCCATGCGCGTTTCGTAGTCCGGAGGCTTCACGTCGACCACGAGTCCCCAGGCGAAACGCGAGACCAGACGCTCCTCGAGGCCCGGAAGATCTTTCGGGGGCCGGTCGCTCGTGAGAACGATCTGGCGCTGGGCATCGTAGAGAGCGTTGAACGTGTGGAAGAATTCCTCCTGGGTGCCTTCCTTGCCCTCGAGGAAATGGATGTCGTCGACGAGAAGGAGATCCATCTCGCGGTAACGGCGTCGGAAGTCGGACATCGTGCCGCGCTGGATCGAGCTCACCATGTCGTTGGTGAACTGCTCGGAAGACACGTAGGCCACCCGGCGGGCGAGGTTGGCGGCAACGAGCTGATGTCCGATCGCATGCATGAGGTGGGTCTTTCCCAGACCCACGCCACCATAGAGGAACAGGGGGTTGTACATCCGCGCCGGGCGTTCCGCGACGGCACGGCACGCGGCCACCGCGAGCTGGCTGTTCGTGCCCACCACGAAGCGGTCGAACGTGTAGCGCTCGTTGAGCTGGGGACGTACCAGCGGTGCCTCGGGACGGACGGACGCGCCGGGTGCATCGAGGGACTCGCGCGCGACCTCCACGGACGGCATCGGGATGGGCTCCCGCTCCTGCTCGAACGTGATGGCGATGGCGAGTGTACGACCCAGCACGCTTTGGGCCGCGGAGGCGAGGAGGGTGCCGTATTTGTCCTCGAGCCATTCGACGTGAAACCGGCTGGGGGCTTCGATGAGGAGCTCGTCGGACGAGAGTGCGACGGCCCGGGTGCCCGAAAGCCAGGTTCGGTAGCTCTGCTCTGGAAGGGAGCTCCTCGCGATCTCCAGGATGCGGTCCCAGAGCTGCTGGGCGGTCAGCTCCATGGGGCCTCGATCCGACGCGCCGCCGTCGAAGGCGTGATCGAACGGGGCGTGCGGGAAGGGAGAGCGGCGGGCATCCTCGACGGGAGAATGAGGTTCGAGGCGACGTGCGAATCAACGCCCCCCTTCAAGGGGGGCGCCGAAGCTAGAACGGCGATGTGGAAAAGTCAAACGAGGTCCGTGACCATGCGGGATTCCAGCGCATCTCAACACCTCCCGCGGAAGCCGTTGACTCGCCCCGCGACGTCGGGCTATCTTCCCAAGCTCGCCTTCAATCTTACGAACGCAATGGATCGGGCTCCTCGAGATGAAGCCGACTTACAAGCCTCGCAACCGCAAGCGGGTCAACAAGCACGGGTTCCGCGCCCGGATGAAGACGCGTGGCGGCCGCAAGACGCTGTCGCGCCGACGGAAGAGGGGGCGCGGGCGTCTCGTGGTGTCGGTGGGCGGGAAGCAGTAGAAGGGTCCGCCGGGGTCGCTGCCGGGGAGCGTCTTCCCCGGGAAGCGCGGATCGGACGCACGAACGAGATCCGAAGTCTCCTGGAGCGGGGGAAGCGGAAGAGGACGGCAAATCTGGACGTCTTCTTCGCGCCTTCCCCCGCTTCCTGTTCCCGGCTCGCCCTCATCGTTCCCAAGCACGGCCGGAGAATCGTGGAGCGGAACAAGTTGAAGCGCAGGCTGAGAGAGATCGGCAGGCGGGAGGTGCTCCCGATGCTCGATCGTGCGGGTGAGCCGAGCGACGTACTGTTGCGGGCCCGCGGGCGTGCGTACGGCGCGGCGTTCCATGATCTCGCGCGGGACGTGCGGGCGGCGGTGGAGGATCTGTGTTCAAGCGCTTCCTGATCGCCCTGGTCCGGTTCTATCAGAAGGGGATTTCCCCGTTCACCATGCCGTCGTGCCGCTACATGCCTACCTGTTCATCGTATGCGGTCGAGGCGCTCGAGGTTCACGGGGCGTTGCGCGGGAGCTGGCTCGCCGTGCGCCGGATCCTTCGTTGTCATCCCTGGGGCGGACACGGCTACGACCCCGTTCCCCCGGCTCCTGATCGCCAATCCAGGGTGGGCGGTGCGTCCCGTCACCCGACTCCCGAAGGCCGATGAATACCGAAGCACGGTTCCTCCTCGCCGTCCTCCTTATGTTGGGTGTGCTCGTGGGCACCAGCCTCCTGTTCCCGCCGCCGAAGTCACCAGGGCACGGGGCGGTCGCGGATACGACGGCGGTCGCGGCCGATACGGC
>JBJKRT010000008.1:0-3956 GCA_046704545.1 Longimicrobiales bacterium
GGCGTCGACGCGGTCGAGGCGAAGTATCCGATCGACGACCAGCGGGTGGGCATCACCGGGTGGAGCTACGGCGGGTTCATGTCGATGTTCGCCCCGACCCAGACGCATCGCTTCAAGGCCGCCGTGGTGGGTGCCGGGCTCTCGGACTGGAAGAGCTACTACGGCGAGAACTCGATCGACCAGTGGATGATTCCGTTCTTCGGCGCCTCCGTGTACAAGGCTCCGAAGGTCTACGCCAAGAGCTCGGCCATCAACTTCATCACCAACGACAAGACGCCGTCGCTGGTCGTGGTCGGTCAGTACGACGGCGAGTGCCCGGCACCGCAGTCGTTCGAATTCTGGCACGGGCTGCGGGCGATGGGCGTCCCGACCAAGCTGGTCGTCTACGCGGGCGAGGGCCACGGCTTCCACAAGCCGCAGGACAGAAGGAACGTCCTGAAGCGCGCGCTCCTCTGGTTCCACAAGTACCTCGGCGGCGGGGTGGGGGTGAGCACCGGCTGAGGGGGGACAGGCTCCGGAACGTTTCCTGGCGCGACGCCTATCGGGGGACGATCGGCAACAGGCGCGAGTCGGAGATCGCGGCCAGGCGATGCCCCATCCCGCCGAGGTACGCCTCGTTCTGGGCAAACGACATGAAGGTCGCCACACTCTTGTGACGGACCAGCAGCACCATGTCCCATCGCTCCTCGGGCGGCCCGATCAGGAAGGAGCCCCCCTCCCCCACGAGCTCGACGTCGCCGCCGGACGCCCTCAGATGCGGTAGCGTGTGGTCCATGTAGCGCCGGTAGGCCTCCGCACCCGATATCGGCGCCTCCGGTCGAAGCTCCGGTGCGGCCGAATAGTCCGCGACGTCGCGGAATCGGAGGAGGTTCAGCATCACGACCTCCCCCTGGATGTCCCGGAGGAACAGGTCGCGACCCGCCTCCTGAGTAACCTCGAGGTACGTGTGTTCGTTCGACATGATGGCTGCTCGGTTCGAGGCGTCGTTGTGGGGCATGCCCGGGGCTCCAACCATCCGGGGGCACCCCGCTCACGTCAATCTTGCTCCGGTGATACGCCGATCCTAGCTTCGGTTTTGGGCCGAGTGGGCGTGTCGACTTCCTCTCCGTTCCCGCCGGTCCGGAAGAATGCTACGACCGCCATTCCTTCGTCGGGTGAAGGAGCGGGCGCTCGTGCAGTGGGCGCTCGCGTATCTGGCTGCGGGCTTCGTGGTGCTCCAGCTCCTGGATGCGCTCGAGAGCGCGCTCGGCCTGACGCCGACCGTCCAGCGGGTCCTCCTGATCATCATCGTCGTCGGCTTCTTCGTCGACCTCGTCGTTGCCTGGTACCACGGAGAGAAGGGGCGGCAGCGGGTCAGCGGCCCGGAGCTGCTCATGGTGGGGGCGCTGCTCGTGGTCGCCGGCGTCGCCCTCTCGTTCTTACGTCCCGCGGCGCAGGGCCTCCGGCCGGCGACCGCGGAGGGCGATGATCGCCCGGGGATCGCCGTGATCCCCTGCGAGAACTGGAGCCCGCACGCGGAAGACGCCTACTTCGCGAGCGGCGTCCACGACGAGATTCTCCTGCACCTGCAGCGGATCTCCGGGCTTCGCTCGGTCGGGCGCGAGTCGATGGAGTACTACCGCCAACACCCGGTACCCCTGAGGCAGATGGCCCGGGAGCTCGGGGTCGGATTCCTGGGCGAGTGCAGCGTTCTGAAGGATGTGGATCGAAACCAGATCCGGGTGACCTTCCAGCTTCTCGACGGAAGCACGGGGGCCCAGGTCTGGGCCGAACGATACGACGAGGATTTGACGGTCCGGAGCGTCTTCGACATCCACACCGACATCGCGCGACGCGTCGCCCGGGCCGTGGGCGCCGTGATCACGCCGGAAGAGCGCGCCCGACTCGCCGAGCGCCCGACCGAGAGCACGCCCGCGTTCAACGAATACCTCGTCGGGAGGTCCTGGCTGCGACAGAGGACCGGAGAAGGGTTCAAGACGGCCCTGCGGCACTTCGAGAGCGCCATCGAGGCCGACAGCGGCTTCGCCCTGGCGTACGTGGGGCTGGCCGACACCTACTCGCTCCTTGCCAGCTACGGACATCTACCAGCACGACAGGCGTTTTCTTCCGCGCGGACGATGGCCGAGCGGGCCCTGAAGATGGACGGTGAGCTGGGCGAAGCCCATGCCGCGCTGGGATACATTCAGGAGCGATTCGACTGGGAGTACGAAGCCGCCTTCAGATCCTTCGAGCGTGCGGTGCGCCTGAACCCCAACTATCCCGAGGCCTACCTCTGGCACGCCTTCGGCCTCACCGTCCTCGGCAGAGTCGAGGAGGCGCGCCCGTTGCTGGAGCGGGCCCTGGAGCTGGACCCGTTCAACTTCCAGATCCGGCGTGTCATGGGAGACCGGTACCTCGTGGCTCGAGACTACGACCGGGCGCTCGAACAGCGGGAGCAGGTCGTGGCGATGAACCCGGACTTCGCGTTGGCTCGGTGGGACCTCGCCACGATCCACATCCTCAGGGGAAACGTCGCCGAGGGCCTCACGCAGCTCGACGGCCTCGCAGGGGAGCAGCCGTCTCTGCGACGAGCCTGGGGCTACGCCGTCGCCGGGCGGGACGCCGAGGCGCGACGGATCCTCGGCACCGCCCTCGACGGGTCGGTCGCTGTAGACCCCGTCGGCGTCGCCATGGTGTACACGCGGTTGGGAGAGCCGGACAGCGCGTTCGAGTGGCTGGACAGAGCGCTCGAGCTCAAGGCGACGACGCTGTTCCCCGTCATCTCCTATCCGGAGTGGGATCCGCTTCGAGCCGACCCTCGCTTCGTGCGTGTACTGGAGCGGCTGGGGGCGCCTCGGGATCGCGCGTCGCGGTAGATCCGAGCGCTCCGCTGCTCTCGCTCAACGATCTCCCCACCCCGACGTGTCTTACCGCAGGTAAAGCTCCTCCCCCTCCTCCGACCCGGTGATCCGCAATGCGCATCCGTAGTCTGGTTGGCCCCCTCGCCCTCATCGCCTTGGCCGCCGCGCCCTCGATGGCAGCGGCGCAGCGAGGCCCGGGGCACTCGATCGGCAAGGTGACCGTGATGGGACACCTCATCCACGTCGAGCTCGATTCAGGGGTCGTGCCGCCCGATCGGCTCTTCGACCTCGATCACCGGACGCTGCGGTTCACGCCCGACGGGAGCGGGTATCGGGTCGAGAACGTTGCCCTCCGGTGGGATCCCGACTTCGGAGCCAAGACTTCGGGCCTGGCCGGATTGAAGGGCTTCGAGTTTCCGTTCTCCGGCCGCGATTGGGACACGCTGAACATCGCGCCCGGAGCGATCACCTTCGGCACGCGGCCGCGGAGCCGCTTCGGCGGCGGACGCCCGGGTGGTCCGCCTGCGGGCAACCGCACCGGCGCGGGCACCAACTTCCGCGAGGGCTTCCCACTGCAGCGCTACTCCGAGCTCCGCACGGTCGGCGCGACCTTCATCAACAGCGTGCCGGGGATCGCGGCGTTCGTGCGCATCAGCAACCGCAACCCGGTCTCCTACCTCAAGGAACTGCCCGATCGCGTGGTGGTGACGTGGGATGTCGGTGAGACGGTCGGTGGCACGCAGGCCTTCAGCTGGGTTCCGGTGCACAACCACTACCAGGCGACGCTGTACAAGAACGGCGTGATCGAGCTCTCGTACAACGGCATCCACGCCAAGGACGCCATAGTCGGCGTCTTCCCCATGGTGACGGGTGACACCGAGCGGCCCCTCGGCTCGGTGTCCGATGCCGAGGATCCGGGCGTTCCGGCCAATCTCGACGTGAGGAGCGTGCGGCTGGCGTCGGTGGACGGACTGTTCGTCAAGGCGACCATCGAGACGCGCGGCCCGGTGCTCCAGAACGGCGACCCCAACCTCGACGGGGTGGTCTACCGGATCGCGCTGGACAAGGGCAACGGTGCCGCGGGCGACATCACCGACGCGACGGCGGTCTGGACGA
>JBJKRT010000009.1:0-128247 GCA_046704545.1 Longimicrobiales bacterium
CGGCGGCGGGGGGCCCTGAATTGGCCAAACCATTGCGGGGCGCCCCAGCAGCGGATGGGTGGGACCACGGCCGGCGCGCCACCGACCCGGGCGGCCCCCGACCGGGAGGGGAGAGCATGGGTGAGGAGAAGCGCATCGGGAATGCGAGGCCGCGGCACCTGCTTCGATCGTTCGGCGACGAGCTCGCGATGGCCGTGCGGACGCTCGTCCGCAGACCCGGGAGGGTGCTGGCCCCGGGTATCATCCTGGCGCTGGCGGTGGCGCTCAACGTTCTCGTGTTCACCGTGGTCCGGGCCGTCTTGCTCGCTCCCCTGCCCTTCCACGACGCCTCGCGCGTCGCCGTCGTCGAGGAGGTGACGCAGGGCTACGGGCTGTCACGAGCGTCCTACCCGGTTCTGGAGGCATGGCGAAGGGACGCGCGATCGGTGACGTCCGTGGCCGGGTACCTCGACACCGGCTTTCCGCTGCAAACCCAGAACGGAGCCGTCGAGGTGAAGGGCGCGGCGGTCACGCGCGGCTTCTTCGACTTCCTCGACGATCCGATCCTCCTGGGCCGCGTCCCTCCTCCTTCCGCATACGAGCCCGACGCCGCGCCGACCGTGCTGATCTCCGGGCACCTGTGGCACACCGTCTTCGCAGGGGATCCGAACATCGTGGGCCGTACGCTCGATCTGAACGGGCGAAAGTACCCCGTGTCGGGCGTCGTCCGTGACCGCGCGCGATTCCCGGACGGGGCGGATCTGTGGGTCCCGCTCCCGTCGACGTATCCCGACCTGGCCCACATCGCCGGGGCCAAGATCATCGTCGCGCTGGCGCGCCTGCGGCCCGGAGCCACCCTCGGGAGCGTGGCCCATGAGTTGGGAACGATCTCGGCGGGGGTCACCGGAGGAGCGAAGACAGCGTCGGCCGTCTCGATCTCCAGTCGGCTGCTCGGCGACGTGCGCACACCGCTTCTCCTCCTGGAAGGCGCCGTCCTACTCGTGCTCCTCGGCGCCTGCGCCAACGCGGGCAGCATGCTCCTGGCCCGCGGCGTACGGCGGAGGGCGGAGATCGCTGTCCGGGCGTCGGTGGGCGCCGGCGCCGGGCGCGTGGCGGCAGGGCTCCTCATGGAAGGACTGGTCCTGGGTGTGGGCTCCGGGCTGGTCGGGCTCGCCGTGGCGGCGGTGCTCCTGAAGCCCGCACTGGCGCTCGTGCCCCGAGCGCTGCCGCGGGCCGGCGAGATCCACCTGGACGTCGCGGTCGGGCTCTTCGCGCTCGGTCTCTCGGCCCTCACGGGGCTCGTCACGGCGCTCGCGCCCGCGCTCGCCGGAGCGAAGACAAGCCCGGCCGCGCTCCTGCGGGAGGCGCCGGCGGGCTCGGGAACCTCCCCGTGGCTGCGACGCGTGCTGGAGGGCTTCGTCGTGGGACAGGTGGCGCTGGCCCTTCTCCTCACGGTGGGAGCGGGCCTGCTCGTCCGCAGCTTCATCGCCACCATCCGCGAGAATCCCGGCTTCGATCCCTCCCACGTCACGCTCGCGGACGTGTCCCTGCCGACGAGCCGCTATCCCGACGCCGCATCCCGGCTCGACTACGCCCACCGACTGCTGCAGAAGGGTGCGGACATCCCGGGCGCGGAGGCGGTCGCGCTCGGACGAAACCTCCCCATCTCGGGATCGACCATGACGTCGCCGCTGATGGTTCGGGGCGTGTCCAAGCCCACGAGCGCGGTGCAGGTGGCGTTGGTCTCACGAGGATACTTCGACGTGCTTCACATCCCCGTGATCCGGGGCCGGGTGTTCTCCGCAGGCGATCGGCAGAATGGCCCCCCGACCATGGTCGTGGACCCGGAGGTCCGCACCGCCGACGGCACGAAGGTGGGCGTGGGCAGCTACGCCCACTCCTTCTTCAGCGACCCGGACTTCCGAGACGTGATCGGCGTGGTGGGCGCGGTGCGCCACGACGGGCTCCGGAGCGCGCCTCCGCCGACCGCCTACGAGCCGTTCTTCCAGAAGGGTGGCGCATCGAGCTTCACCTTCATGGTGCGCTCGAGCGCCCCGGAGGCCGTGGTGGCCGGGTCCGTTCGAAGGCTCATGCGCGACCTGGATCCGCAGATCCCCGTGGAGGTGGGCACCATGTCCTCGCGGATCTCCCGCTCCCTTGCGGAGCCACGCTTCTACACCCTGGTGCTCTCGCTCTTCGGCGCGCTGGCGGTGCTGCTGGCGCTCGCGGGATGTCAGGCCGGCCTGGCGCATCGCGTAGCGGCGCGGCGACACGAGATCGGACTGCGCATGGCGATGGGCGCGACCCGATCGTCCGTGCTGGGCATGGTGCTCCGCCGCGGTCTCGCGCTCACGCTGGCGGGCGCGGCGATCGGCATCGTCTTCGCGTTTCCCGCCACGCGCTTGCTGAAGAGCCAGCTCTACAGGGTCTCGGCAAACGACCCGATCACGTACGTGGGGCTCCTCGTCCTGCTGCTGGCGACCGCGGCGCTCGCGTCCTACCTGCCGGCACGGCGCGCTTCGTCCGTCGATCCGGCGGAGGTCCTGAGGGAGGGCTGAGGCCGGGAGCGGGCATCGCCCCGGCTCCCGGCCGTCGGTCGCTCACGCGTCGATCGCGTCCGCCTCGACGTATCGAGCCAGCAGGTCGGCCACCGAGACCAGCTTGAGCGTGTCTCCGTTCACGGCCAGGTCCTCTCCGGCGAAGCGCTTGAAGACGACCCGGTCTCCGACCATCACGCCGTTGTCGACGCCCGCCGCGACCGCGAGGACCTCCCCCTCGGCGGGCGCTTCGCGCGCAACGTCGGGGACGTAGAGGCCGGAGGCGGTCTTCTCTTCCGCCTCGACGGGTCGGACAAGGATGAAGTCACCAAGGGGCTGCACGTTCATGATCGATTCTCCTCGCTCGGGCCGGAGGGGCCGCGAGCCACGTGGTTGGATTCAGGCCGCGCCCCGGGACAGCCCCAGGAGCTGGTCGAGCCTCTGCTGGTCGAAGCCGACGACGAACTGCCCGTCGACGTCCGTCTGGGGCACGCCCCTCTGTCCGGTACGTGCCGCGAGCTGCCGTCCCGCGTCGAGGTCGCGGGACACATCCACCTCCCGGAAGGAGATGCCGTTCTTCCGGAGGTAGTCCTTCACCCTCGTGCACCATGGACACGTCGGGGTCGTGTAGACGGTCACGCGACGGGGGCGCACGGCCCCTTCTTCGCCGGGGGCCGCGGCGAGGGGCCGTCCGCTGACGAGTGCCTCGTACTCGGAGAGCGGACGCTCGCCGGCGATGACCTGGACAACCCTGTCGCCACGAACCTTGATCACCGCGGGAACCGAGGTCACGCCGTAGTGCCGGTGCACGTCCTTCACCCGTCCCACGTCCACCAGGTACAGGGACGTCTCGGGGTGCTTCGCGGAGAGCTCGTCGAACACCGGGCGCTGGCGTTCCGAGCGCTCGGAGAAGGCCCCGAAGAAGCCGACGACGGCGCTGTCCTCGCCGTCGATCGCGGCGCGGAGGGTCGCGAGACCGTCCACTTCCTTGATTGCCATGCTACGTCTACTCCATGTCTGGAAAGGAGGCGTCACCCGGTCGTGACCGGAGCCCCGGAGCTCGCGCTGGCCGCGAGGGCTTCGAGCGCCGAAAGCGCCCGCCGCGCCGCGCGTGCGTTGGCCAGCCGGTAGATACGGCAGCGACCGTCGGGCTCGCAGTCGAGAAGCCCCGCGTCCCGCAAGGTCGCCAGGTGCTTGGAGATCATCGGCTGGGACTCGCCGACGGCCTCCATGAGCTCGGAGACGATGTGGGGCCCCTCCGCCAGACGCTCGAGGATCGCCAGACGCAGGGGATGCGCCAGCGCGATCCCGAGGCGCGCCGTCGCCTCTCTCTGGGTGGGGTTCATCGGAAGCTCCGGGCAGCGAGAACACATACCGTTATCAGTATATGCCATCAACGGTATATGACGAGCCCCGCCTGTCAAGAGCGCGCGCGGGTGCCCACCACCACCCTCACCCGCCGGTCGGCCCCAACGGCAGCTTGCGGTCTGCGGGCGGTGGGTTGATGCGGGCCTTCTCGACCGTGAGCGACGCCGTGTGCGTGCCGCCGGCGAAGCTCACCTCCTGGAAGGGCACGAGCACCCCGGAGACCCGATGGAAGTCACCGTAGTCGGTGGCGAACTGCATCTTCATGCCGTCGGTGTCCATGTCCGATTCGGTGCGCAGCACGTGGTGTGTGTTCGCGTCCACCCAGAAGCGCAGCGCCAGGCCGGGCGCGAGTCCTCCGGACATCACGACCACCCGGGAATCGGCCCGCTCCACCCTGAGGCTGTCCCGCATCACCTCGAGAATCCACGGCACCCAGGAGCGTGAGGCCTGAAGCTCCATGGCGGCGAGCATCGGGCCGCTGGCGGCCTTCATGTTCTCCGGCGTGTCCCCGTTCCATCCGCGCGCCCCGTCGACCAGGCGAATCTCCACGTGGTCGGAGTAGTGCAGCAGGACCTTCAGGTTGTGCGCACCCTCGACGATGCGGATGAAACGCCCGTGCTGGCCACGCGTGGCCGTGACGATCGTGCCCTCCAGGCGCAGCGCCTTCACGCCATCGAGCACCCGGGCGCCGCCGTACGCCTCCAGAACCGCGTCGACCACGCGGCCCGGATCGGGAGTCTGGGCGCACGCGGGAGCGGTGAGCACGGCGGCGGCAGCCAGCAATGTGAGGGCGGAACCGAAGATGGGCTTGTGCATGCGCGGGTAGGATGGGTTGGAGGATCCGTCACGGGTACGCGCCCATTCTAACGCCATCCGCGCCAGTGGTTCCCCGCCGCGCGCGGTGCCTCCCGCGAACCCGATCGTGCATCTTCGGCTTCGGGGGTCCTATCTTACCCCTCGAACCCGGCCGACGTGGATTCCTTTCGAACGGAGCAACCATGCGCATCTGGCGCGACATCCCCTCCGGACGTGCGATCGCCCGGATCGCGTCGCAGATCGCTGCCCCCTCGGCCGGGCAGGCTGGCGCCTCGTCGACGATGCAGCTTCTCGCGAGCGTGTGCGACCGCGTCGATCGGTACCATCAGATCCGCAAGGATGCGCTCGCGCAGCTGCCTCAGCGGCTGAACGCCCTTCGGCAGTTGGCTGCCTTCATCGAGTCGAGGGTGGATCCGGCGATCGGCGGCGGGCACGCGAGCCACACCCTCTCCGGAGGCGCACGCACCGTCAACGAGATGCTCCGCGGCCTGGCACGTCGCGCCAAGGCCAAGGCGGGCTACCTCGCGCTCCTCATCGACTACTACTCGAACAACGCCGGCGAGGTGGCCAACCCTCAGACCCTCATCGACCGGATCCGGCAGCGGCAGACGCGGAGCGACGACGGCCGCCAGCTCGGGGTCGTGCCGGGGGTTCGCATGGAAGCGTGGGACCCGGCGCACCGCGGCTGGGAGATGGCCTTCATCGAGGACGACGCGGGCGACGTCCACATCAACCCGATGGGGAAGACCCACCAATCGTTCGCGGCGCGATGGCTCACGGCCGTGCGGCAGGGGACGTGCACCGAGCCCCTCCTGGTCTACCTCGAAGCGACCGAGCACTGCGTGGACCGCGAGATGGCCAAGCAGGCTCACACCGTCCCGTACATGGACGTGCGGAGCGGAGGGGCGCCCGTATACATGCTTCGCGTGCAGGGTCGCCAGGTCGAGCAATGGAAGGCGGACGGGTCCGACGGTAGCTGGAAGCTCTTCGACACGACCTGGGTGACCAAGGCGGACAGCGCGAAGGGCGGCGCGATCCAGGCGCTCGCCTACAACTGGACGACCCAGAAGGAGCTCTTCGCCGACCTGCACAACCCGGAGCGCGGACGCAACTGGGACACCTTCCACCACTCGTCCTTCACCGGGGGCGACGTCATCCGCTGTGCCGGGATGATCGCGGGCGCGAACGGCAAGATCGTCCATATCGACAACGACAGCGGGCACTACCAGCCGGGGACCGCCCACCTCCACCGACTGGTGAAGCACCTGGCCAAGCGCGGCGCCTTCGCGGACGGAGCGATCGTGCAGGACAAGGACCCTGCGCTCAGGGACTTCCCTGCCTCGAGAGGGATCCCCTTCGATCTCTACGTCCAGGATCCCAAATGGAAGGGGCGAGCCCGCTCGGGCGCCGTTTCACGCCCCCCGCCTCCCGGATTCAACCTGGGAGGGCATCGGACGAGCTGATTCTGTCAGTGCCGAGCCGTCTCGACCGACCGCTTGGCCTTCATGCCCTTCAGGCCTTTGAGGATCTTGTCCACCTGGGGTCCCATCGCGTCGGAGGAGCGCGTCACGTACAGCACCGCAGGCAAGGGCTCCAGGTCCGTGAGCGCCTCCTTGACCGGCTGCTTCGGGTCCGTGTCGATCGGGAGGAACGCCAGCCCGATGAACGCCGCCACGACGCCTGCGGCGATGATCGCGTTGGTGCGCGGACGCCACCGACTCGCCACACCGATGTGCCGGTACAGGAGCCAGAGACCCAGCAGCGCCGTGACGGCCCCACTGAGGATCTCGACCGCTTCGTTCTGGACGATCTGCACACCGGCGCCGACGACCGCGCTGGCCGGAACCGCGATCAGGGCCCACGACGAGACGGTGGCGAGATGGGCGTGGAACCGGCCCCGATAGCCGAACAGGCGGTTCCCGAGCGCCCATGCGCTCGCCCAGACGAGGACCATCACGACGATGCCGATGCACAGGCTGATCGATTCGTTCCACGGATGGGCTTTGTAGGTCGTCGAGAACTGCCACACCCAGGACAGGAGGGCGACCCCACCCAGCAAGGCCCACGCCTTGGCCGCACCCGTCGGCTTCCGCGCTTGCGTCGGAGCGTAGGCAGAGCCGCTCTCTCGTACGTCCTCACCTTCGGAGAGGCGGAGCACCACGGCGCCGAGCGTCACCGTGGCCGGGAGCGTCGCCTCCGCCTCGCTCCCGAGCACCAGGCTCCCGACACGAGACTCACCGTTCTCCGCGAGGCGGCGGAGCACGACGGTCGCGTCCGGACCCTCGCTGAGCTCCAGGTGACGGGGTTCCACGCCAACGTCGTCGAGCACGAGATCGCATGTCCGGTCCGAACCGGCGACGCACGTCCCGTTGAGCCTGACACGGGAGAGGACCTGGCCTTCTCCGCCGAGAATCTCCGCAACGATCATCGGGTCCTTCCGGTCAGATCGATCACGCTACGGATCAGGCTCAACCCGTTGTCACGCGTCGTCCCGTCCATGGCATAGGTGCTCACGACCCCGGAGCGGCCTGCACCGAGGATCGCCGTACGTACGAAGAGGTCGTAGATCCCCGGAAGATCGGGCCGTCGGCGCCAGCACTGCGCGACCCGGAGCTTCAGCCCCTGGCGATTGCGGACGTTGCTCGTCTCGCAACGGTACTTCGTCGCCCAGTCGGACCCCGCGATGTCTCCCTGCTGCAGCGTGGTGAACCATTCCGAGTAGAGGGAGTTGAAGCGCGTAGGGATGAGCTTGGTGCTGGACATCACCACGTGCTCCATGGCGAGGATCGGCGACCGATGATCGGGATCGAGCTCGATCAGGTCGTGCAGCCCGCATCGATAGATCACGCCCTCGTACGAGAAGTCTCCGTTCTGGATCGGGCCGGCCGAGCAGTCGAAGAGGTCCCCCTTCGGCTTGGGCAGCCGATAGCCTTCGATGTCGGTCTCTCCCATGCCCGCCGCCGAGACGACTTTGCTCAGCTGGCGCTGAACGTCGTCGAGTGACGACCGTACGTCCGCGAGCAGATCGATCTTCTTCGGTCGAGGCTCGGCGAGCAGGGCCCGGGCCCAGGCAGCGGGAACGAGGTAGCTGAGCTGGTTCCCGCTCGTCGCGACGTTCACCCCCACGACGCGCCCGTCGGCGAGCATCGTGGGACCGCCGCTCATGCCCGGGTTGAGCGAGCCCGTGAAGTGGAACGTCGTCTCCAGCGTGTTGGGCATCGGACCGCTGAAGCTGCCGGCGACCACCGTCGCCGACAGGTTGAGCGGAAAGCCGAGAGAGAAGACGGGATCGCCGACTCCGGGGGGCGTGTCACCGAAGTGGAGCGGGACCTCGTGGGGCACCCGCGCGCTCAGAATCGCCAGGTCGTGCGCGGCATCCACCCGGAGGACCTGAACGCTGTCTACATGCGCACCGTCCGTGGAGACGAGTCGTATCCGGTAGTCCTGTGGCTCGAAGACCAGGTTCGTGACCACGTGGTAGTTGGTGATCAGCAAGCCGGAAGAGTCCACGACGAACGCCGTGCCCACGATCGACGGTGACGAGGAGTGCCGCTCGAGGATCTCGACCTTGTAGATGCTCGGGGAGTATCGGTCGAAGACCTTGGCGGACTGGGCGGAGAGCGCGGACGGGCCGAACCCGAAGCCGGCCGCGACGATGGGCAAGAGGCTCCAGCGCAACCTCATGATGGATGCTCTCGGCTGGGGTTCGGGAACGAAGCGCACCGGCCGAGCCAGCCTCACGCCCCGAGCGGGAGGGGGGGGGACCTTCAGACCCAACATACTACCCGACCGTCGAGTGCGCCGCCCTATGGTCTCTTCAACAGGTGCAGGGGTCGCCGCGCCAGGCTTCGATGCCCTCGTGGACGGCGACACCGGCGATGCCGAGACCGATCACCGGGTCGAGCCACCAGCCGGCGGGCCACACCGCGGTGACCGCGAGAACCAGCAGTACGGCGGCAGCCTGTGCGCCGCACAGGTAGTTCTGCGTGCCCTCGCCGGTCGTGGCTCCCGAGCCGAGGCGGGTGCCGAGCCGGTGCTTCGTGTACCCGAGCAGAGGCATCTCCAAGAGCGCCACGGCGGTGAGCACCATCCCGATGACGGTGCCGTGGACCACGTTGCGGGAGAGCAGGTCGGCCACGGACTGCGCGGCGATGTACGGGGCGATCAGCCAGAACGAGATGGCGACGCCCCGCTGCGCACGTCGCTCCGCCGTCTCCGACAGGGTGCGCGATCCGGTGAACCGCCACACCACGATGACGCTCGCGAGTCCTTCCACGGCGCTGCCGAGCGCCCACCCGATCAGTGCGATCGAACCGGATACGAAGCCCTGCCAGAGGCCGACCCCACCCTCGATGCCCATCCAGAGCAAGCTGATCCACGCCAACCGGCGTGCCCACGTGGCGGCACGCAGCCATTCAGCATCGTGGATCTCCGTGGACCGAGACAGATCCGGCGCTGCGCAACAGGAATCGCCACACGCTTCGGCGTGTCTACCGATCGGTCGGGCGAGCGGGTGCTCGGCCGCACTCAGCGTATCGGACGACGCGCTCATCGCGGCATTCGCCTCGGGGTCGGATCCCCGGCCGGATCGAAGGTCGTCGTCTGCATGATGGCTCCTCCTGCGGATGGACTTGCGGCTCCGGAAGGCTCGACGTAGCTGTGCGCGCAGGCCGTGGTGATCGACACCGAACGCGTCGGTCGAGTTCCGTTCGCGCGGCCATCACCCCTGAGCTGGGCGACCGGAGGAGGTACTGGTTCCCCTACATGCTGATCTTGTAAGGGAACCAGCTCGGCACAGCCTTCCCGTCCTTCTGCGCGGGCCGGAACACCCATTGGGCGGCTTCCCGGATGAGCCGCTTGTTGAAGTCGGAGTCACGGGTCGGGGGATTCAAGCGGGTCGAGTCTGCCACGACGTTGCCGCGCACGTCCACGAAGACCCACACCTCGACCGTCGTCCCTTTGAGGTTCTTGTTGGCGGGCGGGATGATCATGCCTCGCGGCACAGGCGGGTCGAGCCGGTAGCGGCCACTGGCCGCGGTGCCCCCCGCCCCCTTCCCCGTCCCGTTTGGCAGGCCGGCCGAGCTGGCGTCGCCGGGCTGGCCGCCCGTCAGCGAAGCCAGGTCCCGCGGGATGCTGTCGGTGAACTTCACGGGCTTCACGTCCACCTTCGCGATGATCGGAATCGGAGGCCGAGGAATCGGGTGCGGGGCCGTCGGCATCCGGATGTTCATCGCATGCATGCCGCCCTGCGCCGCGAGGTCGCCTCCGGCCCGTGGTCCGGCCGCGGAGAAGGGCGAGGGTGGGATCACGACAGCCCCCCTCCATCCGAGGAAGAGCATCAGATGGAGCAGGACGGACAGGAGGAATGCGGTACGCCAGACCTTCCGCTCGCGGCGACGCCGGTCGCGGAGATCGAGCTCGTGCGCCTGGTCCTTCATGGGCCTCCGGTCAACGAGGGGTGGCTCCCCTCGGGGGCGACTTGCCACCCTCTACTACTGAACGCGCGTGCGTCGTGTTTCCGCGCCGCTTGATTACCCCTCTCCGCACCATAACTTCGGCGGTCCATGGATCAGCCTTCTCCCCCCGCCGCCGTCGCAGCGCTCGAGCCGACGCCGCGCGCCCCCGCAACCGGGCTCGCTCGCGTCGCCGCGTTCTACGAGCTGACCAAGCCGGGCATCGCGTTCTACGTGATGATCACGGCCGGCGTCAGCGCCTGGGTCGCGTCCCGCGGCCACATATCGCTCTCTCTCCTGCTCTACACGGTGCTCGGCACGGGGATGGCGAGCGGCGGTGCCCTCGCGCTCAACCAGTACGTGGAACGCGACGAGGACGCCCTCATGCGCCGCACGCGCAACCGCCCCCTCCCTTCGGGGCGGCTGGACCCTCCGGCGGCGGCCGTGTTCTCCGCATTCCTGCTGGCGGCGGGGCTCACCTGGCTCACGTTCCTCGTCGGCTGGCTCCCCGCGGCGCTGGCCGCCACGTCCGCGTTCATGTACCACGCGGTTTACACGCCCCTGAAATCGCGTTCCTACCTCGCCACCCTCGCCGGCGGCGTTCCGGGTGCGCTCCCGACCCTCATCGGCTGGACCGCCGCTCGAGGCTCCGTCGACCTGGGCGGCTTCGCGATCTTCGCCATCGCCTACCTCTGGCAGCTCCCTCACGTGCTGGGGCTCTCCTGGATGCTGCGGCGCGACTACGCGCGCGTCGGCTTCAAGCTGAGCCCGCCGCACGACGAGTCGGGCCGGGTCATCGGGCTCCACATGGTACTGGCCACCTCGGCGCTCCTGCCCGTCAGCCTCACCCCCACGCTCCTGGGGTACACGGGAACGTGGTACTTCGTCGGGGCCCTGGTCCTGAGCGGCGCGTTCGCCGCCGTGACCGTGCGTGCGGCCCGCCACCTCACCGACGCGGCAGCCCGAAGCGTGTTCTTCGGCTCCCTGCTCTACCATCCCTTGTTGCTGGGACTGATGCTCCTCAATACCGTGCGAGGCTGATCCGCTCACATGGAGGCCCCATGGCGCGCCGAGCCCTCGTCGTCCTCGCTCTCCTCCTCTTCCTCCCCGCCCCGGCCATGAGCCAGTCCGCGAAGCGCCCGCGCTCGCGCGACATCGGCCTGATCGTGGGCATCTTCCAGCCCGGCGCCAACGACGCCATCACCGATGTCGCCGGCGTGCGCGTCGGACAGACGACGGTCATCGAGGGCGACAGCGTCCGCACGGGCGTCACCGCCATCCTGCCCACCGGCGACGAGAACCCGTTCTTCAACCGCGTCCCGGCCGCCATCTACGTGGGCAACGGCTTCGGCAAGCTCATCGGCGTGACGCAGGTACGGGAGCTCGGCGAGCTCGAGACACCGATCCTGCTCACCTGCACGCTCTGCGTCTGGAAGGCGGCCGACGCGATGGTCGGGTGGATGCTCGCGCGTCCGGGCATGGAGAACGTGCGCTCGATCAATCCGGTCGTGGGCGAAACCAACGACGGTACGCTCAACGACATCCGCATCCGACCGATCCGCCCCGACCAGGTCGTCTCGGCGCTCGAGTCGGCCAGGAGCGGACCCGTCGAGGAGGGCGCGGTCGGCGCCGGAGCCGGGACGATCAACTTCGGCTGGAAAGGGGGCATCGGGACGAGCTCACGCGTGCTTCCCGAGAGCCTCGGCGGCTACACCGTCGGCGTTCTCGTGCAGACCAACTTCGGCGGGATCCTCACGATGAACGGCGCACCCGTCGGCCGCGAGCTCGGACAGTACTCCTTCCGACGGCAGGTGGAGGGTGCGGGAGCGGCGGGCAAGGGAGGCGGCGAGGCGAACGCCGCGCCCGCCTACGACCCGGCCACCGATCCCCAGGAGTGGGGCTCGTGCATGATCGTCGTCGCCACCGACGCGCCCCTCTCCGACCGCAACCTCCGCCGCATCGCGAAGCGGGCCATCATGGGTCTCGCACGCACGGGTTCGTACGCATCCAACGGATCGGGCGACTACGTGATCGCGTTCTCCAACGCCCCGGGCGTACGCCGCAAGCAGGGGCAGACGGTGCGCACGCTCCAGGACCTCGACAACGAGCACATGGGGCCGCTGTTCGAGGCCACCGTGGAGGCCACGCAGGAAGCGGTCTACAACGCGCTCCTGAAGGCGGTCACCGTCACGAGCAACGGGCACACGATCCACGCGCTTCCGCTCGACTCCACGCTCGCCGTCCTGCGCAAGTACAAGGCGATCCGCTGAAGAGACTCAGCCGAGAACGGCCGACAGCTCCTCGAGCAGCTCGTCCAACTCGGCGGGCGTGTGGTCGCCCATGTGCCCGATACGGATCGTCGTGTCGGCCAGCGATCCGTATCCCTTGCCGATGACCCATCCGCGCTCGGCCATCCGCTTCACGACCGACGGACCCGCGGTGCCCTCCGGGAGCCGCACACACGTGACCGTGGGCGAGCGGTAGCCTTCCTCCGCCAGCACGCTCACGTCCACGCCGCGCTCCGCCCGCAGCTCCTCCACCCAGCTCCAGCAGCGCCTGGCCATCTCGTCGTGGCGGCGCCAGCGCGCCTCGACGGTCTCCTCGGCGATACGCCGCAGCTGGCTCCGCAGCGCGTACAGCAGCGACACTGCGGGCGTCGTCGAGGTCTGGAGCTTCTCGAGGTTGGCTGCGTACGCCTGCAGATCGAAGTAGATGCCCTTGCCGCTCAGCGACGCCGAGCGACGCATCATCCGCTCCGACGCCACCGCGAACGCGAGCCCGGGCGGCACCGCCAACGCCTTCTGCGAGCCGGTGAACACGAAGTCCAGGCCCCAATCGTCCGGGCGGACCTCGACGCCTCCCATACTGGTGACCGCATCCACGAACAGCAGGACGTCCTGCTGCTCGGATACGACGGCCGCGATGTCCTTCAGAGGGTTCAGCACGCCGGTGGAGGTCTCCGAATGGACGACCGTGACCGCGTCGTACGGCCGCTTCAGAAGCTCGTAGCGCACCTGCTCGGGATCGTGGTGACCGCCCCACGGAACCGCGATCTCGTCGACCTCGACCCCGCACTTTCGGGCCGTCTCGGCGAAGCGTGACGAGAACGCCCCGTTCACGAGGCTGAGGACGCGGCTCGAGGCTCCGTTGCGCACGGCCGCTTCCATGAGGCCGGTGGCCGAGCAGGTGAACACGAAGACCGGCCGCGCCGTCCGGAAGACCGCCTTGAGGCCTCCCTGGAGCTCGGCCATGATCTCCTGGATGGCCGGGCCGCGGTGGCCGATCATCGGCCTGAGCTGGGCCTCCAGAACCTCGGCGTGGACTTCGGTGGGACCGGGAAGGAAGAAGTGTCCCGGAGGTTGCGACGGCTCGTCGGAGGAAGCGCGGTTCACGGCGCGATCACTCGTTGAACGGAAGGCGAGAGGGCAAAATGCGAGGAAAGAACCTAATGGCTCGTCGACGCTCGTCCAGGGGGCTCTCTCGTGGGCTATCCGGCCCCCTCGGGAGCTCCGCTAGCGCCAGGCGTCCTTCCAGCGCGTGTAGTGCACGGCGACGACGCCCGCACGCTCGAGCACGTTCAGCCCCGCCGGCTCCCGATACTCCTCGCGGTAGTACACGTGCGAGACGTTCGCCTGGACCATCAGCTTGGCGCACATCACGCACGGGCTCGCCGTGATGAACGCCACCTTGTCCAGCACCTCGCCCGGCGCCTTGACCAGCGCGTTCATCTCCGAGTGGATGCACCCGCACTTTCCGGCCTCGTCGGAGTCGCACCGGTTCGGAAAGCCGCGCACGTTCCCGTTGTAGCCGATCGAAAGCACATGCTCGAGCCGAGCGTCGGTGAGCACAGTGCCCACCTGGAGCCGCTGGCAGGTGCTCCGCTTCGCCAGCTCCTCCGCCATCCGCATGTAGACCTCGTAGAGCGGCGGGCGCGAGACCTGGTCCACGGAGGCCACGAAATCGTCGGGCACCTCCACGACGTTCAGCGGATGCGTGTTCTCGGGAACGCCGTCCTTGAAGATCAGCGGCATGATCGACTCCTCCGTCTCCTTCGTCGACTCAGTTCCACCGGACGCCCTGCAGGAGCATCTTCGCCTCCAGGTACCCCACCGGTGCCCAGGTGTCCGTCAGGGGACGCCCCGCGGGACCGGGAGCGGCCTGAGGCCACTGGATTGCGGGCAGCGCGTCCGGGCGGTTCGCGGCAATCAGGATCAGGTTCTGGATGCCCCGGGGATCTTCCGTCCGATCCGTCACATAGACCCGCTGGACCTCGAACACGTCGCGCACCGTCGCGCGCAGCCGCTGCAGGAACGCGACCCCGGGCCCGGACAGCGGCGAGAGCAGGTTGATGACCAGCAGGCCGTCGGGGCGGAGGCGCGCCTTCATCTCCTGGAGCGCCTGCTCGGTGACCATCGTCCACGGGATCGAGAGCAGGTTGTCGAACACGTCCGAGTAGATCAGATCGTAGCGGCTCGTGCCGTTGCGCAGGAAGACGCGGGCGTCGCCGAAGTGCATGTGGATGTTCGGGTACGGTGCCCGCCCGTACGCGAAGTATTTCCGGGCGAGCTTCGTGACCGCGGGATCGATCTCCACGACGTCGATGTCCATCGCCGGCCGCCACCTCGAGAAGGCGACCGGGAGCGAGTTCGCCGCTCCGCCGAGCACGAGCATCGAGTGGATGCGGTCGATGACCGGCTTCAGCAGGATCCCGCTCACGTCGACGTAGCGGTGCGCGGGATTCCAGGTGTCGACGTACTCGGCCGACGACGACCCGCCGTTGTGCCAGAGCTCCCGCACGGTGCGCCCGTTCGCCCACTTGGTCTGGGTCACCTGGACGGATGCGTACAACGTCTGCTCCCGGGCGAGCACGTCCGCGGCGGGACGCGACGCGGCATAGCCCAGCGAGCCGAGACCGATCGCGCCGAGCACCAGGAGCTCCACGGGGGGCCGCTTGCCCAGCACCCATCCCCCGAGCATCGCCATGAGGAGAAGACCGATCGAGGTGATCGCCAGAAGGACGGGCAGCGGAAAGGCCGGCAGCAGGAAGAAGCCGGTGACGAACGTGCCCGCGATGGAGCCGGCGGTGGCCATGGCGCTGACGTCGCCCACGCGTCGCCCCACCTCACCCAGGCTCTCGGTGTCGGCACGCACCAGATACGGTACCACTGCGCCGAGGCAGAGCACGCCGGGCGCAAACAGCACGACGGCGCTCGCGACCGCGCCCGGGATGAAGCCGAGCACGTTGCGCAGGATCTGCGGCACGCTCGCGCCCAGCACCGGAATGACGCCGGTGGCGGCGGCCACGATCAGGACCGTCGACAGGGACACCTTGCCCCGGTCGGCCAACCGCCCACCGAAGTGGCTTCCGATGGCCAGCGCCGCGAGGATGACGCCGATCACGGCGGTCCACGGAACCGCGGACAGGCCGAACACCGGAGCGATCAGGCGCGCGCCGGCGATCTCGATGGTGAGCACGGCGAACCCCGATCCGAACGCCAGGACGAACAGACCGAAGCGCCGCGCTCCGCTCACGACATGCCAGCCCGCGCCCGGGCCGCCTTGCGGCGGCGATTCATGTCCAGGATGCGCTTGCGCAGGCGGATCCCACCGGGGGTGACCTCGATGAGCTCGTCGTCTTCGATGAACTCGAGCGCCAGCTCCAGGGTGAGCCGGCGGGGAGGCTCGAGCTTGATGTTCTCGTCGGACGCGGTGGTGCGCATGTTCGTGAGCTTCTTCTCCTTGCTCACGTTCACGTCCATGTCGTCCGTGCGCGCGTTCTCTCCGACGATCATCCCTCCGTAGACCTCGTCGCCGGGCGCAACGAACATCGTGGAGCGCTCCTGCAGGTTGAACAGGGCGAAGCCGACCGCCGTGCCCTCGCGGTCCGCGACCAGCACACCCCGCGACCGGCCGCGCAGCGATCCCGCCCACGGCCCCCACGCATGGAAGTTGTGGTGCAGGATGCCCTCGCCGCGGGTGTCGGTGAGAAACTCCGAGCGGTAGCCGAACAGCCCGCGCGCGGGCACGCGGAAGCGCAGGCGCGTGGCGCCGGAGTCCATCGGCTTCATCTCGACCATCTCGCCGCGGCGCGGCCCCATCTTCTCGATGACGGTGCCCACCATGGACGTCGGGACCTCGATGACCGCCTCCTCGTACGGCTCCAGCACGTGCCCGTCGTCGGACTTGCGGGTGATCACGCGCGGACGCGACACCTGGAACTCGTAACCTTCGCGGCGCATGGTCTCCATGAGGATGGTCAGGTGCAGCTCTCCTCGCCCGCTCACCGTGAACGTGTCCGGCTGCTCGGTGTCCTCGACCCGGAGCGCGACGTTGCGCTCGAGCTCCCGATAGAGGCGCTCCCGAACCTGGCGCGTCGTCACGTACTTGCCGGACTGTCCCGCAAACGGCGAGTTGTTGACCGTGAAGTCCACGGACAGCGTGGGCTCCTCGACCGCGATGCCCTTCAGGCGCTCCCGGTGCTCCGGGTCGGTGACGGTCTTGCCGATCTCGACGCCCTCGAGCCCGGCGATCGCCACGATATCGCCCGCACCGGCCTCATCGACCTCGATGCGGTCCAGGCCGCTGAACGTGAACAGCTTCAGCACCCGAGAGGTCTCCGCCTCCGCGTCGTCCTCGACCATGCCCGGCGCACCGAGCTCGAGCATCGTCACCGGCTCGCCCACCCCGACCCTGCCGCGCTCGATGCGGCCGATGGCGATACGGCCCACGTACGACGAGTAATCCAGCGTGGAGATGAGCATCTGGAACGGCCCTTCCGGATCGACGGACGGCGCCGGAAAGTGCTCGACGATCGTCTCGAAGAGCGGCGTCAGGTCACCGCCGCGAGCCTCCGTATCGTGCGAGGCCCACCCCTCGCGACCCGACGCGTACAGGAACGGCGCGTCGAGCTGGGCCTCGGTGGCCTCCAGGTCCATGAAGAGCTCGAGCACCTCGTCGTGGACCTCGTGCACGCGCGCGTCGGCTCGGTCGACCTTGTTGATGACCACGAGCGGAAGCAGCCCGAGCTCGAGCGCCTTGCGCGTGACGAACCGCGTCTGGGGCATCGGCCCCTCGGCCGCGTCCACCAGGATGACCACGCCGTCGACCATGCGGAGGATACGCTCGACCTCACCGCCGAAGTCGGCGTGCCCGGGCGTGTCGACGATGTTGATCTTCACGTCGCCCCAGGTGACGGCGGTGTTCTTGGCCAGAATCGTGATGCCGCGCTCGCGCTCCAGCGGGTTCGAGTCGAGGACACGTTCCTCGACGGCCTGATTCTCCCGGAAGACGCCGGCCTGACGGAACATCTGGTCGACGAGGGTCGTCTTCCCGTGGTCGACGTGCGCGATGATGGCGATGTTGCGGATGCTGCCCATGGACCTCGAAGGCGTCCGTGACGCGACGCTGAAAGTGAACGGTGTGGAGCCATTTAAGGTAAAGAACCTCCACACGAGTCTGGTAGCCCTCGTGTGGAGGTTCTTCGGCACCGCCGTTGCGTCGGGCCGAAATCCCGACATCGATCAGGAGGCGCGCGACGCGCCCTTTCTCATCTCACTGGTGCTTCGTCGTGATCAGGATCACCCCGCCCGCACCCTGCGTCCCGTACATCGCCGTCGAGGCCACGTCCCTCAGAATCGTCACCGTAGCGACGTTCTTGGGATTGAGGGTACGGAATTCGTCGTTGAGGTTGGTGACCGGCATGCCGTCGACGACCACGAGCGGTGGCGGCGCGCCGCCCGCGTCCTGCGCGGCGCCGCGGATGTAGATCTCGTAGTTCCCGTTGCTCAGCTGGGTGATCTGCAGGCCCGGAGCCTTCGTGCGAAGGACGTCCGCGAGCGACAGATCGCCCTCGCTGGGCTTGACCGTCGTCTCCGCCGAGGTCGAGTTCCGGTCCTTCTGCTGGGCCGCCGGCGCCGGCGCGGCCAGTCCCGATGTCGCCCTCCCTCCCCCACACGCCGTGAGGCCGAGGAAGAGCGCGGCCGCCAATAGCTCTCTCTTCATGATGTACTCCCGATCGGACACGACCCCTGGAGGACCCCCGTCCGCAATATACGCACAAGTCTTCGTTCGCTTTCCAGCGGCGCTCGAATGCAAACGTTCACGTGTTACAGTCCACTAGCACACCGCGCGGGCCGCGATTGCTGAGACGCGCGCGACCGGCACCGTCACGAAGACGCCCGGCGTGAGCGGTCCGCGCTCCGTGCGCATGTGGCTGCCTCCGCTCCCGTGCCTTATCATGGGCGCTCGTTTTCGTGCCTCCCCACGGAGGCGCCGTCCTGTTTCGCTCTCGCGCCCGGGCTGCCGGCGCGGGACTGCCCCGAGAGCCGATGCGTCGTTGGCGAATCGCCGCCCTGGTCGCTGCCGCAATCGTCCTGAGCTACATGGACCGGTTGACGCTGCCCTGGACGCTGACCCAGATCCAGCGCGACTACCCGTTCAATGCCGAGGTCAAGGCCCTGTTCGACTCGGCCTTCCTCGTCTCGTACGGTCTCATGTACGTCGGCGGGGGACGGCTCCTCGACTACCTGGGGACGCGACGGGGCTTCTTGATCGTGATGCTCTTCTGGTCGCTCGCCAGCGCCAGTCAGGGACTCGCGGGCAACTACGGGATCGGGCCGATCGACGGCATGGCGTTCGCCCTCGTCATGCTGACGGTCAGCCGCTTCCTCCTGGGGATGGGCGAGGGGGGAGGCTTCCCGGCCGCGACGCTGGCCGTGACGGAGTGGTTCCCGGTGCGCGAGCGCGCCACGGCGATGGGCATCATCAACGCCGGCACGGCGGTGGGGGCGGTCATCGCCCCATGGCTCATCTACCTCGTGCTCACCTATACGGGCTGGTTCGGGCTGGCTCCGTGGCGCTGGGTCTTCTTCGTCTCGGGCACGGCCGGCCTGCTCTGGACCGTCTGGTGGTGGAAGAGCTACCAGCCTCCGGAGCTCGATCCGAAGATGAGCCAGGACGAGCGCACCCTCATCATCGAGGGCCAGGACGAAGGCGACCGGCCGTCCGGCGCGGAAGGTTCGCCGGCGGCGCGTGGCATCCCGTTCCGGAAGCTCTTCGCGCACAAGGAAGTCTGGGCCATCGTGATCGCCAAGTTCCTCACCGATGCCGCCTGGTACTTCTACATGTTCTGGCTCCCGAAATTCCTGATGGACACCTTCCATCTGAAATTCAGCGCGGCGAGCAGCGTCGGATGGATCCCGTACGCAGCGTCGGGGGTGGGGTGCCTCGTGGGCGGCGCGCTCTCGAGCCGGTTGCTGGCGCGCGGCTTTTCGGTGAACGCGTCGCGCAAGATCGCCCTCGGCTTCAGCGCGGCGTTCATGCCGTGGGTGTGGCTGGTGCCGCACCTGCACTCGCTCGGGGTCGTGATCTTCATCTTCAGCCTGGCGTTCTTCGGTCAGCAGTCCTGGTCCACGCTGGTGATGATCCTGCCCACGGACCTGATTCCGAAGCGAGGCGTCGGCACCGTGGCTGGACTGGTGGGGATGGGTGGCGCGCTCGGCGGCGTTGTCCTCGGCCAGATCGCCGGATACATGCGCGATCACGGATTCACGTACACGCCGATCCTCATCATCGCCGGGTCGCTGCACCTGATCGCGTTCGCGCTGATCTGCATCGTGATCCCGCGCATCCGTCGGGTGGACTTCGGCCCCGCGGAGCCCAAGGCCGCCTGAGCGGTCGGGCGGGCACATACGCGTGGAAAACGCCCTCGGATAGCCGAACGGGACCGATCGCGACATATATTCAGGAGCGGGTGGAGGTTTCCACACGGGAGGCCACCATGGCATTCGCGATCCGCCCGGTCGAGTACTACACGACCACCGTCCAGGACCAACCCGGCGAGGCCTACAAGCTGTTGGCGCAGCTGGCCGATCTGGGGATCAACCTCCTCGCGTTCACCGCCATTCCCGTGGGGCCGTCGCGGGCGCATCTCACGCTCTTCCCCGACGACGCCGAGCGCCTCCTCGACGCCGCGCACAAGGCGAACCTGGCGCTGGACGGACCGACCCACGCGCTGCTCGTCCAGGGCGACGATTCGCTCGGCGCGCTCGCCGGCGTGCACGAGAAGCTCGCCCGTGCTGAGGTCGACGTGTATGCGTCGTCGGCCGTGACGGACGGACGCGGAAGCTACGGCTATGTCATCTACCTACGCCCCGAAGAGTACGAGCGGGCGCTGTGGGCGCTGGAGGTGTGAGGGTGCCGCTCGCCTCCCGCTAGCGCCACCCGAACCCCCACCGACGGCGGATTTCCTCCGCTTGCTGGCCCCGCACACGGGGCCTACGATGCCTCGAACCGTCCTTCGGGCAGAACGGTTTTCCTGTCCCTCCCGATGGAGAAAGGAACGAGCATCATGGCTACGCACTCTCGCTGGTGGGCCTTGCCCACGGCCCTCGTCGCCCTGCTGCCGGCCGGCGTGTCGGCGCAGGGGACGCTCAAGGACTATCAGAACGCCCAGAAGCTCCTGGGCGGAAACCTCCAGAAGGTGATCTCGATCGCCAACGTCCGCCCGAGCTGGATCGGGCAGAACGGCCGATTCTGGTACCTGGAGATGGGCACGCAGGGTCACCGGTTCGTCCTCGTCGACCCGGCCGACAGCACGGTCGGTCCCGCGTTCGATCAGGCGCGTGTGGCCGAGGCGCTGTCCGAAGCCACGGGCAGGACGTACAAGGCCGACGACCTCCCCTTCTACGACTTCGACTTCACGAACGACGGCAAGGCCATCGAGTTCGATGTGAGCGGCACGAGCTGGACCTGCTCGCTGGACGCCTATCAGTGTCGAAGATCGCCTCCGAAGAAACAGGCGGGGCCGTACGAATCGCTCTCGCCGAACGGCCACTGGGCCGCGTTCGTGAGCGACCACAACCTGTACGTGCGCGACACGGGAACCGGAACGGTGGTGCAGCTGACCCACGACGGCGTTCCGGGTTGGGATTACGCCACCCGCCTGCCGGACCTGCGCACCCTGGTCAGCCAGAAGGTCTCGAAGGGCGAAGACGTCAGGGAGCCCCCGGCCGTCTTCTGGTCTCCGAACTCGAACGAGCTGGTCACGTACAGGCTCGATTCCAGGAACGCGGGACGCTTCACCAGCATCCAGTTCGTGCCGCCCGACCAGCTCCGTCCGCGAGCCTACAACTACGTCTATCCGCTGCCGGGCGAGGTGCTGCCTACCGCGCAACCCATCGTCTTCGACCTGAGGACGCAGAAGCGGATCGACGTCAAGACGCCGCCGCTCCAGATCCAGTTCCAGGGAGGCCCCGGCTTCAGCTGGCTCCCCGACGGCACGCACTTCTACTACCGCTACGACGAGCGCGGCGAGAAGGCCATCGATCTGCGCGTCGTCGACGCGGCCACGGGTGAGCAGCGGACCATCGTGCGCGAAGTGGCGAAGCCGTACCCGTACGTGGACCCCGGCGAAACGATGTCGCGGTTCGTCGACCACGACCGGGATCTCCTGTGGACGTCGGAGCGCAGCGGCTGGAACCAGATCTACCTCTACGACGCCGAGACCGGACGCCTGAAGAACCAGGTGACGCACGGAGACTGGGTGGTCCGCCAGATCGTGTCGGTCGACGAGAGCGCGCACCGCATCTACTTCCTGGCGGGCGGCGTCCACGAGGACATGGACCCGTACTACACGCAGCTCTACCGGGTCGACTTCGACGGCAGCCACCTGACGCTGCTCACGCCCGAGAAGGCCAACCACACCGTGAGCGTGTCGCCGGGCGGCAAGTACTTCGTGGACAACACCTCCGCGCCCGACCAGCCCGGGGAGTCGCTCCTGCGACGCACGAGCGACGGATCGGTGGTGCGCGTGCTCGAGAAGACCGACGACTCCGGCCTCGTGGCGATGGGGTGGAAGCCGCCGATCCCCTTCAAGGGCGTGGCGGCGGACGACACCACCCCGCTGTGGGGCGCGATCGTGCGGCCGACCGGCTTCGATCCCGCGAAGAAGTACCCCGTCCTCGAGTACATCTACACGGGTCCGCAGGGTTTCTTCGCGCCCAAGACGTTCGGCGCCGCGATGCGGCTGCAGTCGATGTCCGAGCTCGGCTTCGTCGTGGTCATGGTCGACGGACGGGGCACCACCGGGCGCTCCCGCGCATTCCACGACTTCTCGTATCACAACATGGGCAACGTCTTCATCGACCACGTGACGATGATCAAGGAGATGGCCCGCAAGTATCCGTGGATGGACTCGACGCGCGTCGGCATCTACGGCACCTCGGCCGGGGGCTACGGCTCGGCACACGCGTTCCTCCAGTTCCCCGGCTTCTACAAGGTCTGCGTGTCGACCTCGGGCGATCACGACCCGAGGCTGGACAAGGCCTGGTGGAACGAGCTGTACCAGGGCTGGCCGATGGGCAAGGACTACGTGGAGCAGGCCAACGAGACGCTGGCCAAGAACATGCAGGGCCACCTGCTGCTCATCCACGGGGACATCGACGACAACGTCAACCCGACCGAGACGATGCACCTGGTGGACGCGCTCATGAGCGCCCACAAGACGTTCGACATGCTCCTCGTGCCGAACATGTACCACGGAGACAGCGGACCGCACCGGCTCTACGTGTCCCGGCGGCGCTGGGACTACTTCGTCCGGCACCTGCTCGGCGTGAAGCCGCCGCTGAACTTCCAGATCCACGAGGCACCGTACCGGTTCTTCCGGAGGCGATGAAGAGGCACCCCTCGATCTCATGTCGCCACGGCCCCCGGGCGTCGTTCCGGAACCCCGGGGGCCGGCGCAAGCGCAGGAGTCCCGATGCCGCTTCCCGGAGAATATGGTCGCCTGAGCTTCCAGGACCGGGTTGCGGCCATGATCATGGCGGCCGTCTATACCCGCGAGCACATCGATCTCACGGTACGGGTGCCGACGAAGCTCGAGAACACAAACAGGAATCTGAGGCCCGCCCAGAGGCTGAGTTATTTCCGGAAACAGGTGGCCGAAGCGGTCCTCGCCTACCAGGATCTGTATCCGGACGCGCTCGTCATCTACCGACAAGCCAAAGGCGATCCGGAACCCAAGAGCGTCACGGAGGTGAACTACGACACCACGGCGGTCGTGATCGACCGGAGCACGCTGTACATCGCCCTGAACTACAAGGTCCGTATCATGTCGCCGTTCCCGGACAAGCTGAACGTGACGCCGGACTACGTAGCGTTCGGCGCTCCGGGGTCGGGAGCGAGGGAGGCGGCAGTCGACATGCTGAGGCGAGAGCTCATGGTACGACCGCACGAGTCCGTTTCCAGCGCGCAGATCATCGAACGAGTCTCGTTCATCGGCGTGGACGGCCGTTTCTCCGATGCCCGCGAAGCCGCGGCTCCCCACGCCGAGATGCAGCTCCTCAGTCATCTTTCCAGTCTTCGGAGGCCTCTGGGCGGCCTCCGGCTCGGAGTATCCAAAGCCTGCTGCGCACGGTGCGCCAAGGAACTGATGCGGCGTGGCGTCAGGTACACTCCGAGGCCGGGCAACGACGATCCGGTCAACTGGTCGTACCCGATCGAGATCACCACCAGGGTGGTGGAGGAGGTACGGTGCCGCCTCCACCGATCGTGGACGTGAGGAGACGGAGGCCATGCTGAAACGGCGAGGCAGACGACGAGGGCTCAGGCGGCTCGATCGGCCGCGCAAGATCGTGCTGCGCGACTTCCTCATCTACGAGCTCAAGCTCCTGCTCGACGGAGCCAAGAGCTTCGCGATCACCTGGGCCGCGATCGGTGCCGTGGCCCTGGACATGATCTTTCCGGGCGAGACGCCCGGACACCGCTTCTACGCCGTGTTGCGTCTCGGTGAGCGGCTCGACCAATGGCTCAGCCTGTACGGGGTGGCCGAAGCGGCCGAGTCGGACTCCGAGGGAATGTTCGGCGTCAGCCGCGCGGGGAGCCCGACGCTGCTGGGCAAGCTCGAAGCGCTGGCCCATCGGGTCGTGGTCGGCGAAGAAGGTGACTTCGAGGACGACGCGCGTCCCGGGCCGATCGACGCTACCGAAGCGTCTCCCGGGGGCGCCGCCCCGGTATCGGACGAAGAACCCGACGCTCCTGGGAACAACCCGCCCGAGGACGACCGGCCGGCCGAGCGCGCTCCGGACGCCTGAGCACAGGGCCCGCGCGCTCGGTCGCCCGTGCGCGAGACCGCGAAGGGGGCCATACTTCCGGCATGCCACACGCCTATCTCCGGCCCCACGGCCGGCACATCGCGCTCGCGCTCCTCGTCGCGGCCGTCTCCCTCGCACCGGCCGCCTGCCACACCACCCGCCCGTCCCCGGCTCCCGCGCCGGCCGCTCCGGCGATGCCGAAGATGCCGAAGATGCCTTCGATGCCGTCGGGAGGCTTCCTCGGGCGGCTCTTCCGGCCACCCGCGCCGGGCGTGCACTTCATCCATGTGTCGTCCACCGACACGACCGGTGGAAACGCCGATCGCTACGAGGTGGCCGCCGGCGATTCCGTGGTCCTCCTCGACCTGAAGGGGCCCGGCGTCATCCGGCAGATGTGGATGACCATCTCGAGTCGCGATCCCCACTACCTGCGGCGCATCGCGCTGAAGATGTACTGGGACGGAGAGACCAACCCATCGGTGGAGGCGCCCCTGGGCGACTTCTTCGGCGACGGTTTCGGCAAGCCGAACTACGCGTCGCTCGTCATGGGCGTCACGAGCGGCGGGTTCTTCACCTACCTGCCCATGCCGTTCGCGCACCACGCCCGCATCGTCGCGTACAACGGTACCGGACGCCCGATCGACGCGTTCTACTTCAACGCCGACGTGGAGCTCGGTGATTCGCTGCCCACGCCGCTCGCCACGTTCCACGCGTGGTGGCATCGCAATCCGCGCACCACGAGCAAGAACCCCCACCTGATCCTCGACGCCCACGGTGCCGGCTGGTTCGTCGGGATGAACCTGAATGCGGAGAGCCTGAACGGAGGGCTCGGATTCCTGGAAGGCGACGAACGCTACTTCATCGACGGGTCGCTGCGCGGCCAGGGCACCGGAACCGAGGACTACTTCAACTCGGGATGGTACTTCGACCGGGGCCCCTTCGCCGCTCCGTTCCACGGCCTCATCGTGAAGAACGTCAAGCGGGGACGCATCGCCGCCTATCGCTGGGAGCTTCCCGACGCCATTCCGTTCCACGACTCGATCCGCGTGGACATCGAGCACGGCACGGGCAACAGCGTGGTCGCCGACTACGCCACCACGGCCTACTGGTACCAGACGGAGCCGCACACGCCTCTGCCGCCCCTGCCACCGCCGGACGCCCGGGAGGTGGCCGGCGTGCGGATTCCTCCGGACGCCCACATGACCTCCGGCCTTCCGACGACGCGCACGTCGAGCGGGTGGCGCTTCGAGGTCCCCGTGCCCCGCCCCGACCGATACCGGATCGTCGTCTATCCAAAGGGAGGGCCGGATGCGGGCACCGCAACCGCGTCGGTGAAAGGCGGCCCGAGCCGACGGATCCAGCTCCACGCGGAGGAGGAAGGAACGGTCCTGGAGCCCGTCGTCCTCGACACCGTCGCCGCGCACGGTCCCGTGCCTCTCAGCTGGTCCGCGAGCGTCGCGCCCGCCGCCGTGGAAGCGCTCCCGGTGCGCCGGTTCGCCCGGGCCTGGAGCGTCGTCGGCCCCTTCCCGAACCCTCAGCGCCTGGGCACGACGTTCAGCCCGGCACTCGACAGCGTCTACGGGCCGGAGCGGAGCCCGGCTCTGGCGCGCACGTACGTCGGTCCGCACGGCCGCACGCTCTCGTGGAAGCCGGCGAACGCGCCGGCGGACGGCTACCTGAACCTCGATGCGCTGTTCAAGCCGACCGACTGGGTGGCCGCCTACGCACAAACGTTCCTCTACTCGCCGAACGCGCGTGACGCCACGCTGCTCCTCGGTGCGGATGATGCGCACGAGATGTGGGTGAACGGCAAGGAGGTCTCGCGACGACAGGGGCGCAACATCTCGCAGGCGGACGACCTCGCCGTGCCCGTGCACCTGCGTGCCGGGTGGAACCGGGTGCTCCTGAAGGTCGCGAACCTCGACGGTGGGTGGGCGTGCCAGCTCCGGGCCGCCGATCCGGACGGCGTCCTGCGGTGGGCGCGGCGGCCGGAAGGAGTGCCGCGTTAGGTCTCCGACACGCCTCCGCGGGACATACCATCGAGATTTCGGAGGAACACGCCGGCGTCGTCACGGGGTACCTGCACAACCCACTCGCATCGCAGCGAACCCTTCCGTGAGGCGCGATTGGCCACGGAACAGGCTCATCCGGATCGCGGTCGGGGCCCCGCCGACTCGGCCGGGCCGCCGGACGCCATCGATCGGTACCGCCAGATCTACGAAGCGGTGGCCCTACCCGTCTTGATGCTGGACGCCGAAACCTGGCGCATCGTGGCCGCCAATGACGCCGCGCTGCGGCAATACGGGTACACGCGCGAGGAATTCCTCGGGCTCTCCGTGCTGAGCGTCCGACCGCCCGAAGGCCGGGACGACGCCCGCCAGGTCCTGACCGAGATGCCCCGAGGGTCCTGGAGGACCTCCGCCGTCCGCCACCAACGCAAGGACGGCTCGGTGTTCAGCGCCGATGTCTGGGCGCGCGACACCATCATCGACGGACGCCCCGTGCGCGTATGCACGATCAGCGACGTCACGGAGCGCGTAGAGCTCCAGCACGAGCTGCAGCAAGCCCAGAAGATGGAAGCGGTGGGCCAGCTGGCGGGAGGCATCGCGCACGAATTCAACAACGCGTTGACGTCCATCATCGCATCCGCCGAGCTGCTGATGGAGGAGCGGGAGAGCGACGCCCCCGCCCCCGAGCTGGGCACGATCCGTCGCTCGGCGGAGCGAGCTGCCTCCCTTACGCGGGAGCTCCTGGCCTTCAGTCGCCGACAGGTGCTGCAGGCCGAGGCCACGACGCTGACCGACGTCGCTCGGCGACTGGAGCCGCTGGTCCGTTCGCTGGCCGACGACCGTGTCGAGCTTCATATGGAACTGGCCGAGGACGCCTGGCCGGTGCGCGTGGACCCGACCCAGATCGAGCACGTGGTCCTGAACCTCGCCTCGAACGCACGAGACGCGATGCCTTCCGGCGGGACCCTGACCCTGTCCACCCACAACACGTCGCTCGCCGCAGACGAGCCCGGAAGGGGACGGGTCATCCCGTCCGGAGCGTACGCCGAGCTGAGGGTGCGCGACACGGGCATCGGCATGGACGCGATGACGCGCACGCGGATCTTCGAGCCGTTCTTCACGACGAAGCCGCCTCCCCGGGGCACGGGGCTCGGCCTGTCCACGTCCTACGGAATCATTCGGCAGATGGGGGGCTTCGTGACCGTCGACTCGTCTCCGGGCTACGGGACGTCGTTCCACGTCCTCCTGCCCCGTATCGGAAGCGAGGGACGCACCGCCACGGGCGCGGAAGCGGAGGCGCGGGGCACCGTGCTCGTGGTGGAGGACGAGGACGCCGTACGTCATCTCACCCGCCAGGTGCTCGAGCGACTGGGATTCTCGGTTCTGGATGCCGAGGACGGGACTTCCGCACTCGCCATGATCGAGTCCGGGCTCCCGCCCATCGACCTCCTGGTGACCGACCTCGCGATGCCGAACGTCAGCGGGCGAGACGTGGCGGAGCGGCTCAAAGCCATCAACCCCGATCTACCGGTGATCCTCGTGCCGGGCTATGCGGACGATGCCGCCGGCCAGTCGGGCGTTCTGGAGCACGGGATGGTCTTCCTGCAGAAGCCGTTTTCGATCGAGTCGCTCGGAGACGCCGTGCGGCGCGTCATGGAGGACGCATGAGGCTCGCAGCGGCCGTCGGTGCCGCGCTGGTCGCCTCCGTGGCATGCCGTACACCGACGGCGGGCGGCGCCCAGCCGACCGCCACGCGTCACATCCGGACCGTGTTCGTGATCGTGATGGAGAACGAGAACTGGTCCGACATCGTCGGCAACCCCTCGGCCCCCTACATCAACGACACCCTCCTGCCGATGGCCGCGCACGCCGACGACTACTACGACAACCCGGACGCGGCCCACCCGAGCCTGCCGAACTACCTGTGGATGGAAGCCGGCTCCGACCTCGGCATCGGAGACGACCGCGACCCGCCGGCTCACCCGCTGACGACCTCGGAGCACCTGGTTACGCAGCTGGACAGCGCCGGCTACGACTGGCGCTCGTACCAGGAGGACATGCCTTCGGGCTGTCCGATCCACAGCAGCGGGCTCTACGCCGCCAAACACAATCCGATGGTCTACTTCACGGATGTGGTCGGCGACCCTCCGTCGACGTCGGCACCGGATTGCCTCCAGCACGTTCGTCCCTACACCGAGCTCTTCGGCGATCTGGCCGCCGATCGCGTGGCGGCCTACGATTTCATCACGCCCAACCTGTGCGACGACATGCACGATGCGGCGGGGTGCGGCAGCGGTGATCCGATCTCACACGGCGACGCATGGCTGTCGCATGCGGTGCCCGCCATCCTCGCATCGAAGGCATACAAGCAGGGCGGCGCCCTCTTCATAACGTGGGACGAGAGCATGCAGGGAGAGCACCCGATCGGGATGATCGTCCTCTCGCCATTCGCCAAGAAGGGGTATTCGAATGCGATCAGGTACTATCACTCTTCCCTGCTGCGCACGGTCGAACAGATCTTCGGGCTTCCCTACCTGAGAGACGCCGCCAACCAGAAGAGCCTCTCGGACCTCTTTGCGGTCTATCCGTGACGGACCGGCGGATGCAGCGCCGCTCGAATGCCAACGAATCTCTCTACCGAGCACCAGGAGGATCGCATGGACGCCATGGAGCTGAGGGCGCGGCAGGCACCCCTGAAGCGGCAGTACCGCGAGGATCCCTCGGCCGCGCTGGTCGTGTCGCGCGCCGTCGGCCGGGTGGGCCGGGACGTGACGTGCTCGATCGGCGGCTGGGCGGGTGACACCGTAGCGGGACTGCACCGCGCGACAGGCGGCGACGGGTCCCACGCATGCTCGGCGGACATGATCCTGGAGGCGCTCGTGGCCTGTGCCGGCGTGACGCTGGCCAGCGTCGCCACGGCGATGGGGATCACGCTGCGAAGAGCCGAAGTGCGCGCCGAAGGCACGTGGGATGCGCGGGGTACGCTCGGCGTCTCACGCGAGACGCCGGTCGGGCTGACGCACGTGGCGCTCTCCTTCGACCTCGACACCGACGCGGACGCGGCCGCGCACGCCAAGCTCATCGAGCTGACCGAGCGCTACTGCGTGATCTATCAGACGCTCAGGAATCCGCCCGAGCTCGAGCTGCGCTGACCGCGGCCGAAGCTCTGCCGGCAATCCGCGGCAACAGGAAACCCGCCTACCGGGCCGAGCGCCCAACGAGAGCATTGACCCTGGCTCTTCCCGAGATCTAGTCTCGTTCTCATCAGACTGCCCCTGACAGACCCCTCGCCGAGCCGCCATGGCTCTCCCTCCCCATCGTCAGGAGGTACTCATGACTCCGTCGAGCAAGGACACCCATTCCACCGCCGACCCGGCCGCGATCGCATCCGCAGAGCGCCTTCGCGCCCGACTCACGGGCCCGCTGCTACCGCCCGATTCCCCGGGCTACGACCAGGCGCGCACGATCTGGAACGGCATGATCGATCGAAGACCCTCGATGGTCGTCCAGTGCGAGAGCACCGCGGATGTGCGCCACGCGGTGGACTTCGCCCGGGAGGAGGGTGTGCTCCTCTCGGTCAAGGGCGCGGGTCACAACATCGGAGGCCTTTCTCTCGCGGACGGTGCGATGCTCGTCGACCTCTCGGGCATGCGCTCGGTAGAGGTCGACGCGAAGCGCCTCAGGGCCCGCGTCGGGCCGGGCTGCACGCTCGCGGACTTCGACGCGGCGGCTCAGGCGCACGGCCTCGCCACACCCCTCGGCATCAACTCCACCACGGGCGTCGCGGGCCTCACGCTCGGCGGGGGGTTCGGATGGCTGAGCCGGAAGCACGGGCTCAGCGCCGACAACCTGCTCTCCGCCGAGGTCGTGACGGCAGACGGCACGCTGCGACTGGCCAGCGCGACGACGGAGCCCGACCTCTTCTGGGCGATCCGCGGAGGCGGCGGGAACTTCGGCGTAGTGACGTCGTTCGAGTTCCAGCTCCACCCCGTCGGACCGGAGGTGCTGGCGGGCCTCATCGTGCACCCGTGGGACGACGTCGCGGCGGTGCTTCGTGCGTGGCGCGACTTCACCCGGGATGCGCCCGAAGAAGCGAGCGTATGGGTGGTCCTGCGCAAGGCTCCACCGTTGCCCTTCCTGCCGGAGGAGGTCCACGGCCGGCCGGTCGTGGTGCTCGCCGCGTACTGGGCGGGCGACATGGCGTCGGGCATGGACGGGCTGGCGCCGATCCGCGCTGTCGGCAAGCCCATCGCGGACGTGATCGGACCGCACCCGTATGCGGGCTGGCAGCAGGCGTTCGATCCTCTTCTGACGCCGGGCGCGCGCAACTACTGGAAGTCGCACGACTTCACCGCCCTTTCGGACGACTTCCTCGATCTCGCCGCACGCCAGGCGGTGGAGGCGCCCTCGCCGCACTGCGAGATCTTCCTCGTTCACCTGGGCGGCGCGGTGAATCGTGTGCCCGCCGACGCCACGGCGTATCCCGCGCGGGACACCGAGTACATCATGAACGTGCACGGTCGCTGGGAGACGGCGGCCGAGGACGAGGCCGGCATCGCGTGGGCGCGCAGCACCTTCGACGCGATGACGCCCCATGCTTCCGGAAGCGTGTACGTGAACTTCATGACGCGCGAAGAAACGTCTCGGGTACACAGCGCGTACGGACCGAACTATCCGCGCCTCGCAGCGCTGAAGGGCCGCTACGATCCGCACAACCTGTTCCGCGTGAACCACAACATCGCGCCGCAGGTCTGAACGTCTCGGACGGTCCGGAGCCGAACCGAGATCACGTGAAGAACCCGGGGGCATCCGCCGCAGCGGCGGATGCCCCCGCCTTCGCTACTGCGCCTGCTTGCCGATGCGCACGAGCACCACACCGTAGCGCGGCACCTTGGCGCTGAAGCTGCCCGCCGCGGCGCCGAGATCCTTGTGCATCCAGAGGTCCCGGACCGGCTGTGAGCCCGTGAGCCCCAGGTCGGCCAGGCTCACCGACACGTTCTGCGCGACCGGCGCGCGGTTGAACAGCCCGACCGCCCAGGTGCCGTCGACGAGCGGACGCGCCCAGACCTCCCACCACGGGCTCGAGGAGATGCGGCTCGCCGCCTTGCCGAGCGGATCCTGATCGACCGCCAGCACCTCGCGGTTGCCGAGCAGGTTCACGGTGAACGAGTCCATGTGGGCCATGTCCGCACCGATGAGAAGCGGCGCGGCCTGGAGCGACCAGAGCGAGATGTGGACCATCTGCTCGTTGGGCGTGAGGTGCGTCTCGTGGACGTTCGGGCCCCACCCGACCTTGCCGACCACGAGCATGTCGTCGTCGTTCCAGTGGCCCGGCCCGGCGTAATTCTGGTGACCCGCCTGTGCGAACCCGATGCCCGACATGCTCGTCCAGCTGTCACGGATGTCGCCGGTCACGCGCCAGAGGTTGCCCCCGACCTCGTCGCCCCACTTCCAGACGTCGCCCCACCCGTACTGGCAGATGCTGAAGACGATGTCGCGCGGAGCGTTCTCGAGAATGTGGGCCATCTTCAGATAGGGCTTCTGCAACGCGGCCCAGGTGCGCTCGTGCTCGACGCTGCTGTAGCCGCACCAGTCGTACTTGAGGTAGTCGACGCCCCAGGACGACCAGGTGGCCACGTCCTGGGCCTCGTGCTGCCAGCTACCCGGGAAACCCTGGCACGTCGTCGGCCCGGGCGACGAGTAGATGCCGAGCTTGAGGCCCTTCGCGTGGATCGAGTCCGCGAGCCGGCGCATGCTCGGGAACTTCTCGTTCGTGTGCAGCACCCCGTGCCTGTCGCGCTTGCCCTCCCACGTGTCGTCGATGTTCACGTAGGTGTAGCCCTGGTCGGCGAGCCCCAGGCGCACCAGCTCGTCGGCGGCCGTGCGGACCTTGTCCTGGTCGACCGCGCGCGCCCAGACGTTCCACGAGTTCCACCCCATCGGCGGCGTCAGGGCCAGCGCGTCCAGGCCTCCCACGATCGTGAGCGTGGCCTTCGCGGTGCCGCCGGGTCCGCTCACCGTCACCTGAACCGGGAACCTGCCCGCCTCCATGAGCGAGCCCGAGATGATCCCGGTGGCGGGATCGAGCGTGAGGCCCGCCGGGAGCGTGTCGGCCGCGAACTTCAGCGGCGCGGGCCCGGCCGCGGGAATCCTGAAGAGGAAAGGCCGGCCCGGCGTGGCGCCGGTGATGCGCGGATAGTTGATCTCGGTCGTGTCGGTGTGGATCGAGGCGATGGCGGGATCGGCCTCCCGCGGAATCTGGGAGATCACGGGCTTCGCCGTCGTCCCGTCCTTCATCGTGATCAGCGCGCCGCCCCAATCGGCGTTGTCACCGGCGGGTCCGTCGCCACCGTCCACCGTGGCCAGGATGAGCTGCTTCGCCCCGGTGAGGTCCGCGGTCAGCAGCTTGGGCGCATCGCCACGATGGAGGATGCCCGAGTCGGCGACCTTGCGACCGTCCACCCAGAGCGCGAAGTCGACGCTCCCGGACGGCTCGGGCCGTCCCCGACGCCCGTAGCCGATGTCGTCGACGCCGACCATGGCGGCGAAGCGCGTGGCCTGTCCCTTGAGGTCGATGGCGATGTCGTTGTCCACCCTGTAGGACGCGATCGGCAATCCGTGGGCGTAGGTGACGCTGTCGAGCACGACCTTGATGGGCGGCGGGGGCGGAAGGGTGTCCGGACGCCCTCGGCGCCGGAAGCGGAACGGCCGGCGGATCGGAAGGCCGGCCGTATCGAGTTGATCGAGCCAGACACCGTTGGTGGGTGCCGACTGCTGACGGAGCGCGGTCGTGTCGACCGATGCAGAAGTGGATGGTCCTCCACACGCCTGCGCAGCGAGCACGAGCGCGGCGGCCAGGGAGAACGGTACGGTCTTTCTCATGTCGGATGACTCCTCGTAGATCACCTGCCGGAGCCGCCAGTGTACGGGGTCCGCCGGGATCCGGCCACCGCCGGGGCGTTGACACCCGTGGGCCGCTTCTCGATCTTGCTCGCTCACATGAATGCTCTGACGCGCACCCCGTTTTTCGGCTTTTACGCCTTTTACGGCGCCTTTCGAGGCGGCGGGGTGAGCGCACGCTCGTAGAATCGACGAGCGAGAGCTGAAAGGGGCCCCGCCGACTCGAGTCGGCGGGGCCCCTTTTTCTTTTCACGGAACGGAGACGAGGCGGGAGACTCATGGACGCGTTGAAAGACGGTCGCTCCACGATCGACCAGATCGATCGCGAGTTGGTGGCGTTGCTGGGACGCCGCCTGGAGGCGGTGCGCGACATCGGAGCGTACAAGGGACAGAACCACGACGCCCCCCTTCACGACCCCGGACGCGAGCACGAGCTCTTCGAGTTCTGGACCGCCGAGGGTGCGAAGGCGGGGCTGTCGGGCGTCTTCCTGGGCCGGGTGCTGCGCGAGGTGCTCGCGTACTCGCGACGCGACCAGGAGCGCCACCTGCGTCCGGAAGCCCAGGCTCGCACGACGGGCATCCGTGTCGGGTATCGCGGAGCGCCCGCGTCGACCTCCGATCTCACGCTCGACCGTCTGATGCCGTCGCGGACCGACGCCTCCGTCGAGAAGACCAGCTACGAGACCTCGGCCTCCGCGCTCGACGCGCTCGAGTCCGGGGAGATCGACTACCTCCTGCTGCCCATCGAGAACACGCTGGTCGGGAGCAGCCACGAGGTCTACCTCGAGCTGGCGCGCCGCGACATCTACCTGGTGGACGAGGAGGTCACCCCGGTAGAGCACTGCCTCGCCGCCCTCCCCGGTGCCACGGTGGAGCAGCTGCTGTCCGTTCGCTCGGATCCCGTGTCCTTCCAGCAGTGCGCGCGCTTCCTGCGTACGCTCGTGGGTGTGAAATCGGAGAGCTTCTACGACCCGGCCGCAGCAGCGGCGTCGGTGGCCGAGGCCGGCGATCCGACCGTGGGCGCTCTGTGCTCGCCGGACGCCGCGTCACGCAACGGTCTGCATATCCTCGAGCATGACGTCTCCGACCACCGCCAGAACAACACGCGGTTCGTGCTCCTCTCGCGCAGCGCCGAGCACGTCGATGCCCGCCTGCCCGCGAAGACGTCCCTCATCCTCAGCGTGAACCATCGCCACGGCGCGCTCGCCGACTGCCTCCAGGCGTTCGCCCGTCACGATCTCAACCTCACCAAGCTCGAGAGCCGTCCCCTGCCCGAGCGACCCTGGGAGTACCTCTTCTACGTGGACGTCGAGGGCAACGTCGACGACGACCGGATGAAGAGCGCTCTGGACGCGGTGCGTGAGTACACAGGGAGCCTTCGCGTGCTGGGTTGCTATCCCTGCCGCACGGGGGCCGAGCCCTCTCCGGCGCTCCGTCCCCGCCGGAGCGTCGAGGTGGTGGTCGAGGCCCCGGCCTGCGACGTCGACGGGGCTCCCGCTCCGGCAAAGGTCGTCAGCAAGGGCGATCGTCAGCTGACCGGCCTGCCGGAGAGCGGACGGCGATCCGTGGTCCGCGTGGGAGAGGCCGAGATCGGGGGAGACCGATTCACGCTGATCGCCGGACCGTGCGCGGTCGAGAGCCGCCGGCAGATCATGGAGTCCGCCGAGCTGGTCGCGAGCGTCGGCGCCCGGATCATGCGTGGGGGCGCGTTCAAGCCACGCTCATCGCCCTACAGCTTCCAGGGACTCGGCGTCGAGGGGCTTCACCTGCTCGCGGAGGCGGGGCGCATGGTGGGGATTCCCGTCGTGACCGAGATCCTCAGGGTCGAAGACCTCGAAGCGGTGGCCGAGTCGGCCGACATGCTCCAGATCGGCGCCCGCAACATGCAGAACTTCGAGCTGCTCAAGCAGGTCGGGCGTCTGCGCCAACCGGTCCTGCTCAAGCGGGGGATGAGCGCGACGGTCAAGGAGCTCCTCCAGGCGGCCGAATACATCCTCGCGGGCGGCAATCACCAGGTCGTGCTGTGCGAGCGGGGCATCCGCACCTTCGAGACGGCGACCCGCAGCACCCTGGACGTCTCCTCGGTCCCGGTGCTCAAGGAGCTCACGCACCTGCCCGTGATCGTGGATCCCTCGCACGCGGCCGGGCGACGCGCGCTGGTCACACCGCTGGCGCTGGCGGCCGCGGCCGCGGGGGCCGACGGGCTGATCGTCGAGGCGCATCCCCATCCCGAGGAAGCGCTGTGCGACGCGGAACAGGCACTCTCACCGGACGACCTGAGGGGCCTGTGCGCCCGGCTCGGCCCGGTCGTCGAAGCGCAGGGACGAACGATGTAGACCGGCTCCGGCGCGAAGAGGGGGCGGCAGGCCGTGCGAACCGGCCGCCGCCCCCCGGGCCCGTCGCCATGCGGACGACCGGGCCGTGCCGCCGCCGCCGCTCAGTCCCTGAGCACGTACGCGAAAATCAGAGGCGCGACGATCGTGGCGTCGGAGTTGATGTTGAAGCGCGGCGTGCCGGCCTCGAGCTTGCCCCACGTGATCTTCTCGTTGGCCGGGGCGCCGGAGTAACCCCCGTAGGAGGGCTGGGAATCCGTGATCTGCGCGAAGTAGCCCCAGAACGGAACGTCTTCCTGCAGGTCCTGGATGATGCAGGGGACGGTGCAGATCGAGAAGTCGCCGGCGATGCCTCCTCCGATCTGGAAGAAGCCGACCGACGGGCGCTCGCCCGCGCCGTGGTTGGCCCGATACCACTCGATGAGCGCCTGGAACTGCTCGGTGCCGGTCTTCACGCACTGATGATGGGGAACGTTTCCGAGCATGACGTTCGCCGCAAAGATGTTGCCGGTCGTGGAGTCCTCCCAGCCGGGCGAGAAGACCGGAACGCCCATCTCCTTGGCGGCCAGCATCCAGGAGTTGGCCGGGTCGATCTGGTAATGCTGGGCGAGCGTGGGGTCTTCCAGCACCTCGAAGAGGAACTCGGCGGGCGTCTTCCGCACGCCCTCGTCGCACGCGTTCTTCCACGCCGCGACGAGGCGCTTCTCCAGGTGCCGCATGATCGTCTCCGGGATGCACGTGTCCGTGACCCGATTCATCCCCCGATCGTACAGTCCCTGCTCGTCCGCGGCCGACAGCTCCCGCCACGACGGGATGATCTCGTACTCATCGTGCGCCAGGAGGTTGAAGACGTCCTCCTCCAGGTTGGCGCCGGTGCACGAGATCGCGTGCACCTTCCCCTCCCGGATCATCCGCGCGAGGCTGATGCCCAGCTCGCCGGTGGACATGGCGCCGGCCATGGCCATCAGCATCTTGCCTCCACGCTCGATGTGCTCCTCGTAGGCACGGGCCGCCCAAACGGTCTCCCGCGCGTTGAAGTGGAGGTAGTTCTTCTCCATGAAGTCGCGAATCGCGCCCACTCTGCTCCCTCCTGTGTGAGATCCGGCGGCTCGAAAACTAGTCTAAGTCAGGTGGACCGGAAGTACATCCTGGACTCGGCGGCCCGGACGTCTCTATCATGGAAGTTGGACCTCGACCGCGACCCTCTCTCCCGATCGATCTCCATGATCCTCACCTTCGCGCTCGGCTTCATCACGACGGCGACCGTCGCCCTGGCGGCCGTGACGTACCGCCGGGCGCCCACCCGAGCGCGCTGCCCCGAGTGCGGATCCCGTACCCAGGCCGTCCTGCCACGACGGGGCTTCGGCCTCCTCACGCGTTGGCTGGTCTTCCGGTGGTGCCCGGTGTGCACGTGGGAGGGCGTGGGGCGGGTGGGGCCGGAGCGCATTCCTGGACGTCCGGCCGCGCACGTGTCGGGATTCCATTGGAGCGCGCACGATCTCCAGCAGGACCTCGGGTTCCGGTGGGCCACGCACGAACCGCCGGGCGAGGCCCCCTCGCGTCCACCCGACCACCCGTCGGGCTTTCGATTCGCCTCATCCGAGCGCGGCGCGCGCGACGCGCACCCGTCCGGGTTCTCATGGGCTCCGGATGTCGAAGGCCAAACGGTGACGCACACACGCCTCGCCGACCCATCGGGGTTTCGGTGGGGCATGAAACGGTATGGACACGTCTTCCGCTGGAAGGAGGACCATGCCTCCGGATCGGACGGGACGCCGGCGTGACGGCTTGAGGGACGTCGGCGAGCTCGAGCGGGTCCTGCGGCGTCTGGACGGACGCGGCTACAAAGCGTACAAGGACATCTCGGGGAGCTGGCGCTACGACGGCTTCGTGCTCCACGTCGACCACGTCCAGGGCGACCCGTACGCGGCGCCGACGCGCGTCCATGCGACGCTCACGTCCGCGGCGGCGGGCCTGCCCGCGGGCACATACCGCACCCGACCCCGCGCGCTCGGCACCGCCGCCTTCCTCGCTCGCGCCTTCGCCCGCCGGGCCCGCTCGCGCTCGCAGCCGTCGGGCACCGGCAAGAGCGGGCTCGTCGAGATGGAGTCGCCCGGGCAGGAGGTGATCGACCAGACCGCCGTGCTCGTCGCGAGCGACGGCTCGGTGGAGGCGCGATTCGCGGTAGGCCTTCCGGCGCGAGGACGCCGGGTGCTCTCGAGCGCGGCGGTCGACCTGCTGGTGCAGAACGTGCCCGCTGTCGTGAGCGAAACGCTGTCGAAGGAGGCACACGACCCGGCACTGCTCGAGGAGCACGCGGCGACGAACGAGGACGCCGAGCACCTGCGCGGGACGCTCGCGGGGCTCGGCCTCGTGGCCTTCGTGGCGGACGGCGCCGCGCTTCCACGCCGCAGCGGGATCGACGACAGGCCGCTGGAGGGGTCCGGCGTGGTGCCGTTCCGATCTCCGGACTCACTGCGCGTCCGCGTCGAGCTGCCGAACGCCGGCCCGGTCTCCGGCATGGGCGTGCCCGAAGGGGTCACGCTCATCGTGGGCGGTGGATTCCACGGCAAGAGCACGCTGCTTCGTGCACTCGAGGCGGGGGTCTACAACCACTGCCCGGGAGACGGGAGGGAGCGCGTCGTCAGCCTGCCGCGCACCGCCAAGGTGCGCGCCGAGGACGGCCGCGCGGTCGCCGGCGTGGACATCTCCGCCTTCATCGGAGACCTGCCCACGGGCCAGGACACGCGCCGGTTCTCGACGCCCAACGCCTCGGGCTCGACCAGTCAGGCCGCCTCGATCGTCGAGTCGCTCGAGGCGGGAGCCCAGGCGCTCCTGATCGACGAGGACACCTCGGCCACGAACTTCATGATCCGCGATCGCCGCATGCAGGCGCTCGTGGCCAACGAGGTCGAGCCGATCACGCCGTTCGTGGACCGCATCCGTGAGCTGCACGCGACGTCCGGCGTGAGCTGTGTGCTGGTCCTCGGCGGCAGCGGCGATTATCTCGACGTGGCCGACACCGTGCTCGCGATGGAGGCCTTCACGCCACGCGACGTGACGGAGCGTGCGCACGAGGTGGCCGCGGCCCACCCGACTGGACGGACCTCGGAAGCCGCGTCGGGTTTCGCCGGTCCCGACGCTCGGGTGCCGCTGCCCCGGTCGGTGGATCCGGCTCGGGGTCGCCGCCCCGTCTACGTCAGGGTGCCGGACGAACGGACGCTGCTGTTCGGCACGGACACCGTGGACCTCGCTGCGGTCGAGCAGCTCGTCTCGCGCGCCCAGGTGCGAGCGATCGGCATGGCGATGGCCTACGCCGCCGAGCATCTCATCGACGGTCGCCGGAGCGTCGCGCAGATCCTGGAAGACCTCCGAAACGCCGTCGCCGAGCACGGTCTGGACGTCCTGGACCCCCGTCACCCGGGTGACCTGGCGGGCTTCCGCGGCCTCGAGCTGGCCGCGGCGCTGAACCGTCTGAGGTCGCTTCGCACACGGTGAGCGCCGTCCCCGCATGACGTTGCGCGTCGATACGGAGCTTCTACTGCCCGAAGCGCCCGGAGCACCGGACCGCATCGGCACCGCCGAGGGCGCGCTCGCGCTCCACGGCCAGGCAGGCCCGCGCGACTTCCTCGTGGAAGGCGGCCGCGTGTCGCTCTCGGGTCCTGAACGGGGCGCCGTGGCCTCCATGACCGTCTCCGGGCGCGTGCGTGCGGCCGACATCGGAGCCGATGTCGGCACGGCCGTGAACGTCGTGGCCTCTCCGGGCCTCCTGCGGCGTGAGCATCTCGGGCCCCGGGGCTCCGTGGTCGAGACGCTCCTCGCCGCGCCCGCGCTTCCCCTCGCCGCGCTCCAATGGGCCGGTGTCGGGTCCTCGGCGCGCGCGCCGGCGAGCGAGCTTCGATTCACGCTCGTTCCCGGTGCAGCCTCGACCCGATACCACGCGGGGCCGGGCGTCGTGATGGCCATCGACGAGGCGCGGCCGGAAGAGATCGTCGTGGCCTTGGTGCATCCCGTGCCTTCGCGGTGGCGGGTGGAGGAGGCGCCCAACGGGGGCGCGGTGGTTCGGGGGGTGGTGGAGACGGGCGGGCCCCTGACGCTGCTCGTGGCCGCGGGACCGGAGGACCGCGTCCGGCCGGCGCTCGCGGCCGGAGCGCACCTGGGAGCCCACGAGCGGGCCGCCCAGGCCCCGGCCGGTGACCTCGGCCTCGCGATCGCGTCGGGCGTTCCGGAGATCGACGATGCCGTGGCCTGGGCCCGGGCGCGTTTGCGCGGCTCGCTCTGCCACCCTGCCTCCGATGTCGAGCATCCGGCCCGCTCGTTCTGGTCGGCACTGGGCGCCCTCGCGGCGGGAGACGCCAGCACCGCGCTCGCATTCCTCTCGGTGCTCGAGGCATCGGGGTCACCGCTCGGCGAGTCCTCCTTCGACCGGCAGGCACGGGGCGCCCTCACCCTTCCCTCCGGCCCTCTCGCACCGTTCGTGGCCGCACGCATCGCGCTGACGTTCGGAGACGCGACGCCGGCCCGATCTCACGTCCATGCCCTGACACCGGCGACGCTCGACACCCTCCGCGCCGAAAGCGACGAGCGGACCTGGGCGCTCTGGGCGCTCACGCTCGAGCTTCTCGCCGACGCCCTCCGGTTCGGCGGTTCGGACGCCGAGGTCCAGCGTCTGCGGGAGGCCGCCGCCCTGCCCCCGGGCCGAGCGACGCGGCAGGTCCGGCTTCCGGTACTGGGCGCCGGGGCGAAATCGGGAGGTGACGGCCCCGATCGGCTGCTCCGCCTCCTCCTTCGTCGCGAGCCCGAGCCTGTCTTCGCACCTCTCGCCGAGGAGTCATCGGATCCGGCGGGGCTGATCGAGGCGTGGAGCGCGCTCGCGGCAGGGGACGTAGAACGAGGCTGGAGCCGCTGGCGCGCGGCACTCGGGTCGGGCCTCTCGGGTAGACCCGGCCCGCGCGGAAGCTGGGACGGAGCCGAAGGCCCGCGCCTCATCGGAGCCCCGGGCGCAGCCTCGGTCCTGGGCGGGCTGGTGCACGGCGTCCTCGGCCTGGCGCCGGATGCACCGGCCGGACGGGTGTCGCTGTCACCCGCGTTCCCGTCCCACGCGAGGAGCTTCGACGCCACGAACCTGGCCGTCGGCGACTGCCGGTTCGGGCTCTCCTACCGGAAAGACAAGGGTTCGGTGCGGTTCGTGGTGGAGCCCACGCGCGGGCGCGTCCCCCCGTTGCTCGTACTGGCGCCGACCCTCTCTGCCAACAGGATCGACGCGGTCCGGGTGGATGGAGCGGCGGCGGATCTCGATGTGGTCTCCCGGGGCGCGGGCCTGCGCGTCCAGGCGCAACTCCCCCTGGACGGGGCCCGATCGCTCGAGATCGAAACGTCCTGATAAAGAGAAGAGGCCGGAGGAAACGCGCCCTCGGCCCGTGCGTCCGACCCTTGCCGATCAGTCCGCGGCGATGTAGCCGTGCTCCTCGAGGAGGTTGCGCAGGCGCTTCTCGCGCTCGGCCAGGGTCGTACGCGAGATGGTTCTCGCGAACTCGATCCTGTCTGTCTCCGACACCTTGTCCAGAATCGTGATCGGAGCACCGTAGCGGAGCAGGATGCGCTTGGCATCGACGGCCACCGAATCGCTCACTTCGCCCCCCTGTCCATCGGAACGCTATAAGTGGGTGAAAGCGAGCAATGATAACAGCTTAGGGGGACTCTTGCCACTGTACCGAGCCACGGCTGGAGCGTGTTCCGTGGGGTTCGACACGCCGTGAAGCACCCCTACCGCGCCTTCCTGGCCGGCGTCGTCGTGCCGGCGATCCTCGCCGTCCTGGTGGGAAACGAGCTCGCTCGGGCATCCTGGCGGGAGCTGACCCGGACCACCGAGTCGGAGGTCGCACGCATCGTGCTCAGGGCTTTCCTGATGGAAACCCACGGGCCGACCGGTGCGGCTGCGCGCGCGGTGGCGGCGGACAGCGCCGTGAGCCTCGTCTCGGAGGCGACGGGATACGCCGCCGCGCTCTATCGGGATGGTCGGCGGTTGACGAGCGCGCCACCGACCTTCGGGCCGAGGGTCCTGGACGCGGCGGTCCTCCACGATCTGGCCGGGCGCTCCGGCGGGCTCCCGGTATCCGATGGGGAGGTCGTGGCGACGCCCGGCCCCTCCACGAACCGGATCGCCGCCCTGGCGGCCTCGCCGACGAACCGTCCGGCAGGCGCGGTGCCGCTGCGGATCCGGCTCGTCGTGGGTCTCCTGATGCTCTTCGCAGGACTGGCCGGCTGGATTCAGCTCGGTCGACCTCAGGGAGGGGCCGTCGACGGTCGCGAGCAGAGCCCACCCGGCGGCGTATCGGTCGTCCTGCTCGCTCTGGTGCCCACACTGACCGCCGTGCTCTTTCTCGGCCACCTGGAGACGGCCTACCGGAGCGCGGCCCGGGACGCGACGGGCCGGGACCTGGCGCTGGGGCTGGCAGTGGCCGCGACGCACGGCCTGCTCGACTCCGCGCGCAGCGTGCGGGCTCTGACGGGCTTCGACGCGACCCGGATCCGTGCGGGCGTCGTCGAGGAGACCACGCTCGAAGGAGACGCGACGCCGCTCGCGGCGCTTCCCGCTCCACCGCCGTCATTCACGTCGTCGGGAACCGTGCGGATGTCCGGCCGTGTCGCGGTCTACGCCGCGTGGGGTGCGGGCGGAGGCGCGGTGATGACGCTCACGGCGCCGGATCCCGCGGGACCCATGCGGGAATTCGACGCGCGTGCGGACGTCGTCGGCGGTGCGCTCGTGCTATGGCTGCTGCTCTTCGGCGTCGCCGTCGTGCGGCGAGGATCGAGGCGCTCGGCCTCCTAATTCATCTCCCCCTCGAACTCCTCCTCATCATCGTCCGGAACGGGGCCGAGCCCCGGGCCGAACGTGAGGGGCGCGGTGAAGAGGAAACGGGGCACTTCCACACGGAAGCGCTCACCGTCGGGGCGCACGAAGGTGTAGTAGCCTTCCATGTATCCCGCCGGAGACCGCAGGACGCAGTAGCTCCGGTACTCGTGCGACTCGCCCGGGTCGATCAGCGGCTGGAGGCCGACCACCCCCTCCCCGTCCACCTCGGTGTCCTCTCCGACGGCGTCGTGAATCAGCCAGTGGCGGAAGAGGAGTTGAGCCGGCAGGTCGCTCTCGTTCGCCACGTGGATCTCGTACGAGAACACGAAGGTCCCCTCGGACGGGTCGGAGTCGGCGAGTGAAAAGCTCGGCTCAACCCGCACGCGGATTCCGTCGGTAGCCTTCTCGTAGGGCGTCATGATGGCGGTACTCGCGTGAACGTGGGTCCCTATGGGATCATACGCTCGGACACCGGGGACATTCCACCCCCGTCGCGCATGACGAGGATGTCGGGGACCGGCGGAAGCCGGCCGCTCAGCTTCGATCGATAACGATCGTGTAGGTGTTGTTCACGTCGAAGACGATCGCCGAGCCCAGCAGCTCCAGCAGCGCGTTACCCAGCTGGGGATCCTTGGTCTGCACCGAGACGCCGATCAGCGTATGCGTGTTCGGGTCGCCGGGCAGGCCACCGGGTAGGCTCCAGTTCTCATAATCGAGCGTATACCCGTCTCGCTTGAATGAGAAGTTCGCCGGAAGGTAGGACACGAGGCCCGGTGGCACGACGCCGAGCGCGGACTCCGGTGGCCATCCGTGCTTGTCGGCGTTGTAGTTGAGCGCCGCGACCTTCACGACGTTCATCGTGCCCGCGACATCGGCCGCCCGCGCCCGCTGGATCATGTTCTTGAGGTTCGGGATCGCGAGCCCCGCGAGGATGCCCACGATCGCCACCGCCACGAGCAGCTCGACCAGCGTGAAGCCGCCGCGTCGATTCGCGTCGCGGCCCGATCCGGTCTTTCGAACGACGGGGCGTCTCCCCGGACAACGCAGGCGCATGATCATCCTCCGGTCAGCCCCCTCGCGGCGTCCCCTACGAAGTCCTGCAACGACTGGGAAGAGTCGTACTCGAGGGTCGCCTTTCCGTTCGTCCCGACCAGCTGATACGAGCCACCGATACGATTGTAGCTGACCCCCGGGGTCACGCTTCCCGCCTCGGGCAGGCTGTCGGGTAGCGCTCCGTGCTGTAGCCGGTAGGCCTCGATGCGCTGCGCCTGCAGGTACATCGCGAGCCGAAGGCTCTTTTCCTGCTGCGCGGGCGGGGGACCTTCGATCGGGTGGACGTTCACCCACGCGGGCGGAGCGATGAGCAGGTACACGGCGAACACCGCCAAGTTGATGCCCAACGGGAGCATCCACTTCGGCTGTTTCTTCGGGCGCGGCTTGTCACGGGCGGCAGCGTCTTTCGCCGCCGCGTGCTTGAGCACGGCGGCGACCGCATCGGCTGCCTCCTCACCGCTCCCTTCCTTGGCGTGGAAAGGCCGTGGCTGGTCCTCGGAGCTCATTCCCTGGGGGGTTGGAACGGGAATCCGAGCAAGAAATCTTGCTTGTCAGTCCAAGATACCATGGCAGGGGTGTGGCACCCAAGGCTTTTGAGCGAATGGCGGGCGTCTTGAAATGTGCGCCCATTCTAGAGGTTCCGGAGTCGAAGGACCAGCCCCGGTGAAGGGCTCCACGCCCGGTGTGCGTCGGCCACCAGGACCCGCGGCAATGTGCTGGACGCCCCTCGTTCGGGGGCCTAGCTTCGAGAAACGGCCAGGAATCCCCCTTCGACCCTCATTTCATGTCGGATCCCGCGCGCGGGCTCTCCCGCTCCGTGGAAGACTACCTGAAGGCGATCTACGGCATCTCCGAGCGAGGGGACGCCGCCTCCACGAGCGCCATCGCGGACGCGCTCGCCGTCCAGCCCGCTTCGGTCACCGGCATGGTCAAGCGCTTGGCGGAGTCCGGCCTTCTCGAGCATGCCCCGTATCGAGGGGTCCGCCTCACCTCCAGGGGACACCTCGAAGCCCTCAAGGTCCTGCGGCGGCATCGCATCGTGGAGACGTACCTGTGCGAGCGCCTCGGCTATTCCTGGGACGACGTGCACGACGAAGCGGAGCGCCTGGAGCATGCCGTGTCCGACGAGCTCGTGGAGCGCATGGCGGAGGCCCTCCACTCGCCGAGCCACGATCCCCACGGAGCCCCCATCCCCACCCGCGCGGGAGAGATCGAGGAGACCGACTCCGTGACGCTGGCCGACGTCGCCCCGGGTGATACGGTGCGAATCCGGGCGGTACGCGACGAGGACCCCGAGCAGCTGCGCTCCCTCGAAGCGGAAGGCCTGACGCCCGGCGTGCGCCTGAAGGTGGAAGCCTCGGACTCGGCGCCGGCGGAGCTCCTCGTGAGCCTCGGCCCCCCGGCGCACGAACGTCGGCGCGTATCGCTCGACCTGGCCCGGCTGATCTTCGTCGTCTCCGACACACCATGACTCCGGCAGCGCGCCCACGACCGCTCGTGGTGGGCGTCGCGGGTGGCAGCGGCTCCGGAAAGTCCACCGTGGTCGAGGAGCTCGTGCGCGGGCTGGGACCCGAGCGGACGGCCGTCGTCCATCATGATGCGTACTATCGCGACCTCAGCTCGCTCGACCCCGTGGAGCGGCAGGACGTCAACTTCGATCATCCGGACAGCCTGGAGACCGAGCTCCTGGTGGAGCATCTCGGGCGGCTCCTCGCCGGAGAGGAGGTGAGGGTTCCGGTCTACGATTTCCGGACCCACACCCGCGAGCCCGGCCCCGGAACGCCACTCGCGCCGCGGCCCGTTCTCATCCTGGACGGTGTCCTCGTGCTCTCCGAGCCGCGGCTGCGTGAGCTCGTGGATCTTCGGGTGTTCGTCGATACCGATCCCGACGTCCGCCTGCTGCGGCGGATCCGCCGGGACCTCACGGAGCGAGGACGCACCATCGACTCGATCCTGGATCAGTACGAGCGCGCCGTCCGCCCGATGCACCTGGAATTCGTCGAGCCGAGCAGGCGCTGGGCCGATGTCCTGATCGGGGGAGGAGGTCACAATCGCCGGGCGGTGGACCACCTCATCGCCAGGATCGAATCCATCCTGGCCGGCGGCGCGTGAGGGAAGCGTAGCGGGCGCTGAACCCGCCGCATATGTTGAGATGCTTCCCAACAAATCCCTCGAGCTCGGGCCATGTCCATCACGACTGACCTCCTTGCCCACGTTCCCCTCCTGCGGGAGCTGGCACCCGCCGACCTGGAGCGGATCGCTTCGGTGACGCGCCGCCAGGAGTTCGAGCCGGGTGAGAACATCGTGGAGATCGGCGACCCCGGACGCTCGCTCTACCTGGTCCTCAAGGGCCATGTGCGTGTGCTCTATCCGGCGATGAGCGCGGACTTCGAGCTCGCGCGCCTGGAGGGGGGAGATTTCTTCGGCGAGATGGCCCTGCTCAACGGAAAGCCGCGCAGCGCCACGGTGCGCGCGGTCGATCGGGTGGAAGCGCTGGTGCTCGACAAGGAGGAGTTTCGCCGAATCCTGATCGACACGCCCCAGGTCGCCGTCGAGCTCCTCGAGGCGATGTCGGTGCGCATACGCAATGCCGACGAGCAGATCAGCACGTTGAGCGACAAGGCGGTGCGGGATCCGCTGACCGGGCTCCTGAACCGGAGGGCGTTCGACGACCGCATGGGCGAGGAGATCGAGCGTGTCCGGCGATACGGGACTCACTTCTCCCTGATCCTGGCGGACCTCGACGGGTTCAACAGCGTCAACGACGTCCTCGGACACGACGCCGGCGACGAGGTGCTCGCGTGGGTGGGGCGGATCTTGATCGAGCATACCCGGGCGGCGGACGTCCCCTTCCGGATCGGAGGGGAGGAATTCGCGATCCTCTGCCCCTCCACCGACGCTCCGCTGGCACGTACGATGGTGCGCCGGCTCGTGGGTGTCATTGCGGAAGCGACGCCCCCCGTCGGGCATGCCCTGACGCTCACGATGTCGGGTGGGTACGCGGAGTGTCCGGAGCACGGAAGGACCGTCAAAGAGGTCTACGAGGTGGCCGAACGAGCGCTGCGGACCGCAAAGGCGGGCGGGCGCAACCAGGTGTGCGGTCCCGAGAAGACGGCGCATCCCTGAGCATCGAACGGCTCCTCGCCGACCGGCTCGCCCGCTTCAGTCGAACCAGTGCGTGAGCCGGTCGAGCGCTCCGAGCAGATCCGGCTCGGTCTCCAGAACCGGCCGTAGGGGATCCTCTAGCATGCGCTTCATTCGTTTCGGCAACGAGCGCATGGTATGCCTGGCCAGAGTCAGCCGGCGATTCACCTCGCGCCACCGAAGCGGTGCCGACACGGTGGCTCCGGGCAGCGGCCGCACGGTGAAGGGCGCCGCCAGGAGGCGCCCGTGCCCGTTCTGCACGACATCGATGTAGACCTTTCCTTCGCGCCGACCTGGATTGCGGGTCAACGTGGCGATGTCGGACCGTTCGGCCGCGACGACGCGTGCGAGCAGCTCGGCGAGCGTACGAGACTGCTCGTAGGTGACACGGCGGCCGAGCGGCACGAGAACGTGCAGTCCCGAGGAGCCGCTGGTCTTCACGAACGAGGGAAGACCGATCTCGTCGCTCAGCTCGTGCAACGTCCGCGCGATCTCCACGACATGGCCGAACGGGGCATCCTTGGGATCCAGGTCCAGGATGCACCAGTCGGGCCGCCCCAACGACGAGATCCGGCTCGACCAGACATGCAGCGGGATGGTGCCGAGGTTGACCACGTAGAGGAGCGCATCGACGTCGTCCACCACGAAGTAGGACAGCTCCCGTCCCGAGCCTTCGCTCCACAGCGTCACGCGGCGGATCCAGTCCGGAGCGTAGGGAGGCGCGTCCTTCTGGAAGAACGACTTCCCGTCGATGCCGTCCGGGTAGCGCGTCATCACCAGCGGACGGTCCTCCAGGTAGGGAAGCATCCACTCCGCGACGGCACGATGGTACTCGATCAGGTCGCCCTTGGTGTAGCCTTCCTCGGGCCAGAAGACCTTGTCGAGGTTGGTGAAGGCGACGCTGCGGTCCTCCATGGCCACGCCCCGCGGAGCGGCGGGCTCCGACTCCACGACGGCCTCCGACATCTCGATGCACTCGTCGGGGCGCTTGTCCGGCCGCAGGCGGGAGAACGCGGGCTGGCGCGCGAGTCCGTCCTCGGTCGTCTCCTTGTAGGCGACCTCGATCACGAGCTCGGGGCGGACCCAGTGGTGCCCCTTCCCCCGCGGCACCTGCCCCGCACCGCACGGACACTCCGGTATCACCCTCTCTCCGAGGGCGTTGTGAAGCTCGTCGAGCAGCGCATCGGTGAAGCCGCTCCCGACCCTGCCCCGGTAGTGCAGCACGTCGTCTACGTATCGGGCGATGTGGAGGGCGCCGAAGCCCGAGCGCGAACCCTTGGGGTCCGTCCATCCGACCACCACGAAGTCTTCGACGCGGATCGCGCGGACCTTCATCCAGGAACGCGACCGTCCTCCCCGATAAGGGGCGTCGGCCTTCTTGCCCACGACACCCTCGAGCCCCATGCCACGGACCTGCGCGTAGAGGGCCTCGCCCTGTTCCGCGACGTGGTCCGAGTAACGGATCGGCCCCACGGTCGGAAGGAGGTCGTGCAGGATCTCCTTTCGCCGGAGCAGCGGCAGGCTGCGAACGTCGAAGCCTTCGATGGCCAGGAGGTCGAACGCATACAGGGTGGCGGGAAGCTCCACGCTCGCTCTCAAGGCATCCACGCGGCTCGAGACGCGGCCGCGCCGTTGCAGCCTCGCGAAGGACGGCAATCCCGCCGGATCGTGGACGACCACTTCCCCGTCCAGGACGAGCCCCTCGTAGGGGAGACCGCGCACCGCACGGGCGATCTCGGGAAAGGTCGCGGTCAGATCGTTCCCGGCCCGTGAGCGGAGCTCGGGCTCCCCCACCCGTCGCTCGGCCAGCATCCGGTATCCGTCGTACTTGAGCTCGAAGACCCAGCCCGCCCTCGTGAAGGGGCGTTCCGCAGTCGTCGCGAGCATGACCTCCACGTCGGCGGCACGCACGTCGCCGAGAGGCGCCCCCGCTGCCGCCACCCGCGCGGCCAGGGCCTCGGCATGCTCGTCCGCCGAGGCGAGCTCTTCCACCGTGAGCCCTGAAAACACGGAATCGTCGGGGTACGACTCGGTGCCGCCGTCGGGGTCCATGTGCTCGTCCCGTTCCTTGATGAGCAGCCACGACTTCGGCGATTGACGGGTCTTCACGAGCGTCCATCGGCCACGGAGCTTGTGGCCGTGCAGCTCGAACAGGAGCTTGCCCTTCTCCAGTCCGAGCGCCGGATCCTCCACCGGCTCCCACACGCCCCGGTCCCACACGATCATCGAGCCGGCCCCGTATTCCCCTTCGGGGATGAGCCCCTCGAACTCCGCGTACTCCAGGGGATGATCCTCCGTGCGGACCGCCAGGCGCTTGTCGCTCTGATTCGGGGAGGGTCCCTTGGGCACGGCCCACGACAGGAGGACGCCGTCCAGCTCCAGCCGCAGGTCCCAATGCAACGATCGGGCGGCGTGCTTCTGGACGACGAAGATGCTCCCCCCGGCGACCACCTCCCCTCCGAAGGGCTCGGGCGTGCGCGAAGCGCGGCGCTTCTCGCGGTAGGCGGTGAGACGTTCGTCGCGGGAGGGAGTCATGCGCGGAGGATAGGGCGACGGGCTCTCTTCGCCAACGGTGTGGAGGTGCGGGAGGAGCCGTGCGCCTCCACGGGCCCGCTCGGTACTGCCTGGGGGATTCGTTCGGACCTCGCTTAGCGGCGCGTCGCCGTGGGTTACTCGCCCGGCTACCATCTTCGGCTGCGACGCGCCGATGACCCGTGGGGGCGCGCGCCTCTTCCCCCACCGCATTTCCAACCGTACCCGCATACCCTACAATTCAGCTTGTGCGCACGGTCGTGCTGGAGGCCGTTCAAGCGGATCCATCAACCACGGTCGCAGCCTCATGAAGACGCCTTTCTCGCGCCTCCTACCGGCGCATCTCGCCCGTTCGCTTCCCGTCCTCGTCCTCGCGCTCCTCCTTCCCGCCGGCGCCCGGCCCGCGCGCGCCCAGTCCAACTCGAGCGGATTCGTGAAGGAATTCGGCACGATGTGGACCTTCGACGCGCCACCGCTGAAGTACTGGCAGGAGACGTACGATTTCCACCCGGACCAGGGCTGGCTCGACCACGTGCGTCTCTCGGCCGTCCGGATTCCGGGGTGCTCGGCTTCGTTCGTGTCGAAGGACGGCCTCGTGATGACCAACCATCACTGCGCACGGAGCTGCATCACCGCGGTGTCGCCGGCCGACACGAGCTACCAGTCCACCGGCTTCGTGGCGCCAGGCATGGCCGAAGAGAAGAAGTGCCCGGGCATGTGGGCGGACCAGCTCCAGTCGATCGAGGACGTCACACCGCAGGTGCGGGCGGCGGTCACCGCAACCGATGCCGTGCGCCAGTCCGAGCAGCGGGACTCGGCCATATCGGCCATCGCGCACCAGTGCGACGAGTCCACCGGCCTCAACTGCCAGGTCGTGACGTTCTACCAGGGCGGCATGTACTCGCTCTACCGCTACAAGCGGTTCACCGACGTCCGCCTGGTGATGGCTCCCGAGGAGCAGGCCGCCTTCTTCGGAGGTGATCCGGACAACTTCACCTATCCTCGCTACGACATGGACATCACGCTTCTCCGCGTCTACGAGGACGGCAAGCCGCGCACCGGGGACTACTTCCGCTGGAGCCCGAACGGTGCCGCCGAGGGCGACCTGACCTTCGTGGTCGGAAACCCCGGATCGACGGGACGGCTGCTCACTGTCGCCCAGATGAAGTACCTGCGCGACGTGGTCTATCCCGCCACGCTCGCCCGATACGAGCGTACGCTCTCCGTCGTCCAGAAGCTCTCCGCGCGCAGCGAGGCGGACCGGCGTCGCTACGAGAACACGATCTTCGGGCTCGAGAACTCCCGGAAGGCCGTGAACGGCTATCTGACCGGCCTGCTCGACCAGGACAAGATGGCCCGCAAGCAGGCGTTCGAGCGTGACTTCCGGAACCGCATCGATGCCAACCCGACCCTGAAGGCCCGCTACGGAGGAGCCTGGGACGCGATCGCGAAAGCCCTCGACGACGAGCGCTCCTTCGCGCTGCAGAGCCGGTGGTACGGCTACGGGAGCTCCCAGCTCCTGAACGTGGCCGGCCAGATCGTGCTCCTGCCGCAGGAAGCCGCGCTTCCCGATTCGCTCCGCCTCCCCGGCTTCCGCTCGGAGCGCATCGACCGCGTCCGTGGCATGCTGAAGCGCGACCGCCCCTTCGACCTCGAGGTGGAGCGCCTCACCCTCACCTCCGCCCTCGAGGCCGCCCGCTCGGAGCTTCCGCCGAACGACCCGTTCCTGACGGCGGTGCTCGCGGGACGTACGCCGTCGGCCACGGTCGACGCGCTCCTGAGCGGGACCAAGCTCACCGACCCGGCCGTGCGGACCGCGCTCGTCGACGGGGGTGCCGCAGCCGTGAACGCGTCCGAGGATCCACTCATCGTGCTGGCGCGCAAGATCGCGCCGTTCAACCTCGAGGTCGCGCGGCGGGAACGTCCGCTCGAGGCGGCCATCTCCAACAACGCGGAGCTCATCGGGCGAGCCATCTTCGAGGCGTACGGCCGCTCACTCCCGCCGGATGCGACCTTCACGCTGCGGATCAGCGACGGCGTGGTGAAGCGTTATCCGATGAACGGAACGGTCGCGCCGTACAAGACCTCGTTCTACGGTCTGTACGCACGCTCCGCGGAGTTCGACGATCAGGCGCCCTGGAACCTCGCGCCGCGATGGAAGGCGGCGGTCGGTGAGCTCGACCTGTCCACGCCACTCGATTTCGTGACCACCAACGACATCATCGGTGGGAACTCGGGGAGCCCCCTGATCAACCGGGATGCCGAGATCGTGGGACTCGCGTTTGACGGCAATATCCAGTTCCTGCCGAACCGCTTCATCTTCAGCGACGACGTGGGACGGACGGTCGCCGTGCACTCGGCGGGGATCATCGAGGCCTTGAGGAAGGTCTACAAGGCGGCGTGGATCGCGGACGAGCTGCAGGGGAGGTAGCTCGGGCGGGTGTGACGAGCTGACGAGTGGCCCGCCTCCGCTCTCGGGCTGTCGCCACGGAGCTGCGGCGGGCCACTCGTGCCTTTTTTCGTTGCGTCGCGTGCGGGCGTGAACATACGTTTTCGCCATGACCTCCCGCGCCATCGGTACCTCGACCATTTCCTTTGGCCTCGTGTCCCTCCCGGTGAAGCTCTATTCGACCGGGGAATCGGCACGTCGCATCTCCTTCAACATGATCCACAAGGGGTGCGGCACCCGCGTGACGCAGCAGTATATCTGCCCAACCGACGACGTCGTCGTCCCCCGCGACGAGATCGTGAAGGGTTACGAGTTCTCGAAGGGGCAGTACGTGCTCTTCGACGACGAGGAGCTCAAGGTCCTGGAGTCGCCCAAGTCCGACGCCATCGAGATCGTGAGCTTCGTGCCCGCCGACCGGGTGGACCGGCTCTACTACAACAAGGCCTACTACCTGGGGCCGGACAAAGGCGGCGCCCGCGCGTACCGGTTGCTGTCGGCGGCGCTCGAGCGGACCGGCCGCGTGGCGGTGGCCAAGCACGCGACGCGGGGCAAGGAATACCTGGTGGCCGTGCGGCCGTACGAGGGAGGTCTTCTTCTCGAACAACTGTACTACGCGGACGAGCTGCGGTCCTTCGACGAGATCCCCGTCGACGAGGGTGAGATCGACGAGAGCGAGCTCGAATTGGCGATCCGCCTCATCGACCAGGCAGCCTCGGACGAGTTCGAGCCGGAGGCGTTCAAGGACGAGGTCTACGAGAAGACGCTCGAGCTGATCCAGCGGAAGGTCGAGGGCAAGGAGATCACGGCGGAGCCCACCGAGGAATCCAGGACGCAGATCATCGACCTGATGGCCGCGCTGAAGGCGTCGATCGCGGAGCAGGAGGGCGAAGGACGGAAGCCGGCGACACGCGCGGGCAAGAAGTCCGGTTCGAAGAAGTCTTCGACCAGGAAGAAGTCTCCGTCCAAGAAGGCCGCATCGGGCTGATCCGTCTCTCCATGTCGAGGCCATGAAAGGGTACACGACCCGCGAAGTGGCCGAGGTCGTCGGCCTCCCCACCTCCACCATCCTGACCTGGGCCCACAGTGGCCTGCTCTCTCCGCGGCGGGGACCGCGAGGTGCCTACGTATTCTCCTTCCAGGACGTGGCGCTGCTCCGCGGTGCACGCATGCTACTGGAATCGGAGGTCCCCACGCGCCGGGTCCGCGAGGCACTCGAGCGTCTGCGGGAGCAGCTGCCCGCCGGTCGTCCTCTGAGCGCCGTCCTCGTATCGGCGGAGGGCGGACGCGTGGTCGCACGCGACGACGATCGCGTCTGGGACCCCGGCACCGGACAGATGCACATGGACTTCTCCGGAAGCCCGGGCAAAGGCGAAGGCCCCATCGAGCCGCGACGCTTCGTTTCGCCCGAGGTCGGGGAGCCGACATCCGCGGACGAATGGTACGACCATGGCGTGGATCTGGAAGCTGCGGAGCCCGACGGCGCGCGCTCGGCGTACGAGCGGGCGCTCGTGCTCGACCCCGAGCACCCCGAGGCCCACCTGAACCTCGGGAGGCTCGTCCACGAGGCGGGTGATCTCGCCGCCGCGGAGTACCACTATCGACGCACCTTGATGGTCGACCCCGAGAACGCACGGGCGTTCTACAACCTCGGCGTGGCGCTCGAAGACCAGGGTCACCGGGCCGGCGCAACCGATGCGTACGAGGCTGCGCTGCGGCTCGACCCGGACCTTGCAGCCGCCCACTTCAACCTCTCCATGCTGTACGAGAAGGTCGGTCGAGAAGCGGACGCGCTGGCGCATCTGGTGGCCTACAAGCGCGTCCTTCGGGGAGGCGGGGCAACCCCCTGAGCTCGCGTCGAAAGGCAGCGCTTCAAGAGGGAATTTTCGGGGTTGACAAGGTCCCCGCTTTAGGTCACGCTCAAAGCAGCTAATTGAGGCCCTCCCTAGGCCTTAGCAAGCGGTGTCAGCTTGCCCCTGAGGACTCTCAGCACCCGCATCGCCTTCCCCGCCGGGTTCTTCGCGCTGGTCAGCATGGGCGTCTTGTCGGCCATGCTCATCCGCTCGCAGCGGGAGCAGGTCCTCTCCGAGGTCGTGCGCAGCTCCGAGAGCATCGCCGGCGCCATCGGCCAGAGCATCGACAGCGACATGCGCCTCAACCACCGCCAGGGCGTCCGTCAGATGATGGAGGCCGTGGGCAATCACGAGGGGGTGGAGGGCATCCGCCTCTTCAACAAGGAAGGGCGGATCACCTACTCGTCGCGCCCCGGCGAGGAAGGGCGCATCGTCGACAAGGTGGTCCAGCCGTGTGTTTCGTGTCATTCGAGCACGAAGCCGGAGACCGTGCTCGACGACCCCGCCCAGCGCTCCAGGATCTTCACGGACGCCTCGGGCCACCGCATCCTTTCGACGATCCACGTCATCCGGAACCAACCGGGGTGCCAGGGGGCGAAATGCCACGCTTCGCCCGCCGCGCAGAGCGTGCTGGGCGTGCTCGACGTCTCGATGTCGCTGGACTCGGCCGAATCCCGCCTCGCCGCATCCACCCGGGGCGCGCTTCTCTTCTCCGGGGTCGCGGTCGTTCTGATCACGGCCGCGCTGTTCCTCATCATCTGGGGCAGCGTTCGCAAGCCGATCAACCGGATGGTGAGCGCAACGCGACGCGTGGTCGAGGGAGACCCGACGGTCCAGGTCCCACGAGGGGCCGCACGGGAGATCGGCATTCTGGCCGGTGCGTTCAACGAGGCGGTGGAGAGCCTCAACAGCTCCAACCGACACCTCGAGGAGTGGGTCGGAACGCTCGAGCAGCGGGTTTCCGAAAAGGCGGCCGAGCTGCGTGAGGCACAGTTTCAGGTCGTGCGCGCCGAGAAGCTCTCGTCCGTGGGCCTGGTGGCCGCGGGTATCGCGCACGAGCTGAACAGCCCCCTGATGGCGATCCTCACCTACAGTCACCTCGTGCAGAGGGCCGTCCCGCCGGACTCCCAGGCACACGAGGATCTGCGCATGATCGAACAGCAGGCCAACCGATCTGCCGCCATCATACGCCAGCTCCTCGACTACTCGCGCAAGCAGGAAGAGGCTCCGGTCACCGAGCCATGCAGCGTTTCCGAGGTGTTGGGGGGGGCGGAGGAGCTCCTCAAGGTTGAGATCCAGAACGCGGACGTGCATCTCACCATCTCGGTGCCCGACGATCTTCCCGAGGTCGAGGCGCAGCCGGGGCAGCTCATGCAGGTCTTCGTCAATCTGATGATGAATGCGGTCCAGGCGATGCCGGAAGGCGGAGATCTGACCGTCGAGACGGATACCGTGCCGCGTTCCGCCTACACCAACGCCAACCTGCCTCCGCACACGGGCACGGAGCTGGTCCGGGTGACCTTCCGGGACACCGGCGTAGGCATCCGTCCGGAAGACCTCCCGAAGGTCTTCGACCCCTTCTTCACCACCAAGCCCGTGGGACAGGGGTCCGGCCTGGGACTCTCTGTCTCGCAGGGACTGATCCGCGGTTATCGCGGCACGATCCTGGTGGAAAGCGACGGGAAGACCGGCACGGTCTTCACCGTCCTCCTTCCTGTCTCCGAACCGGTCGAAGCGATGGAAAGCGCATGAGTGACGAGAGCAAGTGGACGGCGCCCCCTCGGGTGCTGGCGGTCGACGACGAGGCGGTGGTCTGCGAGAGCATCCGCCGCGTGCTCGTGCCCGAGGGCTACCAGGTCACGACGACCACCTCGTCGCGTGAGGCGCTGGACCTCGTCAAGAAGGAGGTCTTCGACCTGCTCCTGCTGGATATCAAGATGCCCGAGGTCGACGGCATCGAGATCCTGCGCCGGGTGAGCGATGCCTCCCCGGAGACCGAAGTCATCATCGTCACCGGCTACGCCACGATCGAGACGGCCGTGGAAGCCATCAAGCTGGGCGCGTTCGACTACCTCGAAAAGCCGGTGAGTCCTCCGCAGCTCCTGGTGGCCGTGGCGCGGGCGCTCGAGCGCAAGCAGCTCGTCGATCTCACCCAGCGCCTGCGCTCCGAGCTGGAAACGCGCTACAGCATCGGCAACGTCATCTGCTCTTCGACCGGGATGCGGCGGGTCATGCAGCTCGTCGCGAAGGTAGCGCCCACCAGCAGCACCGTCCTCATCACCGGTGAGACGGGAACGGGCAAGGACCTCATCGCCCGCGCCGTCCACTACAACAGCTCCCGCAGAGACGCCGCCTTCGTCGTGGCCGACTGCGCGTCGCTCAGCGATACGCTGCTGGAGTCGGAGATCTTCGGACACGTGCGCGGTGCGTTCACCGGCGCCGTACGCGACCGAAAGGGCCTCGCGGAGACCGCTCGCGGCGGAACGCTCTTCCTGGACGAGATCAGCACGATGCCTCCCTCCGTGCAGGGGAGCCTCCTGCGCCTCATCCAGGAGCGTGAGATCCGCCCGGTCGGCGCGGACAAGTCCGTTTCCGTGGACGTACGTCTGATTGCGGCCACGAACCGCGACCTCCAGGAGATGGTCGAGGAGGGCTCGTTCCGGGAAGACCTCTTCTATCGGCTGAGCGTCTTCACGATCCGGATCCCGCCGCTGCGCGAGCGCCGCGAGGAGATCCCGCTCCTCGCACACCACTTCGTCAAGCGGTTCGCGCAGCAGTTCAAGAAGGAGATCGACGGGATCACACCCCGGGCGATGGCGGCCCTGGAAGCCCACGACTGGCCGGGCAACGTCCGAGAGCTCGAGCACGCCATGGAGCGAGCCGTTCTGCTGGCCGAGAACCGCGCGATCGACCTCGAGGCGATCCCCACGATGATGGGGCATGCCTCCTCGGCCGAATGGGACGACGTGCCCCAGGATGCCCGCGCGCTCGCCGCCCGCAAGAAGGAGCTCCGCGAAGAAGCCGTGGAGCGGGTGGAGAAGCTGTTCGTTCTCAAGGCCCTCCAGAGCGCGGAGTGGAACGTGACCCACGCCGCGGAAGCCGTCGGCATGAAGCGACCGAACCTGCACGCCCTCATGCGCAAGCACGGCATCACCGGCCCGCAGAGCTCGGAAGAGGACGGCCCGGATGGACCGGATGGACCGGAGTCGTTGTCGGAGTAGGCCTTTCCCCGGTGTATGGCAACATAATACACCGTATACAGGGCACATACGCACGCCCTATCTCCTTGTCATTGTTGAAGTTACAGACCTCCACTCCGGGGTGGTCGTTCAGGCTCGCCCCGACACTGTATGCGCTGCGCATACGGTTCGCTGGATCCAGGACCGGAAGAAGCGCCGACTGCCACACTCCAAGACCCTGTGGCTAAACGACTTACGAGAATCTTGCACTTTTCGTCACAAACGGCACGCCCCTTGCCTTTCTCGTAAGTGCCGGGAGCCAATGAGGGCTCGACCGGCGGGATCGGCCCCCCTGGGCCGGAGGAGGATGTGACGGTGTCGTCGACAGTCTTGCTGGCGGACTCCGAGCGCGCGGCCTCGTTGGCCGCCAGGCTCGCACCACCGGACCGCAAGGTCGCGTGGTACACGAGTCTCGAGGAGCTCATCCGCGAGCAGCCGTTGTCGTCCGTCTCCGTGCTCGTCCTTCACTCGGAGCAGCAGCCGAAGGGCGTGATGCTCTCGCTGCTGGGCCGGATGAGCGTCGAGTACCCCGGCATGCAGAAGCTCGCGGTGATGGAGGGGACACCGCCCCTCCCCATCGCCGAGTATCTGACCGCCTGCGGCGTCGCGCTGTTTCTGACGGAGCCGCAGGAGGAGCACCTGGATCAGCTGATCTCGGTCTTGAACCGGATGCGCGAGCAGACGGGTTGGATCGTCGGCTCGCGCCGAGAGGAGGCCTGAAGCCATGAACGCCATCAAGAACAGGGTGATGTTCGTCGACGATGAGGAGGCGGTCCGGGTCAGCTGGAACCGGTTCCTGTCGGAGCAGGGATTCGACGTCAGCACCGCAACGGACGGAGCCGTAGCCATCTCGGAGCTGAGGGACCACCCGGTCGACGTGGTCGTGTCCGACCTTCGGATGCCGACGATCGACGGGGTCGAGCTCCTGGCCTGGCTGCGGGAGGAACAGCCGGACACCCGGTTCATCATGCTGACCGGGTACGGCACGGAAGAGGTGGAGCGGCGCGTCAGGGATCTCGGTGCGTTCGAGTATCTCAACAAGCCGATCAGCCCCGATACGCTCGCGGCCGTGGTGACGGCGGCGACGCATCTCAAGCTCGTCGACCTCGACCCGGTGCAGGAGGAAGAGCCCGAGGTCGCCGAAGCGGTGGTCGAGGAGGTGGTCGAAGCCGCCCAGCCGGCGAAGACCCGTGAGAAGAGCAAGCTCCGGGAATGGGCCGAGATCGTGGGAGGCCTCGTGGCCGCGCCGATCATGGGCCTGACCTTCGTGATCTTCCTGCCGGTCATCGGCTTCGTCGGCCTGATGTGGTACGTCGGACGCGCCCTCGTGGACGCCGTTTCAGCCCCGCGGGGCTGAGTCAGGATATCGAAGAGGATGGATACGCACGCGGACGGAACGGCCGTGAAGCTCCTCGGGATTCTGGTCGCGCTCGCCCTCGGGACGAGCGCGGCCCCCGTGGCCGGCCAGACCGCCGATCAGGTACGAACCGTATGCGCCTCGTGCCATGAGAATCTGGACCTGGCGCGCTTCGAGCACTTCGAGCACGGAGACACCGTCGGGTGCCTGTCGTGCCACCACATCGGGTTCAGCAACGATTCCGCGACGGTGGTGGCTGAACGTGACAGCGTCTGCGCCTCCTGCCATACGAAGCTGTCGCCCGAGCATCTCGGGCACACGGGCAAGGGAGCGCCCACGTGCACGACGTGCCACTCCATCCACGACGATCCCCCCAACGTCGCGGACGCGGGGGCGAACATCTCCGCGCGGTGCACGACGTGTCACGAGAAACGGCACGTGCTGCACGCGGACGTCCAGAACGGTCCGGTCTGCACGCAGTGTCACACGCTGCACGCGGTCGATGCCGCGAAGTCTGCCGGCACCACCCCGTCCGACCGATGCACGACGTGCCATCAGCCGCACCCCACTCACCAGAAGGGTGAGGACGGCCACGCACTTTGCACGCAGTGCCACGCGGTCGACGGACCGTCGCTGAAGGGCGAGACGACGGAGCAACGCTCGGAGCTGTGCGCGAAGTGCCACGAGGGGCACGCCACGCACACCGAGGTGAAGGAGGGAACGGTCCCGACCTGCACGGAATGCCACTCCATCGCCACCGACCCGCCAGGCGTGAAGGCCGGCCCGGCCATTTCGTACCGGTGTGCGGTGTGCCACAAGAAGGCCATGGCCGACTACGAGTTCGGCGGCCATGCGGCGGGGCTCAAGAAGGGTGACCCGAACCCCGACCTGCCGACCTGCATCACGTGCCACCCACCACACCAGGACCCGGGAACCGTCCAGACGTCGGTACGGCTCGAAGCCACCAAGCACTGCATCGAGTGCCACTCCGACCCGAAGCTGACGAAGAAATACGGCCTTCCCGTGAACGCCGTAGCGTCGTACGAGAAGGACTACCACGGCGCCACGCTGCTCTTCCTGGCCGACAACCCGGACGCCAAGCAGGCGCCCGACGTGCTGACCTGCGAGGACTGCCACGGCCCGCACGCCGTGGGGTGGAGCGGGAAGAAGGCCGTCGCGCAGGTGTGCCTGCGGTGCCACAAGAAGGGAGACCCCAAGCTCGCCAGCGCATGGCTCGGGCACGCCCCGGTCACCGCCAGGAACCAGATCGTCATCTGGCTCGTCAGGGTCTTCTACTTCCTGATGATCCCGACCGTGCTGATCGGCCTGGCACTCCACATCGCCTTCGAGCTACGGCACCAGAGACGCCAGGGCGCCCACCTCCGGGAGGCGCTCCGGGCGCTCCCCGGCCGCCTCTTCGGTCACAGGATCGAGGGCGAGTCCAACGAGATGGTGCCGCGCTTCAACGTGATGGAGCGCCTGGAGCACTGGGGTGCCGGCATCACCTTCGTGCTCCTGGCAGTCACGGGGCTACCGCAGAAGCAGCCCAACGGGCACATCAGCCACGCGATCATCGACTTCTTCGGCGGCATCGGCAGCACGCGCTACATCCATCGCGTGGCGGGCTTCACGTTCGTAGCCCTCCTGCTGCTCCATATCGTGGGTAGCGCCAGCGCGGCGATGCGGAACAAGAAGATCCCCGACATGGTGCCGAGGCCCCATGACCTCCGAGATGCGCTCCAGATGCTCTGGCACCGACTCAAGGGCACGCCGGCACCGCGGATCGGACGGTTCGACTTCGCCGAGAAGTTCGAGTACTGGGGCCTCTTCCTGGGCGGGATCATCATGAGCGTCACCGGCGTCTCGCTGGTGTGGCCCCAGGTCATCACGCACTACCTCCCCGGGATCGTCTTGGCGGCCGCGCGCACCGTCCACGGATTCGAGGCCACGTTCGCCGTCCTGGTCGTCCTCCTCTGGCACACGTGGAGCGTGATCCTCAGGCCGGAGATCTTCCCGCTGGACACGGCGATGTTCACGGGCAAGATCAGCCTCGAGCGCCTCAGGGAGGAGCACCGGGCGGAGTACGACCGTCGGTTCGGTCGTGGCGGAGAGACGGGCGGGCCGGCGCACGACCGTCCGTTCGGGGCCGCCGACGAGGGTGCCGTGCCGGAGGCCGGCGACTGACGACGACCGAAGCGGCTGGTGAGACGGAGGGGCTCCGGCGGCGTAACGTCCGACCGGAGCCCTTCTCCGTTTGACGAGGGAGGACGCCCCGATCATCCTCAACGGATGAACGTCCCTCCACGCTCCTCGGGTCTCGTCGCGTCGCTCGTGCTCGGCGCCGTTCTCACGCTCGTTGCGGGTGCCTGTGCAGGCCCCAGCGCACGACATCCGGCCGGTCCGACGCCGGCGGCTTCGACAGGTGGCGGGCCGCTCGCACCACCCTCCCCTCCCCTCCACACCCGCGGCCGCTTCATCGTCGACCGGCAGGGCCGAAGGGTCCAGCTACAGGCCGTCAGCTGGTACGGCGCCGAGTCGAAGGACTTCGTGGTCGGCGGCCTCCAGACGCGGCCGCTGGATTCGATCGCCCAGGAGATCCGCAGCCTCGGCTTCAACGCCGTCCGGCTTCCGTGGTCGAACGAGCTCGTCGAGCACGACCCGGTGGTCCCCGCTCGCGCGCTCACGGCGAACCCCGCGCTGGAGGGCCTCCACGCGCTGGACGTCCTCGACCGCGTCGTGGCGGCGCTGACGGGGCGCGGTGTCATGGTCATCCTGGACAATCACAACAGCGACGCCGAGTGGTGCTGCGGCCGCGACGGCAACGAGCTCTGGTACAACGCACGGTATCCCGAGTCGAGCTGGATCGCCGACTGGAAGGCGATGGCACGCCGCTACCGACACGACCCGCTCGTCGTCGGCGTGGACCTGCGCAACGAGCCGCGCATCCGCGCGACGTGGGGCGGCCCCCCCGCGACCGACTGGCACGCCGCGGCGGAGCGGGGAGGCAACGCGGTTCTGGGCGTGAACCCGAATCTGCTCGTGATCGTGGAAGGCGTGGCGTATGCTTCGAACCTCTCCGGTGTCGACAGCCTGCCCGTCACCCTCGACGTGCCGGATCGCGTCGTGTACGAAGCGCACGACTATGCCTGGTTCGAGCCGCACGCGAGCTACGACGAGTGGGTGAGCAAGATCACCCCCCACTGGGGCTACCTGGTCACGGGTCCCCGGCCCCGACCGCTCTGGATCGGCGAGTTCGGCACCTGCTACACGCGGCCCGGCTGCGTCCACAGCGACGACCCGAAGGCGTACGGCTCCTGGTTCACCGATCTGACGCGCTACATCCGCGCCCACTCGGTCGATTGGTCGTACTGGGCGATCAACGGCACCCAGACCACCGGAGCCAAACGCACGTTCGGAGCGGTCGAGGGGTATGGCGTGCTCGACTCCACGTGGAGCGCCCCGTCGAGCCGCGAGCACATGCAGGCGCTCCGCTCTATCATGAACATTGGGAAGCCTTCGCCGGGAGGAGCCTCGTGAGCGACGGACTGGAGCGGGTCGCGGTCTCCATCGCGGAGCGCCACGAGGAGGTGGCTCGCTCCGTGGCGCGCCGCATCGCGACGATCGTTCGCGGAAAGAACGCGTCGGGAGAAGCCGCGGTGCTGGGCCTGGCCACGGGGTCGACGCCGCTCGGAGTCTACCGCGAGCTGATCCGCATGCACCGCGACGAGGGGCTCGACTTCTCCCAGGTCGTGACGTTCAACCTCGACGAGTACGTGCCGATGGATCCGGGGAGCCTGCAGAGCTACCACCGGTTCATGCACGAGAACTTCTTCGACCACGTGAACGTGCCACCGGAGAACGTGCATATCCCGCGTGGTGACCTCGGCCCCGACGAGACGGAGTCCCACTGCGCGGCGTACGAGCGCGCGATCGCTGAGGCCGGCGGCATCGACTTCCAGATCCTCGGCATCGGGCGCACGGGACACATCGGCTTCAACGAGCCGGGCGCGGGCCGGGGATCGCGGACACGCATGGTCTTCCTCGATTCGCTCACGCGCAAGGACGCCGCCTCCGACTTCTTCGGCGAGCCGAACGTTCCGTTCCGGGCCGTCACCATGGGCATCGGGACGATTCTGGAGGCTCGCGAGATCGCGCTGATCGCGACCGGCGAGCACAAGGCGCCGATCGTGAAGCGCGCGGTCGAAGGGCCGGCACATCCCGACGTGCCGGCGACCTATCTGCAGGACCACTCGAACGTCACGTTCTATCTCGACATGGCCGCCGCGGCGCGCCTGACGCGCATCGAGACGCCCTGGATCACCGGAGAGGTGACCTGGACGGAGGCCCTGGAGATGCGCGCCGTGCTCTGGCTCAGCCGGCACACGGGCAAATCGATCCTGCGCCTGGAGACGCAGGACTACCGCGACAATCACCTGGCGTCGCTCGTGGCGCGGTACGGCTCCGCCCCTCCGATGAACGGCAATGCCTTCAACGCGCTGGTCTCCAAGATCCACGGGAAGAGCAAGCTGCCCCAGGGCCGGCGCGTCCTCGTGTTCTCCCCCCCTCCGGACGACGACGTCATCTCGATGGGCGGGATCCTGAGGAAGCTCGTCGAGAACGACAACGAGATCACGGTCGCCTACCAGACCTCGGGCAACATCGCGGTCTTCGACCACGACGTGCGGCGGTATCTCGACATGATCCGCCGCGTGGCCCGCACGTTCGAGCTGGACATGCCGGGGATGGCGACGCTCGACCGGACGGTGCACGAGAGCCTGGAGCGCAAGGTCCCGGGCTCCGCGGACACGCCGGACGTCCAGGAGCTCAAGCGCGTCATCCGCGAGACGGAAGCCGTCTCGGCGCTCGAGGCCGTCGGGATCCAGCGCGACCGGGCTCGCTTCCTGAATCTCCCGTTCTACCGGACGGGCCTGGTACGCAAGGATCCGATCGCCCAGGAGGACGTGCGCCTCACACGCGAGGTCGTCGAAGAAGTCTCTCCCGACATCGTGTTCGCGGCCGGGGACCTCTCCGACCCCCACGGGACCCACCGGATGTGCCTCGAGGCCGTCCAGCAGGCGATGGAGACCTACGAGGGCCCGGAGCCCGAGATCTGGCTCTACCGCGGCGCATGGGAAGAGTGGGGTGTGGACGAGGCGAGCGTGCTGGTGCCGATGTCGAGCGAGGAGCTACGCCTCAAGATCCAGGCGATCTTCAAGCACCAGTCGCAGAAGGACACCGCCCCCTTCCCCGGCCCCGACGAGCGCGAGTTCTGGCAGCGCGTGGAGGAGCGCAACATCGGCACCGCACGCCTCCTGGAGCAGCTCGGGCTGCCCGCGTACTACGCCATGGAGGCCTACGTCGTCCTCAGAAACGGCGAGCCGCTACGCAATCCCCTGGTCGCGACCAGCACGCTGGGCCGGTAGCGGAGCGCACCGGGCGTCCGAATATAAATCCCGTGCCCCATTATAAAAATCACTATCTAGAAAATAGCGCTCGCTTCCGCTACTCTATGATCGACCCTCCGCGATAGACCGGCCGTACAGTCCGGTCAGAACCGCCGTGGAGGCGAATCATGCCCAAGTCCAGGGTGCTCATCATGGGAGCCGCGGGCCGCGACTTCCACAACTTCAACACCTTCTATCGCGACAACCCCGACTACGAGGTCGTCGCGTTCACCGCGACCCAGATTCCCGACATCGACGGCCGGAAATACCCGGCTGAGCTCGCCGGGTCGCTCTACCCCGACGGTATCCCGATCGAGCCCGAGACCAGGCTCGGGGAGCTGATCGCCGAGCACCACGTGGACGAAGTCGTCTTCGCATACAGCGACGTGCCCCACGAGTACGTCATGCACGTGGGCGCGAAGGTGAACGCGCTCGGTCCGGACTTCCGCCTCATGGGCGCAGAGCGGACGCTGCTGAAGAGCACGAAGCCGGTCGTGGCGGTGTGCGCGGTCCGCACGGGTAGCGGCAAGAGCCAGACGACACGCCGTGTCGCGGAGATCCTTACGGAGGCGGGCCTGAAGGTGGCCGCCATCCGCCATCCCATGCCGTACGGGGACCTCGTGAAGCAGGCGGTCCAGCGGTTCGCCACCATCGACGACCTGGCCGCGCAGAACTGCACCATCGAGGAGATGGAGGAGTACGAGCCGCACATCGTGCGCGGCACGATCGTGTACGCCGGCGTGGACTACGAAGCCATCCTGCGCGAGGCGGAGAAGGAGGCCGACGTCATCCTGTGGGACGGCGGCAACAACGACACGCCGTTCTACCGGCCGGACCTCATGATCACCGTGGCCGACCCGCACAGGGCCGGGCACGAGGACACCTACTATCCGGGCGAGACGAATTTCCGACTGGCGGACGTCATTGTCATCAATAAAGTCGACACTGCCGATCGCACCAAAGTCGATCATATTCGTAACAGTATCAGAAAACTCAATCCGCAGGCCATCGTCATCGAGGCGGCCAGTCCGATCACGGTCGAGGATTCGTCGCTCGTCACGGGCAAGCGTGCCCTGGTGGTCGAGGACGGACCGACGCTGACGCACGGCGGCATGAAGTACGGCGCCGGCGTGGTCGCGGCCGAGAAGCTGGGGGCATCCGAGCTGGTCGATCCGCGCCCCTTCACGACCGGAAAGATCACGCGCACGTTCGAGCGCTATCCCGACATCGGCACCCTGCTGCCGGCCATGGGCTACGGCGACGAGCAGGTGAAGGATCTGGAGGCCACGATCAACCGCGCGGATTGCGACGTCGTGGTGATCGGAACGCCGATCGACCTGCGCCGGATCATCGACATCCGCCACCCGTCGGTCCGGGTGACGTACGACCTGCAGGAGATCGGACAGCCGGACCTCCGCGACGTCCTCGAGCCGGTGCTCCGGAAGGCTTCGGCACCCGCTTCGCACGAGGCGCTCGAGGCCGCGGTCTCGTGACATGTCCGCGAAGACGGCCGTGGTGGCCCTCGGGGGGAATGCCATCTCCCCGAGGGGCCAACCGGATACGATCGCCAATCAGTTCAGGCGCACGAGGGACAGCCTCGAGTCGATCGTCCACCTGATCGACGAGGGCTACAACCTCGCCATCACGCACGGGAACGGCCCGCAGGTGGGGAATGCCCTCCTGCGGGTCGAGCTCGCGCGGGGTAAGGCGCCCATCCTCCCGCTCGGCATCTGCGTGGCCGATACCGAGGGCGGCATGGGCTACATGATCGAGCAGTCCCTGCAGAACCGGTTCCGGCGGGAAGGGATCGCCAGGGACGTCGTCACGGTGGTCACGCAGGTGCTCGTCGACCGGGACGACCCCTCCGTCGCCAATCCCACCAAATACGTCGGGCAGTTCTACGACGGAGACGAGGCCCGACACCTCCAGGAGCGGGACGGCTGGGTCATGCGCCGCGACGACGCACGCGGCGGATGGCGTCGCGTGGTTCCTTCACCGATGCCGCTGGAGATCGTGAACCACCGGCCGATCCGCCAGCTCGTGGAGGCCGGGACGGTCGTGATCGCGGCCGGAGGCGGCGGCATCCCCGTCTACATCGACGAGCACGGGGACTACGAGGGCATCGACGCCGTCGTGGACAAAGACCGTGCGGCGGCGATCCTCGCCCGTGACATCGGCGCGCACGAGCTCTTCATCATCACGGACGTGCCCGAGGTGTGCCTCGACTTCGGCACGCCGCGAGAGCGGCCGCTCCGCGACGTGCGCGTGGACGAGATCCTGGCGCTGCGCGACGGGCAGTTCCCGCCGGGCTCGATGGGGCCGAAGATCGAGGCGGCCGTGACGTTTCTGGAGCACGGCGGCGACGAGGTCGTCATTACCTCGATCGAGCGGCTGCACGAGGCGCTGGAAGGCACCAGAGGGACGCACATCCGGCGGTAGCCCGGGCCGCGTCGCCGCAGTGCTCCGTAGACGGACGCACGCCCCTATGGCCTGATCGCCCTCCACGGGCCAAGTTGGCTGCGCTCTCTGGTACGCGCTTCCACCCCACCCACGAGCTCCATGCACCTGACGTCGCTCGACTGGATCGTCGTCCTCGTCTCGATCGTACTCTCGTTCCTGCCGGCGATCCTGCTGGCCAAGCGTGCGGGCACGAGCACGGCGGAGTTCTTCACCTCGGGCCGTGCCGCGCCGTGGTGGCTGGTGGGCGTCTCGATGGTGGCCACCACGTTCAGCACCGACACGCCGAACCTCGTCACCAACATGGTGCGCGAGAACGGTGTGGCCGACAACTGGCTCTGGTGGTCGTTCCTGCTCACCGGAATGATGACGGTGTTCTTCTACGCGCGGCTGTGGCGGCGCTCGCGCGTGCTCACCGACCTCGAGTTCTACGAGATCCGCTATTCGGGCAAGCCCGCTTCGTTCGTGCGTGGCTTCCGTGCCGTCTACCTCGGGCTCCTGTTCAACTGCGTCATCATGGCGTCCGTGAACCTGGCCGCCGTGAAGATCGCCAACGTCGTCCTCGGCTGGCCGATGATGAAGACGCTCGTCTTCTGCTCGGTCATCAACATCGCGTTCGCCGCGACGTCGGGCCTGTGGGGCGTGCTGGTCACCGACTTCTTCCAGTTCGGCATCGCGATGACCGGCGCGTTCGCGGTCGCCATCTACTCGCTCAGGCAACCGCAGGTGGGCGGTCTCTCCGGCCTCGTGACGAAGCTCGGGCCGAAGACCCTCGACCTTCTGCCCAACTTCGGTGACTGGAAGCTCGCGGCCGCGGTGCTCATCATCCCGATCACGATCCAGTGGTGGTCCGTCTGGTATCCGGGCTCGGAGCCCGGGGGCGGCAGCTACATCGCGCAGCGCATGCTCGCGTCGAAGTCGGAGAAGGACGCGCTCGGTGGCACGCTCCTGTTCAACGTCGCGCACTACGCCCTCCGGCCGTGGCCCTGGATCATCGTGGCGCTGTCGTCGATGCTGGTCTTCCCGCACCTGTCCGACATCGCCCATGCCTTCCCCTACGTGGATCCGAAGCTGATCGGACCCGACATGGCCTATCCGGCCATGCTCAAGTTCCTGCCTTCGGGCCTGCTCGGGCTCATGGTGGCGGGCATGCTCGCCGCGTACGTCTCGACGCTGTCGACCCACCTCAACTGGGGCACGTCGTACCTGGTTCACGACTTCTACCGGCGCTTCCTCGTGAAGGGCCGGCAGGAGAAGCATTACGTGCTGGTGGGCCGGCTCGTCACGGCGTGCCTGATGGTCGCCGCGGCCCTGCTGACGACGGTGCTCAGCACCGCCAAGGAAGCGTTCGACCTGATGCTCTCCGTCGGCGCGGGCACGGGGCTCATCTACCTGCTGCGCTGGTTCTGGTGGCGGCTCAACGCGTGGAGCGAGATCGCCGCCATGGTGAGCTCGTTCCTCGTGGCCCTCGCCTTCTTCGTCGCGGGCAAGCTCGGCCACCCGGTCGATACGTCCGTCTCCCTCGTGGCGACCGTGGCGAGCACGACGGTCGTGTGGCTGGTGGTCACGTACCTGACGGCGCCCGTCTCGCGAGAGCGCCTCGTCTCGTTCTACCGGCTGGTACGGCCGGCGGGACCCGGCTGGAAGGTCATCCGGGACGAGGCGGGCCTGGAGCCCTCACCCGACTCCCTCCCGCTCGCGATGCTGGGCTGGGTGCTGGGCATCACGTTCGTCTATTCGGCCCTGTTCGGCACGGGAAGCTATCTGTACGACAGAATTCCCCAGGCCGTGATGTGGACGGTGGTGTTCGTGATCAGCGGCGCGGGCCTCGTCCGGATCCTGCCCCGCTTCTGGACGAGTCAGGAGCCCGCCTCGGAATAGCGGGCTGGCCCGCCCCGTTCTTTGCCGCTCGGAACCTCGTCGGATATAGTTCCACGTTCGCCGCGGCGTCCGGTGGATCCGGACCCATCCCTCCAGGGCACTCGTGACGCATGGACCCTCGCCTCCGACATCCGCACAACGCCCTAAGCCACATGCTGCGCCTCACCCTCGCCTCGGTGCTGGGCCTCCTCGTCCTCATGTCCTCCAGGGCCCGCCCGGTGGCCGCGCAAAGCACACCCTACGTCGCGGTGCTGGACCCGGCCTACCAGGATCTCGACCTCCTGGTCTCGGCGGGTCTGGTCCAGGACATCATCGTCGGGGAGCGGCCGTATTCACGCGCAGCTTTCCGCCGCTTCGTGGCCGAAGCGACACGGCGTGTCGGGAATCACCCCGAGTCCCCCGCGATCCGCGAGGCGCTCGAGCGGCTGACCCGGCGTTTCGCCGACCAGGCACCGGCGTCGCGCTACGTCCACCTGGCGCCGGCCCGCTTCGACGTCGTCGGAACCAACAGCCCGTATCGACCGATCACGAGCCATTCGCGCGGCGACAGCATCAAGGCGTCGCTGAACCCTCTGCTCCAGAACAACCAGGGGCGCGTGCTGGACGACGGGTTGACCGCCGCCGTCGAGGGTGGCCTGGATGTACAGATAGGTCACCTCGCCGGAGAGGTGACCCCCCGTGTCTACCTGGGCGTCCCGAGCGGCTCGGCCGGTACCCACCTCTCCGCTCAGATCGTGGACGCGTACGCGCGCGCGGTGTTCGGACCCGTCGCCTTCGACATCGGACGCAACAGCGTCACGTTGGGCTACGGCGTGTACGGGGGCCCGCTCCTCTCGGTCAACCCGCGAGGGCTCGACATGGCCCGCCTGTCCGCGGACCGGCCCGTGCGGTTGCCCGGGGCGCTCAGCGCGTTGGGCCTCTGGCAGGCTTCGATCGCGATCGCGGACATGGGCAAGAACCGGGACGTCCCGTACGCCAAGCAGATCATGATGCGGCTGAGCGCCCGCCCGAGCCGCTACTTCGAGCTCGGCATCAATTACACGAACATGCAGGGCGGAAACGGGTCGCCCAGAGCGACCCTCTACGAGCGGCTCTACGACCTCTTCTTCTTCTGGAAGAACGGAGGCTACTACCAGATCTCCGACAAGGTGGCCGGCGCCGACTTCCGCGTGTCCGTGCCGCAGATCCACGCCGCCTGGTACGTGAACTTCGCCACAACCGACGACCGGGGGCGCTTCCAGCAGCCCGCCCGGGGCTACTGGAACGACGCCATCTGGACGACGGGCGCCAAGGTGACGAACCTCGGTCCGGAGGGGCGGCTGGGTCTCGATCTGGAGTGGGTGCGGGCGGGCCCCCGGATCTACACGCACCACCAGTTCACTTCCGGACAGACGGTCGACGGGCGCGTGCTGGGCAACGCGCTCGGGCCGAACGCATGGCAGGTGCTGGCCCGTGCCAACTGGATGGGGCGTACGTCACGTATCCGGGTCACGGCCGCCTGGGAGCGGTACTCCGCCGACGAATACTACTGGGCCTTGATTCCCGGCGGAGGGCCGTGGGACTTCAAGTGGTACAAGGCCTACGGAGCCCCTCCGGAGATCCGCCGCCGACTCGTGGCAGACTACACGAGGTACGACGGGTGGCACCACCTGGAGACGTCGATCCGCCTGGGCTACGAGCACGTCACTCGCTTCAACTTCACGGGACCGAACCGAAACGACCTGCTCGGGCAGGTGACGCTGCGCTATCTCTGGTAGTGGCGGGCGGCAGGAACGTCAGCTGCCACGCGCAGTATCCGACGACTCCGTGCCCATGTACGGCGCGATGCGCTCGTACACGGCCTCCGCGCTGATGCCCGCCGTCGATTGGATCACGCTGAAGCGGTGATCGCCCGCCCCCAGAAACGCGTCGTGGGCCGACCAGCCCTCCCAGGCGGAGGCCCCCCAGACGCTGGGGCCCAGCCATCCGCCGGGCTCGACGGCATGGTAAAGCTCTTCGAAGGAGCCTCGAGCCTCGACGAACGTGTGGTAGAGCGAGTACTCCGTCCACCCACGTCTGCGCAGGAGCTCCGAGCGCCACCCGGGACCGCGCGCGCCACGAGCCTGCGGCGGGCCTCCCGACTCCTCCAGGTAGTCGAGCAGGGCGCGGACGGACGCCGTGTGGAGCATGACGGGCGTCACTCCGTGATTCCACCTCGACCGGGGAAGTCCGAGGAGGGTGGCGGAGGTCTCGTACCAGCGCCGGTGGCCATCCTCGGCCATGCGTATGATCCGCGCACGCCCACCCGGGAAGAGCCAATCGGTCGTCGTCCGCTTGACCGCCAGTACGTCCGCGTCGAGCGTGAGGTAGTAGGGTGTGGAAACGCGCCGGCTCGCCTCCAGCTTGGCGATCTGCTGGACGTTGTGGCCGAACATCGCCCCCCACCTTCTCGCTCGGAGCCTCGCCCGAAGGCTTCGCGTCTCCGGTACGACGTCGGCATCCGTGAGCGCTCTGGGCGACCACTGCGCGAACACGTCGCAAGCGGTGTCAGCGGCCTCCGGCCGCGTGACGATCCAGATCCGGCCGATCCCCTCGACGAACCGGCGTAACGTCGACGCGAGAATGCGTGCGCGTCCCATGTCACGCGGGTGCAGCGGCAGAACGGCGTCGAAGGTCACAGGCTCGGCCATGGCCTTGCCGCTCAGAAGGTCCCGGGCCCGCGCTGGAAGCGGCGGCTTTGGTTCCAGCGCGGTGTTCGGATGCCGAAACGAAGCTGGTTCATCTCGAACGTGATCCGGAAGATCGGCCGACCGCCTCGTCCGAGCGGGAAGGAGATCTCGGGAATCCAGACGTTACGGGAGTTCGCCGGCTCGGCGATGCGGAGCCCGAACCCGGCACTCCCCAACCATCCGGAATTGACACCGAAAGGGACGTCTCCCGCCCACGTCCGTCCCGCGTCGATGAAGACCGTCGCACCCAACCCCAGGCCGCTCCAATCGGGCCACGGAAAGACGAAGCGATCCTCGGCGATCAGGAGGAGGCGTTGTCCGCCGGGCACCGCGTCGTCGGGAAGTGAGCGTACCCCGTCGCGCCCCCCGAGGGTGAGCTGGAACGGAATGTTGGTCTTCCATCCACCGCCCGCGGTCGCGGAAAAGAAGAACGTCTGCCACGGAAGCCACCCTCTTCCCCACCCGTACAGCGCCGTCTGCGCCAGGAGATCGTGCCAGCCTCCGTTGGCCCGACCACCCTCGGCGGACAGCATGAGTCCGGCGAGCGAGCGCCCGACCGGCGCCAGGAGCGTCGTGTAGAGGCGTCCGTACGTGTCATGGACGTCGGGCACGTCGCTGGGCACGCCGATGCCCAGCGAGCGTCCGATGCTGACGCCCCCGAAGAAGCCGAGCTTGACGATGTCTCGTTCTTTCAGCGCGTCGATACCGGTGTAGTCGCGGTAACGGATGCGGCGCGCGCCGACGTGCAGGGCCAATCGGGTCGCGCCACGCGCTCCGGTCTGTGCGGCGAACGAAGGCGGCAGCGCGGCCTGCCCCGGCTGCGCCCCCCCGAAGTCGTTGTTCTGCACCAGCTCGGGCGAGCCATGGGGCTGCACGATATTGCGCTCCAGGCTCATCCCGAGGATCCAGGAGCGGGTGGGCTCGCCCAGGCGGATGGCTGCGGCGAGCTCCTCACGGTCGTGGAACATGGGCATGAGGACCTGCGTGAGCGATCCATTCCCCCCGGTCCCGTAGGAGTAGAACCCGGCGCCGCGGTCGACCAGCTCGGAGGCGGCGAAGCGACTCACGTCACCGACGAACCCGTGGTTGAATTGCTGGAAGAAGTAGGAGCCCGCCTTGGCCTTGCCCGCGCGGAGCTCCGCGTCGGTCGTACCGAAGAAACGGGGGGTGAAGATCCGGAAGCCGTTGTCCTGCCGCTCCCGCCAGGCATGATGGTCGACCTGCGCGGTGATGCCGTTCCCCAGGAAGTTTCCCTCCAGCAACTGGACGTGCTCCAGGTTCACGTGTCCCGCATCGTACGTGGCGTTCACGTCCACGACCGTCGACCAGCTGTCGCGAGTCTGGACGCGGATCGTCTTGACGCCCGGAGCCGTCTCGAACGTATCGATCCGGACCTGGTCGATGAAGTTGTACCGGTTCAGGATCCGCTGAGACTCCGCCACGAGAAAGGGATTGAAGCAATCGCCCTTGTGAATCAGCAACTCGCGGCGGATGAAGGAGCGGGTCGTCGTGACGTGAACGAAGTCGGCCGCAGCGAACGCCCACCGGAGGAAGAAGGGGTTGTGGCCGGACCTGGGAAAGACGTTGTGGTTCTCGATCTCGACATGGCCGACGACGCCGTTCGGGCAGCGCCTGCCTGCATCCGCCTGGGCCGCCAGACCGCGTGCACCCAGAAGCTGAACGACGGCCAGAACGATCCATGTGGTCCGAGCCGCCGTGCGACGGCCACCGTGGAGGGCGAGCGGCGGGGATCCCCTCACGAGCACATCTGGCGCGAGACGGCGAGGAGGCTGCTCTCGTTCCGGGCGCTGCAGAGACCGATCATCATGATCGGCGTAGCAAAGCTGAGAAGTGGGCGTGCGGCTGCGTTCATCGAAGACTCTGGCGCGGTCGCGCCGGGCGGACCAACGGTGCTCTGCGGGGGTCGTCGCCTTATACTAGTCGGACCGCCTCGGAACGTCACGCCTGACCCGACCCGCCGTGCATGCGCTCTCTCCGCCACCGTTGAAGATCCGTTCGTGAGCGATCTCGATCGAGGCTACCTGACCCTGGCCACGGGACCCCGCCAGTACCTGGAGCTGGCAGTGGACATGGCGCTGTCGCTCAAGGAGCACACCGAGCTTCCCGTGGCGCTCGTCGCGGACGAGGAAGCGGCTCGTGTGGCTCGGCAGGTGTACGGCGGCGTCTTCGACCGCGTCGTTCTTCTGCCGGAGCGATTCCGCCTGGGTCGCGCACGGAAATACGGTACGGCGGAGGCGAGTCCTTTCCGGGAAACGATCTTCCTGGATGCCGATGCGTTCGTGCTGGCGCCCCCCGACGGGCTCTTTCGCGTCCTCCGTGAGGCAACCGTGGTGATGGTGGGAGGGCGACTCGGTCCGGAGGAGGACCGGGATCACCACGGATTCTCCACTCGCGCACTCATGAAGACCTTCGAGCTCGACGCGTACCTGAAGACGAACTCGGGGCTCTTCGCCTTCCGGAACCCCGAAGCTCGCGCGTTCATGGAGGAGTGTCTCGAGACGTTCCGCGACGAGATCCGTCCGCGCGTCCGCTGGCACCGCTTTCGTGGAGCGTGGCTGGGCGACGAGATCGCCTTCGGCGTCGTGGGCGGCCGCCGGAACGTAGCGACCTTCCCTGAGCCGGGGCCGATGTTCTGGCCGAACGAGTTCGCCGACCTCGATCTCGAGCATCCGGATCGGCCCTTCCTCCACCTTCTGGGCCCCCTCCCGGATCCGATCTTTCAGTCACTGCTCGAGGCGGCCCGGGTCCGGCGAGCCCGAGCGGGACTCCCGAAGTCCACCCTCGCCCACCTGCACCAGGAGATGGAGCGCTTCACGAGCGAAGGGACACTCATGCGCGCGGCCCGAACCCTCCGGCTCCGCTGAAGCGGGGCGCGATCCGTAACGCGATGCTGCTTCCGCGAGGATTCCTCGACGCCGACATCCGTCGCGTCATCCGCCACTACGCTCGCGTGGTGGGGGCCCGGCCGAGGCACATCTTGATTCCGGTGGCCCTGGCATTCCTGGCGGCCGGCTTCGAGGGCGCCTCGTTCTCGCTCCTCATTCCCCTGAGTCGAGCGGTCTCGGGAAACAGCTTCGACTTCCTGCACGGATCGAAGGTGTTCGGTTGGATCGCCCGGATCCTTCCGGCGTCGCTGGCCTCGTCTCCCCGACGCGATGCCTATCTCGTGCTCGCGATCCTGGGACTGGCGCTCGTGAGCCGTGTCGGCAAGGTGCTGTCCGAGCTCGGCCGGGCGGTCTACGCGAACTCGAGGAACGAGGCGTACTTCGCCGGCGTCCAGGAGGAGACCTTCGGCCGTATCCTGGGGTTCGGGCGTCTGTATTTCGAGCGCGAGTCGCTTGGACGCCTCGACGTGGAGCTGAGCTGGTCGAAATCGGTGGTCGACCTTCTGGACAGCGTCGAGGGGTTCCTCAAGCACGCCCTCAGCATGATCGCGAAGGTCGTGGTCATGGTCGCCCTGTCCATTCCGTTGTCGATCACGGTCGCGATCGCCTTCCCGGGCATCCTCCTGGGCACGGGTCGCATCTCCAGAGCAATCGAGCGGCGTGCTCAGGAAGGGGCCGACCTGGAGATCCGCTCGAAGCGCCAGGTGCTGGATCTCCTCGCCACCGTACCGCTGGTGAAGGCCTTCAACCAGGAGCGGGAGGCGAGGGCCTCCTACCGAGCGATCCTCGGTGACCTGAGAGGCGTGGGCGCCCGTCGGCGCAACCTGATGGCGCTCCGATGGCCCGTGGAAGAGATCTCCGTCCTGCTCACGATCATCCTGGCCCAGGCGGTCGTGATCCTCACCAGCGCGAGCTACCTTCCCGGAGACCTGGTCAAGCTCGCGGTCTTCCTCGTCCTGGTCCAGCAGACCATGCCGAACATGAAGTCGTTCGGGGCCCTCGCCAGCGCGCTGGCCGACCAGCGACCCAAGCTCAGGGCGCTCGCCCGCCTGCTCAGCGACACGGACAAATACAGGGTCGAGTCGGGCACACGCGTCTTCACGGGCCTGCGGCACGGCATCGAGGTCCGGAGCCTCTCCTTCGCCTATGCCGACGGTACAGCCGTCTTGAAGAACGTCACGGCGAAGATCCCTGCGGACTCGTTCACCGGGGTGGTAGGAGAGAGCGGATCGGGCAAAAGCACCCTCACGGACCTCATCGCCCGCTTCTACGACTGTCCTCCGGGAACGGTGCTGCTGGACGGCATCGACATCCGCGAGTTCTCGCTCTCCTCGCTCTATCGCCGCATGACCATCGTGAGCCAGGACGTCTGGCTCCTGAACCGTACGCTCCGAGGGAATCTCCTGTACGGTCTCCACGACCCACCGGACGACGACGCGCTCCTCGAGCTCCTCTCCGATCTGCAGCTCGGCCCGTTCCTGCGAGAGCATCCGAGCCCGCTCGACGTGGTCATCGGGGATCACGGCGTCCAGCTCTCCGGAGGACAACGCCAGCGCATCGCCATAGCGCGAGCCCTGCTCCGAAAGCCGGAGATCCTGATCCTGGACGAGGCCACATCCGCGCTGGACAGCGTCGTCGAGAGGCGGGTTGCCGAGGAGATCGATCGCAGATTCCGGGGCAGAACGATGCTCGTGGTCGCCCATCGCCTTTCGACGCTGCGCGACGCCGACCAGATTCTCGTCCTCAAGCACGGGCGCATCGTCGAGGCCGGCGGCTGGGACGAGCTCTTGAGCGCCGGCGGAGAGTTCGCGGCGCTGCACGAGGCGCAGTTCGCGACCGAGACGGTCTGAGAGATGCGACGGAGCGGGAGGCGAGCGTGAGCGGGGACGTATGGAGCAAGGTCCGCGAATACCGCGTAGCAGAAGAAGCCCGCGAGCGCGGTCTGTATCCCTACTTCCGCACCTTCGAGAAGAACGACGGCCCCGAAGCCGTCGTCGATGGGCGCCGCGTGGTCATGTTCGGGTCCAACAACTACCTGGGCCTGACGACGCATCCGAAGGTCCGCGAGGCCGCCCGAGACGCCGTCCGCGATCTCGGGACGAGCATGACGGGCTCTCGCCTCGTGAACGGGACCATGCGACTCCACTACGACCTGGAGGAGAGGCTGGCCGATTTCTACGGGCGCGAATCGGCCCTGGTCTTCACGACCGGCTACCAGGTCAATCTGGCCGTTTGCTCCGCCCTGCTCGGCCCGGGTGACGTCGCACTGATCGACCGGGGCGTACACGCCTCGATCTACGACGGCGTACGGCTCGCGATGGCCAACGGCGCGCGAATGGAGCGCTTCGGCCACAACTCCGCCGAATCCCTGGAGCGCCACCTGTCCAGGCTGCAAGACGCCGAGAGCGCGCTCGTCCTCGTCGATGGGGTGTTCAGCGCCGACGGTGAGGTCGCCAGGCTGGATGAGCTCGTGCCGGCAGCGCGCGCGCACGGAGCCCGCACGATGATCGACGACGCCCACGGCCTCGGCGTGATCGGCCCGGAAGGCCGGGGCACGGCCCACCACTTCGGGCTCGAGTCGGATGTGGACCTGATCGGCGGGACGTTCAGCAAGGCGCTCGCGAGCGTGGGCGGCTTCGTCGTGGGGGATTCGGCGGTGCTCGACTTCGTCCGACACCACGCGCCGTCGTTCCTGTTCGCTGCGAGCGGGGCTCCGTCCTCCGTGGCCGCGGCGATGGCCGCCCTGGAGGTCATGCGGGAGGAGCGCTGGCGCATCGACCGGCTCCGGGAGAACTACGAGTACATGATCCGGGAGCTGAAGGGACTGGGCTTCGAGATCGGCCCGACGAGCACCGCGGTCGTGCCCATCCACGTCGGCGACGACAATCGCACCCTCGCCGTCTGGCAGGACCTCTTCGAGGAGCACGCGATCTACACGAACCCGTTCGTCTCCCATAGCGTCGCTCCCGGAAGCGCCCTGATCCGGACGAGTTACATGGCGACGCACGAGCGTACACACCTCGACCGCGGCCTCGCGGCCTTCGAGGCCGTGGGCAGGAAGCATGGCTTGATCTGATGAACGGCCCCGTGCTGCTGACCGGAGGCTCCGGCTTCCTCGGGTCCCACATCGCCGACCTCCTGTCCTCTGGCGGTGTGGAGGTGCGCGCGCTCGTGCGGACCACCAGCGACGTGCGGCACCTCTCGTCGCTCGCCGGCGTGGATCTCGTACACGGAAGCCTCGGAGACCCGGCCTCGCTCGTGGAGGCGGCCCGCGGTGTGCGCGGGATCATTCACGCGGCGGGCCTCGTCAAGGCGAGGCGCCCGGACGACTTCGAGCGCGTGAACACCGAGGGGACCCAGCGTCTCCTGGACGCCGCCCGGACTGCGGCTCCGGACCTGGAGCGGTTCGTGCACGTGTCGTCGCTCGCGGCCCTCGGACCGAGCGCCGACGGACGGCCTCGGCCTCAGGATGCGCCCCCCGCACCGCTCACGGCCTACGGACGCAGCAAGCTCGCAGCCGAGCGGCTGGTGCGGGATGCCTCGGCACGGATCCGGACGGTCGTGGTCCGCCCGCCTGTGATCCACGGACCGCGCGATCGAGAGACGCTCGCGTTCTACCGGGCCGTCAAGCTGGGTGTCCTTCCCCTCACCGGATCGCCCGATTCGGTGCTGAGCATGGTGTACGCGACCGACTGCGCGAACGCGTGTGTACGGGCGCTCGACGCCGACGTCGCGAGCGGGTCGGCGTTCGACGTGGAGGACGGAGTCCCGGAGACGCTGGCGACGCTCATCGGACACATCGAAGCCGCGCTGGGCACCCGGGCGCGCGTCCGCATCCCGATCCCGGGCGTCGTGCTGTACGCCGCCGCTTTGGCTACGGAAGCGTTCGGGCGTATCTCCGGACGCACCGTGATGCTCACGAGGGACAAGGCGCGTGAGCTGCGTGCCCCGCATTGGGTCTGCGACGGTGCGGATGCTCGCCGGACGCTCCGGTGGACGCCCGAGGTAACGTTCGCCGAAGGAGCACATCGAGCGGCCGAGTGGTACCGCGAGGCCGGCTGGCTGTGAGCGCCGATGGGCCGCCTTTCCCGGACCGAGGGGATGACGCGACGTTTCGACGGGCCCACATTACACCGGGTTATCGACGTCCACGCCACTGCGCTCCGAGGTTGGCTTTGACCCCCTACGAGTTTCTATCTCACCTCCTCGTCACCGAGTTCGGCGTGCAGGAAGACAGGATCGTCCCCGGGTCCACCCTCACCTCCCTCGGTCTCGACTCGCTGTCGGCGGCGGAGCTCGTCCGGGAGATCGAGAGGGAGTTCGGAATCGTCCTCTCCGACGAGCAAGCGAGCTTCGAAACGCTCGGCGATGCGGCGGCCATCATCGACGATCTCGTCCGAGCCGACCAGGCCTGAGACGCGAGATGCCGCGAAGGGTTTTCATCAGCGGGATGGGGCTCGTCTCCCCTCTCGGCAACGAGGTCGAGACGGCGTTCGAGAAGCTCTACTCGGGCGCGTCGGCGGTCCGCCGGGTCGATTCGGGATCGGGCATGGCCGGAGGCGACGCCATCGTCGCCCCGGCGGAGTTCGAGACCGACCCCACCATCCCTCGCGTCAAGTCCCGGCTGATGGCGCGTGCCGCGAAGATGGCGGTGCTCGCGACCGGCTCCGCCCTGTCGTCGTCGGGTCTCGAGCCGGGTGGGCCCTGGGGAAGCGCGGCCGGCATCTACGTGGGCTCGGGCCTGGGCGGATCGGAGGCCCTCGAGGACCACTATCGGGCGTACTTCGCCACGCCGCCACGCCGTTCGAGGCCCGCGACCACCCCCATGATCATGGCCAGCGGGCCGGCATCCCACATGAGCATGCACTTCGGCCTGACGGGACCGTCGCTCACGTACTCCGTGGCGTGCGTGTCCTCGGCCGTCGCCATCGGGGAGGCGTTCCGCGCGATCCGCGACGGGTATCTGGAAACCGCGATCGCGGGCGGTGCCGAGGCCCAGCTGAACGAAGGCACTGTCGCGGCATGGATGGCATTGGGCGCGCTGGCGAAGGAGCATGCCGAAGGCCCTGCCGCATCCAGCAGACCGTTCGACGCGGAGCGGACCGGTCTCGTGCTCGGGGAGGGCGCCGCGATCCTGGTACTCGAAAGCGAAGAAGCGTTGGCCGCCCGCGGCGGCGAGGCCCTCGCCGAAGTGGTCGGCTACGGGATGTCGTGCGACGCCCAGAGCCTCACCGAGCCCGACGAGCGCGGACAGGTCCTGGCCATGCGACGGGCCCTGGCCGACGCGAGGGTCGCACCCGGTGAGATCGGGTACGTGAATGCGCATGCCACGGGCACACCGACCGGGGACAGGGTGGAGTGGACGGCGATCTCGACGGTATTCGGCGAGCGTGCCGGCCGGGTCCCCGTCAGCTCGTCCAAGGGTGCCCACGGACACCTCGTCGGAGCGACGAGCGCGCTGGAGACGATCTGGACCGTCCTGGCCCTGAGAACGGGACGTATTCCGCCCACCGCCAACCTCACCCACCCCGATCCCGACTGTCCCCTCGACTGTGTTCCGCAGGTGGGACGAGAGGTCGAAGGGCTCCGGTATGCGCTGTCGAACTCGTTCGCCTTCGGAGGGACGAACGGAGCGCTGGTCGTGGCGAAGACCTGACGACCCGAAGGTCCGGAGCACCTCGGAGCGAAGGCGCCGTGAACTTCAGATCCGCTTCTGGAAGACACGCCAGACCCGGTAGGCTTCTCCGCCCAGGCTCTCCAGGGTAGCGTTGAGGTCGTGGTTGTCCTCCAGGACCCACGAGGCCTCGACGTCGCGCACGCCGAAATCGGCGGCCTGGCGGAAGGCCTCCTCGAGAAGCAGGGACAGCCCCCCCATCCTCCGGAACCGCGGCAGCACACCCGCCAGCATGATCCGAAACCACGGCGCACGTCGCCGCGCCCGCAACAGCCGGAGCCAGTTGAACGGAAGGAGCCGGCCGCTCCGGTCGGCGGCCATCGCCCTTCCGTACTCGGGCAGGAAGAGGCCGAAAGCGACCATCTCGCCCTCGGAGTACACGGCCAACGACCCTTCGGGGACCATGAGCGGCTTGAGCTCGTGGGCAATGAAGAGCCACTCCTCGAACGAGAGCGGCACGAAGCCCCACTGCTCCCTCCAGCATTCGCCGTAGACCTGCCAGCATCCGTGCATGACGCTGTCGAAGTCCCGGAAGTCGATCGGACCGACGGTGAGGTCGAGCTTGCCGCGGATCCGCTCTCCCAATCGGCTCAGACGCGGCACCAGACGGGTCTCCAGGCTGTCGAGGGCTACGTGCCAGGCCAGAAGATCGGCGCCCTTTTCGTATCCGGCACCGGTGAACAGATCCGCGTAGTACGGAGGATTCCACGGAGTCATGAACGTCTGAGGATGCTCGAATCCCTCGACGAGAATGCCTCCCTCGTAGTTCGTGGACGGACTCACGGGTCCCGTGACGAGCGCGCTTCCGCGCTCCTCGAGCCATGCCTCGGCGGCCGCGAGCAGGGCCGTCGCCACATTCTGGTCATCTACCGACTCGAAGAAGCCGACGAAACCCGGGTCGTTTCCCTCGTCCGCGGCCCGACGATTCAGGATGGCGGCCACGCGGCCGACCGGGCGACCCGCCTCCTCCGCCAGGAACAGGCCCCGTTCCGCGTCGCGGAAGAGCGGGTTCGCCTTCGGATCCAGGATCGACCGGACGCTCATGCGAAGCGGCGGAATCCAGGCGGGGTAGGCACTCTTGTCCAGGATGGCCCACGGTGCGGCGACGAATCGCCGCAGGCCGGACCTTCCGGAAAGCTCCTGGATCTTCACTGGGCAGGATGGGGCAAGAATCGTCCTCCGTGTTCCGCGTCAGCGACTTCCTCGTCGAGCCGCTTCTTCCACGGCGCCGACAATGATCTCCGGCCCGCGGGACACCCAACGCCGAAACGATTCGACGCGCTCCGGAGAGGGTACGGGAGGCGAGGCCCAGAACGCGTCCAGGTCGCGAAAAGACCCCGTCGTTGCGAGGCCTGCCCGCCGAACATCAGCGGCATTGAACGCCTGTTCGTAGTGATCGTCCACCGGCACCGCCAGAATGGGCTTTCCGAGCTGGAACGCTTCGCAGAGCGACTCGAACCCTGCGGTTCCGACATACGCCCGGCAACCCGCAAGGTGGTCGAGGAACGCCGTGTCGTCCAGTTCGTGCACACGGAAACCGACCTGTTCGGGTAGGTCCTGCCCCTCCCCGCCACCAGGCACGTAGCAGTGTACCGCAACGTCGGGATGGCGCGCCTGCCATGCCGCAACCTCCCGTGCGTACCCGGCGTTGAGCGCATACGCCAACAGGTAATCTCCGTCGGTGGCGGCACGCAGAGCCGTATCCGGCCTCAGGAGCGGAGGAGCGACCCGGACGGCCCCGACATCGGGCAGCTCGTCGAACGAGAGACCGAGCACGGTATCCGCTCCGGACGTCGAGATCCTGGACAGCAGCGTGAGACCCAGGCGGCCGGATCCGCCCGGGGGCGGGTCGGCCGCTCCCGGATGATCCATCAGGTACGTATGAGCCACGGCCACACGGGGCGTGCGTACGGACGGCAAGCTCAGGAGGTCGACGAAGCCGGCAATCAGGTCGAAGAAATTCACGACGACATCGGGGCGGTACTCGCGGAGGCCGCGCCGCATCGCGAGAGCGGAGGACACGTACTTCGCCAGGCGGCGGGTGTTGTACGCCGCAGTCCGGAGCACGCTCATTCCCCGGGACTGCCGGTCGGGCACCAGAGTGGGCGCCGGAAAGGTGTGGAGCGGGGCGTCCAGGCCGCGGGCGAAGTACTCCGGGGCCGGGTGCACGGAGCTGACCCCGAGGTACACCGCGACGACTTCGTGCCCGGCATCTGCCAGAAAGCGGCGGACGGCGAGCGCCTGGGTCATGTGGCCTCGCCCTTCGCCCTGCACTGCGAAAGCCACGCGGAGGGTGCGGTTCCTCAACCGAGCGGATTCATGGAAGATCGGCATCCCTGGCTCTGGGTGCGACAAGCCTGGCGCCCCAACTTGTATGCCGTTCCAGGGGCTGTCCAGCGGACCGCCACCGTCGGTGCTCGCGGCCGGCACCGCCCCCGGCGCGCCGGCGACAAGCCGGATCGACTTGCCCGCACGGCATGAAAACGGGTACCATCTTTCGTTTGCTGGACGACTTTCCCTGCCTCTCCGGCCCGCATGTCTCTCCTCATCACCACGCTCTACGTGCTCGCCGCCCTGCTGGGCGCGTCGTTTGCCGTTGCGGAGTTGCGTCTCCTGGTGCGGTTCCTACGCAATCGGGAGTCCGTTCGAGCGTCGGTACGGTCTCACATGAGACGGGTCGCGGTAGCGGGCGGCGACGACACGCTGCCGCCCACGGTCACCATCCAGCTTCCGCTCTACAACGAGCGACTGACGGCCCGCCAGGTGATCCTCGCGGCGGCGGCCCAGAGCTACCCGCCGGATCGCTTCGACATTCAGGTGCTGGACGACTCGACCGACGAGACGACGGCGGTGGTCGAGCAGGCGGTGCGCGAGGTGAGGGAAAAAGGCATCCGGATCGAGCATATCCATCGTTCCGTGCGAACCGGATACAAGGCCGGCGCGCTCGCCGCCGGGCTGGAGCGTTCCGAAGCGGAGTTCGTGGCGGTCTTCGACGCCGACTTCACGCCCCCGCCGGACTTCCTCCGACGCGGGCTGGTGGAGGAGGACGCGTTCCAGGATCCGACGGTCGCCTTCGTTCAGACCCGATGGACGTGGCACTCCGTGGGCGGCCTCTTTCACGCGGCCCTCGCGCTTCTCCTCGACCGCCACTTCTACGTCCAGAAGCCCGCACGCGCGTTCGCGCGCCAGGTGACGACCTTCAACGGCTCCGGCGGCATCTGGCGGCGAGACGCGATCGACGCAGCGGGCGGATGGTCCGCCGACACGCTCACGGAGGATCTCGACCTGAGCTTCCGTTGCGCGCTGGCGGGTTGGCACGGGCGATACGTGCACGACATCGGCGTGCCCAACGAGCTGCCCGCGAACATGCGGTCGTTCAAGCTCCAGCAGCTCCGGTGGGCGCGCGGCAACGCCCAGTGCTTCCGCAAGCTGCGAAGCCGGGTCATGGATTCGAACAATCGGCTCCGGGACCGCTGGGAAGAGGTATTCCTCCTGGCCGGCTACGGCATCCACCCGGTTCTTCTGGTCAACCTGGCACTCTGGCCGTGGGCGGTCCTGTACGTCGATCGGACGTTCTTCTGGGTCATGCAGGCCGTCATGTCGCTCGCCACGCTCGTCGCCCCGATCAGCTTCCTGATCACGCTTCGCGAACGCGGCGACCGATGGAGCCTGGATTTGATCGGTCAGATCCTCGCCGGCATGTGCATCGGCATCGGCCTCATGGTCAACAACACCGCGGGCCAACTCCAGGGCTTCCTGCCGGGCAGCGGTGAGTTCGCGCGGACCCCGAAGGGCCGGCCGTCGGGCGGCGGCACGGCCGCTCAGGCGGCGCGTCCGTACTTCAGCCCACTGCATTGGACCTTCTTCGCAGAGGTCGCCGTCCTCGCTTATTGCCTTCTCACGAGCGCGCTTCTCATGACCCACGGTGCCGCCGTGTGGGCGCTCCCTCTCCTGTTCTGGGGGATGTGCATCGGGCTCGTGGCACGGCTACAGCTCCTGCCCCAACCCGTCTGAGCGGCGAGCCGCGAGGCACCGGAGCTCAGGCTCCCTTCCCTTCCAGGGTCAGCACCTCGAACGGCTCCAGCCGAAAGACGTGCGGCGCACCGGCCTCGAGCCGCACGGGTCCACCCGCGCCCCCACCGTCCTTCCACGGGGATGCGAGGCTCCACGACCTTGGCGCCCCCTCGGGAAGCTCGAGCGCACGCTCGACGTCCACCTCCATCGATTGCGGCCGGTCGCTCGGATTCCTCAGCACGAGGATGCCCTTGGCCGGTGACCACGACGCCCACCCGTACGGCTCGAGCTCCAGCGGATCGCCGCCGATCCAGTGCGTGTCGACGAGCGTCGACGCATTTCGCCGAGACCAGCGCGCGGCTTCGGCGAGGTCGTCCCAGTTCTCGTCGCTCAGCAGCGAGGGCGTGATGTACATCTCCTGGAGCTGAGTCCCGGTTCCGAAGTAGTCACGGATCTCGCTGCGGAAGTCGTGGCCCGGATCGCTGTTCAGCCCGTTGGCGTACTTCGCGTAGATGAGGCCGTGCAGCATCAGTGAGTTCAGCGGATAGAGCGGCCCCTTCGCGACGATGCCGCGGTGGGTGTCGCCGTCGCGGTACGTGATCCACTGCTGGCGCTTGGTGCCCACGCCCGCGAACGAGTGGTCGTCCCCGCCACGCCAGATCGAGTCACAGTGCTTGAGCCAGAACGGCGACGGATACGTGCCCGTCGTGAGGTTCACGTACAGGTCGGGCTCGATGCGGCGCAGGTCCCCGATCAGCGAGATCATCGCGTCGAAGTCGCTGTCGAACCTGCTGCCCGGCACGACGCTCGAGGCGTTGCCCGTGCCGTCGAACTTGAACTGGTTCACCCCGTACTTCTCGATGAACCGGACGCACGTGTCGTGGAAGAGCTTGTAGTACTTCGGACCCGACAGGGCGAACCCGCCGGAGTTCATCTCCAGTCCGTGCGCCTTGCCGTACGCGAGCCGCTCCTGGCGAGGCTTCCCGTAGCCGCCCCACGGCGACAGCCACACGCCCGGCTCGGCGCCGTAGCGCTCGGCCGCCTTGCGCACGTTGGTGAACCCGTCGGGAAAGCCCGAGTCGAAATGCCAGAGCGTCTTCGGGTCGTCCCATCCGTCGTCGAAGAGGTACGAGTCGAGCGTCACGTCGCGCTTCTCGTGCAACTCCTGACCGAACGCCCGGATGGCCGCGAGGGCCCCCGCTTCGCCGTAGCGATTGAAGTAGCCGAGGTCGTACCACGAGTTGTAATGCAGGAACGTCCGGTACGGGTGAGCGCGCTCGCGCTCCACGTACTCCAGGAAGCCCCGACGAAGCTGCCCCGCCGGCGTGCTGCCCACCACCGACGACACGGTGAACGTCGTGCCCGGGCGCAACGGGAGGTCTCGTGGAAGCACGGCTCGGGCACGCGCTCCCTCGAGCGAGGCGTGGGACAGGGGATGCTCGAATCCCAGGTAGACGTCCCCCGACACGATCGGCGAGCCCCGCACCGTCCCGAACACCGCGGCGTTCGAAAGGTCGACATCGACGAGCACGATGCGCTTCACCGGGACCTGGCTCCTGGTAGGCCGCAGCGTGATCTCCTGCCTCAGGTACTTCGACCCCTGCCGGCCCACGGCGCTCCACTCCGCGCGTAGTCCCGTCGCCGGATCCTCCAGCTCGACCACGACCCGGGAGCCCGGCACCCGATCCACGAAGCGGGAAGCGTGCTCGTCGACCGCGAGCTTCTCCGTGCGCGGCCCCCCGAGGATGCGCATCGCCGAAGCGCGCAGCGCGCTCCCGTCCGCCAGCTCGAGCACGAACGCTTCCTTCGGCGCCGGAATCGAACGGCGGTTCAGCGTGTCGTGCAGCGCCACCGGGCGGAACGAGCCACCCTCGGTCGTCCAGGTGCCCGCGATACCGTCCGTCGTGAGCGAGACCTCGCCGCCCGAAAGGTGAACACGCGCCAGGCCCGGGAAGACGCCCAGGCCCACGGAAAGCACGGCCGCACGCTCCATGAAGTCACGGCGCGTGATGGGAGGTCTGTCATGCGAAGTCATGCGGGCCCTCTGGTCTTCTGGATCGGGATCGGCGCGGATCGATTCCACGCCCGGACTGTCCTTGTACCCACGCCATCGGGTGATGGTCGCGGAGGAAACGGAGCTCGAAGCCCTCGTGCGAAGAGGAAGAGACCGTGGCGGTCAGAGTACCCTCCGGAGCGAGGACGAGCCAGTGGCGAGCGGGAGGGGCTCCACGGCCGAAGCTACCCGTGCGCCTCTCACCGCCCGACCACCACCCGGTTCCTCCCCGCGTGCTTGGCCTGGTAGAGCGCCTCGTCCGACGCCTGGAGCAACCGATCCGGGGAGTCGGCGTGAAGGCCGAGGGCCGCGACACCCAGGCTCGCCGTGACGTGGTAGGTCGTGCCGTCGGGAGATCGGAGGTCGGTCTGCTCGAGCTTTCTGCGCACCCGCTCGGCCATCACTCGAGCGCCGGCGGCGTTCGTCTCGGGCAGGAGGAGCGCCAGCTCTTCTCCGCCGATGCGTGCCGCCTCGTCGACGTCCCGGCACACCCCCCGCAGGATCGCGGCGGTCTCGCGCAGCACGTCGTCTCCGGCAGCGTGGCCATGCGTGTCGTTCACGCCCTTGAAGTGGTCTAGATCGAGCAGCACCAACGACAATGGGCGGTCGTAGCGCTGCGCGCGATCGATCTCCCGCTGGAGCGCCTCCATGAAGTGGCGTCGATTGGCGAGCCCCGTAAGCTCGTCCGTGTTGGCGAGCTTCTCCAGCTTCGCGTGCGCCTCGAGAAGCGGGGTCACGTCGCGAAGGACGAGCGCGGACCGACCCGGTGCGCCGCGCCGGTCGAGCGAGGTCACCGTGACCTCGAAGGAGCGCTCGGCCCCCCCCGCCTCCACGGAGGTCCGGAGGCGGATCCGTGAAGAGGTCTCGGATTCCTGTCGCGTCCGCGCCCAGAGCGTTCCGAGCGATACCGGCACGTCCCCGTACGCACGCAGCCCCAGCACGTGCTCGGCGGCCCTGTTTGCGTCCACGACGCGCCCTTTGCCGTCCATGACGACCACCGGGTCCTGAAGCTCGACCATCACCAGGGTCCGAGCGACGGGCCCGAGCGTCAGAAGTCGCTGGCGCAGCAATCCCCAGGCGAGAAGCGCGGAGGCTACGCCGAACCCGGCGGAGCTCAGATCGGCCCAGTCCGCCGACGTACTCCACACGAGGTGGGCGAGGATCGGCCCGACACCCACGAGACCCGCTCCAACGGCGACAACGCTTCGCGCGCGCGAGCCCGGCGTGCGCGCCAGGTACGCGACGAGGGCCGCCGTGGCCCCGACCACGGTCGCCGCGGCGACCAGGATCTGCACGACATACCACGCGCCACGGTCGACGCGCAGGCCCACGAGGCCGTTCATCGCGACGAGCCCGGTCCCCCGCACCACCCACGTGCCGATGCCGGGGATCAAGGACAGCACCAGGGTGACGACCGAGACCGCGTACACGCCCCACACGGGCCACCGCAGCAGGTCGCGCCCGCGACCGGCGTACGCGAGGGCGAACCACAGCCACGTGACCGGCGCCACGGCCAGGGCCGCATCCTCGACCCTCAGGAGCAAGGGCACGGTCGACAGCGTGGGGCTGAGCACCGTGAGAAGGTGCAGCAGCGCCCACAGCCCGCTGACCGCCGCGAGCAGCGCGAGCGCCGTCACGGACGGCTCCCGCCTGCGCGCCCACAGGTACTCCAGGTCACGGAGCACCAGCAGGACCGCAAGGAGCGGCCCCAGCGCCCACGGCGTGAGTTGGAGCGACCAGATCATGGACGTGCCTCCCGGCGCAGGACCTCGGACCCCGTCGACGCGCTCCCGCCGCCGCGGCCGCTCAGAGGCCCGCGGCGATCAGCTTCCGCCTCCCTTCACCCACTCGTTGTTCGACCGGTCGATGTCCGGAAGCTTCGTCTGGGGATCGAGCGTGACGCTCGTCACCTCGCCCTTCTCGGGCACGTGGTAAACGAAGTCGTCACCCGTCGCCCAGATCTGGACCGGGAGCTTCTCGTTCAGCGTTCGGCCGTCGGCGAAGCCGATCCGGATCAGGACCGGCATGACCAGCCCCTTCTTGTTCTCGAGGTGCACGAATGCACCCGTGGAGTCCTGCTGCACGGACGTCACCGCCTGATCCAGAACATCCGTGCTCGCGAACCATCCGCGCCAGAACCACGACAGGTCCCTGCCGCTCACGCTCTCCATGGTGCGGAAGAAATCCCACGGCTTGGGATGCTTGAACGCCCACTCGTCCGTGTACAGTCGCATGGCCTTCTTGAACGTCTTCTCGCCCATGATCACCTCACGTAGGAGCACGAGGCCGTAGGCCGGCTTGTCGTACGCGAGCAGCCCGAGCCCGGCGTCGCGGATGTCGTCGGGATAGGTGAGGATCGGCTGGTCCGCGACGGGCGATTGCATCGCACGGGCGATGCGCGGAGCCGTGGTCGCCAGCGTTTTCAACGCCGACGGCCCATAGAAGGCGATGTGCGAATAGTGGTTGATGAACGTGTTGAATCCCTCGTCCATCCAGGCGTAGCGGCGCTCGTCGCTACCCACGGTCATGGGATACCAGGTATGGCCGAACTCGTGATCTTCGACGCTGAACAGGCTGCGATCGCGCGCCCGCACCGAGCAGAAGACGATTCCGGGGTACTCCATGCCGCCCACGATGCCCGCGACGCTCACGGCCGACGAGTACGGGTAGTGCCGCCACTGCTGCGAGTAGTAGGAGATGGTGTGGTGCAGGTACTGGGTCGAGTTCTCCCACCCTGGCCGCTCCTTGGTCCCGAGTCCCTCCTTCGGGTAGACCGACTGCAGGAGCACGCCGTCCCAGCCGGCCGCGTTCCAGATGAAGGCCCGGGAGGTGGCCCACGCGAAGTCGCGTGAATCCTTGATGCGGAATTTCCACGTGAGCGGGCCCGAGCCGGCGGGCCGGACGTCCTTCGTGCCGACCTCGCTCTCGGTCACGATCGGGACCGTCTCGCTGCTGCTCCGGGCCTTCCGGAGCCGCTCGATCTCCTGGTGGGTGAGCACCTCGTCGGGGTTGAGCAGCTTGCCGCTGCCGAACACGAGCATGTCGTGCGGCACCGTGATCGAGACGTCGAACGTCCCGTACTCCAGGTAGAACTCCCCCTGTCCGAGGTAGGGCATGGGGTTCCACCCGTGGACGTCGTCGTAGACGTACATGCGCGGATACCACTGGGCGATCTCGTAGATCCATCCCTGCTGCGCGTGGAAGCGTCCCATACGGTCCGCCCCGTAATGGGGCACGACGAACGACCAGTCGAACTCGAGCTGCAGGTGGTCGCCCTTGGGCTTCATGTCGCGGTGGAGGTCGATGCGCATGCGGGTCCCGTCCACCGTATACGATGGGGTGTAGCGCTTCCCGTCCTGGATGACGGCCACCGACTTCAGCTTGTCGCCGCCGCCCGAGAACGCGCCCCGCCAGCGGGCCTGGGAGTTGATGATCGCACCGCGGCTGTTGCGCGCGAACAGGTTCTGCTCGAGCTGGATCCAGAGGTATCCCAGCGAATCCGGCGAGTTGTTCGTGTAGTCGATGACCTCGTGTCCGATCACCTCGTGCGCAGCCGTGTCGAGCGTCGCATGCAGGTGATAGTCCGCCTCCTGTTGCCAGTACTCCGGCCCCGGAGCGCCGTCCGCCGTGCGGATCTCGTTGGCCTCCGGCATCGGGTACGGCGCGAACATCGCCTGGTTCGTGGGGGGAAGCGACGCCGCTCGGGATTGGGCGTGGGCGGCGGACGCCGCCAGGAAGGTGAGCAAGGCGCCCGCGACGACGCCTTTCGCACAGGAGATGCGCATGGATCTGCCTCGACAGGGAAACGAACGGCTGTACCCCGCGGCGTGACGACCCGCCCCGTCACGAGGAGACGAACCGTGAACGATAGAGCCGACCGCCCGGCTGGGCCAACCGCGACCGACCTGTGTCGACGAGGCATCCCCAGACCGGGAGGAGCCGAACGCGACACGGGGCGCCCCCTCCGGAGGGCGCCCCGTGTCTACGACGCTGCGGGCGCAGGCGTCAGTGGATGCCGCCCATGAGCTTCTTCATCGGCCGGATGAGCAGGAACATGATCACGGCCGCCCCGAGCGTGCCCATCGAAACTCCGAAGAAGATCTGCTGCAGCGGTACGCTGGCGAAGAGTCCCGCCACGCGGCCGGCAATGAAGTTCCCGGTGGCGTCGGCGAGGAACCAGATCCCCATCATCTGACCGACGATGCGCGCGGGCGCGAGCTTCGTCATCGCGCTCAACCCGACCGGGCTCAGCGAGAGCTCGCCCAGCTCCTGGACGAAGTAGAAGCCGAGGAGCCACTGGATACCGACGCGCGTGCCCGGATCGCCGTGCGTGATGTGGAGCGCGGCGGGGACCATGAGCAGGTAGGCCAGCCCGGAGAAGAGCAGCCCCAACGCGAACTTCGTCGGCGTGGACGGCTCCGCCTTCCGCTTCCCGAGCCACACCCAGAGGATGCCGAAGAGCGGTGCCATGGTCACGACGAAGAGCGGCCCGACGGCCTGCCACCAGCTCGACGGAAAGCCCAGGCCGAAAATCGAGTTGTGCGTGTAGCGGTCCGCGAAGAGGTTGAGCGTGGAGCCCGCCTGCTCGAACCCGGCCCAGAAGACCGCCGCCGCGAAGTAGAAGACGACGATCGCCCAGATGCGCTTGCGCTCGACCGGCGTCCACCCGCCCTTGATGAAGAGTCCTGCGAAGTAGAGGATCGGCATCGCGACGAGGAGCGCGCCGACCACGTCGCTCACGCGGTCGACCGTGATGCCGACCAGGCCGGAAACGGTCAGCACGAGCGGAATCACGATGACGGCCGCGAGCAGGCTCAGTCCGATGCGGAGCGTGCGCACGTCCTTGGCGTGCTCTTCGGGCGTGCCCTTGTGCACGTGCAGTCCTGCGTCGCCGAGGTACTTGGCGCCGAGCCACCGGTACTGGATGAGGCCGAGGATCATGCCGACCGTGACCGCGCCGAACCCGTAGCGCCACTGGATGGTCTGCCCGAGCCATCCGGTGACGAACGGAGCGACGAGCGCGCCCAGGTTGATTCCCATGTAGAAGATCGAGAAGCCCGCGTCCCTGCGGGTGTGATCCTCGCCGTACAGCGCGCCGACCATCGTGCTCACGTTCGGCTTGAGCAGCCCCGTACCGATCGTGATGAGGCCGAGCCCCGTGTAGAACATCTTCCGGCTCGGGAAGGTTAGGCAGAGGTTGCCCGCCGCGATGATCGCACCGCCCCAGAAGACCGCCCGGCGCGCGCCGAGGAACCGGTCGGCGATCCACCCTCCGGGGAGGTTCGTCATGTAGACCATGGCGACGTACGTGCCGTACAGAGCACCCGCCGTGGCCACCGTGAGCCCGAGGCCGTGGTGGATCACGGCGTCGGTCATGTAGAGGATGAGGAGCGCTCTCCCGCCGTAGTAGGAGAACCGCTCGAACATCTCCGTCATGAAGAGGGTGGCCAGGCCCCGGGGATGGCCGAAGAACGTCTTGTCCGTCGGTACGTTGACCGGCTGGGCGCTCACGCTCGGATCTCCGTCTCGGAGTGGGGTGGAATCCTCGTCGGGCACCCGGCCGACGGGCACCGCGAAGCCCTGATTTCGGGCATGCGGTGGCTCAGCGCAAGAGGACACGCTGGACAGGGACGGTGCAACGCCGCTTCCTTGTGATGTCGGAGCAGTCCCGTCGGCCCCAAACCCGAGCGTCGATCGCCGTGAGCAGCGCCGCGACCTTCCTGCTGGCCCATCCCATCTTGCTCGTCCCGATCCTCCTTCTGGCGGCGATGGTGGTGTTGGCCGTCCTGAAGAAGCTGCTCAAGATCGCGGCGGTGCTCTTGATCGCCGGCGCGCTCTACGTGCTCCTCGTCCGCTACTTCGGGGGGTAGGAGGCCGGAGCCCGCGGACCGGCGCACCCTGGTTACAGCCGAACGGAACGCCGATATTGGTTCTTTCGCCCCGTCGACCCGATCCGAGAGGAACCCTCCATGCGCAGACTCGCAGCGCTCGGCCTCCTCGTGGGAACGCTCTACGCGGCGGCGCCGACACCCGTGACCGCCCAGCAGGCTCAGGCGCACTTCCTGGCCGTCGGCCAGAAGGCGCCCGACTTTTCGCTGCCGGGCGCGACCCGCTACGGGGTCCTCGCCAATCCGGTGAAGCTGAGCGACTACCGCGGTGAGACCGTCGTCCTCGCGTTCTTCTACCAGGTGAGGACGCCTGGCTGAACGGTCCAGATGACAGCGTACCGTGATCAGTACGCAAGCCTCTTCCACGATGGGCGACACGTCGTCGTCATCGGCATCTCCAACGACTCACCGCAGGCGCTGCACTCCTGGCTGCACGACGCGGACTTCCCGTTCCTGTTCGCGAGCGAGGCGGGCAACGACGCCGCCACGTATGCGTCCTTCGGTGGTGTGGTTCGGCCGAAGAGCCACCAGATCGGCAGCCGGACCGTCATCGTGATCGACCCCAAAGGGCGGATCGCCGGCGTGATTCCGAAGTTCAACCAGGTCGATCCCGCCGCCTACAAGAAGCTCGGACAGATGATCGACAAGGTGACGCCGTCGGCGAACTGACGGCTCCGAAGGATCCACGAGCGGTGGGGGGCACCGTCCGGTGCTCCCCACCTGCTCATGGAGATCCCATCAGCTTCTTGACCTCGGCCGTCAGGTCCTGCTTCGGACCGACGCCGCTGTAGACCACCTTCCCCTTCGCGTTCAGCATCACCACGACGGACGTGGTGGGGGCATGGTAGGCACGAACCGCCGTGCCGTTTCCGTCCCACAGGTACGGATAGCCCGGATCGTGCGATGCGAGATGGCGTCGCACGCGCCGACGCGTCTGCGCGACCGCAACGGCGACCGCGACCACGCTCATCCGGTGACCCCAGCGCTTCTCGATGCGATCCAGCTGAGGCTGCAATGCCTGGCAGTACTCGCACCAGGTGGCCCAGAACTCGATGAGGGCCGGCTCCCCCTTCTTCACGTAGTGGAGGAGCTGCACCGGCTTGCCTTCGAGGTTCTGGACCTGGACGGCCGGCGCCTCGGTGCCCACCGGAAGGCCCACGACGGCCTCGTCCGCCTGGGCGCTCGACGCCCCGGGAACGAGCAGGGTCGCGCACAACGTCAGGATCGCCGCAGTCGCGAGGCGGCCGGGGAGGGTCGGAGGATTCATAGGTTGTATCCCGCCTGTACGAAGTAGTACTCGGCCATGACGAACATGATGAGGGCCGCCAAGCGTTTGGCCCACACCATCCACTTACCCGAACGCGGAAGCAGGACGAGAGTTCCGGAGAACAGCCCGACGGCGACGAGCAGCGCGCTCATCCCCAGGGAGAAGACGAACAGGTAGACGAAGCCCATGAAGCCCGCCTTCGTGGCCGCCACCCAGGTCAGCACGACCGCGAACGCGGGGGCTCCGCACGGAGCGGCGACCACGCCCGCGCCGGCCCCCATGAGCAGGACGGCTCCGTAGGAGCCGCCGTGCTGACGGTCCGCCCACGCCAGCAACCGCCTCGGCACGGGCACCGTGAAGACGTCCAGCATGGTCAGCCCGAAGAGCAGCAGGAGGTTGCCCACCGCCAAGCGCGCCCATGGACTCGCGCTGACCGTGCCGAACAGCGTACCGGTGAGCCCGGCGGCGAGCCCCAGCGACGCATACACCAGCGCCATCCCCAGGACGTAGGTCAGCGTGAGTCCGACGGTGCGCAGGCGACCCTGACCCTCGCGACTCGTGCCCGCGATGACCGACACGGTGATCGGAATCATCGGGTAGACGCACGGTGTGAGGCTGGTGAGCACACCCGCGCCGAAGAGCGTGGCGCACGCCACGAGTGGGCTCGCCGAAAGCGACGAGGCGAGCCCGGAGGACTGTCCGGCCTGGACCAGCGCGGGCAGGATCACGCCGGTGCGAGGCTCACTGCGATTTCGACCAGTTGACGATCGGGAAGATGGGGAACGCCCCTCCGTGATGGATGATGTTCAGGAGCCCGATCTGCACGCCGCTCAACGACTCGGCGTAGTTGATGATCCCGAACTGCAGCCCACGGTGGTCCATGTTGGCGACGTTCACGAACCCGACCTGCCCACCGTTCCCATGGTCCACCGAGTTCACGAGACCCCACTGGAGCCCCTCCATGGCGCCCTGTACCAGGTTCACCGCGTTGAGCTGGACGCCGGTGAAGTCGCCCTGGGCGAGCCCGGCCAATCCCCACTGCACCCCGAGGAACGACCTCGTGGTATGGCTGACCAATCCGATGTCCAGACCCGTCACGGAGCTGCTGCGCCCGTAGAAGAGGCTCAACCGAATGCCCCGGATCGAGTCCGACTCGGGAAAGAGCTGCATCGGGGTGATGAGCGCGATCTGGAACGGATGGGTGCTCTGAGCGGCGAGACGTCCCGGGGCGAGTACGGCGGCCCCGAGCAACGCGGCCAGTAGGAGTCTCTTCATCGATCGGATCTCCGAAATCAGGGTGGCGCGGCCCCGGACGATCGTCGAGGCCCGCCACCAACACTGGCACCGAGCCGCCGGACGGTCCAGCGCCGGAGCGTCACTGTGACAGCCGGGGAGCGGAGGCGCTCCCCCGCAGCCCCGGCGTCTTCGCGCGCTACAGCTCCACCCAGATGGGCGGATGCTCCATCGCCTCCAGGAACTTCAGCATGTCGTCGGGCCGCAACGTCGTCGTCATCGTGTTGACCAGCGGATGGAAGCTCCAGAAGTCGTAGCCGCGCAGCCCCGTGTCCAGCGCTACGGACACCTCGCCTCCGTGATCGTTGATCACGCCGAACGGCGTCACGGCACCCGGAGTCACCCCGAGGTACTTCATGAGCCGTCCGGGACTCCCGAACGAGAGCCGCTTCATGTCGAGCTTACCGGCCAGGGCCGCCAGATCCACGGGACAGTCCTCTCTGGCCACCACGAGGCACATGACACCCTTCTTGTCGCGCACGAACAGGTTCTTCGTATGTGCGCCCGGCAACTCGCCGCGAAGCGACTTCGCCTCGTCCACGGTGAACACCGCCGGATGATGCACCGTGCTCGGCTCGATCCCGAGCCCGTCCAGGACCTCGAGCAGGCGCTCCGGGGTCGCGGGCCGGCTCCCGTCGGCGAGCAGAGGCTCGAGGTCGTCCGTCATAGGATCCGCTCCAGAAATGTGAGGATCTCGTGCGCGAGTGATTCGGTGGTCGCGGGCGACAGGATGTCTCCTGCCAACACGTGATGGCTGGGGTCTCCGTCTCCCTCCACCCGGTGCATGTGCACCTCCGCGGAGCCGAGCCGAGCGAGCGCCCTACGGGTCGCGCGCGGCGCCACCACCCTGTCGTGCTTCGAGTACGCCACGAACACCGGCACCGTCACGGTCTCGAGCGGGAGGGCCCGCACGTCGCGCACCAGCCTCATGAGCGGCAACAGCGCCGACGACGGGTAGCGAACGGTCCAGTGGTGCGCCTGGCGCTCGTTCTCGGGCTCGAATCGGCGCTCCTTTCCGACCAGCAGCCGCGCGACGAGGCCTCCGACCGGCCAGGCGAGCATCGGCGCCGCCGGATGGCGCAAACCGAAGTTGGGTGACACGAGCACGAGCGCGGCGAGCGACCCGCGCCATTCGGGCTGGGTGGCCGCCCACATCGCCAGGGATCCCCCGGTCGACGTGCCCATGAGGACGACGCGCCTGCCGAGCCGCGCCCCGATCCGCAGCGCTTCGTCCGTGTCCGCGAGCCAGTCCGCCACCGTGGCCTCGCCCATCGCCGCGCCGTCCCGACCGTGACCCGTGAGGCGCGTGTAGTACACGTTCGCCTCCAGCCCCTCGGCCACGAGCCGGGGAAGCGGCTCCACCTCGTGCCGATCGGCGCTGAAGCCGTGCAGATAGACCAGCGAAAGAGCGGTCTGTGCATGCCGGGCAGCGTCCGCCCACACGATCGTCTTCGCGGCGTCGGGCCGCAGCGCGGGCACCTCGGCCTCCGAAGACGTCAGCCATGCGTCCAGATCGTCGGGGAGCTTCACGTGCGCTTCCGTTCCGGTTGTCGCGCGTCCCCGGACGATCCGCTCCATGGTGGGCGTCAGCCGCTCTTCCGATTCGCCACCAGCTTCTTCAGATCCTGGCCGAGCTGCTTCGACATGTAGCCGGCGAGCCCCGACACCGCCTGGGCCTCGTTGACCTGGATCAGCCCGATGCTGAACACGGGAATCGCCTTGGCGTTCTTGGCCTTCGGCACCTTCACCGCCGAGAAGCCCAGCTGCGCACCGGCCTCGAGCTTCTTGAGGATCACCGGGGTGAGCGGTGTCATGACCCGGATCGGCTTCCCGGTGTCGGCGTCGCCGCTCCAGATGATGTCGGCCTTCCCGAGAGGTCCGAAGTGCAGCAGGTACGTCGTCTCACCGGCGATCGGGTGGGGAAGGTCGGCCTCCAGCATGAGCGCCGGGGTCATCACGAGCTTCGGGACGTCGAACGTATAGCCGAGCGAATCCAGAATCGCGTGCGCCTGGACAATCTGCGTGCTGTCGAGTCCGGACGTGGACCGCAGAACCGGTTGCACCGCGACCGTGACCAGGATGTTGCTACGACGCGCGCTCGTCTCGGTTCGAGCCCCGCCCAACCCTCCTCCCGGATTGACCTGCACGGGCGTCGGATCCGTCCAGGGAAGGAACTGCTGTATGTCCCAGAGGTCGTTCGCGCTGTCGACGAACTGGAAGGGGCTGTTGGGCTTCGCGCTGTCGGCCGCCGCCGCCCGACAGATCGTGCTGGAGGTCCCCTGGCAGGCCCTGCGGACGGCACTGCGCACGAAGACCATCCCCTCGCAGGGGGCCGCCGCCGCCTGCACGGAATCCGCGTGAGCGCTGTCCGCCTGTGCGCGTGCCGCGGCCTGCACGCCGGTCATCGCGCGTTGCAGCACGGCCTTGATGGTGTCGCGCCGCTGTTGCCTCACCGCGCGCAGCGAGTCGCTGTTCGTCTCCACGATGCGGCGCGCGAGGGCCTGGTCGTCGTGGAACCACGTCTTCACCCGGCCCTCGACGGCGTCATTCGAGTCCAGCGAGGGCACGATCGAGGTGTCTTCGAGCGCGACGGCCTCGGCGATGGAGTCGAGGCGGTTGAAGCGATTCACCTGCGGCTGCATCTCGTGATCCAGCGCGTCGAGGCGAGAGAGCGGCCGGACGCAGCTCCGCGAACGCGCCAGCTCCGTGGCTGCCATGCCCGCGGGCGCCTTGTCCTGCGCTGCGAGCCCGGCGGCCGTGGCCGCGGACACGAAGAACAGCGCGAGGGTGACGATCGGACGAGCGAGGGTTCTCAATTACATACTCCGTCAGGCTGGGTCGATTCGAACGGATACGATAGCGCGATTGGGCCGAAAAAGGTCCCGGCGCGTCAGCCGCGGGCCTCGGCGGTCGCGGCGGTGTGGCGCACGGGTCTTCGGCACCTCATCATTGGTGGTCATCCCGAAAGGAGCAATCCGATGGCTTCAGCGGAAACGGGACACCCGGTGCTCACGGACGAGCGTACCGGGCTCCCCAACCGACTTCAGTTCGAGACAGTCTACCGCTTTCTCTTCTACGGCGCCGACCGCGGCGTACCGTTGACGCTGATGATGCTGGAGCTGGAGGCAGATGACGAGGCCTCGTTCGTCGGTGCGGCCCATCGCCTGGGGGACGCGACCCGAAGCTCCGATCTGCTCGCCCACCTCGGCGACGGAAGGTTCGTGATCCTCCTGCTCGGGTGCAACCAGCACGGTGGGCGTCTCGCGGCCGACCGCCTCTCCGGTGTGCTCGGCAGCGTGCGTGGCATACGGTTCTCCATCGCGTTGGCGGCATGGCACGAAGAGATGAAGGAGCGCGCCGAGCTCCTGAACGCGGCCGCGAAAGCTCTTGAAGAAGCACGTGCCGCCGGCGGCGGCGAGGAGATCGGAGTGGCGTGAGCGAGCACGAGGAGGTGCAACCGGAAGCGTCGACGGGCGACCCGGCTTCGGATCGCCTCAGGAGGGGGTTCCTGATGGTGCTGACCGCACTCATCACGGTCCTCTTCCTCTTCATGATCCGAGAGTTCCTCATGGCCATCCTGCTGGCGGCGATCTTCGCCGGCATGGCACGTCCGGTGCGCGACCGCCTCCAACGTCGCTTCGGCGGGCGTGGCAGGCTCGCATCGGCCAGCACGCTGGTGCTCATCATCCTCGTCGTCATCCTTCCTCTGACCGCGTTTTTCGGTCTGGTGGCGAAGCAGGCGCTGGACGTGAGCCAGGCCGCAGGCCCGTGGATCGAGCGCCAGATATCGGAAATGGACCAGGTCGATCAGCACCTGAGGCACATGCCCGTGCTCGACCGGTTCCCGGAGATCCGAGGCTTGCTGCCGAGCAGCGAACAGGTGGGAGCGAAGGCGGGGGAGGTGGCGTCCAAGGTCGGCTCCTTCCTGGTGAACGGCCTCGCCAGCGTCACGAAGGGGACGGTCGGGTTCCTGTTCCAGCTCTTCATCATGCTGTACGCCATGTACTTCTTCCTGGTGAGCGGCGCCGGCATGCTGAAGTGGATCCTGTACTACATCCCGCTCTCGGCCGAGGACGAGGGACGGCTGCTGGAGCGGTTCACTTCCGTGGCCCGGGCTACGCTCAAGGGCTCGCTGCTCATCGGCGTGGTGCAGGGCACGGTGACCGGCATCGGGTTCTGGATCACCGGGGTGCCGAGCGCGGCCTTCTGGGGCACGGTGACGATCGTGATGTCGATGGTGCCGGCGATCGGGGCGCTGCTGGTCTGGGCCCCGGCCGTCCTCTACCTGCTGGTCACCGGACACGTCGGGGGCGGACTGGCGCTCCTCGCGTGGTGCGGCGTGGGCGTGAGCAGCCTCGACAACTTCCTGCGACCCGTTCTCGTGGGACGTGACACGAAGATGTCCGACCTCATGGTGCTCCTGAGCACGCTCGGGGGCATCACGCTGTTCGGGATGGCGGGATTCATCGTAGGCCCCATCGTCGCGGCGCTTTTCGTCACCGTCTGGCACCTGTACGGTGAGGCGTTCCGCGAGATGCTGCCCGGCGAGCCTCCGGCGGAGGCGTAAGGGTCAGTACAGCCCGACCTGTCCCTTCACGGAGGCGATGAGCTTGGCCGGGTCGTAGGCGACGCCCTGCTTGAACACCATCCGCACGCGGCGCACGTCGGAGATGTGCGTGGCGGGATCACCGTCGACGACCACCAGGTCGGCCTGCTTTCCCACCGCAATCGAGCCGACCCGGTCGGCGCGGCCGAGGTACTTCGCTCCGTTCAGCGTGCAGATCCGGATCGCCTCGGTCGGCGTGAAGCCGGCCTCGACGAGGAGCTCCAGCTCGCGCTGATCCGAGTAGCCCGCGATCACGCCGCCGTAGCCCGTCGGATCCGTTCCCGCGATCAGCAATCCGCCCGCGCGCGCGAAGCGGAGCTCCATCGCTTCCTCCCTGGGGAACAGGGTGCGGAAGAGGGAGGCGGTATCGCGTTGCGTGCGGGCCCATCGATCCTTGAACCGCTGGCGGAGGATCGGATCAAGCACCTCGATGCCGGGGGGAATCGGGCGGCCCGGCGTGAACGTCTCGAAGACCGGAAGCGTGGACGTCACGGCGACATGGTGGGCGATGAGCGTGTCGACCAGCGCCTTGAAGGCCGGCCCCTTGGGGTCCACGCGGTCGAGGGCGGCCTGACCTGCGCGTTGGCCGGGGCAGACGTCGGGCTTCTTGTCTTTCACGAAATCCGTCGACACGAAGAACCCGTGCTCGAGATCGTCGATCCCCAGATCCGCCGCCTCGCGGTACGTCACCGAGCAAAGGTGGCCGGTGATCTTCAAGCCACGCGCGTGCGCCTCGTCGATGGCGGCTCCGAGCTCCGCACGCGTGATGTCCATGTAGGCCTTGAAGGACGTCGCGCCCGCGTCGGCCCAGAAGTCCACCATACGCTTGGCGTCGGCGGCGCCCGTGAGGACGTGGAACTGATCCAGCCCCAGGCCGGGACCCTCGAGGTAGGGAGCCGTGGCGTCGATCCACGGTCCCGGCTTTCTTCCCGCCCGGATATCCGCCGTGATGCCGAAGTCGCCGTAGCCGTTCATGTCACCCGTGGTCCGCATCGTGGTGACGCCGCCCGCCAGGTACAGACGGGTGAAGCTCTCCGCCACGTTCGCGTAGACACCGCGCGCCGTCGGGTAGAAGAGATGCTCGTGCATCATCACGAGTCCCGGCATGACCGAGCTGCCGCTGAGGTCCAGCACGCGTGCACCCGACGGGACCTGGACCGAGCCCGACGGCCCGAGGGCCGCGATGTCGCCGTTCCGGATGACGAGCGTCTGGTCGGCGCGCGCCGGCGCGCCGGTTCCGTCGATCACCCGGACGTGCGTGAGCGCCACCACCGGCGTGTCGAGCGCAACGTAGCGGAGGACGTTACGGGAGAGGGTCGGACGCTGGGCGGCGGCGGGGGAAGATCCGAGCGCGAGGAGCAGCGCCGCGAGAAACGGTGGAATCCACGGATGCGTTTTCATGGAGGGAGAGTACGACTCGGGATCGGCCGCGTCCACAGATTTCGGGGTGCGGGCGCTTCCCGACCTCCTTCCGCTCACACGGGAATATGGGCCCCGCAGGACGGCGACCGCCGGTCACGGATCCGCAGCGGATGCCCGCCCGAGTTCGAGACACCCACGGTATCGCACGAAGACCGGGTCCTTCCTACCTTCTTCTCCGTCACCCGCTCACCTCCAACTCCACCCAGGTGGATCTACATGCGACATCTGCCCTCACGAGTCGCCCAAACCGCTGCAGGCACGGGCCCGTTCGCGGTCGCCCTGGCGCTCCTCACCCTCTGCATCGCCGCCCCCGTTCCGACGGCGGCCCAGCACATCCCTCGCACCGCGTATGCCGGCATGCGCTGGCGCTCGATCGGCCCCAACCGCTCCGGCAACGTCTACGCGGTCGCCGGTGTCCCGGACAATCCCGCCGTCTACTACCTCGGCCTGCCCGAGGGAGGCGTCTGGAAGAGCTCCGACGGGGGGACCGTCTGGAACCCGATCTTCGATCAGGTGCACGTGCCCTCGATCGGTTCCGTGGTCGTGGCTCCGGCCGATCCGAACGTCGTATACGTCGGGACGGGCGACCCGACGGGATGGTCGTTCACGCCCGGCAACGGCGTCTACAAGTCCACCGACGCGGGTAAGACATGGACGCACGTGGGCCTCGACAGCACGCGCTACATCCCGACGATGCTGGTGAGCCCGAACGACCCGAACGAGGTGCTGGCCGGAGCCTTCGGCTCCCGGCAGCGGGGCGGCGGCGCGAACACCGCCACCGGCGTCTACCGCTCGACCGACGGCGGCAAGACCTGGACGCGAACGCTCGACCTCGACCCGTACACGGGCGTCACGAACCTGAGGCACGACTATCAGGACCCGCAGGTCGTGTACGCAAGCGTCCAGCGCCATGCCTTCGGGCTCACGAGCGCCCAGCGCAGGGCGCTCGAGCCGCTCGGGTCCGGCATCTTCAAGTCGACGGACGGAGGGGCCACCTGGAAGCCCATCGCCGGGCAGGGTCTCCCCCACACCGCGCGCGGGTTCGAGATCGGCGTCGCCTCCGGCACCCAGGGACAGCGCCTGTACGCGGAAGCGCAGGGCGCGGGACGCGATGCCGGCGGCGTCTACCGCTCCGATGACGGCGGCGCCACCTGGACGCTGGGAACGCACCGGATCGCGAGCGCCGGCGGTCGCATCTACGTCGATCCGACGAATCCCGACGTGGTCTACCTCATGGGCACGTCGATGTACCGCTCCGTCGACGGCGCGCACAGCTTCAAGTCGTTCAAGGGCTCACCGGGAGGCGACGACGAGCGCGACCTGTGGATCGACCCGCAGAACGGCAGTCGCATGCTCCTGGGAGCGGATCAGGGGCCATCCGTCTCCATGGACGGCGGCAAGACCTGGACGCCCTGGTACAACCTGATCAACGGCCAGTTCTACAACGTCTTCACGGACAACCACTTTCCCTATCGCGTCTGCGGCGCACAGCAGGACAGCGGAACGGCGTGCGTGCTGAGCCGCAGCGACTGGGGTGAGATCACGCAGAGCGACTGGTCGACGGCGAGCGGCTTCGAGGCGGGCGTCGTCCTCACCGACCCGCTCCACCCGTACTGGGTGTACACGCAGGGTTGGTACCACACGCTCCGGCGCCTCGACCGCAGGACGGGCCAGGTCGCCGTCCTGTACTCCCCGACGCCCGAGGATCACTTCCTCTGGTCGCCTCCCATGGCCTTCTCTCCCGAGGATCCCCACACGCTCTATCTGGGCGCCCAGTGGATCCTGGCCTCCAGCGACAACGCTCGGACGTGGCACCACATCAGCCCGGATCTGACGGTACCGGCGGGCGGCAAGCCCGCGAAGACGGGCAGACGGGGCGCCCCGTCGCTCCAGTCGATCGCCCCGTCGCCGGCGGCGGCCGGAGAGATCTGGGCCGGCACGACGAACGGGCTCATCCAGCTCACACGCGACGGGGGCAAGACGTGGACGAACGTGACGCCGAAGGATATGCCGGCGGGCGTCGTCGCCCACATCGACGCGTCGAGCCACGATGCCGGCACGGCCTACGCCGTGGTCCAGGCGCCTCTGGACAATCACCCCTATATCTTCCGCACCCGCGACTTCGGAGAGAGCTGGGAGAAGATCGTCACGGGCCTGCCCGCCGACGCCGGCGCCCGCGTGGTGCGTGAAGACCCGGTGGAGCCGAACCTGCTCTATGCAGGAACGGTGAAGGGCGCGTGGGTCTCGTTCGACCAGGGCGACCACTGGCAGTCGCTGCAGCTCAACCTGCCCACCACGGTCGTCAGCGACATGACTATCCACGGCGCCGATCTCGACATCTCGACCTACGGTCGCGGCCTGTGGATCCTGGACGACGTGACCCCGCTCCGGCAGGAGACCGAAGCGATCGCGGCACGCCAAGCCTACCTGTTCCGGCCGGACACCACGTACCGCGTGCGGTGGGACAACTACCAGGACACGCCGCTGCCTCCCGAGGTGCCGGCCGGCAAGAACCCGCCGGAAGGAGCGATCCTGGACTATTACCTGCCGCAGGCCGCGCACGGACCGGTCACGCTCTCGATCTACGATCAGGACGGCGGCCTCATCCGGCGCTACACGAGCCACCGGCCACCGCCCGACACGACCATGACGAACGTGCCGACCTACTGGCTGGCCTCGCCGGTCGTGCTGCCGACGTCCGCCGGAGAGCACAGGATCGCGTGGAACCTCCGCTACACCACTCCGCCGGCGCTGAACTACGGATACTACGGCGGCCTCCTCGACTACGAGGAGTACACGCTGACCTGGCACGCCATCGAGGGACACACGCCACGCAGAGTCCCGACCGGACCGATCGTGGCGCCGGGTACCTACAAGGTGGAGCTGACCGTCGACGGTCGAAGCTACACTCGCCAGCTGACGGTCGTGAACGACCCGAGGGACTCGGTCTCCCAGGCCGACATCGAAGATCAGCTCGCGTTCGAGCGGCGCATGATGGCCGGCATGGCGGCCAGCTACGACGGATTCAACGCCGTCCACCGCCTCAGAGGCGTCCTGGCCCAGGACATGACCAAGCTCCACGGCGGCTCACTCGCCAAGGCCGCCAAAGCGCTCGATGACAAGGCCTCCGATCTCACCCTGGCGAGCGCCACCGGGTTCGGACCCGCGAACCGCGATCTGGCTCGTCATCTCGAGGACATGGAATTCGGAGACGTGAAGCCGACGCCGAGCGACCTGGCGGCGGCCGAGCTGGACTGCCGACAGATCGACAAGGCTTCGGTAGCGCTGACGTCCTTGGTATCGACGGACGTTCCCAGCCTCAACGAGAGGCTCGCCCGTGCCCACCTGACGAAGCTGCCTTCGCTCACGGTGCCGGCCAGGCCGGCGTGCACGGTCAGGAGCACGTCGACGACGAAATGAAGCAGTCGGGGCCGAGAGCGTTCGCTCCCGGCCCCCCGTTCCGGCGAAGGAGGGGGAACGGCCCTGGGCCGTTCCCCCTCCTTGCTTTCGGACGCTATTCCAGCACCTCGATGCTGTCGGGCGCGTTCGGAACGACGCAGATGAACTCGAACGGCTCGTCGCCTTCGGCCTTGTACGAATGGGGCGTGCCTGCAGCGATGTAGACCACGTCGCCCTCCTCCACCCGGTGGATCTCGTCACCCACCGTGATGGTGGCCCGTCCTCTGAGCACATACTGCTCGTGCTCCACCCTGTTGGTATGGCGAGGCATTCCACCCCCGGGCTCCATGATGAAGCGGCGCATGGCGAAGTTCGGCCCCTGGTCGGGGCCGATGAGCACCTGCCTGACCGTAGCCGAGCCGCCTTTCACCTCTTCGGCCGGAATCGTCTTCGCGGGTCGTACGGACATCTCGCTCACTCCTTCCTGGAGCTGGAAACACTCACCGACCCGTTGAAGCTGGCGAGTCGGGGACGTGGGGTCCAGCGTAGCCTGAACGTACGAAGAGGGGGTGGGCCCGAACGGGCCCACCCCCTCTTCTCCTGCATTCCGGCGGAATTACCGGTAGTGCTTGTAGACCGGGTCGAACATGGCCGCCTCGACGACCGCCCCCAGATCGACGGGCCGTGGAGCACGCGCGAGACCTCGCTCGAACGCCACCGTGGCCACCGCCTCGGCGATGTGCGCCGAGACTTCCCGGATGCGTTTCAGCGACGGGTAGATGCGACCCTGGCGCAGGTCGTTCTCGTTGACGAGCCCCGCCAGCGTCCGTGCCGCCTCGAAGAACATCTCGTCGGTGCACTCCGAGGCTTCCGACACGATGAGCCCCAGGCCGACCCCGGGGAATACGTAGGCGTTGTTGCCCTGCCCCGGTACGAAGCGCTTGCCGTCGAGCTCGACCGGCCCGAACGGGCTTCCACTCGCGAAGATCGCCCGTCCTTCCGACCAGGTGTACGCCTGCTCCGCCGTGCACTCCGACTTCGAGGTCGGGTTCGACAGAGCGAAGATGATCGGACGCTCGTTGAGACGGGCCATCTCTTCGACGATCGGCTGCGTGAACGTCTGAGGACGTCCGGACACCCCGACGATGGCGCCGGGCTGGAGGCGGCGGATCGCCTCGAGAAAGTCCGTCGTCGGCTCCGCGTCGTGGGCGAACGGCTTCTTGTGGCTCGCAAGGTCGGTGCGGCTCTTCACCACCAGACCCTTCGAGTCGAAGAACCAGCACTTCTGGCGCGCCTCCTCCTCGGTCATCCCGTCGTGAACGAGCGCAGCCGTGATGAGGTTGCCGATACCGACCCCCGCCTCTCCAGCGCCGAGGAAGAGATAATTCCGGTCGGCGAGCTTCTGGCCCGTGATCCGCAGCGCCGAGTAGACGCCGGCCAGCGCGACCCCCGCGGTTCCCTGGATGTCGTCGTCGAACGAGCAGAAGCCGACCCGATACTTCTCAAGGAGCCGGAATGCGTTGTGCGTGGCGAAGTCTTCCAGCTGGACCACTGCCTTGGGGAATACTTCCGCCACCGCTTCGAAGAACTCGTCGATGAGCTCGTCGTACGCTTCCCCGCGTAGCCTGTGGCGTGGGATGCCGAGGTAGAGCGGATCTTCGAGCAGGCTCTCGTTGTCGGTGCCCACGTCGAGCGTGACGGGCAGGGTCTGGGTCGGATGGATTCCGGCGCACGCGCTGTACAGCGACAGCTTGCCGATGGGAATCCCCATGCCGTCGGCTCCGAGGTCGCCGAGCCCCAGAATCCTCTCGCCGTCGGTAACCACGATGATGCGCACGTCTTCGTGCGGCCAGTTCCGCAGAACCTCCTTCACGTGCCCGCGATCGTAGGCCGACACGTACAGGCCCCGTGACTGGCGATAGATATGGCCGAACTCCTGACACGCCTGACCGACGACCGGCGTGTAGACGATCGGCATGAGGTCCTCGATGTTGTCCAGGAGCACACGATAGAACAGCATCTCGTTGCGGTCCTGAAGCGAGATCAAGGCGATGTACCGCTCCAGGTCGTCGTGCTTCCTGCGCAGGTTCTCGAGAACCCGGGTAACCTGGAGCTCCTGTGTGGCGACCCGGGGAGGCAACAGCCCCCTCAGGCCCAGGGCCTCGCGCTCGGGCTCCGTGAACGCGGTCCCCTTGTTGAAGACTGGGTCGTGCAGGAGCTTGGTGCCCCGCGGGAAATCGGATGGAAGGGGAAGCGCCTTCTGGGCGTCCTCTAAGGTCTTCATGATCTCTGCCGCCTCGACAGGTCTCTGGTGTATCTCGAGGTCGGGCTGGCCAGGGGGCAGGCCGCCATCCCAACACGTGCGTGGGAGGATCCGACAGGTCGCCGAACAGGCGGATAGCAACCTGCTTGCCCTGAATCATCACCCTTTTTCCAGCCTCCGGCAACGGCTTCGGCGCCGGTCCCCACGGACGCGCTCACGATCCGCAAAGGGCCTGTGCCAGAACGGTTTCCCGCTCTGACGAGAGGGCGGTCAGGGTACAAAAGAAAGGCCCGACGGAGGCTTGCGCCTCGTCGGGCCTAAGGTGGGGGCAACCTGCGACCCTCCCGCCAACAGGATACCCCACACCTTCTTTCGGTACTCACGAGCGATCCGCATCGACCTCCCGTTTTCCCCATGTTTGGGTCGCCGAAAGTTCCTGCCCTAAACTCTCGACGACCCTGGAGCTGCCACCCGGCGAGGGCGGGTAGAGGTTGCTGGACCTCGTCCCGTCGGGCAATCAGCCCCGAACTTGCTGCACCTAGTCTACCTCCAGCCCCACCAGAGTGCTGTCGGGGGAAATCAGATGGATTTTGTAGGAAAACACCCCACAGAAGTCCGGAGCTCGGCAGGGGCCACGGCCGCCTCCAGGACCGGTGGGCCGGACCGTCGCGGGCATGTTATCCTCACACCCGACGAACCCGGAGCCCCGGTGCTCCGTCCGGACGCCGCTCACGGACGAAGAAAAGGCCCGACGGAGGCTTGCGCTTCCGCCGGGCCCGAGGTGGGGGCAACCTGCGACCCTCCCGCCAACAGGATACCCCACACCTTCTTTCAGTACTCGCGGGCGATCCGTCTCGACCTCCCGTTTTCCCATGTTTGGGTCGCCGAAAGTCCCTGCCCTAGACGATCGACGACCCTGGAGCTGCCACCCGGCGAGGGCGGGTAGAGGTTGCTGGACCTCGTCCCGTCGGGCGATCAGCCCCGAACTTGCTGCACCTAGTCTACGTCCGGCCCCGCCGGAGTGCTGTCGGGGGAAATCAGATGGATTTTGTAGGAACACACCCCACAGAGATCGGGAGCCCGGCAGGGGGTACGCCTCCCTCCAAGGACCGGCGGACCGAACCATGCATGCACATGCTAGTCGCACATTGACGACCGCGATGCTCGGTGTCTTGTCCGCAACGCCGCTCGCGGACAAAAAAAGGCCCGACGGAGGCTTGCGCCTCGTCGGGCCTAAGGTGGGGGCAACCTGCGACCCTCCCGCCAACAGGATACCCCTCACCTTCTTTCGGTACTCACAGGCGATCCTCTTCGACCTCCCGTTTTCCCCATGTTTGGGTCGCCGAAAGTCCCTGCCCTAGACGATCGACGACCCTGGAGCTGCCACCCGGCAAGGGCGGGTAGAGGTTGCTGGACCTCGTCTCGTCGAGCGATCAGCCCTGAACTTGCTGTACATAGTCTACACGCCCCCTCATTCGAATGATGTCGGGGGAAGCCAGATAGGTGCCGTAGGAGAAAGCCCTACGGAAATTCGGGATCTCGATGCGCGAGGTACGCGCATGTCGGGCGGCAGGCGCGAAAAGCGTTCTCTCAGGCGGGTTTCTGGACGTCGCTCCGGAGACGGTAGACGCCGACCCTGAGAGGCGGGTCGACGTGCAGGTAGAAGTGGAGCTTGTTCTCCCCCTCGACGATGACGTTCTTCGTCTGCTGCCGGGTCTTGGGGTAGTCGTGGCCCACCTGGTTCTCTACGACGAGGACCTCGTCGGCGCCGACGTCGCCCTCGAGGGTCAGGAGCTTCTCCTCGAGGCGCGCCAGCAGCAGCTGCTCGGCATGATCCTGCACCGGCCCGTCCGCTTCCGCTACCAGCTCCCGGACCGCGACCCGGTGATAGCGGCTGGAGAACTCGTCCTCCGAAACCTTTCGCTCCCCGTCACGCCTGAAGCCGATCTCGGTCAGGGCCGCGGACTCGAAGTTCGTATCCACGCTCTCCAGGAAGGTCCCGTAGCGCTTGAAGATCATCCGTCGGATCCCGGGTTGAGGAGCTGCTCGAGCTCCTCGGGCGTGAGCTCGTCGGCCGACCTCGTGCCCATCCCCATCGGGGTACGAGACCGGCGGCCCCGCCTCGACGTGGAGCGCTGCTCGGTCTGAGGCGTGCCCGCGTAGTCGTACTCGGGAAGGTGCACCCGCTCGAGGTCCCGACCCAGGTGGTGCTCGAGCGATTTGAAGGCGCCGAGGTCGCCGGCCGTGACGAACGTGACCGCCATGCCGTGTGCGCCCGCTCGGCCGGTGCGACCGATGCGATGCACGTAGTCTTCAGGGTCCAACGGCACGTCGTAGTTCACCACGTGGCTGATGCCTTCCACGTCCAGACCCCGCTGCGCGATGTCGGTGGCCACGAGCACGCGGGCCTTACCCGAGGCGAAGCGGTCCAGCGCGCGCGTCCGTTCCTTCATGTGTCGGTCCGAGTGCATCACGTCGACGGTAATTCCTTCGCGCCGTAGCCGTGCGGCGAGGACGTCGGCGCCCGCCTTGGTCCGGGAAAAGACCAGCACCTGATCCATCTCCGAGCCCTCGAGGAGCTTGAGGAGCAGATCCGGCTTACGGTCGGGCTTCACCGAGTAGACGACCTCCTCGATGCCCTCCGCCTTCGTTCCCGAAGGAGCGGCCTCCACCCAGATCGGGTCACGAGTGAGCCTCAGAGCGAGGTCGTGGACGCCGTGCGGCATGGTGGCGCTGAACAGCATCGTCTGGCGGTCGCGCGGCATCCCGCGCATCGCGCGCTCGATCTGGGGACGGAAGCCCATGTCGAGCATCCGATCCGCCTCGTCGAGCACGAAGTACCGCACCGTCTGCAGATCGACCCTCCCCTGCTCCATGTGGTCGATGAAGCGTCCCGGAGTCGCCACGATGATCTCGTAGCCCTCCTGGAGCGCCTTGATCTGCGGTGCGTATCCGACGCCTCCGTAGATGGCCTCCACCCGAACCTGGGTGCCCTTGGCCAGCAGCACGGTGTCCTCGGCGACCTGGAGCGCGAGCTCACGAGTCGGGCAGAGGACGACGACCTGGAGCCCGCCACCGATCTTGATCCGCTCCAGCGCCGGAATCATGAACGCCGCGGTCTTGCCGGTGCCCGTCTGCGCGATACCCACGATGTCTCGGCCCTCGAGCCCCAACGGGATCGACTGGGCCTGGATCGGAGTGGGTGTCGTCCACCCGTTGGCCTCGATGGCGGCCCGTGTCTGATCGGAGATTCCCAGATCGCGGAAATCGACCGATTCCTCCCTGGATTCGCTGATACGTCCCTTCCTTGCGGTGTGCGCGGGTTGCCTCGGATCCCGTCCAAGATAACTTCCGCGCGATGGATTCCTCCACGGTGGGTCCGAACCGGACTTCGATACTGTTCGTCTGCCTGGGCAACATCTGCCGCTCGCCCATGGCCGAAGGCGTCTTCCGCCACCTCGTCGGCGAGGCTGGACTGACAGATCGATTCGAGATCGACTCGGCCGGCACCGGTGCCTGGCACACGGGAGAGCCGCCCGATCCGCGGTCCGAGGAAACGGCCCGACGGCATGGCATCGACCTCACGAGCACGGCCCGCCAGGTAGAGCTCGCGGACTTCGACAGATACGACTACGTGGTCGCCATGGACCGAGAGAACCTGCGCGATCTGCGGGCGCTCCGCGAGACTTCGGGCGGAGATGCGTCGTTGCACCTCCTGCGCGAGTTCGACCCCGACGGCACCGGCGAGGACGTGCCGGATCCGTACTACGGTGGACCACACGGGTTCGAGTCCATGTATCACATGGTGCGTCGGTCGTGCGAGGCACTCCTCGAGCACCTGCGACCGGACGAACGCTCATCCTGACCTGAAGGGGGGTCCTTTGGACCATCTTCCCCCTCCTGTCCGAGACGGCGTCGAGCGCGCGCTGAAGGCCCTGGCCGGCCCTTCACGAATTCGGAGCGCGACGGCGGTCTCAGGCGGTTGCATCAATCACGGCGCTCGCCTCGATATCGAAGGCGGTGGCGCCTTCTTCCTGAAGTGGAACCCCTCCGCGCCTCCCGGCATGTTCGAAGCCGAGTCGGACGGGCTGACCGCGCTGCGCGCCGCGGATGCCGTGCGTGCGCCGCTCCCGGTCGCCCGCGGTGGCGGTGCCGGCGTGCCCAGCTGGCTTCTGATGGAGCATATCGAGCCGGGCCGCCCGGCACCCGACTTCGACGAGCGGTTCGGAAAGGGGCTCGCGCTCCTGCACGGCGCCGACGACGACACCCGCGTCGGCTGGAGCCGGGACAACTGGATCGGCTCGCTTCCCCAGAGCAACACACCGTCGACATCGTGGGCCGAATTCTGGCGGGACGAGCGGATCGTTCCGCAGCTGGAGCGTGCCCGGAGCGGGGGATACCTGGGTGGAGCGAACGGTGCGCTGCTCGACGAGCTGGTCGACGCCGTTCCCGGCGCGCTGGCCGACGTCGACTCGCTCGCCCCGGCCCTGCTTCACGGCGATCTCTGGAGCGGCAACGTCTATTGCGGACCCGAGGGCGAGCCGGTGATCATCGACCCGGCGGTGTACCGCGGCCACGGCGAGGTGGATCTCGCCATGACCGAGCTGTTCGGCGGCTTCAGCGCCTCCTTCTACCGCGCCTACGACGAGACGGCCGGCATCGACCCGGGCTACCATGCCTACCGGCGGGACCTGTACCAACTGTACTACCTGCTCGTCCACGTGAACCTCTTCGGCTCCGGGTACGAGGCGGGCACGGTGAGCGCAGCAAAGAGGGTGCTGGCCGCGGTGTGAGGCGGCCGGCACCCTCGCTGCATCGTCCCGCGCGGGACGACCTCTCGCTCGATCGAGCGTGTCCTAGACGGATGCCCGCGCGTTCACGACCTTCGCGATGCGGGCCAGCGCGGTCTCGATCGTCTCGTCCGACGCGGCATAGCTCAAGCGCGCCCAGCGATCGTCGCCGAACGCCGCACCGGGTACCAGTGCCACCCCCGCCTCCTCGAGCAGTCGGCTGCACCACGCCGTGGCGTCCTTGATCTCGTCGTCGAAGAGGCCGTCGACGCGGAAGAAGACGTAGAACGCACCCTCCGGATGGATGAACGGCAGATCCGGCATGAGCTCCTTCATCCGCTTCGCCACCAGGTCGCGACGGCGCCTGAACGCCACCTCCATCTCGCCGACGGACGCGGCTGCGGCCTTCACGTTGCTGAAGGCCTCGAGCGCCGCCATCTGCGACGGAGCGGTGACATTGGACGTAATCTGGCTCTGCAGTGCCGTGAACTTGGCGGCGACCTCGGGCGTGCAGTAGGAGAATCCGACCCGCCACCCCGTCATCGCATAGCTCTTGGACGCTCCATCGATCAGCACGTAGTCGCCGAGGCTCTCGGGCGGGAGATCCAGAACCCCCGCCGCCGCGGCCCTGTCGTCGCCGTGATAGATGTTGCGATAGATCTCGTCGGAGATCAGCCACACGCCGCGATCGCGGCACCATTCCGCGAGCGCCTTCAGCTCGTCGAGCGTGTAGACCGCACCGGTCGGGTTGCACGGCGTGTTGAGGATCAGCCCCTTCGTACGGTCCGTGGCCATCCCGTCCAGGATCGCGGGCGTGAGCTTGAACGCATCCGCCTCGTCTCCGAAAGCGGTCACCGGATTGGCCCGGGCGATCTCCACCAAGGCTGGATAGGTGGTCCAGTACGGGGCGGCGATCAGAACCTCGTCGCCCGGACCGAACAGCGCGAAGATGGCGTTGAAGAGGCACTGCTTCGCACCGGAGGAGACGACGACGCCGTTCCAGTCCAGCTCGCGTCCCGCCCGCTCCGAGAGATGCGCGGCAATGGCCTTCCTCAGCTCGGGAACACCCGCCGGAGGGGTATATCGGGTCTTGCCCGCGCGGATGCCCTCGATTCCTGCCTCCGCGATGAACGCCGGGGTGTCGAAATCGGGTTCGCCCTGAGACAGGTTGATGATGTCACGACCTTCCCCTGCGAGCCGCTTGGCGAGCGTGCTCACGGCGATCGTGGCCGACGGCTTGAGCTTCTCGATATTGGTGCTGAACGGCATGATGGTTCCTAGGCCGGAGTGGAAGGAACGTGGAATATCGATTGCCGCCCGACCCGAATCAAGGAACCCGAAGCTTGCGGCCGACTCGCTTCTGGACACCTTCCGAACCATGAATCAGCCTACGCCCCGACTCTTCTTCTTCGACTACGTCGATCCGCTCTCCTATCTCGTTGAGCTGGAGCTCCGCGAGGCCGAAGAGCAACTCGGCGAACCCGTGGAGCGCGTGCCCTTCGAGCTCCGTCCTCCACCCGCACCGATGCTGGACCCGGACGCCCCGGAATGGCGCGAGCGCTGGGCGGAAGCCGGACGGTGGGCGGCCGAGTGCGGCGTGACCCTGACGCCACTGCCGATCGTGCCCTGGACACGGAAGGCTCACGAGCTGGTGCTCCACGCTTCCGAGCACGACCTGGGGAGTCGAGCCCACGAGATCCTGTTCGAGCACATCACGCACGAGGGGGCCGACCTGGGACGGATCGACGTTCTCGTGCGTCTGGCCGTGGGGCTCGGATTGGACGAGACCGAGACGAAGGCCGTTCTCGACGTCGATCGCCACGCCGCTTCCATCGTTCGCGCCAGAGAGCGCGGAACCGCGATGGGCGTAGTCGCGCCTCCGGCACTCGCGAGTGGGGGGGACACCGTCGAGGGCTTCCGCAACGCCGCGGAGATCGTCAAGTTTTTTCGCTCCTTCTGAACTCCAGCGGGAAGACCCCATGGCCGGCTACAGGCGCAAGACCGCACTCGCGCCCACAGCGGTCCTCGAGCAGGCGGACACCCTGCTTCAGGAGCGCGTGGGCCTCTCCAAGTCCAAAGAATCCGCTCACGCCGCGACGTACTCCGGCGCCGAGGGCACCGTGACGCTCAACATCCATCCCCACGGCCCGTACGTGGAGGTCGTGGCCACGACGGATCGACTGCGGACATCGCGGGTCGATTACGAGATCCAGAGGTTCCTCAATACGCTCCCCTACGAGCCGGGCGACAAAGGTGGCCCCGGCTCGGGTGAGCCAACCTGACCCGAATCGCGGACCCTCCCATGGATTCCTTCGAAGATCTCGATATCCTGCCGGAGCTGGTGGAGATGCTCGCGGCAGAAGGCATCGAACGCCCTACCGCCCTCCAGGAAGCGGCCGTCCCGGTGGTGCGTCGAGGCAACAACGTCGTGCTGCGCGCCGGCCCCGGAGCGGGCACGATGGTCGCTTGGGCGGCGGGCCTGCTCGAACGCGTGTCCACGGAGGGCTCGAGCCCGTCCGTCCTCGTCCTGACGCCGACGGACGAAAGCGCGGCGCGCATCGCGGAGTCGCTGGGACGTCTGGCAGCGGTCACCGGTCGCTCCGTCGCCGCGCTGGGCACGCCCTGGGCGCTGCCCGGGCACGCCAACATCCTGGTCGGCACCCCGGCCTCCGTCCTGGCCGGGACGAGGGCAGGAGAGATCTCCCTGGCCTCGATCGATGCGGTCGTCCTCGATCAGGCCGATCGGGTCGAGGCTCTGGCGGGGCTGGATGACGTGGAAGAGGTGCTCACCTCCGTTCCCAAGGACGGCCAGCGAGTGGTGTGCGCGCTCCCGCTCACCGCTTCGATCGAAGATTTCGTGGAGCGCCACGTGCGCCGGGCGACCATGCTGCCCGCCGCGGAAGGGGCGCCCGTGAGCCGTGGCTCTCTCCGCTTCCGCATCGTCGCCGAACCGAAGGACGAAGGCATCCTCGTCACCGTCTCCGAGCTACTGGCGGATGAAGCGCGGCATGTACTGCTCTACTGCCGGAGCGAGGACCGGGCGGCGGATCTGGGTGACTACCTCACGCTCCACGGGTTCGCCGCCGGTGCGCCCGGCGACGAGGGCCTCCCGGTGTGGCTGGGCGTGGACGAGATGGATGCACGCGCGCGCGCCGAGAACGTTCCGGGAGTCGTCATCGTGAGCGCCGACGTACCGGCCGACCCCGACGCCATGGACCGGCGCTATCACGGGTCGGAGGGCGGCGTGGTCATCGTGCTCCCGCGTGAGGTCGCGCATCTTCGCGACGTGGGCAAGCGCACGGGCTATGCCCTCCGCCCGCTTCCCTTCCCGACACCGCAAGCGGCTCCGTCGGACATCGAGGCCCTGAGGGAGCGCCTGGCTCGCGCCATCGAGGATGAGGACGTGGCTCCCTACCTGCTCGTCCTCGAGCCGCTCTTCGAGCGATTCGACCCGGCCGAGCTCGCCGGCGCCGCCCTGGCCTTGTTGCGGAAGAAAGAGCCCGCGGCGGAGCCATCCCAATCCACCACGGTCGCCGCGGGGCAGACGCCCACGGCGTGGGCGAAGCTCTTCCTGAGCGTCGGTGACCGCGACGGCTTGCGTCCCGGAGACCTGCTGGGGGCCATTCTCGGCGAGACGGGCATGGCCCGCGAGAAGGTCGGCAAGATCGAAATCCGGGAGAGCTTCTCTCTGGTGGAGGTCGATCATACCGTAGCCCAGCAGACCATCAAGGCACTCAACGGAACCACCGTCCGGGGGCGGGCGGTGCGCGCCGACTTCGACCGTGGCGGGAGAGATCGCCCGCGGCCGGGGGGCCGCCCCGGCGCCGGCAAGGGACCGCGTTCCCCAAACCGTCGTTGACGGCCGCAGCCGACCGTTCCGGCCGATTGGAGAAGAGGCCGCGTCGCCCGGGCGACGCGGCCACTTCGGCCTTCGGGGGAAAGCGGTCACGACCGGGGCCGCGCCGCTCGATCCTGCGGGATGCTACTTGATGGCGTCCTTGAGCCCCTTGCCTGCACGGAAGCTGGGCGTCTTGGTCGCCGCGATCCTGATCGTCTGGCCCGTGCGCGGGTTACGGCCCGTGCGAGCCTTGCGCTGCTTGGCTTCGAAGGTGCCGAAACCGGTAATCTGCACGCGGTCGTTCCGCTTGAGCGCACGCGCGATGACGCCGCCGTCGGGGCCGAACAACGCGTCAACGGCCCTCGCAGCGTCGGCTTTGGTCATCCCGGTGCGGTCGGCGAGGGCGTCCACGAGATCGGACTTGTTCATCTGGCTGCTCCTGTCACGGTAGGGTTGTTGAGCGCGGCCGGGGCCGCCCTTGGCGCGGGCCTGGAGAGTCTCTCCGGGAGCCTCCGGACACATGAAAAGCCGCATGAATCAAGTGTTTCCGGGTCCCGCGGGTCAGCATGGTTCCTACGGTAAACGCCGTGTCACGGAGCGTCAAGGGAACAATTGGCATGCGCCATCCGGGCGTACATGGCGCCTTGGCGTGCGGAACGGGATACGGGAGCGCTCGCGCGCGCATGCCCGTGCACGCGCGCACGCTCGCGGGCAGCCACGGGGCCCGCGTATAACATGCTCTACGATTCGTGGTCCGCCTCGTCACAGGGAGTCGTGGCCCTGCTACGCCATGTTCTCCTGGTCCTTGCGCTTCCGGATCATCGAGTAGATGAAGAAGACCACGGCCGCGATCAGCGCGAGCTTCACCACCATCCCGAAGAGACCGACGAACAGCCCGAGTAGCGGAAAGAGCAGCGTGGTGACGAGCTTGAGAAGCACGACCCCGGCCACTCCGGCCACCGCCAGCGTTGCGAACGTTCTCATGTCAGTTTGCCTCCGAAGACCGTAAGCTGCGTCGTCTCACGTCCCTACGTGCGGAGACCGCCGGGGTTTCAGACTCGATGCGCCTCGAGTGCATGTCGCATCGCCACCGAACGGGGCACGGCCGCCGCCAGCGTAGGCGAACCTGCGACGTCTTGCCGGAATCGTGGCACGCACGGGAGGGAGGGCGTGCCGGATTGAGTGGAGAGCCTACTTGTAGCGGTACGTGACGCGCCCGCGGCTCAGGTCGTAGGGCGAAAGCTCTACCTTCACGCGGTCTCCCTCGAGAACCCGGATGTAGTGCTGCCGCATCTTACCCGACAAGTAAGCCAGCACTTCGTGTCCGTTTTCCAGCTGGACTCGGAACGTGGCGTTGGGAAGGACTTCGTTGACGGTCCCTTCGATTTCGATCGCTTCTTTGGCCAAACGAATCGTCGCTCTCTATTAAGAGGATTCCGGGGTTCGGGACGGTCGGATCCCGAGAAGTTTACCTTAACCACGGGCCGTGGGCCGGGGCAACACCACCACGCCTCGTCTCGATCGGCGCGCCCTCGGCGACACCGGCGGCGGAGCGGGTCACATCCTGAAGCGATAGCTCACCTTGGCGAAGAGTCCGTCGGCCTGTGGCTGGAGGTTACGGAACAGGAAGGAGCCGGAATCCTCCATCTGGCGTGTGTATCCTACGTAGAACACCGTGCCCGGCGACGCTTCGTAGCTGATCAATCCCTCGACGTGCACGCCGTGCCCGGCCGAGGCGGTCAGCTCGTCGCAGGTCCCGTCGCTGCAGCTGTACAGGGCGACGTCGGTCGAGGGATCGACGAGCGCGTCACGCACCTGGTTCGAATACTCGAAGATGCCCCGCACGAAGAACGCCCTCGAGAACTGGTACTGCGCCTTGATGCGGGGAATCAGCGCAGTCGAGTACCGGGAGCCGTCCGCGGCACGATCGATCGTGGAGAACCTCAGCCCCACCTCGCCCTGGAACGAGCGGGTCGGATAGAGCTGGAGGCTCATGCTTCCGGACACGGATTCGGCCCTCTGGATGGCCGCCTCGGATCCGCCGAAGATCGGCACCTGGCTCCAGCCGAGCCGTACGTTTCCCCGCACCTTCTCGAACGTGCTCACGAAGAGGTGCAGCCCTCCCGCGTAGAGCCCATCGAAGGGGCCCTGCCCGGGGTAGAACGGCACATAGTCGCCGGAAGGGGCCCGGACGAAGAGCTCGTCGTAGCCCGCGGGGCCGAAGTCGTAGCTCGTGCGGGTCAGGTTCGCGAAGATGCTCACGTTCCCCCGGAACGAGACGTCTCCACCCAGCTGGAGCTCCGCCTCGTTCGGTCCACGCCCACTCCAGAACGCGTGGTGGTCCCAGTAGCCCTGGGCCTCCAGGCTCGGCCCCCAGCTCTCCACGAGGCTTCCCGGGCCGTTGTAGTGGCTGTAGTCGACGGACGCCTGAAGATGGGTATCTCCCGTCCGCCGCAGGAAGCCGCTCTGGGCCTGGAACCGCTGGTCCGAGTCTTCGATCTGGGTTCGGAAGGAGAGCCCTCTGCCCCCCCGCTCGAAACGCGCGGAGTAGAGGATGCCGTCCTCGGGAGGCCCCGCGACGTCCGGGTCGGCCGTTCGACTCGCCGCTCCCAGCAGCGTGAGCGTGTAGCGGTCGGCGAAGACGATCCGGGCATCGGCCCCGCCCATCCGGTTGTACCGGTCGCCGCTCACCGTCCGATCCGTGTACACCATGCCCACCGTGGAGCTCGCACCCACGTCGTGACGCACGCGGAGGAGGTTCACGGTCGCGTCGTAGCCGTCCGAGGTGAGCGCCTGGTCCCGTGCGCCGATGTAGCCGAGGTTCCAGCTTCCGACCTTTCCGGTGACCTTCACACCACCGATGGGATTCGCGATGCTGCGCGTGTAGACGAGCCGCTGCGGCATCGAGAAGATCTCGGTGCCCTCCAGGAAGAACGGCCGCTTCTCGGGATAGTAGAGCGCGAATCGCTCGTTGACCGAGATCTGCCCGGCGTCGGCCTCCACCTGGCTGAAATCCGGGTTGTACGTGCCGTCCAGCGTGAGGTTCGAGGTGAGGCCGTAGGTCACGTTCATCCCGAACGAACCCCGTGGATCCTGGGTCACGTAACGGGCGAGATCATCGTCGTAGGCGCCGGTACGCTTCCCGGTCATGACCGGGTTGAGCTCCAGGAAGAGGCCCGGATCGAGGCTCCTCAACCCGGTGAGCCGGCCCATCTGGGCGAGCTTGTTCGAGATGCTGCTGCGCATCGGGGCCCAGGACGACGAGTAGCCGTCGCGCTGGATCTTGCGCGTGACCTGGAGACCCCACGTCTGGTTCTTCTCCGCGGGAAACCGCAGGCTCTTGAATGGGATCCGAATCTCGACCTCGTAGCCCCAGCTACGGATGCCACCGTCGGATCGCCACAGAAAGTCCGGGTTGTGATCGATCGGATCTCCGTGGTGGTGTCCGCCCCCCTCGTTCCAGATACCGTCCTGCTGCACCCCCAGCGGGTTCACCGCGAACACGTAGGCTCGCCTCTGGTCGTGGAACGTGTCCAGTATGATCCGCACGTAGTCGTCCGATCGGCCGATCCCGTCGCGCTGCGCCATGGTGGCGCGGATCCGATCGGGATGATCGTCGTAGGCCCGGATCCCGAAGTAGATCGCGTCGTGGTCCACGAGGACCAGCACCTGCGTCTTCTGCGAGGCGGCCATGCCCTCGACGGGGTCGTACTGGGTGAAGGACTTCAGAACCGCGGCATGCTGCCATGCGGGGTCGTTCAGGTGTCCGTCGATTCGGATGCCCGCGTCTGCGACGGAGGGAGTCGCCACCGCGAGATCCCCACGGGCGCCGTCGTACGTCTTCGGCACACCGGAGTGCGCGGCGAGCGTTGCGGCCAGCGCGAGAGGCAGGAGGGAATACGCCATCGATCTATGGAATCGTCGAGCGCTCGGGTCGTGGGCTCTGGCGTGCGGTCCCGGGCGGACGGGGCCCGAAGGCGACACAAACATGAAATATACACCATTCGCTGCTGGATGCGCTCTCGGGAGGTGGCCTCCGACTGGTCAGAGTGTGAACTTCCAGGCCCACGTGCACGACGGCTCACCGACCGGGAGACATCCATGGCCAACCGCGTAGTGGAGTTCGAAACGAACCACGGCACGTTCAAGGCCGAGTTGTTCGACGACCTCGCGCCCGATACCGCTGCGAACTTCGCGGACCTGGCGGAGAAGGGGTACTACGACGGCATCATCTTTCACCGGGTGATCGCGGGATTCATGATCCAGGGCGGAGACCCGACGGGTACCGGGCGCGGCGGGCCCGGCTATACCATCGCGGACGAGTTCGGCCCCGGCCTGGCACATGCCGAGCCCGGCATCCTCTCGATGGCCAACGCGGGACCGAACACCGGAGGCTCGCAGTTCTTCATCACGCTGGCGCCGACGCCCTGGCTGGACGGCAAGCACGCGATCTTCGGCAAGGTCGTGTCCGGCTACGAGGTGGTCCAGGAGATCGGCAGCGTCCAGACCGGCCCGGGCGACCGGCCTCGCGAGGATGTGGTGATGGAGAAGGTCACCGTTTCCCAGGCCTGAGCTCCAGGGTCTGACCGTGCCGGAGGACGTGCAGATCGTCCTCCGGGAGGCCGGCTTCCGACCAGGCCGCACGCACGCGATCCGGCGGCTCGAGCGGCGGCTCGTCGGTCAGACGGAACGTTCCCCAGTGCGCGGCGACGAACGCACCGCATCCACCTGCGTCACGGAAGGCCCGCACGGCCTCTTCCGGGTTCATGTGCGCGGGCTCCATGAACCACCGGGGCTCGTATGCGCCTATGGGCAGGAGCGACGCGTCGAAGGGCCCCAGCGCGTCACCGATCTGACCGAACGCCGGCCCGTACCCGGAGTCGCCGCCGAAGAAGACACGGAAATCCCCGTCCGCGTCCCCGGCCGGCACGACGGCCCAGGAGGCCCACAGGCGCCGGTTCGTTCCTCCCGGCGTGCGTCGCGTCCAGTGGCGCGCGGGCAGACATACGGCCCGGTACACGCCACCAGGCAGGACGGCCTCCTGCCACCAATCGCGCTCCTCCACCGCGTGCACGCCGCGTCCCCGGAACCAGCTGCGGAACCCCAGAGGGGTGATCCAGAGCAACTCGCTCCCGTAGCGATCGCGGAGCGCGTCGACCGTCGGACGATCCAGGTGGTCGTAGTGATCGTGGGAGAGCAGAACGGCGTCCACCGGCGGCAGCGCGTCCAGCGCTGGGACCGGAGGTACGAACCGGGCGGGCCCCACCCGGGCGAACGGGGACGCCCTCCGTCCCCATACGGGATCGGTGAGGAGCGTGAGGCCCGGCAGCTGCACGACGAAGGTCGAATGCCCCACCCACGTGATCCTGAGCTCTCCCGGGCGAGCCCTCGGCCGCGAAAGCGCGGGCTCGGCCGGCGGCAGGTCCGTCGCGGTGGGACTCGGCGACCTGGTCGACCCGAGGCGCTGCACGACCCACTTGAGAACCCTCCCCACGCCGGGAGGACTCGACAGGCCCGGCCACGGATTCCGGTACCGACCGTCCGGACCGTGGTGTGGCGGTGAAGTTGGAGGCTCGACCATTGTTGCGGGCTGCAGGGGGAGACGTTCGGGGCCGCCGCGCGGTACCCGCGTCGCGGGGAGTGCGATCCATCCGCTCCGACCGAGCTTGCGCGGTCTCGGGCGAGCACGATAGTACCCAGTCAACCATGAGCCGATCACGCACCTCTTCGTCGCTCTTCCGACGCGTACCGTGGCTCCTCGTTGCCTTGGGCTCGATCGCCGGCGTGGCGGCCTGCTCGCACGAGGCCACCGGGCCCAGGGTGGCGCACGTCGTCGTCTCCCCCGCCGACACGACCGTCCTGGGCGTGGGAACCTCCGTTCAGTACGCCGCGGCGGTGACCGACGCCCACGGCGCGCCCGTGAGCGGCGAGATCGTCCTCTGGTCGACATCGGACTCGAGCGTCGCGACGGTCTCCGGCTCGGGGCTCGTGACGGCACGGGGAGGCGGCAGCGCGACGATCACGGCCACGGCGGCCGGCGTTCGGGGCTCCGCCTCGCTCGCCGTGACGGACCTGTCCGCACGCTGCCCCGCGCCCACGCCGGTGCGTCTGCAACCGGGAGGCTCTGCCACATGGGACGCCTCCACCTGCCTGCTCTTCGACTCGATGCCGGCCGGAGCGCGCTACCGCGTAGCCCTGATCCGGCCGATGGAGAGCGCCGCCCCTTCGGATACCGCCCCGGCCCGCCTTGCCGTCTCGCTTCTGAGCGACGGCCAATCGACGCCACCGTCGCGGATCGCGCCGTCGACCAGTCCGAAACCGTCGTTCGGCCTCACGGCCCTTCAGATGGCCACGCTTCGGCAATCGGTCGACATCGCCCGCGCCACGGAGCGCTTCGAGGCGCGGCTGCGCGATCGCGAAGCCGCCATGATACGCCGTCTGGGCACTCGTACGATGCTGAACGTCCCGAATTTCACGGGCGCCCGCTCCACCACACCCGCCGACCTGCCGGACCGGCTCCGCTTCGACACGACGACGACGTGCGAGTCGGCGGCCGGCAAGGTCACGACCGGCGTTCTCGTCCATCAGAACGCCGACATGGCCATCTACCAGGACAGTGTCCAGCGCCTCACGAAGCCGATCAGTGAGGCCGATGCGACGCGGATGACCGACTACTACTCCGCCTACGCGAAGGACATGATCACGGAGTACTTCGGACGGAATCCCGACGTCGACGGGAACGGCAAGCTCATCGTGCTGGTCTCACCCGTGGTATCGGGCGACGAGGCCGGCTTCGCCTGGGTCGGCAACTTCCTTTCGACCTCCACCTGCGCGACCTCGAACGAACGCGACATGATGTTCCTGAACGCCGACCTCGTCCGTGCCATGGACCAATCTCCGCCGAGCTGGCAGGTCCTGGAGACGGTCGCGCACGAGGCGAAGCACGTCGTGTCGCTCTACGACCGTCTGGCGGCCAGCCGACGGGCGGGCTCCGGAGCCCTGGCCTTCCAGCCCGAGTGGATCGAGGAAGGGACGGCCGAGCTGGCCGGCGAGATGTCGTCGCGCATCGCATGGGCGGCCCATGGAGGGCCGGCGGTGGGCGCTACCGTGACGGCCGCGGACTTCGCTGGCGGCCTGACGCCCGAGAACTACGGGGTGCTCATTCACCTGGCTCGCACCGTGAGCTACCTGTCCAGCCAGCCGAACGGCCTCGTCGTCACGCCCATGGGCGCGAGCCCGAAGAGCAACGTCTACGGAAGCGGATGGCACTTCCACCGCTGGCTGGGCGACGCGTACGGCCACGCTTCGACGCCGCTGGCCGACTCCTCCCTCTTCCGTGCCCTCACCGACTCGCTGACGCCCGCGGGCGTCGCCGGGCTCCGCGCGGTGACGGGCAAGACGTTCGACGAGCTCCGGGACGAGTTCTTCACGGCCGTGTGCCTGAATGGCTCGGGGGCCCCCGAAGGGCCAAGGTCGTTCACCAGCTACGACTTTCCCTCGGCCACGCTGGTTGCCACGAGCCCGTCACAAGGAACGTACCCCTGGCCCGTCACCGCTCACGACCAGAGGGGGGCGATCGTCGAAGCGCAGACGTTCCAATCGGCGACCTACGTCGGGCCGATCGGACCATCGGGCGTACGCATCCACGAGCTCGTCGCCACCCGGAACGACGAGACGGCGCAGATCCACGCCGCGCTGCCTCCTCCGGGCACGATTCTGGTCGTGCGCGTGCGGTAGAGCCTGACCGGCCCCCGGGAGCCTCAGTGGCCGGTCAGCGTGATCTTCGTCTGATCGGCGAGCTCGAGCACCGTCCAACGGTTCGTGGCGCCGCACAGCGAGCACACCGCGAAGTTCTGGTCCAGCACCTCGAGATCCGTCACGTTCTCGCAGAACTCGCAGCGCGCCTGGATCGTCCGGAACGCCCCATCGTTCAGGTGACTCTTGGCGAGGCGCACGCCCATCACGACGCCCGTCTTTCCGGTCGCGGGGCATCGGCCCGTGCTGCACTCCTCGTGGAAGTCCAGGCACACGACCTCGGCGCCGTCGGGCAGGTTCGCCTGTCCGTCGTGCGGCGGCGCGTCCGTGAATGCCAGTCGGACCTGGTGGCCACACCCCGAGCAGTACGCGGTCTCCGTCTTCATGGTGCTCACCTCGTCTCGGAGTCGCCGTTCGACCTGCGGAACTCCTCCAGGTTCTTCTTCATCTGCTCGCTGGGCACGTCGAACAGGGGGCACATCGAGCCCGTGCACGTCTCGCCGTACTCGAGGCAGACGATGTCCGTGGAATCGAGCTGCTCCGGGCTCGGCCAGGCGACAGCCTCCCGTTTCACGAGGACGCGTACCGGCCGATCACACGTCGCGCAGTACGCAACTCGGGTTTCCATAGGCTCCTCCTTTGTGTCGCCTTCGGCGCCGTCCCTACCGCCGTCCCTACATGAGCGATGCCCTCAGATCACGCTCACCACGCGCGCTCCGGGGGCGGCTCGATTCAGGATCGGCTTCCAGTCGTCTCCACGCGCCCCGAAGAGCGCCGTCGCGGCCGCATCCGCCGCCATGCAGCGATCGGCCTCCACGCTGAGGCTCTCCATGCGGGTCTCCCGCGGAGCGCCGTCCCTGGGATCCAACAGATGGGAGTAGACCCTGCCGTCGTACCGGAAGTACCGGAAGTACGTCCCCGACGTCGCCACGGCCCGGTCGCTCACACGCAGCACCTGCGCCACCTGGTCGACGTGGAACGGAGACCGTACTCCGATCTTCCACGGCTCTCCCTTCTCATCTACCCCGATGGCCGCGAGATCGCCTCCGCAATTGACCAGCGCGTTCTCGATTCCCATGTCCCGCATGGCCTGCACCGCCAGATCGACCGCGTAGCCCTTGGCGATACCGCCCAGGTCGATCGCGACCTCCGGGCTCGCGAACCGCACACGCGGCACCGAGCCGTCCAGGTCGACGTCCATGTCCTGGTAGAAATGACGGCCCGCGAACTGGCGTACCTCGGTCACGGGAGGTGGCGTCTTGCGGTCTTCCACGTCCCACAGCGCCGAAGCCTTTCCCAGGCCGGGGTCGAAGCGCCCGTTGGATGCGCGCGCCCAGTGGAGCCCGTGGAGCAGCACGGTTGCCGTATCCTCGCCCACGGTCACGGCCCGGTGCGCCGCGTACAGGTTGGCCTGGCCCACCTCGGAGTCGTTCCGGAAGCGCGACATCGTGCGGTCCACACGCCGAAGCTCGGCGATGGCGGCGTCGATGCCCTTCTCCGCGAACCCCACCTTGTCGCTTCGGACCGCCAGATCGGCGATCGTTCCCATGACCGGAATCTGCCTGCGGACCAGTCCGCCCTGCCTGCGTCTCAACGCTCTCGGAAGCGTCGCCACCGCGAGCGCGCCCACGCCGAGTGCCAGGAACTCACGACGATCCGGATTCTTCTTCCCAGACCCGCTCATGGGGTCCTCCCTTGAAATTCGTTGTTGTCGCCACCGACCGAGCAGGAGGAGCAGTCGCCGCCTCCGCCCGAGGAGCAGCCGTGGCATCCCTTTCCGTCCGCCATCTGGAAGCCGGCGAAGACCGCGAAAAGGACCGCAATCACCAAGACCCCGATGATCTCGTGCATCAGGAGCTGAACAGCCCCGCGAAGCCCATGAAGGCCAGCGACAGGCTGCCTGCCAGAATGAGAACGAGCCCCATGTTCCGGGCGACGCTCGGCACATCGGAGAGATCCACGGTCTCGCGAATCGAAGCCATGAGCACGAGCGCGAGCGTCAGTCCGAGGCCGGCGCCCAGCGCGAAGACCAACCCCTCGGCGAAGCCGTAGCCCCGATTGGTCTGGAGAATGGCCAGGCCGAGGATCGCGCAGTTGGTGGTGATGAGGGGCAGGTAGATGCCCAGCTCGCGATAGAGGGCCGGGCTGATTTTTCTTACGACCATCTCGACGATCTGCACCAGCGAGGCGATCACCACGATGAACGAGATGAGCTGCAGGTACGGGGCGTACCTCAGCACCCAGGCGTTCAGCGCCGAGACGGTGAGCGAGGTCAGAACGAGCACGAAGATGTCGGCCAGGCCCATCCGCACCGCCGTCGCCACCTTGGCCGAGACGCCCAGGAACGGGCACAGACCGAGGAAGAGGACGAGCGTGAAGTTGTTCACCAACATCGAGGACAGGAAGATCGTGAACAGGTCTTTCATCAGACCGCTCCTCCCACCTCGGTGGTGACGCCGTGGGGCCAGCGGCGCGGCCGTACGGGCACGTGCTTACGACCGGTCCACCAGGCCAGACCCAGCAGGATGAAGCCCAGGGTGAAGAACCCGCCGGGAGGCAGGATCATGATGATCCAGGGCTGGAAGTGCGCGCCGAAGACGGGGTGGCCGAGCCAGCTCCCGTTGCCCAGGAGCTCACGGACGGAGCCCATGAGCATCATGGTGATGATGAAGCCGAGGCCCGTCCCGGTCGCGTCGAGCGTCGAGCGCCACACGGTGTTGCGGGAGGAGAAGGCTTCCTGCCGCCCGAGAATGATGCAGTTCACGACGATGAGCGGCACGAAGGGCCCGAGCGACTTGTGGATCTCCGGGACCACCGCGTGCGTGACGAAGTCCGCGATCTGCACGAACGTCGCGATGATCAGGACGTAGGCGCTGATCCGCACTTCCTTCGGGATGACGCTCTTGACCGCCGAGACCATGATGCTCGAGCCGAGGAGCACGAAGAACGTCGCGATCCCCATGGTGAGCGCGTTCGCGACGCTGCCCGTCACGGCCAGCGTGGGGCACATCCCCAGGAGCTGGACCAGGACGGGGTTCTCCTTCCAGACCCCCCGGAGCAGATCCTCCTGGGGCGTGGTCTTCCTCATTCCTCGTTCCCTCCCGCCGAAGTCTTGCTCCCTCCCGAAGAGGGGGCACCGCCGCTCGCCGTCGTCACGCTGCCCGCGATCGACGACCAGTACGCGTCCACGGGCTTCTTGATGGCGTCGATCCGGTCGTTGATGATCTTGATGACCGCCCGCGACGAGATGGTCGACCCGGTGATCATGACCACCTCGTCCTTCTTGCCCTTGCCCTGCCCTTCCTTGACGCCTACCAGCGGGGCCTCGACGTCGTCGAACTGCTTGATGAAGGTCGAGTCGCTCGTGATCCTGGCGCCGAGTCCCGGCGTCTCGTTGCTGGTCAGCACCTTCATGCCGATCACGTCACCGGTGGACGGGTCGTAGCCGAACAGCAGGTCGATGACGTCCTGGAAGCCGGGCTCCGCATTCTCCATGGCGACGCCGGTCGGCTTTCCGTCCTTGTCGTAACCCACGTAGACCCTGTCCAGCCCCGCGGTGTCGGGCGGCGTCGGCGTGAACTTGCCGTTGTCCAGGTAGACGGTCTGGTAGCGCGTCGCGCCGCCGAGCACGTTGGTGACAGCCGCCGAGAGCACCTTCGCGTTGTACGCCTGGATCTTCGGGTTGGCCCATTTGAACGCGATGACGATCGCGATGCCGGCCAGGGCGCCCGCCACCGTCAGCGTGCTGATCAGACGGAACGAGGAGACGTCGACCTCCACGGGAGGGGCGTCACCGTTCGATCCGTTCGTGGGGCCGTCCGGCTCCACCACGGGCAGCTTCTTTTCGCTCATGACGCCCTCACCGCCTATCCGGTGCCGAACACCCTCGGCTGCGAGGCCCGGTTGATGAACGGCACGAACCCGTTCATGAAGAGGATGGCGTACATGACCCCCTCGGGCAGTCCGCCCCAGAGGCGGATGACGACGACCATCAGGCCGATGCCGGCACCGAAGATCCACGCACCCTTCGTGGTCGTCGGCGACGTCACCATGTCGGTGGCCATGTAGACCGCGCCGAGCATCAGGCCACCGCTGAACAGCATGAAGAACCCGTCCGGATAGCGCGCCGGCGCGACGGCGTGGATAATCTCGGAGAGGACGAACACGGTCAGGAAGATCGAGATCGGGATGCGCCAATCGAGGTACTTCTTGAAGGCCAGATAGGCGCCGCACAGGAGGATCACGACGGCGGCCGTCTCCCCCAGGGATCCACCGGTCGACCCGAAGATCAGGTGCCCCAGCCCCGTGAGCTTGCTCTCGAACTTCCAGAGGCCCAGGGGCGTGGCGCCCGTGATGGACGCCACCTTCTGGGGCAATGCGAACGGCAGCGCGAAGTTGTCGCCCCGGAGTGCCGACCACGGACCCGACAGGTTCGGCCACGTCGTGAGCGCCGTCGGGAAGGCCGCCTGCAGGAAGGCGCGGCCGAGCAAGGCCGGATTGAAGATGTTCTGGCCGAGTCCCCCGAAGATGACCTTGCCGAGGCCGATCGCGAACACGCCTCCGAGCGCCGCCATCCACATCGGGATCCCGGCCGGCAGCGTCAGGCCCAGGAGGAGCCCGGTGATGAGCGCCGATCCGTCGGCGAGCGTTCCCTTCTTGCCGAAGATGCGCTCGGTAGCGAGACACCCGATCGTGGACGCGGAGATGACCAGCAGCGCGCTGGGCCCGAAGTACCAGAACGAAGCCAGGATGATGGGCACGAGGCTCCACACCACCGTCCACATGATCTTCGGCGTGGAGTCCGGTCCCTTGATGTGCGGAGAAGCGGTCAGCTCGAAACGGGGCGCATCCATCATGCCACCTTCTCCGCGTCGGCCTTCTTGGTGGGCTCGTCGTCGGAGACCGGCGGAGGCGCCGCGGCCTTGCGCTTGCGCAGCGCCGACTTGCTCAGAGCGAACATCTGCGACAGAGGGATGTTCGACGGGCACACGTAGGAGCAGGACCCGCACAGCATGCAGTCCTGCAGGTGGTACGCCTCCATGTCCTCGTAGCGGCCCGCCTGCGCGAGCTTGCCCATCATCGACGGGTTGAGGAAGACGGGGCACGCCTCCAGGCAGTGCCCGCAGCTGATGCACGGATAGGTACGCTTCGGCTTCACCTCGGCCTCGGTCAGCACGACGATGCCCGTCGTACCCTTCGTGATCGGGGTGCGCATGTCGGGCTGCGAGGAGCCCAACATCGGTCCGCCGAAGACGATCTCCGCCGCGTCTTCCGTGATCCCGCCGCAGTAGTCGAGGACGTCGCCGAGCTGCGTCCCCACCGGGACGATGAGGTTGGACGGGCGCCTGACGCCCGGCCCCGTGACGGTGACCACGCGCTCGATGAGCGGCAGCCCCGTCTCGAAGATCTCGGCGATCGTGGCGATCGAGCCGACGTTCTGCACGACCGTCCCCACGTGCATGGGAAGCTTCCCGGAGGGGACCTCGCGACCCGTCACCACGTGGATGAGCATCTTCTCGGCCCCCTGCGGATACTTCACCGTCAGGGGCAGGACCGTGATGTCGAGATCGCGCGGCTTCGTGCGCTCCAGCGCCTCGATCGCGTCGGGCTTGTTCCTCTCGACGCCGATCACGGCCCGCTTCACACCGAGCGTCTGCATCATGATCCGGACGCCGAAGTGCACGCGCTCCGGGAACTCCACCATCGTCCGGTGGTCGGTGGTCAGGTACGGCTCACACTCGGCACCGTTGACCAGGAGCCACTCGATGGGGAAGTCCTTCGGGGGAGCGAGCTTCACGTGCGTCGGGAAGGCCGCGCCACCCAGGCCGACCACCCCACCCTTCTGCACCTCGGCACGCACCTGGTCGGGGGTGAGCCCCTCCCACCTCGGCACGATGCGCGGCCGCGGGATCTGCGGGCTGAACTCCTCGACGTCGATGATGACCGTCTCCGACATGGACCCGTCGGGGTGCGGCCACCAGTCGATCTTCGCGACCGTCCCCGCCGCGGAAGCATGGACGGGGACGGACATGAACCCGTCCGCCTCCGCGATCACGTCTCCACGCTCGACGCGGTCTCCCCGCTTCACCAGGCTCAACGCCGGCTTGCCGGCGTTCTGGCGCAGCGGCAGCGCGATGTGCTTCGGGAACGGCATCCGCCGGATGCGGACGTGCTCCGTCAGGCTCTTCGAGTCCGGCGGGTGTACCCCGTGCCGGAACGTTACGCCGAATGGGCTCATCGCCGCGTCTCCGCCGTGAGCCTCAGTTGAACGGCTCGGCCCGTGCGATCCACTTGTCCAGATCCTTCTCGTTCGGGTTCAGCGGCGTCCCGGGGTGGATGATGCCCGCGGTGCACCGCTCAGCGGCCTGCACGAGCTGGGCGAAGGTGCCCGCGTGCGGGTCCTTGATGTACGCCTGCTTGTTGTCGTCGTAGGCGAACATCTTCGGGTTGAGGTTCGTGCACTCGTTGCAGGACGTGCACCGAGCCGTCTCGATCCACGGCTCCATCCCCAGCTCTTCGTCTTCTTCCTCTTCCACGGCCGCGGGTGCGGGCGCCGCCGGCGCCTCCTCCACGACCGCGGTCGCCGCGGCGCCGTTCCCGGCCGGAGCGGGCGCGACCGCTTCC
>JBJKRT010000010.1:0-22265 GCA_046704545.1 Longimicrobiales bacterium
CGAACGCGGAGTACACGTTCGACCATCTCGGCTTCGGCAAGACGTACAAGAACCGCATCGAGTTCAAGTACTTCAAGAGCGGCCACATGGCCTACCTGAACCAGGCCTCGGCCAAGAACCTCAAGCACGACATCGCGACGTTCATCACGTCGACGGAGGAGGAGCACGCCTCCGGCAAGTAGGCGCGGGCGTCCCGACTCATACGGGCAGGGGCCGCCCTCCGAAGCTTCGGAGGGCGGCCCCGTCTTGTTCGACTACCGCGTACGAGGTCTCCGGCTAGACCTACCGCATCCGGTTCAGTGTCCCACTACGTGGAAGGCGAGGCCGAGGGCGACCGTAATGTCGTTACGGGTGAATTGCTTGTCCTGCACGGGATCCTTGTAGCCGTACAGGTAGTCCCGAGCCTCCACCCGGAGCGCGGTCATGCCCGCCTGGAATTCGGTCCCGACGGCCGCGTATCCCGCCGCCGCCGTTCGACGGCCCAGGAGGGCCGCGTCGTACTGGTACGTCCTGGCGCCCGCCCCGAGGCCCAGGAAAGGCTTCATTTCCCACCGGTCGTTGATGGCGCGGACCAGGTGGAACTCGGCACCGATGTCGTACTGGTACAGGTTCGTGCCCCGCTCGAGGCTGGGCTGTGCCGGAGCGCTGAGCTTGTGGTCCATTCCCGTCCACGCGAACGACGCGACGAGGTGGAGGGCGGGTTGGAGCTGGTAGCCGAACTGGAATCCGAACATGGCCCCATCCTTCATCACATCCCTTTGTGTGCCGGTCGGGATGATCATGCCCCCGGTGGGGCGGAGCTCCAGGAAGCGTTGGGGCCTCATCTGGGCGCTAGCCACCGAGGCGGAGGCCAGCAGGGCGAAGGCAGTGATCAGAGTGCGCATCATCCCCTCCTTCTCATACGACTGAGACTGGCCCATCACAGCGGATACAGTCCGTGCCCATGAATCGTGGGCCTATCTGCCGCGCGGGTCCGTCGGGTGTTTCTCCGCGCGTCCTATGCAGAGAAGTGCTACGATCCCCGCCCAACCGGGCGGGGCCACGACCCGACCCGATATCCGGGATGGACCTCGCCACCGGACCGAGCAAGGGCGGCGCACGGCGGGGGCGCTCCGCGAATGCTGGCATTCCCCCCGGTGCGCACGCACATTGGCCGGGTGTCCCGTCACGGATGAGAGACGTCATTATGTCGACAATACGCTTCCGCTCCCACGCCTCGGCGACCTTCGCCGCGGTTCTGCTCGCCCTCTCTCCGATCGCACTGCACGCGCAGCAGCGACGCGCCCGGCACGCCCAGCCGCGTCAGGCGGAGGATCCCCGGTATTCCCAGACCGAGAAGCCACCGCTGCACGCGGAGCACTGGCTCGCGATCACGGGCAAGCCGCTGTCCGCGACGGCGGGGGCGCTGATCTTCGCCGAGGGTGGAAATGCGGTGGACGCCGCGGTGGCGATGCTGGCCGCGGGCTGCACCATGTGGGACACGCTGTCGTGCGGGGGCGAGACCCAGGCGCTCATCTACAATCCCCATACGAAGAAGGTGATCGGCATCGATGCGCTCGGAGTGGCCCCGACGGGCGCCACGCCGGAGTTCTACCACAGCAAGGGGTATCGCTTCCCGCCCGAGTACGGCCCGTTGGCCGCCGTGACCCCCGGGACCGTGGGCGGCATGCTCACGATGCTCGCCGAGTACGGGACGATGTCGCTCAAGCAGGTGCTGGCCCCGGCCATCCGGATGGCGGACGGGTATCCGATCGAAGCGCAGCTCTCCCACACCATCGAGCCCTACAAGAGCTGGCTGAAGAAGTGGCCGTACTCGAAGGCCGTGATGCTCCCTCATCTCGGGCAGAAGTACGAGGCGCCGGAGCCGGGTGAGATCTTCAGGCAGCCCGATCTGGCGGCCACCTGGCGGAAGCTCGTCGAGACCGAGCAGAAGGCGCTCGAGGAAGGAAAGACACGCAAGCAGGCCATCTATGCCGCGTACGACCGCTTCTACAAGGGCGACATCGCGCGCGAGATCGTGCGCAGCATGCGTGAGCAGGGCGGTCTGTTCACGATGGCCGACCTGGCCAACTGGCATGTGAAGATCGAGGAGCCCTACTCCACGACCTACAAGGGTATCAAGGTCTACAAGCTCCCGATCTGGCAGCAGGGTCCGGTGATGCTCCAGATGCTGAACATGCTCGACAACATCCCCGACATCGCCAGCGAGGGCTACAACTCGGCCCGCTACATCCACACGCTGTACCAGGTGATGAACCTTTGCTACGCGGACCGCGACTTCTACTACGGCGACCCCTACTTCCCGCCGGCGGAGCCGGTGCAGGGGCTGCTGTCGAAGGCGTACGCGAACGCGCGCTTCAAGCAGATCGACTGGAAGAAGAACGATCCCTGGGTCAAGCCCGGCGACCCGTATCCCTACCAGGGCGGGACGAACCCGTTCAAGAAGCTTCTGGCCGAGTGGAATCCCCGGAGCTTCGTTCCGAAGGACACGACGCACAGTGGTGGTCAGGACCAGGCGCCGGGCGCGGCGAAGCGCGATACGTCGCAGATGGTGTCGCGCACGCGCATATCGGGTACGGCGGAATTCCTGCCGAACAACGCCACCCGAGCCGATACGGCATTCGACGCCCAGTTCTACGCGGGCACGACCTCGATCGAGGCGGCGGACTCGGCGGGGTGGGTGGTATCGGTGACCCCGAGCGGCGGATGGGTGCCGGCCGTGATCGCGGGCCACACAGGAATCGGGCTCTCGGAGCGTGCGCAGAGCTTCGTCACGCGTCCCGAGGACGGGCCCTACAACGTGATCGCGCCGGGACACCGTCCCCGAGTGACGCTCACCCCCACCATCGCGACGAAGAACGGGGTGCCGTTCCTGGCGTTCGCCGTTCAGGGGGGCGACTCCCAGGACCAGAACCTCCTGCAGTTCTTTCTGGATGTCGTCGAGTTCCACATGACGCCGCAGGAAGCCGCCGAGGCACCGAACTTCAACAGCTATGAGATGCGCTCTTCGTTCGGGCAGCACGAGAGCCGACCGGGCGTGATGCTGGTTGCGACGTCGCTTCCCGACTCGACACGTCAGGCCCTGCGTGCCATGGGCTACACCCTCCGGTTCCGGGGTCGCACGTCCGGACCGATCAACGCGATCATGTTCGACACGAAGCACCACACGATGTGGGGTGCTTCCAGCAATCACGGCGAGGACTACGGTATCGCCTGGTAGGGAGGTGCCCCGATGCGTCGCTGGTCGTCGATCGTCATTCTGCTGGCGGCGTGCGCTCCGGCGGCGGGCGCTCCGTCCGGCCCGGGTCCCCAGGCCCCGTCGGAGATCTCCCGGAATACGGGTGGCTACGACGTCCGACTCCGCAGCGATGCCAAGCCCGTCGAGGCCACGCTGCCGGTTTCGCCGGCTCGCCTCTGGCCGATCGCGCTGAGGGCCTACACCAGCGTGGGGCTCAGGGCCGACGTCGTCGATTCGGTCGGTCACCGGGTCGAGACCCGTCGACTGATGGCCCACTTCCGCATGGCGAATCACCGACTTTCGAGCCTGTTCGACTGCGGCACCAACCTCACCGGAGACATCGCCGACAGTTGGCGTCTCGCGATCGACGCTCAAATGGCCGTGGTGCCTGAAGGCGCGCCGGACCGCGCGCGTGTCGCGATGTCGGTCATGGCGACGGCCACGCCCGTCGGAGGCTCGGGCAGCAGCGTCACCCCGTGCTCGAGTAGCGGCCGTCTGGAGGCGATGCTGCTCGACAGCATCCACGGGGCGCTGGCCAGATAGGTCTCCTGGGGCGGCCGGACGCCTCTGTCGTCCGGTCCCGCTCGGCTCTCGCGCAGGCCGATCCCTCACGGCCCGGATTCAGGGCTACCTCGACACGTGTCGTCATGCTCACGACCATCCGTCGATTGACACACGGTCGCCAGACCCTCACATTGACGCCGCCTTGAATCGTTGAAGCTGATATCACTTGCGCTTTCAAGGTGCTCCCGAGGCGCTGGGACTCCCCCCCGCTGCGCTTTCCGGGCTGACTGCCAACATCTCCGCGCCGTCCTCCGAGGCGGGCGCGTTCGCGCTCACAAGAGCGCTTTCTGATGGACGTTGCCGCAGAGCGAGCGCGGCAGGATGGACGAGATGCGCAGCAGCCACAGGAAACGAAGACCCACCCCCCACCCTCAAGGAGGCCGGCAGATGAGCCCTAGAACCTTTGTAAGATCGGCTCGTGCCTTGCTGACGCTCCTCGCGATGTCGTTGGGCCTCGCGGGGGCGCTTCAAGCGCAGAGCCCGGGCGTGGTCGTAGGGAAGGTGACGGACAAAGCCAACGGACAGCCCCTTTCCGGCGCGCAGGTCGTCGTGGTCGGAAGCGGGCAGGGGACTCTGACCGACCGTGCCGGCATCTACCGCCTGGCCGGCGTGGCCGCCGGCCAGGTGAAGGTCCGCGCCGTCATGATCGGTTACGGGAGCATGACGAAGACCGCGACCGTACCCAGCGCCGGCACGGCTACGGTGGACTTTACCATGTCGCAAACGGCGCTGTCGCTGAACGAGGTCGTCGTCACGGTCACGGGTAAGCAGGAGAAGAAGGCGATCGCCAACTCCGTTGCCCAGATCAACGCCTCGTCGGCGGTACAGGCGGCTCCGATCACAAATTTCGACCAGCTCCTGAACGGGCGCGCGGCCGGCGTGGACGTGCTGTCGGCGTCGGGGTCCGTTGGCACGGGGTCCCGGATCCGCATCCGCGGAGCCAACAGCGTGTCGCTGAACAATCAGCCGATCGTCTACCTGGACGGAACGCGCATCGACAGCGATCCGACGAGCCTGTCGGTGGGCACTGGCGGTCAGACGATCTCACGGCTGAGCGACCTCAACCCGCAGGACATCCAGTCGATCCAGGTCATCAAAGGCCCGGCGGCCGCGACGCTGTACGGAACGGACGCCGCGAACGGGGTGATCCTGATCACCACGAAGCACGGCCGCTCCGGCAAGCCGGTGTGGAACGCCTTCGTGGAGACCGGGCGGCTCACCGATCCGACGACCTACCCGTTGAACTATCGAGGCAAGGTCTCGAGCGATGTGTCGTCGGCCAGTTGCTATCTGTTCCAGGTGAGCGCGGGCGACTGCACGCAGGGCAAGCTCTTCGCGTACCAGCCGCTCACCGATCCCAAGGTCAGCCCGATCGCGAACGGGCAAGACCGGCAGGTCGGCATCAGCGTTCGTGGCGGCAGCGACCGCGTGAACTACTTCCTGTCGACGGACTTCCTGCGGCAGCTCGGCACGATGACGCTGCCCGACTCCGCCCGAAAGGCGTTCAGCGGCCCGATTCCCGTGTGGACGATCCATCCGAACTCCACCGAGAAGACGAATCTGCGCGCCAACGTCGGGGCCACCCTGACCGAAGGGTTGAACCTGAACGTTTCGAGCGGTTACGTCACGTCCCGCACTCGACTTCCGCAGAACGACAACAATGCCCTCGGAATCGTCCCGAGCGGCATGCTCGGGAGCTACTCGCCCCAGCTCGGACAGCACGGGTACGGGTTCCTGACGCCCACCGAGGTGTTCTCGATCGAGACGATGCAGCAGATCAGCCGCTACACGGCCAGCACGCAGGCCAGCTGGCGGCCCCCGTTCTGGCAGTGGCTGTCCGCGCGCGCGACGATCGGCATGGACATCACCGACAGGCACGACTCGTCGTTCTCGCCCGTGGGGGCGGTCACCGAATTCGGCCCGGTGCGCGCGTCGGGACTCAGGACCTCGAATCGGTTCCTGAACAAGCAGTACACGGTGGACTTCAACTCCACCGCCACGTTCGACCTGTTCCACGGGATCAGCTCCCGCACGACGGTCGGCGCGCAGTACTTCAAGAACCGTCTGTCCGGCACGAGCGCGAACGGCGACGGCCTGACGCCCGGCACGAAGTCTCTGGCGGCGTCCTCCGAGCAGTTCGCGAGCGAGAACACGACCGAAAGCATCACGTTCGGCATCTACGGCGAGCAGCAGTTCGGCTACCACGACCGCCTCTTCCTGACGGCGGGTCTGCGCGGCGACGACAACAGCGCGTTCGGTAAGAAGTTCAAGGCGAGCTACTACCCCCGGGTCGGCGTCTCCTATGTGGCGATTCCGGACAACGGCTCGCCCGTGCTGGGTGTGCTGAACTCGCTGCGCCTGCGGGCCGTGGAAGGTGTCTCGGGCGTGGCGCCGGGCCCGCTCGACGCGTTGCGCTACTACAACGCTTCGGTCGCCAAAGTCCAGGGTGGCAGCGAGGCGCCGGGTGTGACCTTCGGTGAGCTCGGCAACGTCAACCTGAAGCCGGAGCGCTCCGCCGAGCTCGAGCTGGGCTTCGACGCCAGCGCGTTCGACAGCAAGCTCGGCGTGCAGTTCACCTATTACCACAAGAAGACGACGGACGCGCTCATCTCGAGGACGCTGGCTCCGTCTCTGGGCGCGAGCACGTCGCGCTTCGAGAACATCGGGTCGGTGCTGAACAAGGGCGTCGAGCTCACCCTGAACGCGACCCTGCTCGACCGGAGGGCCGCGAAGCTCGACCTGAACATCACCGCCTCGCACAACCACAACGAGCTGCTGCAGCTGGGTAAGGGGATCAACCCGATCATCCAGGACAAGCAGCAGTTCCGCAACGGGTACCCGCTCGGCGGATACTGGGATCGTCCGGTCACCTTCAAGGACAAGAACGGCGACGGGATCATCACGGCCAACGAGGTGACGCTCGGCGACACGGCGGTCTTCCTCGGAAACGTGATTCCGGCCGACGAGATGTCGGTCACCCCGACGCTCACGCTGTTCGATCGGGTACGCATCTCCGGGCTGTTCGACTATCGCGGTGGGTTCCGGCAGTACAACAACACCGAGGAGTTCCGTTGCCGGTTCGCGATCTGTCGTGGGTTGAACGATCCGTCGGCCCCTCTCTGGGAACAGGCCAGGGCGGTGAACACCGTTCTCTTCGGCGGCAGCCGCTCGGCGGCGCCCTACATCGAGAACGCGCAGTTCTGGAAGCTGCGTGAGCTGTCGGTGACGGTCTTCGCTCCTCGGTCCTGGGCACAGCGCGTCGGAGCCAGCCGGCTCGACCTCGTGATCACGGGTCGCAACCTGGCCACGTGGACCAACTACACGGGGCTCGATCCGGAGATCAACCAGACGGCTTCGTCGAACTTCGTGCAGCGTGAGTTCCTGACGCAGCCGCCGATCCGCATGTGGCTCGCCCGTGTCAACATCAGCTTCTGAGGACGGTATCATGATGAAGACGAAAGAGAATCGTCGGATCGCCCCGGGAGCGGTTGTGGGGCTCGCTGTCGCGGGCCTGCTCCTGCTTCCCCTGACGGGGTGCAACACCTCCAGCCTGCTAAGCGTGCACGATCCGGATATCGTGACGCCGTCGAGCCTGACGGGAAGCGCCGGCCTCAAGGCCCTCTATACGGGCGCGATCGGTGACTTCGAGCTCGGCTACCAGGGCGGCACGGGAGGCGGCAGCTTCCCGGACGGCGTGGTCACGGCGTCGGCTTTGATGTCGGACGAGATGTACCTGTCCGGTACGTTCCCGACGCGCACCGAGTTCGACCAGCGCAGCATCGACGTGAAGAACTCGACGCTCAACGGCATGTTCTTCCGCCTCCAGCGCGCCAGGGCGTCCACGGCCAGGGCGGCTTCGGACATCGCGGCCGCAGACCCGACCGATCCGCGCGTCGCCGAGCTCGAGGCCCTGAACGGCTTCACGAAGATCGGTTTTGCCGAGAACTACTGCAGCGGTGTGCCGTTCAGCACCGTGACGTCGGGTGGTGAGCTGCAGTACGGAGATCCGCAGACCACCGACGCGATCTTGAAGGACGCGGTGAGCACCTTCGACAACGCCATCTCGGCGGCCGGATCGGATGCCGAGATCGGAAACCTGGCGCTCGTCGGCAAGGCCAGAGCGCAGCTCGACGAGGGCGACTTCTCGGCAGCCGCGGCGACGGCCCAGTCGGTTCCGACCGACTTCGTCTACAACCTGGCTCCGTCGATCAACTCGAGCGCGGACAACTTCAGCATCGAGAACGGAGTCTACAGCGCGAACACTGCACAACGACGACTTTCCGTGGCCGACCAGCAGGGCGGCACGGGGCTCAATTTCCGCGATGGCGATCCGAGGGTGCCGCTCGAGCAGAATCCACAGGGAGGGTTCGACTCACAGAGCCCGCAGTGGAACCTGGTCGCCTTCGCGCAGACCGGAGAGACGCTGGGACGTGAAGCCACGTTCCCGCTCGCGACCGGGATCGAAGCCCGACTCATCGACGCCGAAGGCGCGCTGCAGGCAGGTGACGCGGCGGGCATGATCACGATCCTGAACGATCTGCGGACCATGATGCCGGGGCTCTCCCCGCTGACGGATCCCGGAACGGCGAAGGCTCGCCAGGACATGCTCTTCAAGGAGCGGGCCTTCTGGCTGTACGCGACCGGTCATCGCCTGAGCGACCTGAGGCGGCTCGTGCGCCAGTACGGACGCTCGGCGGACTCGGTGTTCCCGAGCGGGAGCTATTTCAAGGGCGGAAACTACGGGCCCGACGTGAACTACCCGATTCCCTTCAACGAGCAGAACAACCCGAACTTCGACAAGTGCATCAACCGGGACGCGTAGCCACACGGGCGCAATCCGTTACAACGAGCGAGGGGCCGCCGAATCGGCGGCCCCTCCGCGTTTCTCGGAGCGCTACGCTGTGCTCTGCTTCCGACCCGCGTCGCTCAGTTACCCCGTTTCGTGACGATGACCAGCACGCCGTCACCCGAGTTCAGGCCGTAGAGCGTGGTGCCCCGGATACCGCTGATGAAGCGCATGGTGTCGATCTGGTTGGCCGGGATATCGGCGATGGCGTGATAGTCCGCCAGCCGCGCGCCGTCGAGGATGACCGTGATCGCGTCCGTCAGCATGATGCTCGACTGACCCCGGTGGTTGATCGATCCGCCGTCGACATTCAGCTGGGGAAGGAGCTTTCGGACCACGTCCCAGGCCGTGTGGGCACCCGAGGAATCGATCTGAGCCGCCGTGATCACCCGGTCGTCGTTCTCGGAGCGGACCGCGCTGGCTGTGGCGCATCCACCGATCAGCACGACGGCGGCGGCTGCGGCAAGCCCGCGAAAGAGGAGTCGACACATGGCGACCTCCTGGAATGAGCCAACGGCGCTGCCCGGTGCGATCCTGGTCGGGCGCCGTTCCTCGAATACGACATGATACCCGCCATGCAACCCATACGATCCGTATCGGAAATGGTTACGGCGCATCGAGATACGCACTATGTTCGCCGTGATCGTCCCCGGCGGGTATGCATGGCCCGGGCAGTGAGCTTCTCGCAGCGCGGGAGCGGCAAACCATGACGAGCGAATCTCGGGACCCTTCGAGCGCACCGCGGCCGAGGTCCATGGCATGGTACGGGGTAGTCATCGCGGGCCTGCTGGTCGCCGGTGTCGGCGGCGCGACGCCGGCCCGTGCGCCCGGGCTCTGGGCCGTCTACGAGGACGCTCTGAGCGGCGCGAAGTACATCGACCTCACGCACACGATCACGCCGTCCATTCCCGTGTGGCACGGATTCGGCCACGCTCGCTTCAGCCCTGCCGTGGATCCGGCTACCGGGCGTGCCTACACCTGGGCGAAGGACGGCTTCGAGGCGACGCACTACGATCTCGCGACGGACCAGTACGGCACACAACTCGATCCACCGGCGCACTGGGCACCCGAGTATCCTTCGATCGACGAGTTGCCGCCGACGTTCGCCGTCCGTCCGCTCGTCGTGATCTCGATTGTCGATTCCGTCGCGGTCCACCCAGGCTACCAGCTCCAGGTCTCGGACATCCACGCATGGGAGGCGAGGCACGGGCGCATTCCGGCAGGATCGGTCGTCATGGTACGCTCCGACTGGTCCAAGCGTTGGCCCGATCCGAAGCTCGCCACCGAGACCGTCTTCCCGGGCGTGTCCCTGGCGGCGGTGAAGTTCCTGCATCTGCAACGCCACATCCTGTTCCACGGCCACGAGCCGCTCGACACCGACACGACCGCCACGCTCGAGAGTGAGTCCTGGCTGATGCACCACGGCTATACGCAGGCGGAGGGTGTCGCCCACCTCGACGAAGTGCCGCCCACCGGGTGTCTGATCGCGATCGGCTACCCGAAGCTCGAGGGTGGGACCGGAGGGTATGCGCGCTACGTCGCGATCTGTCCTCCGGGCTGGAAGTACGGCGTGACGATCGCACAGGCCCCGGGTGCCCCGTTGCCCAGGAGCGACCGGCCGTTGCACTGGGACGAGACCAGAGGTATGCGCGTGCGCTGAGCCATGCCGACGGAGCTGAGACCGTCGGGCTGGTCCATGGCGACCGACTTGTGGATATGGCGCGGCGTCCGGCCGGTCGGGGCGGCATATTCGTCAGCGAACTGCCTCGTGCGACCATCCCCGATCGGGGAGGGTCACTCGGCAGGCTGGTCCATCAGTGGCCGCCCGACGCCCACCACACCGGCTGCTCCATGGCGGTCTCGCTGGTCGAGACGCCGGCTGCGTTCAGGGCGTCACCGTTGTTCTGCATCTCGGACGCGGGTACCCGCAGCCGCTGCGGGATCCCGCTCAGATACAGGTGTTCTCCTTCAGGCGGCACAGGCAACGGGATATCCGGGTAACCCGTGCGCCGGTAGTCGGTCCAGACCTCCCCGCGCAGGAAGTTCGACACGTACTTCTCGGTGATGATCTCCTTCAGCGGATCCGCCACCGAGCCGAGTGGCGGCTTCGACGCCAGATACGTCTCGATGTCCGCGCTGGCCACGCCGAGGCGCTCCATGTTGGCGCGAATCCCCTCCCGGTACGGCGCATCCGCAGCCGCCGCCCCGGAGACGATGAGGCGGGCCTCCGCCTCGAGGAACTTCGTGTCCTCGTACGGGAACCACACGAAATCCGAGCTGTCGGCGCTGAAGAACGCCCCGACCAGAGAGATGGCCGAGTCGGGTTCGCCGACCGTGCCGCTCGGGTTTCCACGGTAGATGATCGAGTCGGCCAGGGTGCAGTCGTCCTGCTGGTCGTTGTGCTGATAGCCCGAGCCGGCCGGAGGACAATCCAGCTGCGTGGGCTCGGCCATGATGGGCAGTCGTGGATCGTTGTTGGCCTTCAGCAGGTCGACGAAGTGCGCCGACATGCGACTGGGCTCGGTCGGCTCCTGGTCCTGGTACTGGTACCACGGTTGGCGTGACCCGGAGCCTCCGGTGAAGTGCATCGTGGGCGCGTCCGCCGGGCTCTGCATCCCGGACGCAAGCGCGCTCAGCGCGGCCTGTGCGTGGTCGGTGGCGCTCTCACCCGGGGCGTACGCCAGTCGCATCTCCAGGCGTGCCTTCTCCGAATATGCGAGTTTCACCCACTGGGTCATGTCGCCGCCGTAGAGGATGTCCGTGCTCGACACCGCCGCGCCGTCCCCGGATTGCTGCATCTCCTGGATGGCTTCGTCGATCAGCTGGTACACGGTCGTGTAGACCTGTTGCTGCGTCTCGTAGCTCGGATTCGGGTTCTGGGTGTTGAACGCCTCGTCCAGCGGAATCGGCCCGAAGCCGTCGGTCAGCTCGGCGGCGTTCCACGCGAAGATGAACTTCGCGATGCCGTGGTACTGCGGCTGACCGGTCTTCTCCGACCGCTTCATGATGTTGACGCACTCCTGCATCACGTCCGCGTACGAGCTGTTCCAGAAGTTGTCGGTATCCAGGTTGGCCACCTGGTACCACTGGGACTGCGCGTACGTGTGCCGGTCACGGTTGTATGAGATCTGCTGCATCCACTCCGGGCCCCAGCCTCCGGGCCCGGATAGGTTTCCATACCGGACGAACTCAGGGCCCAGAATGCTGTACGCGAAGGCTACCTCGGTCCCCGGCAGGGTCAGGTCCATCCGTACCGACTCGGGGTTGTTGGGATCCTTGTTCACGTCGAGGAAGCTGTCGCAGCCTCCCACCATGGCGGCGAGCAGCAGCGCCACTGCGACCCTGCCCGCCGCTCCCTTTGATCTGTTCATAGTGTGTATCCTTCTCTCTCGGATCCGTTCGGCTCGCATCGGTCGCGACGATCAGAAGTTGGCGCGTATGCCGAAGCTGTAGCTCCTCATCATCGGCGCGGTGAACATGTGGTAGTACTGCCCGGCGGCGTTGGTGTCGCCGTAGTTGCTGCCCTGCGGATCACCGAGTGAGAATTTCGTCCAGACGTACAGGTTGTTGCCGGTCAGGTACAACGTGGCGGCGCTCACTCCGAGGGGCTCGAGGACGCCCCGGGGTAGCCTGTACTGGAGCGAGAGCTCCTGCAGCCGGGTGGCCGTGGCCGACTCGACGTTGTTCTCGCTCCTCAGGTAGCCACCCAGCTCGTTGCGGTAGTAGTTCTCGTCGCGGGTGACGACGATGTCGTTCAGAGAGCCGTCGCTGGCCTTCACGCCGGGATAGACGAACGTCGAACCGCGGTTCATCGTCCAGGAGTGGACGCCCCGTCCCACCGTGTAGTTGAGCGTGAAGTCGAAGACGTCTCCACCCTGCACCGTGCTGATCATGCCCGCCAGCGTGAACGGACCGTACTGGAAGGAGCTGTAGATGCTTCCCAGCCAGTGCGGCTGCGTCTCGCCCAGCACCATCAGCGTATCGGCCATCAGAGGCCATCCGTACGTGGCACTGCTCGGATTGTCGTCGATGATGACCTTGCCATCGGAGCTGCGCTGGAACCCGTTGCCCCAGATGACGCCGTAGGGCCGGTCTTTCATGATCTGCACGTTCGGCCAGGAATAGCCGGCCAGGTAGATGGACGAGACACCCGGCGCGAGCGATGTGACCAGCGACCTGTTCCTCGTCCAGTTCAGGGTCATGTCCCACCGCATCTTCGTCGTCTGGACCGGGACGAGCTGGGCGGTCAATTCCCATCCCTTGTTCTGCAGATTTCCTGCGTTGCGGGTGATCTCGGAGTAGCCCGTGGCCGACGAAGAGGGCACCGGGAAGATCTGGTCGTAGCTGCGCTTGTCGTAGTAGGAGACGTTCAGACGGCTGCGTCCCTGGAGCAGGCGTAGCTCGGTGCCGATCTCGTATTCGGTCGTGCTCTCGGGTTTGAGGTTGGGGTTGCCGAGTGCGTTGCCCTGCAGGAAGCCCTGCGTGCCGGCGTACGGCCAGTGCAGGTAGATGACGTAGGGGTCGCCACCGTTCGTCTGGTCGTTGGAGGAGTATGTCGTGGCCAGCCGGTACGGCGGTGCGTCGGCCCCCACCTTCGCCACCGATAGGCGGAGCTTTCCGTAGTCGAGCCAGCGGTTGCGGATGCCCAGGGCGTCGGTGAAGACGATGCCCAGGCTCGCCGAGGGGTAGAAGTAGCTGTTCTGGTTCGTCGGCAGCGTGGAGCTCCAATCGTTCCGGCCGGTCAGGTTGAGGAACGCCCAGTCGCGATAGCTCAGGGTGGCCTGTGCGTAGAGCCCCAGGAGCCTCTGTTTCTCGGTGAGGTCGCCGTAGACCTGCTGCTGCTCGAAGTTGTAGAGATTGTACAGACCGGGGATGATGATGTCGTTCCCCTGGCCGGTGAGCGCCGAGTTCGTCCTGGCGAGCAGGTTGAAGCCCGCCAATCCACTTATGGTGAAGTCGCCCTTGAGTGGCGTGTTCGCCAGCTCCAGGATCAGGTCGTCGTTGAGCGAAGAGCGCGTGAAGCGCTGCTGGCTCGTCGAGCCCGACGTCTGCCCCGCGGCCGTGCGCCAGGGACGCTCGTCGTTGTTCGACACGCGGGTCTCGAGGTAGGTGTCGTACCCGAGGCGGTTCGAGATGCTCAGGTTGCTCAGGATGTCGAACTTGAGATACTGCGACGTGATCCAGCGCCCCGTCTGGCCATTGCGCTCCGAGTGCTGGGCCGTCCACTCCGGATGGGGGGTGTTGTCTCCCCACATGACCGGGGTCCCGTCCTGGTTCCACGCTTTACGCACGTCCAGGTTCGGGGTCCGGTACCACAGGAGCTGCTCGGTGCCCTGCCAGCCTTCGGTCAGCCACTTGTTGTCCGTGCTGGCATACATGACCTGCGTCTGCGAGTGCAGTCGGTCGGTGAGACGGAGCGTGATGTTGGCGTTCAGGTTGAGACGGTTGAGGGACGTGAAGGGCTGGACACCGTCGTTCGTGACGTACGATCCACTCAGGTTGAAGGCGCCACTGCCCGGCAGGCCGCCTGTGGCGTTGAGCGACGTGTTCAGCAGTTTGCCCGTCTGATAGAAGTCGTTGCGGGGGTCCTGCATACGGATGCACTTGGTGGGGTCCGTCACGCCCGGGCATTCGTGCTGCATGACCTCGGCCGAGACCTGATCGTACCGGGGGCCCCACGCCATGTTCGTCGTGGGCGTGGTGTACCCTGCCGCGTAGTAGCCGGACTCGCACCAACCGCCGTAGCCCTGCGGCAGCCCGTTGCAGTAGAAGCCGTCGCGGCCCGCCGTGTACTGGGTCTGATAGCCCTTCAGAATCGCGCTCTGAAGCTCGTAGCGGCTGTTGATGCTGAACCGCGTGGGCGTGCCCGGCTCACCGCTCTTGGTCTTGATGATGATCGCGCCGTTGGCCGCCCGCGATCCGTACAGGGCGGTGGCGGCGGCGCCGCGAAGCACGGAGATCGACTCCACGTTGTTCATGTCGATGTCCATGGAGCGGCTGCCCGCTTGCCCGACCTCGAGCGCGAACCCTCCCTGGTTCTCGGTGTCCATCATCACCGGCACGCCATCGACGACGTAGAGCGGCTGCCCGCCCCCGGTGAACGACGACTCACCGCGGATGACCACCCGGTTCGAGGCGCCGGGGCGGCTGCTGGAGGCCGAGACCTGCACCCCCGCCACCTGGCCCTGGAGCGCCTCGGTGATGTTCGTCACGGGCGCCTGCTCGAGCTTCCTCTCGCTCACGTCCTGGACGGCGTACCCGAGGCTGCGCTGGCTCCGCTGGACGCCGAGGGCGGTCACGACGAGGCCACCGACCGGAATGGCCTCCTGACTGAGCCGGAAGACGACGTTGGCCGTCTGCCCGGCCACGACGGTCACCTTCTGCTCGGCGGACCCGTACCCGATGATCTGGACGCGGATGGTGTGCTCACCGGCGGGTACGTTGACGATCAGGTACCGGCCCGCGTCGTTGGTCAACATTCCTTGATTCAACGCCGGGATGTGGACCTGCGCCCCGGCGATCGGCTGTCCCGAGCTCTCTTCGACCACCGATCCGGCGATGCTGCCGGTGGCCTGCGCCTCGGCGACGGAGAACGTCGCGAGCACGAGCATCAGGGGAACAGCGAACCGAACAAGCCGATCCGACATAGCGTGACCTCCTCGCGCCTAGGGTATGCGAGCCGTAGGCCGCATGATACGAGCGGGGAGCAGCCATGCGGACTCGCCCCTGTGATGGGCAGGTACGTCTATCGCTGTAAGGGCAGGGAGACAGGTCGGGATCGGCTGATCAGGGAGGCCTATATAACCGTCACATGACAGGTATACGCGGCACGGCGCGAGAGTGCAAGAGTGCTCCCAAGGCGATGGCGCGGGGGTGCGACTCACGGTACGTTGGCAGCACCTGCCCCTTCGGTCCAAAGACGCGACGCGAGGAGGTCGTGCATGACACCCGGCTCGGATCTCCGCTTTCCCGGAGCTCGGCGAGGCAGCATAAGCGCCCTCGTGTGCATCCTTCTCGCAGGCCAGGGCTGCTACGCCTACCACGTCACCGAGCTTCCCAGGCTCACACGGGGCGAGCAGGTCAGGGTCGAGCTTTCCGACGGGGGGAGAGGTACCCTTCCGGCGGGCGGATCCATCTTCCGGAATCGGACGATCGAGGGCCGTTTCGGGCGGCTCGAGAGCGACAGCGTCATCGTCTCCATCTGGATCGGTGAGGCTTATGCCGGCACCCCTTTCCAGGCGACGTACCGGGACCTCGTCCTTCCGAGAGATCTGGTGACGCGTGTGGAGAACCGTCAGCTGTCGAAGGGCCGGACGGCGCTCGCCGCGGCCGGCACCGTGGCGGTGATTGCGCTTCTGATCGACGGGCTCGCGTGGAATCGCTTCTTTTCGAGCGGTGGCGGACAGGGACCTCCGAACCCGCCCAGCCCGTTCATCATGCGCTGACCGACAGGCGAATACGGCTCACCTCCACGACGCCGATCAGACCCGCTCGATGTCCCAGATGTCCCGAGCGTATTCCAGAACCGTCCGGTCGCTGGAAAACCTGCCGATGCGCGCCACGTTCAGGATCGCCATGCGCCTCCATCGTTCGGGATCCCGAAACGCCGTCCCCACCTTCTCCTGGGCGGCCAGGTAGGCCGGAAGGTCGGCCAGGTGGAAGTATTCGTCGTGCGGGTCGAGGATCGTTCGTGAGACCCAGGAAAAGAGCTGTGGCTGGTCCAGGCAGAACGCATCGGCCGCAAATGCTTTCGTGAGTCTCGCGATACGCGGATCACGATCGTGGATCTGCTTCGGCCGATAGGACCTCTTCCTGCGCAGAGCCTGCAGGTCGGCGACCCCGAGTCCGAACATGAACATGTTGTCTCGACCGACATCGTCGAGGATCTCGATGTTGGCTCCGTCGCAGGTGCCGATGGTGACGGCTCCGTTCAGCGCCAACTTCATGCTGCTGGTACCCGAGGCTTCGGTGCCCGCCGTCGATATCTGCTCGCTGAGATCGGCGGCAGGGATGATGCGCTCTGCGAGGGAGACCCGGTAGTCCGGTAGAAACGCCACCTTGATCCACGCGTCGGCGCGCGGATCGTCGTTGATGACGCGGGCTACACCGTGGATCAGCTTGATGACCTGCTTTGCGTACCAGTAGCCCGGTGCCGCCTTGCCGGCGAGGAGGTAGGTGCGGGGTGCCGCGGGCTCACTCCCGTCCTCGACGAGCGCCAGGTACTCGTGGACGATATGCAGGATGTTCAGCAGCTGCCGCTTGTAGGCATGGATGCGCTTGACCTGGACGTCGAAGAGCGAATCGGGATCGACCGTTACGTGAGCCCGATCCTTGATGATGGCCGCGAGCCTTTCCTTGTTGGCGTGCTTGATCCTGGTGAAGGCCGATTGAAACGGGACGTCGTCCGCAAAGGGCTCGAGCCGGCGCAGCTCCTGAAGATCGGTGATCCATTTGTCGCCGATGGTCGCAGACACCAGGTCGGCCAACAGCGGGTTGGCTCCGAGAAGCCAGCGGCGCTGGGTAATGCCGTTGGTCTTGTGGCTGAACCTCTCCGGCCACATTTGATGGAAGTCTGGGGCGAGCACCGATTTCAGCATGCCCGTCTGGACCGCCGAGACGCCGTTCGTGGAGTGGCTTCCGACGATGGCCAGGTTGACCATGCGCACCTGCTTGGGTGAGCCCTCCTCGATGAGCGACATCCGGGTCTGACGAGGCTTGTCCGCCGGGAAGATCCTTGCCACGCGACGCAGGAAGCGTCGGTTGATCTCGAAGATGATCTGCGTGTGGCGTGGAAGTGTGCGTTCCAGCAGTGGCACCGACCACCGCTCGAGAGCCTCCGGCGCGAGCGTGTGATTGGTGTACGCGAACGTGGCTTGCACCACCTTCCACGCCGCGGACCAACGAAGGTCCTTCTCGTCGATGAGCATGCGCATGAGCTCCGCGACGGCGAGCGCCGGATGCGCGTCGTTCAGCTGGATGGCGTTCTTCGACGGAAAGTCCCGGAAATCGGTATGCGACTGCTCGAATCGTCGCACGATGTCCCGGAGCGCGCAGGCGACCAGGAAGTACTCCTGGACCAATCGTAGCTCCTGCCCGGCCATCACCGCGTCGGAAGGATAGAGAACCTTCGAGATCGTCTCGGAGGCGATCTTCTGCTCGACCGCCTTCAGGTAGTCGCCGTCGTTGAAGATCCTCATGTCGAATTCGCGCGACGACCTCGCGGAGTACAGCCGCAGGGCGTGGACGGATCGGCCACCGTAGCCCGGTATGAGCATGTCGTACGGCAGCCCGATCAGGACGCTCCAATCCATCCACATCGGGTTGTACGCCTCATGGCGATCCACTGCGTGCTCGATGCGTCCGTAGACGGGCACCAGGCTCGCCTCGTCCGGCCGGGCGATCTGCCAGGGACTGCTCCGCGCCAACCAGTTGTCGGGCTTTTCTCGCTGGTAGCCGTCGTCGATTTCCTGCTTGAACAGACCGTATTCGTAGTTGATGCCGTACCCACATGCGGGCATGCCCAGCGTGGCGAGAGAATCGAGAAAGCAGGCCGCCAGGCGGCCCAGGCCGCCATTCCCCAACGCGGCGTCCGGCTCGCTGTCTTCGATGGCGTCGAGGTCCGCACCGAGGTTGGCCAATGCCTGCCGGCAGGCGTCCCGGATCCCGAGGTTTCGGAGGTTGTTTCCGAGCGACTGCCCGATCAGAAACTCGATGCAGAGATAGTGGAGACGCTTCGGATCCCGAGCCTCGTAGCGTGCCTCGGTCGACAGCATGCCGTCCACCATCCGGTCGCGCACCGCCAGCGCGACGGCTTCGAATTGCTCTCGCCTGGAGAGATCCGACCAGGCCCTGCCAAGCGAGTACCGCGCGTGTCGCAGGATGGATTCCTGGATATCGCGAACCGAGTCGATCGCCGTCGTCGCCATCGGCCTCACCTCTTCCTGCCCGGTTCATCGGCCGACAACGCGCGTACGGCTTCCTCGCAGGAGGCGAAGATGTCGAAGATCCGGTGCATACGGACCAGCTCGAACGTCCCCCGCACCTCCTTCGACATGCCGCACAGCTTCAGGTCGCCGCCCTTCGCGTTCAGCTGCCGCAGGCAGGAGAGCATGACGCCGAGGCCGGAGCTGTCGATGAAACGCAGCCGACTGAAGTCGATCACCAGTCGCGTACCGGTCGACAGCACGCGCTCGATCTCCCGCTTGAACTCACCGACGTTGCCGGCGTCCAGCTCCTCCACGGGAATCAGCGCGACGGTCACCCCATCGATCGTATCCACCGACATGTTCATCGGCTCTCGCCCTCTCCCTGTTCGCCGTAAACCTTCGTGAGCTCGATGCAGCTTCGCCCCCGGTCGTCGTGGCAATAGCGCACGCCGTCGATGCTCCTCGCGATGAGGTGGAGGCCGAAGCCCGACCCTCGTTGCAGGTCGGGCTCCGGCAAAGGCCCACCCGACGGATTGAATGATTCTCCGGCGTGGTGCAGACGGATGAGGATCCTTCCCGGAAACGCCTCGGCTTCGAGCTCGATCGGGTGTTCCGTCCGTCCATGGTAGGCGTGCTTCATGATGTTGCTCGCGACTTCGTTGACCGCGAGCTCGAGTGAGCGAACGTGCTCTTCGTTCATGGGGTGACCGGGAAGCTCGAGACAGAACTGCCGCACGAACGCGCGCGCCCGATAGAGCTCGATGAGCTCGCTACGGATCTCGTTCCGAGCCCTCGTCGTCGGCACCTCGTGCTCCAGGACGCGAATGGCCACGGCCGTCAGGTCGTCACCCGGCCGCTCGGACCGGGAGAAGTCGACGACGGCCGCACGGATCGCTTCCACCATCGTTGCGGGCTCGGCGCGTCGATGCCTCAGAACGCATGCCTTCAGGCGGTCGAGCCCGAAGGCCTCTCGGGCCGCGTTGCGTGCGTCGGTGATCCCATCGGAGAAGAGGAGCAATAGATCGCCGGCGTGAATGGACACCGAGCGCTCGCGGTAGATCTCGCCCTCGAGGACCCCCATGGGCAGGTTGTTCCCGCGAACCATCTCACACACGCCGGTGCCGCCCACCACGCGGAGCAGCCCCGTGTGCCCGCAATCGACCAGCTGCAGCGAGCGTCGGCTCCCATCGAGCCGGACGTAGGCGAGCGTCACGAAGCTCTCCAGGTCGATCAGGTCGTGGACCAGCTCCTCATGCGCCCGCATCACGATCTCGCTGGGTGCGGGGGCCTCGCGGCCCCAGGACAGGTCCAGGAGACTGTTGAGCGCCTTCAGGAACTGGCTCTTGGTGGCCGCCCCGAGCAGCGCGGCCGGGATTCCCTTCCCCATCACGTCACCCACGATCACATCGAGCGACTGATCCTGATGGACGACGAAGATGTAGAAGTCGCCGTCGATCCTCTGTGACGGCACGGTCAAGGCCGCGACCTGCAGCCCGTGGATCTCCGTCGGCGGGCGGTCGAGCAGAAGTGTCTGCTGGATCTTGAATCCCACCTCGAACTCTCGCTCCCGGGCCTGTTCGATCTCCCGATTCGCCTCCTGCAGCTCCGCGGTCCGGCGAACGACACGTCGCTCCAGGTCGGCGTTTAGCTTGCGGATCTCCTCCTCCGCCGAGTCGCGGTCCTCCCTGGTTCGCAGGGTGGTGATGCCGAAGGAGAGGTCGGAGGCGAGCTCGCTCAGAAGCTCGACTTCCTCCGCACCGAACGTGTCGGGCTCGGCGGCGTAGATCATGAGCGCGCCGAAGACCTCGGAGTCGATGAGCAGCGGAATGGCCACGCTCGAGCCGTATCCACGTTTCAGGGCTTCCTCGCGCCACGGACGCATCCGGGGATCGGTCGCAATGTCTCTCGCCACGACCGTCCGTCCGGTGCGGATGCAGGTACCGGTCGGGCCGCGCCCACGCTCGGTGTCGGCCCAGGTGGTCCCGAGGCTGTCGAGGTAGCCCGCCTCGAAGCCCGCTCTGGCCACGGCCCGGACCGACTTCGCCGCATCGTGGTCCGCTCGGCCCACCCAGCTGAATCGATAGCCGGCCTCCTCCACGATGATGTCGCACACCTGCTGCAACAGGGTCGGCTCGGACGTGGCCCGCACCAGAGCCTCGTTGCACTTGCTGAGGGCGCGCTGCGCCCGGTGGATGCGCCAGAGCTCGGCCTCCGCCCGCTGGCGCTCGATCGCGGAACCGAGGACGTTCGCCACGGACTGGAGGAAGTCGATCTCGTTCCGCGTGAAGATCCGGCGTCGCGTGGTATGGGCGCCGAGCACCCCGAATGGTCCGTGCTTCGTGGGAATCACGACGGTCACGCCGCTCACGATGTCGTGCTCGCGAAGCAGCACCGTTCCGCTGAAGCGTTTCTCAGTTATCAGGTCCTCGACGACGACCGGATCGCCCACCTTCAACGTGTACCCTGCCTGAGACTCCTCTCCGAGCCCCACCGTCGCATGTCCTACGTAGCCCGGCTTCCAGCCGACTCCGGACAGGAGCCGGAGCGCTTCTCGGTTCGGAAGGAGCTCGAGGATCTTGCAGAATTCGACGTCCAGGGCCCGCGAGACCTGAGCATTGACGTCGTCGGCCACCTCCGAGAGCGATGGATGCCTCAACGCTCGCTCGCCCACCTCGGCCACGACGGCCTGAAGGCGAGCCACCCTCCGGACTTCGTTCTCCGCTTCCTTCGGTCCTGTGATGTCCTGGACCGTGCCGGTCGCCTCGAAGGCCACGCCGTGCTCGTCGAACCCGACCTGGGCGATCTCGCGCACCCATTTCAGCGTTCCGTCGACGATGATGCGGTGCTCGATGTCGTACGGCGCCCCATGCAGGGCCGCACTCCAGGCGGTCTGCACGGCCGCACGGTCCTCGGGATGGACCTGGGCGAGAAAGGTGTCGTACGTCAGAACGGCCGATCCGGGCATGTCGAACATGCGAGACACTTCATCGGACCAGGTGAGCCGATTCCGAACGACGTCCAGGTGCCAGCTTCCGACCCTCGCGATCCGCTGCGCCGCCTTGAGATTGGCTTCGCTCTCCAGCAGCGCCGCCTCGCGCCGTCGGGTCCGGGCGGAGAGGTGGCCAACCGTGAAGGCCGTGGTGAGGAACGCCGCGAGCGCGATCCAGTCGCGAGGCTCGGTGATGGACAGCTCGAATGGCGGAGCAACGAAGAAGAAGCCGAAGCTCAGCGCGCCGACCACGGAGGCGAGGTACGCCGGCCAGCTTCCCCAGACGGCAGCCACAAAAAGGACCACCAGGAGCATCGCCAGCGACACGGTCTGATTGTTGATGCGAGCACGAAGCATCATACAGACCGCGGTCACGGCGGCGACACCCATCAGCCCTGCGACGTATCCCAGGCGCTCGTTCTGAACCGCTCTCGTCAGCACGCTCATGGCCGCACCGTTGCCCCTACTATACCCTCACGGGCGGTGGAGTTCGAGTCCTGCTGCGACGCCGGCACGGCGCCCGCATCCCGCTTCCGCTTCACCTCGCCGCGAAGACGAAAGGGCTGACACGACGGGTACGTATGCGTATATGTAGCAGGCTCGCGTCCCGGGTGAGCGGGGGCGCACCTCATATGCAACGGCGGGTGCATGCGATGGTGGGATCCGGCGAATACCGGGCGGTCTTCGACAGCCTTCCCGACG
>JBJKRT010000011.1:0-8188 GCA_046704545.1 Longimicrobiales bacterium
GCTCGTCGAGCTTGCCTGCGCGCACGGCCCCGGTCATGCCCCCGATCGTTTCGACGGTGCGCTGCACGGAGCCGACCATGTCCCGGATCGAGTCCGCGACCTCGCCGATCTCGTCGCGCCGCTCCAGGTCCAGCTCCCGACTGAAGTCTCCCTGCGACACCGCCCCCGCGAACTCCGCCAGGGCCGTGAGCGGCGTCGAGATGTTCACGGCGATCAGCCAGCCCGCGACGCCTGCGATGACCAGCCCGAGCAGCGCACCGACGATGATGAGGATGCGGGTCGTGGCCACGCGGGTATCGGAGGCCGCGAACGTCTGCTCCATCACCCCTTTCGCGCTGCTCTTGATCTGCTCCAGATAGCCCAGCATCTGGGAGCTCTCGGACTCCACGTCCTTGTCGAGCGATCCGATCTGCTTCTGCAGGTCCTGGGTCTTCTTGAGGAGCTGGTCGTGCCGTGCGGTGCCGGGCGCGGTTTGGTCCAGAAGCGCCTGGAGGCCGAAGAGCTGCTGCTTGCCCTGATACATCTTGTCGATGCTGGACTTGTAGTCGGCATCGTGGAACTGGATGGCTTCGCGCAGCACGCCCTTCATCTCGCCCGTCACGCGAACCGTCGAGGCGACGGACACCTTGGACGCCTTCGCAGAGGAGGAATCGCCTTTCGGGTGCGTGGCCTTGGCGTCCAGGCCCGTCGATAGCCCGATGCTCATCCCGTCTCCCTGATTGGCCTTGGGGGCGGGTGGCTTCTCGCCGAGCAGGGCGAGACCCAGGCTGTCGAACGACGTCATGTGCGCCTGGTGCTCCCAGTAGGCCGGGTCGAGGCTTCCCTCGTTCTGCGCGGCGAGGACGCCCATGACCGACTGAAGGTCCTTGGCGACCATGACCTGCATCTCGGTCGCTGCGTCTACGAGTGGAGAGGCGCCCTGGATCTTCTTGATGCTCCCGGAGAGCGCCATCACGCTGACGTATCCGAGGGCACCACCGAGCAGCAGCATGCTGCCTACCAGCGTCAGGGTTCCGACCAGCCGTTTCTTCAGATTCAGGGTGATCATTCGCCGTGTCCCCGAGGATCGTGTCTCTCTGTCCCGGCGCGAGCGGACGGACGATCCGAGATCCGTGGGGAGACCAGACCCCTCGGGTGGGCAGGATACACGTCCGTCATGTGCCAGGGCGGCCGCAACGCGGCCCTGTCTGGTAGTATCGGACGTCTGTGTGGAGAGCTTGACAGGTCGGGCGTCGAAGCTTCAAGCAGCGCTTCGGGCCTCGCCTCGGGCCAGGGAGACCAGCCCTTCAGGATCGAGGATCAATCCGACTTCACCATTGCCGAGGATGGCCCCACCGGCGATCCCCTTGGTGTTGGCCACGATGCCGCCGAGCGCCTTCACGACGAACTGTTGCTGAGCCACGAGCTCGTCGACGAGAAGCGCCGCACGCTGGGTGCCCTCTCCGATCACGACCAGGAGCGCTTCGGTGGGCTCTTCCACCGCTCCGGGGATGTCGAAGAGGCGATGGAGCCGGATGATCGGGATCAGGTCGTCCTGGAGCATGACCATCTCCGCGCGTCCGTTCACCGTCGAGAGGGCCGACGGCTGCGGCCGGAGGCTCCGTTGGATCTTGACGGAGGGAATGATGTAGCGCTCATCGCCGACCCGTGTGAGCATCCCCTCCGTGATCGCCAACGTGAGCGGCAGCTGGATGCGGAAGGTCGAGCCCACGCCCGGTTCCGACTCCACCGTCACACGTCCTCGGAGCGACTCGACGTTCCTTCGCACGACGTCCATGCCGACGCCGCGGCCGGAGACCTCCGTGACCCTGTCCGCGGTGGAGAAGCCCGCCGCGAAGATCAGTCCGAAGATCTCGCTGTCCGTCATGCCGCGCTCGCCGTCGATGAGGCCGCGCTCCCGGGCCTTGGCCAGGATCTTCTCTCGATCCAGGCCACGCCCGTCGTCGGAGATCTCGACCATCACGGTGCCGCCGGCCTGGTACGCCTGGATCCGGACGGTCCCTTCCCTCGGCTTGCCGAGCTTCTCTCTTTCGTCGGGAGGCTCGATGCCGTGATCCACCGAGTTCCGCACCATGTGGACCAGCGGGTCGGTGATCACGTCGACCATGGTACGGTCGATCTCGGTGTCCTCTCCCTCCGACAGGAAGCGCACGGGCTTGCCGCTCTTCCGGCCGAGGTCTCGAACGACCCGTGAGACCTTCCGGAAGGCCGGCTTCAGCGGCACCATCCGCAGCGAGGTGCTCAGGTCCTGCAGCTCGCGGAGGATCTTGGCCGAGTGGGCGACCTTCTTCGCCAGGTCTCCGCGATCGGAGAGGATGACCCGGTCCTGCGCCAGCATGGTGTGCGCGATCACGAGCTCGCCCACCATGTCCACGAGCCGGTCGAGCCGGTCGGTCCGCACGCGCACGGACGCCTCACCGGCGGATGCCGTCTGTCCGGCCGGCTCCTTCCGTCCGGCGGGATGGCCCGGCTCGGGGTCGGCTTCGTCGTTGGACGTGCCCGTGTCATCCGGCCCGGGGCCGTTCCGGCTCTCGTCGGCCGGTGCTCCGGACGCCAACCGATCCATAAGACCGGGATCGGTCAGTGTGGACAGCAGCGGCGTGTAGCCGGCCGGGACGTCGATGTTCACCTCGTGCTCCATGGCGTAGGCCACGTTGTGGAGCAGCGCCTTCAGGACGTCCGACGTTCGGAGCGCCAGGTCGGCGACGGAGCCGGAATAGACCAGCGTCCCGTCGCGGACCTCGCTGAAGACGGTTTCGGCGTGGTGGGCCATCTCGGTCACGAGACCGAGCTCGAGGAATCCGGCGACTCCCTTGATGGTATGGAACGCCCGGAACACGACGTTCACCGACTCTGCGTCGTCGGGGGCGGCTTCCAGCGCGAGCAGAGCCTCTTCGGCCTGGTCGAGATACTCGAGCCCTTCCGTGATGAAGTCGGCCAGGAGGTCCGGATCCGCCGAAGCGGGCAGCGGGGCCTCGCGCACGGACGCCGGGCTTGAAGCGTCTTCCGAAGCGGTCGGGACGTCCGGCTCGTCGAAATCCACCGGCTCGGCCGCCGCTTCTGCGGTGGGCTCGTCGGTCTGCGCCGCTGCTTCCACGTCCTCGAGCGCCAGCACGGCCCGCTCGATCAGCTCGCCGACCCGCGCCACCGCTTCCCTCCGAACGGCCTTGCGGACGCGGGTCGGTGTGGTGACAGGGACGAGGATGTCCACCGCTTCGTCGAGGATCGATCGGACCGGCTCGGGCACCGCGGCTTCGGCCGAGGTGCCCCGGAGCAGCTCTTCCAGCGTGGACGTCTGGCGACGGTCCTCCGGGTCCATCTGCACCAGGAAGGAAGCCACATCGTTCAGGAGCGACTCGGCCGGGCCATCGCCGGGAAGCCCGTCGGAAGGCGCCGGGACGCGCGATCCGCCGCATTCGGCCACGGCGGCGCAAGCCTGCCGAAGGGCGTCCTCCGCGGACGGGTCCTGAGGTGCGAACAGTCGCTGCTCGATGGCTTCGAGCGTGCCGAGGGCGGCCGCGGTGAACCGCCCTGCCGCTTCCGGGTCGTCCCAGGCGACGTCGGGAACGACCGACAGCAGCGTAGCGAGCGCCGCCTCGGCCTCCGGCGTGCCGGCCGCCGCCTGCGTGTGGGCCGAGGACAGGGCGTTCTGGACCGCTTCGCTCCGATCGTGCGCGCCTTCGGCAGCGGCGTCGAGGGTCGAACGAACCTCTCCGATCCGCCGCAGGAGCTCCATGTCGATCTCGAGGGAATCCAAGGGCGCCTCGCTTCAAGGCCGTGTGCTGGAGGTCGACCGGTTCGGGGCCGAACAGCCGACGCTCGGGCCGGGATGGCCGGTCCTGCCGAAAGTATCGTCCTGGGAGGGCCGCGAGTTTAGCCGGCCACGACCGTCGTTCGCTCCTCGCGCGCGGAGAGCGCCCGGAGAATACCGTCGGGAATCTCCGGCAGGGAAAGAACCTCGTCGGCCGCGCCCAGGTCGATGGCGGCCTTGGGCATTCCGAAGACCACGCACGACGCTTCATCCTGTGCGATCGTGCGTGCGCCCGATTCGTGGAGCTCGAGGAGGCCCCTCGCGCCGTCCGCGCCCATGCCGGTGAGCAGCACGGCCACGGCGTTGTGCCCGGCGCTTCGGGCCACCGACTGGAACAGCGCGTCGACGGACGGCTTGTGGCGGTTCACCGGCGGGCCGTCCTTGATCTGGACCGTGTACCGCGCACCGCTGCGTTGCACGAGCATGTGCTGCCCGCCGGGGGCGAGCAGCGCGACGCCCGGGACGATGATGTCCCGGTCCTTGGCTTCCCGTACGTGGATCTCACACTCGTTGTCCAACCGTTCCGCGAAGGATCGGGTGAAGCCGGGCGGCATGTGCTGTACGATCACGATCCCGGGCACCTGAGGCGGCAACGCACGGAGCGTCCGTTCGATCGCCTGGGTCCCGCCCGTCGAAGCACCGACCGCGACCACCCGGTGGGTGGTATCCAGGTGCGAGGGAATGACGGGCGCGTCACCTCGCTCATGGCTCGAGGCCCGCTGCTTCGTGCGAGGCGCGATCCGGGCTTTCGACGCGGCGCGCACGGCCCGAACGAGGTGGCGGCCCACATCGGGCACCGAGAAGCGGGAGCTCGGCTTGGGCACGATCTCGACGGCGCCCAGCTCGAGCGCACGGAGGGCGTTCTCGCTGTTTTCGGGTGCGAGTGAGCTCACGATCACCACGGGCATCGGGTAGTGCTTCATGAGCTTGGCCAGGAAGGACAGGCCGTCCATCCGCGGCATCTCGATGTCGAGGGTCAGCACGTCCGGCTGCAGGTCGACGATTCGCTCACGGGCCATGTACGGGTCGATCGCGGTCCCGACCACGCTGATGTCCTTGAAGCGCGACAGCTCCTCGCTGAGGACCTTCCGGACGACCGCGGAGTCGTCGACCACGAGGACCCGGATCACGACGATACCCGTGACCCTTCCGAATCCACGATGGCGAGTGCCAGCTCGGCGCGACCTTCATCGATGCCGAGGCTCAGCCGCGTCACCGGCTCCGGGAGCGGGCGCAAGGTATCTCCCGGTCCCGGGGTCACTTCCGGAGCCTGCAGGTCGAAGATGGCGGTGGCTCCGGAGATGTCGGGCACCACGTTGCCGCAGATCACGTTGGCGATCTCGCCCAACGCGTCCAGCACGACCGGCTCGCTGGGTACGTCCTCCTCGCCGAGCATGTTGAGCGCGAGAGAGCGGAGCACACCGCCAGCCACGCGGATTTCGAGCAACCCGTGGCACGGACCGGCGAACGGAACGCGCGCCACCGCTTCCACGGGCGCTTCCGCCTGCTCCTCGCTCGGATCAGGCGTCGCGAACAGGAACCCCAACTCCTCAAAAGTCGAGGTTGCCGCTCGCAGCAGGCTCGACCTCAGATCCCCAGACATCTTCGACTCCCGTCACCTCTGTGATCGTCTCCCGGAGGATCTCCGGGGTGAACGGCTTGTGGACGAACCGAGCTCCCTGCCCCTGAACCTCCTGGATTCGTGTCTCGCTGCTTTCCGTGGAGACGACGATGATCGCCAGGTCGCGTGTCTCGGCGTTTTGCCGGACCCGGTCGATCAGCTCCACTCCGTTCATGACCGGCATGTTGATGTCGACCAGGGCGAGGTCGATCCATTCCTCATGGAGGACCTCGAGCGCCTCGGCCCCGTTGCAGGCCTGATGGACGTCACCCAGGGGCACACCGCTCAGGCGGAGCGTCCTGATGACCATGGTCCTCATGACCGAGCTGTCATCTACCACCAGCACATTGAACGACATCGTATTCCTCCGCGGACGACGAGCCCGCGTCTTTCAGAGCGTGATCTCCCGCCCCTGCAGCTTCACGATCGTGATTCCCGATCCGACATCGAGCGACACCGTCCTCGACGTGTTGCCACCCGTCTCCTCCCCCCGGAGGAGCACACCGTTCTTCCAGAGCAGCTTCTTGAGGGCGATCAGGTTCCTCTTGCCGATCTGGAAGCTGTCGGTCTGCCCTCCGTTCGCGATCCGTGCGCCCCCGACAGCCTTGACCACGATCCGCTCCTTCACGGCCCCGTGACGGTAGGCCCACTTGAACAAGGCGGGGACGCCCGTGTCGACGAACCGCGCCGGATTGGAGGCCGCCCGCTCGGGATCGACCGAGGAGGAGGGGAGCATCGCGTGCAGCATGCCACCGACCTTCGCGACCGGATCATGGATCACCAGGCCCAGACAGCTTCCCAGCGCGTAGGTGACGAGCACCTCGCCCTCGGTGTCCGACACCGCCATGTCGGCGATCCCGACCACGCGGCGAGTTGGGTCCCGTGCCGGAGAGACGAGCGGGCCCATCACTTGCGGTAGACCGCCGGCTGCACATAACGGAGGCGATGGCTGAGGGAGCTGAGGCTCTCCGAATGACCCACGAAGAGGTGCCCGCCGGGTGCCAGGATGTCGGCGAACCGGTCGACGAGCCTGGAGCGCGTCGGACGGTCGAAGTAGATCATCACGTTACGGCAGAAGATGAAGTCGAAGGGCCCCTTCATGGGCCAGTCCTCCATCAGGTTCAACCGTGCCACCGTGACCAGTCGACGGAGTTCCGGTCCCACCTCGTAGACCGGTTTGTGCTTCTCGGCATCGTCCTGGCGCTGGAACCACTTCCGCCGCAGGTCGTCGGGAATCCCCGCCATCTTCGCCTCGGTGTAGACGCCTTTCCTGGCCGTGTCGAGAACGTCGCGACTGAGGTCGGTCGCCAGGATCCGATGGTCGGCCCGGGATGCATCGGGGAGGGCCTCGAGGAGGACGATCGCGAGGGTGTACGGCTCCTCTCCGGAAGAGCACCCCGCGCTCCACGCGCGAATCGGCCTGGAGGGGTCGCGCCGCTCGGGCAGGATCCGCTCGCGGATGAAGTCGAAATGGGGAGATTCGCGGAAGAAGCTGGTCTTGTTGGTGGTCAACGCGTCGACCATGGACGCCAGCTCACCGCTTCCTGCGTCGGTCTGGACGTAGCGCACGTAGTCGCCGAGGCTGGTCCATCCGAGGGCTCGTAGACGCTTGCTCAGGCGGGCCTTGACCAGGTCCCGCTTCCGGTCGGTGAGCGTGACCCCGGAGATCGAGTACATCAGCCGGCTCACCGTGGCGAAGTGCCCGTCGAAATCCGATGGCGCGAAGGCGGTCGACACGGTGTCGAGCGCGGACGGGTCTACGGGGTCGGGGAGGCTGGACCAGGGCTGGGGCATTCGTGTCTCCGACGGCGGGAGGGGTCGCGCGCCGGCCTACGCCAACGCGGAGAGCTCCATGGTCGGAAAGACCCGGCCGATGTCGAGCAGCATCGTCACCCGGCCCTCGGACGACTTGCCTATGCCGAGGATGTAGTCGGTGTTGATCTCGGCGCCGAGCGTGGGTGCGTCCACGATGTCCGACGTCGCGATGTCGAGAACCTCCGAGACCTTGTCCACCACGATGCCCAGCATGACACCGCCGGTCTGCACCACGATGATGCACGTCTGCTCCGTGTCCTCGACCGGCTCCATGGAGAACTTGAGGCGCAGGTCCACGACCGGAATCACCTGACCACGAAGGTTGATCACGCCCCTCACGTGGTGGGGAGCCTGAGGAACCATGGTGACGGGCATCAGGCCGATGATCTCACGGACCGTGAGGATCTCGATTCCGTACTCCTCCCGGTCCAGGTAGAACGTCAGGTACTTGCCGCCCCGGTCGTGGGTGGCGGTGGAATCGACCTGCTCTTTCATCGCAGTGGCCATCGGGTGGCTCCTTTCGGGGAAGCCGCGGAACGCACGGCGCTCTCCATGTACGTTCGGACGGGACGCACCCCTCCGCTCTCCTCAGTATCGGCTTCGTACGGGATCCCCTTGAGATCCTCAGAAGCGCTGGAGGAGCGCGTCGTCGTCGTCGAAGGGGATGACGGCGGCGGCGTGCCCGTTGGCGTGGCCGTTGGGCGTTGCGGAGCGAGCCGCGCCGTTCTTCGGGCTACCGAGCTGGAGCGTCGAAGGCGGTGGTGGGGGGGGCGCGGTGATGCCGCGAGCCGCTGCGGCGCCGGGGCGCCTGCCTACGCGGCTGAGGGTGTACTGAGCGACGAGGCTCTTCATCTCCTCGGCCTGGCTGGTGAGCTCCTCCGAAGCGCTGGAGCTCTGCTCGGCGTTGGCGGCCGTCTGCTGGGTGACCTGGTTCATCTGCT
>JBJKRT010000012.1:0-18837 GCA_046704545.1 Longimicrobiales bacterium
ATTTTAATGGTTAAATTTAGGTGGTAGGTTTTGGATTGCCGGGGGGGGGGGGGGGGCCCCCCCCCCAGGCGCGGGGGGGGGCCCCCTCTCTTCGTTCGTGACCGTCGTCGAGATGGAGCCGGTTACGCGGCTCCCGCCGCGCCGCCGGCCGTCGCGTCAGCTCTCGTCGCCGTTGGCGTGCATCGGGCTCGTCTTGTACCACAACGCTTCGACCTTGTCCCTCAGCTTGCGGATACGCGTGTCCATCTTCGCGTCACCCCGCAGGTGGTAACGCGCCGCTGACAATGCGCGAAAAGCGCGCCACAGCGCCTCGGATGCCGGGCTTCGGTTGGACGACTGCCGTTTGGCCCCCCGAACCCGGGCGAGAACCCAGTTCGACAGATCGTCGTCCAGCCGCATCACCTCCACGTCGTCGCCCTGCTGCTTGTGCAGGATGTTCTTGAGCTCTTTGTGGAAGCTCCTGGGCACGTCGGAGATGACGTAGACCGAGAGATCGTCCTTTTCCAGCCATTCATGCGCCACGGGTGTACGCCTTTCCCTGTGGTTGCGCCGTCGGTATACGAACGTCGAGCAGTACTTGGATACCCGCGTAATTGCCGTACGGTCCGTCCGGCGCATAACCTGCGCGGCGAACACCCCCGCTCGCGGAGCTTCGAGAACCGCACGCCGGGGCGTCTCCGCGGACGTGGGCGTTGCGAACGACGCGCCGTTCCGGTATGTCGTTGGCCATGAGAACCGCACGTCCGACGCGACGGCGCATGCTCGTCGTGATGCTCTTCGTCGGGTCGCTCGCGGCCTGTCGCGGCGGCGAGCCTCGGCAGGAGCAGCGGCACCCATCCGTGTCCGCGCTCCTTCTCCATCCGCGCCGCCTGACGGCCCGGGCCCCGGCCGACTTCCGGGTGAGGTTCACCACCACCAACGGTGTCTTCGTGGTCGAGGTCCACCGTGCCTGGGCCCCCCGCGGAGCCGACCGCTTCTACAATCTGGTGAAGCACGGGTTCTACGACGGAAACCGCATCTATCGAGTCATCCCCGGCTACATGGCGCAGTGGGGTGTGAGCCCCTACCCGCCCATCAGCGCCGCGTGGAAGGACGCGGCCATCGTCGACGATCCGGTCACGCACTCCAACAAGCGCGGCCGCATCGCCTTCGCGCAGAGCGGTCCCCAGTCACGCACGACCGAGGTGTTCGTCGACCTGCGCGACAATCCCGACCTGGACGCGCACGGCTTCGCGCCGTTCGGAGAGGTGGTGGAGGGGATGGATGTGGTGGAGGGGTTCTACGGCGCATACGGCGACGGCCCGCCGCGGGGCACCGGCCCCTATCAGGCGGCCGCGGAGGCGGCCGGAGAGGCTTACTTCGCCAAGGACTTTCCGAAGCTCGATCGCATCACCCGGGCGACGATCGTCGCGACGCCGGGTGCGACGGCCCCGTCAGGGTAGCAACGCCTTCGTGATCTTGATGGAGTAGTAGACGCCCACGCCCGATCCGACGAAGCTCAAGATGATCGCCATGAAGAGCGACATGGGGTGGCCGATCGCCCAGCCGATCCAGCCGCCTATGCTGGCCAAGGCGAGTCTCAGGATTCCTTTCATGATCCCTTCTCCTTCGAGGAGGCTCCCGGCGCCGGGTGTCGGAACCCATACGCCCGCTCCACCCTGGCCACGCGTACCTCGTAGCGCTCGTACCACTCCTCGCGGCCACGCTCCTGCGCGTCGCGATGCTCGACGTCGGCCTTCCAGGCGGCGATGGCCTCCTCCGTCTCGAAGTACGCAACGGTAATGCCGAACCCGTCGTCGGCGCGAACGCTCTCCATCCCCAGGAATCCGGGCTGGTGTGCGACGAGGTCGGACAGACGGTCGTTGGTGACGTCGTAGCCCGAGCCCACGGACGTCCGCTGCGACGTGAAGATCACGGCGTAGCAGGGACCGTCGGGTATCTCGGCGAAGCGGGCAGGTGGCATGGACGAAGATAGCCCCGGTTCGACCGTCACCGGAACGCTATCGATCGACCCCTACGGTGCGTCGGCTCCGCCCGAGCCTCAGCGCGGCACCCGTCCCTTTCGCTGGAGCCACCACCGCATGCAACGGTGACCGAAGTCCACGCGGCCGCAGAACATGAGCGGGCAACCGCCTACGATGCAGTCGATGCCATGCTCCGCGCAGGCTCGCACGGCGGCGTCGGACACGCTTCCGTCCCCGAACGAACGGTGGAGCCAGACGCGCCCCACACCACGCTTCGCACACTGCTCGACCACGAGCGCCGATACGTCCGGATGCGTCGCGATCACGACGCCGTCGGGCGTCTCGGGCACCGAGAGCACGTCCGGGTAGCAGCGGACGCCCTCGACCTCTTCAGTATTGGGGTTGAGCGGCGTCACCTCGTATCCCGTCTCACGCAGCCTGCGAAAGATCGCGTTCGCAGGCAGCCGGCCGTCGCGTGCGACCCCGGCGACCGCGATCCGCCCACCGTCCAGGAATTCGGCGATCTGCACCGGCAGCTCGGTCATCGGAGCCTCCTCGGAGAAAGGAGGCGGCCCGCCACCACCTCGCCACTGAAACGCTTTGGCCACTCGGCCCGTCATAACCAGTGTATGGTGCTCGTTTTCGGGCGCCAGGGCGCACCGGAGCCGGGAGGGGGGAATGTCGAGTTTGAAGATGGCGATTCGCACGCTCACCAAGACGCCGTTCGTGACCACGATCGCCATGCTCTCGTTGGCTCTGGGAATCGGAGCCAACGCCGCCATCTTCTCGCTCTTCGACCAGATGCTGCTCAGGCCGCTTCCGGTCCAGAATCCCGGCCGACTCGTGAACCTGAGCGCGCCGGGCCCGAAGCCCGGACGGACCTCCTGCAACCAGGCGGGAAACTGCGACGTCGTCTTCAGCTACCCCATGTTCCGGGATCTCCAGAAGGCCGGAGGACCGTTCAGCGGCGTAGCTGCGCACCGCTCGTTCGGGGCGAACCTGGCCGGCACGGAGCAGACGATCAGCGCACAGGGGATGCTCGTCTCGGGCTCGTACTTCTCCGTGCTCGGGCTGCAGCCTGCGCTCGGACGCCTCCTGGATCCCCAGGACGACAAGATCGTCGGCCAGAACTTCGTGGCGGTCCTGAGCTGGAGCTACTGGCAGAGCCACTGGGGCGGCGCGCGCGACGTCCTCAACAAGTCCGTGATCGTCAACGGCCACCCCATGACCATCGTGGGCGTCGCCCCACGCGGCTTCAACGGGACCACGCTGGGCACGAAGGCTGACGTCTTCGTGCCGATCTCGATGTACGGCCTCATGAGGCCCGGGTTCGGCGGCTTCGAGAATCGCCGCGATTACTGGGCGTACCTGTTCGCCCGCCTGAAGCCCGGCGTGTCGATGGAGCAGGCCCGCTCCGAGATCAACACGGTCTATCACGGCATCATCACCGACGTGGAGGCGCCGCTCCAGCAGGGTATGAGCGAACAGACCATGGCCCGCTTCCGCGCCAAGCGGATCGTCCTCGCGCTCGGCAAGCTGGGACAGAGCTCGATCCACCGCGAGGCCCGCACGCCGCTCATCCTGCTCTTCTCGATCACAGGTCTCGTGCTCCTCATCGCGTGCGCGAACATCGCGAACCTCCTGCTCGCTCGAGGCGCCGCCCGCAGCCAGGAGATCGCCATCCGCGCATCGATCGGCGCGAGCCGGGGAAGACTGCTCGGGCAGTTCCTCCTGGAGTCGCTGGTCCTGGCGTTGCTCGGGGGCGCCGCGAGCCTCGTCGTGGCACGCTGGACGCTCGGGCTCATCGTCTCGATGCTCCCGCCGGACCCGACCTCGACGATCGCCGTGACGCTCAGCCCCGCGGTCATGGCGTTCACCGGGGCGCTGGCCATCGCCACCGGCCTCCTGTTTGGCATGTATCCTGCGATGCACAGCACGCGCTCCGACCTGATCACCACGATCAGGTCCGCGTCGGGCCAGCCGTCGGGCGCGCGCTCGGCGGCGCGCTTCCGCACCTCGCTCGTCACCTCGCAGATCGCGCTGTCGATGGCGCTGCTCGTGGCGGCGGGGCTGTTCATCAAGAGCCTCGTAAACGTGAGCCGCATCGACGTCGGCATGAACACCGACCACGTCGTCACGTTCTCGATCTCACCGGTGCTGAACGGCTACGAGGACGCGCGCGCGCAGGGGCTCTTCCAACAGGTGCAGGATCAGCTGGCCGCGATCCCCGGTGTCTCGTCGGTCACGGAGGCCATGGTCCCGGTGCTGTCCGGAAGCAGCTGGGGCACGGGCGTGAGTGTGGACGGCTTCCAGGGAGGACCCGACGTCGACACGAACGCCCGTTACAACGAGGTCGGCGCGCACTACTTCAGCACGCTCGGCATACCCCTTCTGGCCGGGCGCGGGTTCACGCAGGCCGACGACCAGCATGGCCAGAAGGTCGCCATCGTCAACGAGGCCTTCCTGAAGAAGTTCAACCTGACACGCCAGAAGGCGATCGGCGCCCACATGGGCACGAATGGCCCCGACAGCGCGCGCGACATCGAGATCGTGGGCGTGGTGAAGGACTCGAAGTACTCCCAGGTCAAGCAGGTCACGCCGGCCACGTTCGTCATCCCGTACCGGCAGGACGCGCATCTCGGGTGGCTCACGTTCTACGCGCGGACCAAGGTGGATCCGGCCCAGGTCATGCATGCGGTGCCGGCGCTCATGAAGCGGCTCGACCCGAACCTGCCCGTCGAGAACCTGGAGACGCTCGACGAGCAGGCGAGCCAGAGCGTCTTCATGGACCGGCTGATCGGTACGCTGTCCGCGGCGTTCGCGTTGCTCGCGACGCTGCTGGCCGCGGTCGGCCTCTACGGGGTGCTCTCGTACACGGTGGCGCAACGCACCCGGGAGATCGGCGTGCGCATGGCGCTCGGAGCGGGGGCCGCGCGGGTGCGCTCGATGGTGCTCAAGCAGGTGGCGTGGATGCTCGTGGTCGGCGGAGCCGTGGGTGCCGCCGGCGCCTATCTGCTCGCCCGCGGCGCCCGTTCGCTGCTGTACGAGATCGGAGGCTACGACCCCGTGGTCTTCGTGACGGTCACGGTGCTTCTCGTGGCCATCGGGCTCGCCGCCGGCTACGTGCCCGCGCTACGCGCTTCCCGGGTCGACCCGATGAAGGCGCTCCACTACGAGTGACGTCCGACGGTCCAGCCGGGGTCACACCGTGGGAGCGTCGTCGACCGGCGGAGGCTCGGGATGCTCCGACGCCTCCTTCTGTGCCCGGTCCTCGCTCTCGAGCAGCAGGACCAGGAGCACGACGCCCACCGTGAGTGCCGAGTCGGCCACGTTGAAGGTCCAGAAGCGGTGCGTTCCCACACCGACGTCGATGAAGTCGACCACGCCGCGCGCGGCGAAGAGCCGCTCCCAGGCATTGCCGAGCGCCCCGGCCGTGAGCATGCCGAGCGTCGCGCCGAGCCAGGCCCGATCGTCGGGTGTCTTCCGCTGCCAGACCCACAGGATGAGGGCCACGACCAGGCCCAGGAGGCCGAGCGCTCCGGACGAGTGCGATCCCAGGGGAATGCCCATGGCGGCCCCCCGGTTGTACGAGAGGGTCAACCGCACGACGTTGCCCAGCACCCGGTGGGGGGTGCCGGCGGGAGAGAGTGAGGCGACCGCCGCCCGCTTGGTCACCCAATCGGCAACCAGCACCACGACAACCACGAGCCAGTAGGCACGGGTCTTCGGGGGCACGCTCATACGGCCGACCCGCGCTTCAGGGTGGTGGTCGGACGTACGCCCGCCCGCCGGTCTCGAACGTGCATGCAGATCAACGCCTCATCCCGGAGTGAGCTCGTGCTTCGGTCTCGATATTCAGAGGATGATGCTACCGGAGTCGCGGTCGCGGGAAAAGGAGGCGGCCCCCACCTCACTCCTCGGTCTCGAACTTGGCGGTATAGTCGTCGATGGCCGCGGTCACGACCGCTTCGGCGTGCGTTCGTCCGTACGGGCGGCCCACGGACACCTCGTGCTCCTCGCCGAGCCGAAGCTTATAGGTGGCGAAGTAGTGCATGAGCCGCTCCACGAGTGCCTGGGGCACGTCCTCGATCTCGCGAATCGAGCCGAAGACCGGGTCGTCTCGGAAGATGGCCACGATCTTGTCGTCGGCCTCCCCGTGGTCGAGCATCGGGATGCCGCCGACGACGCGGGCCTCGACCAGCACCTCACCCCGGTTGATGTGGCGCTCGCCGAGCACGCAGATATCGAGGGGATCGCCGTCGCCCCGCGCGGCGTCCGGCATCAGCGCCGACACCTTCTCCCCGGCGTAGGTTCGGGGGATGAAGCCGTAGATCGCCGGCGGCAGCGAGGACGTGCGCTGCGCGCGATCGACACGCAGGTATCCGCTCGCCTTGTCGACCTCGTATTTGACGAGGTCGAACGGGGTGATCTCCACGAAGGCGCACACGATGGACGGAACGTCGGGTCCGGCGCTCAAGCCATGCCACGGATGGGGCCGCCACCTCGCAAATGCGTGATCCAATGTCGTGTGAGCTCCTGTGCTACGGATTCTTCCAGACCTTGGCTCCGCGAGCACATACTCCACACGGTCTTCGGGGTTCACGCCCCGCTCGCGCCGCCTCCCCTCCTCAATTCGAAGCCCCGCGTAATCACGTATGCGATGAGCGCGAAGACGAAGAAGACCAGAAGGAGCCACGCCGCCGACTGGAGCGTGCCGATGAGGGTCCGATAGACCTCGAGCAGCCACCGGTCACCGGTCAGCGAGATGGGCGCGGTGAGATCCTTGGGGGCCGTGATGTACTGCTGCAGATCCCGGATGCGCACCCCTCCCGACACTCCGACCACGATCACGGCGAAATTCAGATAGCGCAGCCAGGCAGAGCTCAGCTCGTCGGACACGATCCGGTCGAGGATCGCCTTGATCGGGGAGCGGAACAGCTGGACCACGCCGGCGCTCGTCGCGATCGCAATGAAAAACGTGACGACAAGCAGCATCGCGAACATGATGTCACCTCCCGCTGGAAGAGCCGTGACCTTCAACCTCTTCGCCGGAACTCCACTTCCGCGAGGGCAGGAAACTCATGTAGCAGGGCTTCGCGTTCGGCCAGGAGATCGGCAAGATCGCCTTCGTTCCTGTGCGACGTATACACGAATGTAGCAACCGAGGCCGCGACCACGACGACGGCAACGGCCAGCGGCCCGGGCGATCCCATTCCCAGAACGAAGCCGACGACGATGCCCATCAGCCCCAGCGCCAGAGCGGGGACGTAGAGCCAACGCGCGATCCCCAGCCTGAGCTTGACGGACGAGATGCTCTGGTCGATGTCGCCTAGCGCGGACAACGCCTGGGCTTCGCTCATCCGAAAATCGATCAACATTGTGTGCGCCACCCCTCACCAGTAATCCGGGAGGGTGCCGCACAATAAAGGCAGTCGCGCATTCTGGCGAGACGTGGGCTCCTACAAATTCAGCGTACCGAGATAGTCGCGCCGAAACTGGCCATGGCCGAGCGCTCTCTCCGGGCTCCCGAGATGGTGCGTGGTTCCGGAGACGCACCACAAGATCACGTCGGAGATCTCGAGGAGCACTCGAGCGTCGTGTCCGCAGGTCACCACGGCCGTGCCGCGCGCCGCGAGCTCCTTCAGCAAGGCGCCGAACGCCTCCTGATCGCGCGGTGCGAGCCCGACGAGCGGCTCGTCCGCGACGAGCACTTCGGGGCGGCGCGCCAGCGCGAGCGCCAGAGACACCCGCACACGCTCCCCTCTGGAGAGCGACGCCGCCCTCTGGTCGAGGAGCGGCTCGATTCGTGCCTCTCGGAGCGCGTCGTCCATGTAGGCGGACCCGAAGACCGCCTCCAGCGCAGAAAAGTGCTCTCGCACCCGCCGTGCCGGCATCACGAGCAGCTCCTGCGGCAGGTACATCAGACCCTCCCGGGCCACTCGGGCGAGCGTCACCCGCTCGCGAGGCACCCCATGGAGTGACACCGTTCCGTAGTCGGGTCGCAGATCGCCTGCCGCGATGCGGAGAAGCGTGGTCTTGCCGCTTCCGTTTCGGCCGAGCAGGCACGTGACTTCTCCACCCCGTGCCCACAGGGACGCCGACTTCAGGACCTCGCTCGAGCCGAACCGCTTGCCGATACCCTCGGCCCTGAGGACGTAGTCACCCCCAGGCAAGGGGCAGCCTCAGGGCGGTTTCGAGAAGAATGCACTCGCCGACGACCACGGCGCCCATGCTGCGGTACGCGATACCGAGGTTGGCGAGGAAGGCCAGCGGAGGAGGCCCATGACCAGATGAAGCGCGACCCAGGCGAGGGCGGCGCGCACGACCAGGGCACGCCCGAACGGCGGCGGAGGAACGATCACTTCGGTCCGCCCGTCGCGCGGCGCTGGATCACGTGACCCACGACGCTCACCGCGACGCCGAGGATCACGAGGTCTCCCCACCCGCGGTACGCGAAGTACGTGCCGACGCCCACCATCAGGAAGCCCCAGCCCGCCACCCACAGCCCGATGACTCCGGACCACGGCCGTCTCTTCTTCGCGACGAGCATGGGAGGGATCACCAGAAGGATCAGCCCGAACAGGCCGAACGCGGCCCCCATCACGGCGAGCGGTGCGGATGGATTGGATCTCATGTCGTGTTCGCCATCAACCCGTGAACAAGTTGAACTTCTGAGGCCCGACCAGCACGTACACCAGCGTAAAGGCGACGGCCATCGCTCCCAATATGAAGGCGCTCAGGGTTACGGCACCCCGAACGTGACCGAGGCTCGAGTGACCCTCGCGAAGCACCCGCGCCCGGAACCGTGCGTTGGTGAGCGTCAGGATCGCGGACAGGGCGCCACCCCAGAGGGCCACCAGGATGCCGACGCCGGGAAACACACCGCGAACGATGTCGGCCAGGAACAACACGTTCCAGGCGATCACGCCACCGATCGCCACGGAACGCTTGAACGGATTCCCGTCCGCCTCGTGCTCTCGGAGCGGGCCGAGCGCGCGTCCGGCGGGCCGGAATCCCTCCCTCCCGATCCGATCGACGAGGCCGGAAGGCCCCAGGAAGTGGTAGAAGACGACCGTCTTCGGTATGTCGTCGCGGCGGTGCACGACCCGAATCCCACGACCGAGAATCGGGATGATGCCCGCAGGCTCGAACGACAAGACGTCTTCCGGCTGAAACCGGTGGTCGCCGAGGAGGAAGCCCCGGATCCGCAGCGATGAAGCCTCCACCTCGAGCTCCGCCAGGGGCCAGGACCCCTTCATGCTCCCAACCCGAGCGCCACCCCTGAATCGCTTCATCGTCTCCTTCCTGGGTTGGGCCGAGCCTCTCGCGGCCTGTATGATGGGTGTCATCGCCCCGCAACGATCCTTCTCTCGCAAGAAAGGTTACCATGCTCGGTCCCTCTCCCGCGACCAGGTACCCGATCGATGGTGTCCAGCGGACCGGTTTTCTGAGGAACTTCATCACCAGGCCCAACATCGAGGTCGGGGCGTACACGTACTACGACGACCCTGAAGGCATAGAGCGGTTCGAGGAGAACGTGCTCTACCATTTCGATTTCATCGGCGACCGACTCGTCATCGGCCGTTTCTGCTCGATCGCGGCCGAGACGCGGTTCATCATGAACGGAGGGAACCACGCCACCGATTGGTTCACGACGTTCCCGTTTCCGATCTTCGGCAATGGATGGGAAAGTGCCATGCCCGAGCGGTGGCCCCATCGGGGCGACACCGTGGTCGGAAACGACGTCTGGATCGGGTACGGAGCCACGATCATGCCCGGTGTGAGGATCGGCGATGGAGCCATCATCGCCGCAAAGGCGGTCGTAGCCAAAGACGTGGAGCCGTTCGCGGTCGTAGGCGGGAACCCAGCCCGGCTCATTCGGCATCGCTTCGACGAGGAGACGCGCGCGACGCTCTCGGAGATCGCCTGGTGGGATTGGGACGCGGAGAAGATCACGAGAAACGTTCGCGCGATCTGCTCCGGAGACATCCAGGCGCTGCGGGAGGCCGTGTGAGTCGGCGTGTGGACATCTACGTGGATGGCGACTCCTGCCCGGTCAAGGACGAGACGTATCGCGTCGCCCGACGGTACGGATTGAACGTCACCGTGGTCGCGGCGAGCTGGCTGCGGGTGCCGGACGACCCCCGGATTCGGCTCGAGCTCGTGAAGGACACCGGCGAGCTCGATGTCGCGGACGATTGGATCGTCGAGCACGTCCGGGAGGGCGACATCGTCGTATCGGACGACATCCTTCTCGCATCCAGATGCCTCGACAAGGGTGCCCACCCGCTCACCCCCAGGGGCAAGGAGTTCACCGCGGCCTCGATCGGAGAGGCCGTGGCGATGCGCGAGCTCATGGCCGACCTTCGTGAATCGGGCGTCGCGAGCGGAGGACCGGCGCCGTTCACGAAGAACGACCGGTCGACGTTCCTGCAGCGCCTCGACGAGCTCGTCCATCGGGTGAGACGGCGCCAGGAGCGATCGGCTCCATAGCGGCGCCGGTCCACGACGTCCCCGACTAGGCCGCCCCCCCGTCGTCTCGCCTGTACTTGTGGTGGTACTTCATTGTCTTCAGAGCCGATTTGTGTTCCGAGACCGCCGCCTTGCGGGCGAGGGGATCGGCCTTGCGCTCCTGGTACTCCGCCTCCGCCCGGAGCTTCCTGTAGCTCGCAAGCCGCTCGGCGTCGATCCGGCCCCGCGCTTCAGCCTCGATGACCGCGCAGCCCGGCTCCGACTCGTGACGACAATCCCTGAACCGGCATGCGTGCGCCAGCTCGTCGATGTCCGGGAACGCACGATCCAACCCCACGTCCATGGACCAGAGGCGAAGCTCTCGGATGCCGGGGGTATCGAGCAGCAGGGCGCCCCCTTCGATCGGGTAGAGCTCGCGCCGAGTGGTCGTGTGCCGGCCCTTGCGATCCTTGTCCCGGACGGCGTGGGTCGCGGCGTGTGCCGAGGGTGCGAGCAAATTGACGAGCGTGGACTTCCCCACCCCGGACGGACCGAGTAGCGCCACGGTCGTCGCGGACCGCAAGGTCGAGCGGAGCGCCATGACGGACGTGGGCTCGACGGCGCTGACCGACCGTACCGGAACCCCCGGGGCGACGCCCTCGGCCCGTGACACCGCCGTGGCCAGGTCCGACGCGAGGTCGCTCTTGGTCAGCACCACCTCCGGCACCGCGCCGCTCTCCCAGACCACCGCGAGCGATCGCTCGAGCCGGCGCTCGTTCAGCGGCGTGTCCAGTCCGTGCACGATCCACACCACGTCCACGTTTGCAGCGAGAATCTGCTCGTCCGCTCCCCTTCCCGCGGCACCTCGTGACAGACGCGTCCGCCGCAGCAGCACGTCGGTCACGGTCCAGGGATCGGAAGACGTCGCACCGGGCGCGACCAGCACCCAATCGCCGACGACCGGAACCGATCCGGTCGCCGAGACCGTGACCATCCGGGCACGGACCAGGCCGTCCTCCGTCTGGACGGGCCAGCGGTCGCGGTTCTGGGCTACGACACGACCGGGCCGACTCCCGACCGAGTCGAGCGCGGCCGCACGCGCCGCCCAGTCGGCATTCCAGCCCCAATCCTGAAGCAACATCACTGCCCCGCGGACGGCGTGGCCTGGAACAGCCGAACGCGGAACGGTCCTTCGCTTCGCTCTTCCATCATCCTCCAGCCCGTCCCGACGATGGCACGCGCCAATTCCTCCGCGGTCGGCATCCAGAGATCCATCCACTCTTCCACCACGTCCCTGTAGCTCATCCGGATCCGTGTCAGGCCGGGTGGCAGGCCCCGGTCACGGTTCCGTCGATGATACTGAAGGTGGACAGGGTCCTCGGTGTCGAGCGGGTCGGCGGTCGACACCAGCAGCTGTCCACCGGGTGTGACGGCCGAGCGGAGCGTCTTCAGCAGTCCGGGAAGGGTGTCCGGAGTCTGATGAGCACCGAGGGTGTTGCCCATGATGATGACGGACCGGTACGCCCCCGTCTCGAGACTGAGCGCGCGAAGGTCCATCACGCGGACGTGGCGACATCCCCGTCTTCGGCATACTTCCACAGCGCCCGACGAGGAGTCCGCCGCCGTGACGTCGAGGCCGAGCGACTCCAGGTAGAGCGTATAGGAGCCGGCCCCGGCCCCAAGGTCGAGGACCGGACCCTCGATCCGACCCAGCAGCTCACGCTCCGCGGCGAGGCGGGGAGCCTCGAAGTAGTGGGCCGCGGTCTCCACAGCCTCACGACGCCCGTCATCCCGCTCGACGTGGTGCGGAACGCCCTCACCGTCGAGGTGGTCCAGAAAGATCGCCCCCCATACGTCCACCATCCTGTGCTTCCCCCGGGCAGGCCATCCAAAGACGCCGTGTATAACCTGCGCCAACAACATGCCGAGCGACGGCGGTGGGGTGCAAGCCGGACATCGGTCCTCCCGTCCGTGGACAGTGCCCGTCTCCAGAGAGAGGTTGAAGGCCGTGTAGCCGCATGACGTATGAAAGCTGAAGCCGAAACCTCAGCCCCGAGTTGGCCAATCATGCTTCCCGAAGCGCTCTCGCTGTGTGAGGAGCTGATGCTCCTCACGTTCAAGGACGATGAAGGCACCGTGGCCGGCGGTGCCATGTACCAGTACGCGATCGGTGGGGCGCTGATCGCGGAGTTGATCATGGCTCAGCGCGTGACCGTGGAACGGGATTCGAAGCACGACGTTCTGCGCGTCGTCGACCGGACACCGCTGTCGGACCCGCTGGTCGACGAGCGGCTCGAGGAGAGAAAGGATCGGCTCTCGACAATCGCGGAGGGCTCGGTTGCCGTGGGAGCGACCGCCGAGGCGATCGCCGCCATGCAGGCCGCGATCATGGTGGCGGTGGTCGTACCCACGATCGTGAGCAGCTGAAGCGCGCGGTCCGTCGGTCGACGGACGTGTCAGGGGAAGCCGTCCGAAGCGGCCGAGAACGCCGGACGATGGCGCGGGGTACTCGAGTGTGGAAGCCGGATCACGGGGAGCCGCCGCGAGGTGGCGTGGGCCACCGCATGGCTCGGCTCCGAGATGCCGGCTCAGGAGGAAGCGTCGTGTTCAACGTCACCCGCATCACGACCGCCGTCGCGCTCGCGCTCACTCTTGGATGCGACAGCAATCCTCTGGCTCCGTTCCAGCCAGAAATCACCAACGCCACGAACTCCTTCCAACTCCAAGCGACCGCCGTGCAGCACGTGAGCAGGACGTTGCAGTACACCTGGCAGAACACAGGTTCGGTGGCCACCGTGAATCATTCGACCACGACGACGAGCGGGACGGCCCGTCTCGTCATCCACGCAGCCAATGGAGCTCAGGTCTACGACAAGCAACTGGCACCGAGCCTGAACGAGCAGACCAGCACAGGGAGCACGGGCAATTGGACCCTGCGGCTCGTGCTGACGAACTACAGCGGAACGCTGAACTTCCGGGTCGAGACGCCCTGAGCCGCCGCTCGGGCGGCATGGATGGAGCGAACGCGTGAAGCCGGCCCTCCGCACTCGGCGAAGAGACGCTCAGTGTCGCAGGAAATACTGCACCGTGCTCACGACCCGAATCGTCTTCTGGATCTGACTCCCCTCCGTGATTCCCGGCGCTCGGTCACGCGGCAGGATCTCGAAGACGCCCTGGTTGGCTCGGCGAATCCCACCGAGCTCGCTTCGCGAGTTCTTCGCGAATTGGGCTGCCGCGTCGCGTGCCTGGGCGGTCGCCTCCGCGATCATCCGGGGCTTGATCGCGTTCAGCCGCGTGAAGATGAAGGTCGGCCCACCGGATCCGTACTGCTCCCCGGTCGACAGCGCGACGCCATCCTGGACCAGCTCACCCACATGCTGACTGGCCGCCAGCACCTTCTGAGGATCGTTCGACCGCACGATCAGCGTCTGCCTGATCACGAAGCGGCTGCTCGCCGCCTGCGTCTGGCTCCACTCGGCGTTCGCATCCGTCACGGAGAGGTTCTCGACTTCGAGCTGCGTGGTGTCGATCCCCTGTCGGACCAGGAAGGAACGCACGAGTCGAACCTGGTCGTTCAAGCGCGCGTAGGAAGCCGAGAGGTCATTGCCCGCCACGACGAGGCGGAGCGGCCAGAGCGCGAGGTCGGCCTGAGCGTTCTGCTCCGCCACACCCTTGACCGTGACGTAGCGATCGGTTGACCGCCCCTGCGCAAACCCGCGGCCTATCAACGCACCTGCGGCGGCCAACGCCAGGCTGGCCACGATCGTGTTCAACGTGGACCGATCGAAATTCATTGCTCAGTCGTCCGTGACGGGGAGTTGATTCGTCCGCGTCGTCAGTGGCGCGATGCGGGTACGCACGAAACGATGGACGCGCTCCGCCCAGGGAGATCGGAACTTCCGGGACACGTCGAGAAACAAGATGATCCGCGTTTCCCCGCTCTCGTTCACCACGGAGTGGGTATAGGTGTCGTCGAACAGCAGGGTCTCGCCATCGCGCCACGGGATCCGGACGCCGTCGAGCGTCAGATAGCAGAGCTCCGGATTCGATGGGCAGCTCAGTCCGAGGTGAAAGCGCAGAGCCCCCCGGTACGGCCCCATGTGAGGCGGGACCCGCGAACCGTCTTCCATGATCGAGAACATCGCGATTTCCACCAGGTCGTTGTCCGCCACCAATCGCGACGTCAGCGGACACCATTCCCAGGCCTCCGGGAGCACATCGGAGTGCCACTTGATGTAGAACCGCTTCCAGCTGTCAGGGGCGATCTCGCCGAAGAACATGTCTTCGTTGATGCGCCCAGCCTTGCGACGCTCGACGATCTCCTCGACCTCGGCCCGAATGTCGCGCCACGAATCGACAAAGGGTTGAAGCTCCGGATAGTGCGACATGGACACGGTCGCGGACGGAGGAAACGCCCCGCCCTTCGCCATCCAGTCGTTGAACGCCGCGACGACCCACGCACCGGACCGATAGTAGTCCCACACGCCGAGCGGGTCCTTTCCCTTCCGCCGCCCCCTCTCTCCGTGGTAGACGAACCAGGCCAGCGCTACTGCGCCGAGTACCCAGATCCAGTGCATGGCGCTTCCCCGGCAGGCCCATGAGGGTCCAGTGTGCGGCCTCGGACTCGTACCGCGCACCAGCATGTCCACCCGGAGCCGAAGCCACAAGGCGAGGGCCCGGGATCCGTCCGCCTCGCCGCGGCAGCGCCATCCCCGTCACCCGGAGACTTCGCCCGGAAGCCGTCTCAGCGGCACTCCGAGCTCCTCACAAGCCCGTTGCCAGGTGACCACACCGAGAAAGCCGGAGGCGATGTACGCACGTTCTTCGGGTGACCGATGGGGGAGGCTTCGCCGCAGCGTTTCCGGGTCGAGCGTGGCGGCGCAGGCGTCGAGCCAGACCGCGGGAACCGATCCATCCGCCGCCGCCTCCACCATGAAGAAGCCCCAAAGCGCCCGGGGGCCCGCACGTCCCAGCGCCCCGTCGAGGTGCCTGAGGACCTCGTGTCGGACCGGGCTCCGCGCCGTGGACTCGGTCGATCCGGACCCGGTGCCTCTTCCCTCGATCACGGCAACGGCTTCATTCGTCGCAAGGTAGGCATCCGGGTAGCTGGGCCCCTCGGTCACGTAGCATTCTCCGGTCGCTGGTCCGGTCTCCAGGAGCTGGAGCGCCTCACCGACCCGCTCGGCGCCCGCGTCGGTGAGGTCTCGACGCTCGGGTCGGGTCCGATCCTCCTTCATGGACGACGGGCACTTGAGGTGCCGGACCAGCCAGGACAGCAGAGAAGGCGGAGGCTCCAGGACGACCTCGTCCGGCCACCAGGCGTGTTCGACGAAGGGGCCGAGCACCGGCGAATCGGGCGGCGCGGAGCCGCCGGTCGGAAGCGTCAGGAGCTTCGGAAACCAGGATTGACCGGTGGGATCTCGCTTGAAGAGATCGTCGAAGAAGGGTGCGACGCGGGTTCGCGACGAATCGGGCTGTCCGCCCGGCATGACCGGCCTCGTTGTGTTGTTGGCCAAAGACTGGCTGCCTCACCGACGGGAGAAAGATGCCGACCGGCGGTTGTGAGGTGCAAGACGAACAGCGGTGTTCGGCCGGCTGGTCCTCGGGGCTCGGGCGCTGCGCGATGCCACGGCGGACCCGCCCGGGAGGCGATGACACCATCGAAGGTTCGGTTGAAGAACGTCGAGTTCTCGGCGCTGTTGCACTCGACCCCGGCGGTTGGAAGCCTGGCGCGGAGCTGCGCGAGCATGGTTGGCGAAGCGTCGACCCCGTACACGCGTAGAGCCGTTGGATTCGTCGCGCATCAGCCGGCACTCCGAGCAGGCCGCTCGTATGTCATGGCAGGCAGACCGAGCTGGCGCCGCAGGAAGGAGATCTGTCCCACGTGGTAGCTGTCGTGCTGCGCCAGGAACGCCACCGCGTCTCTGACCGTCATTCCATGCATCGGGAAGTCGTGCTCTGATCGCGCCTCCAGTCGGGAGGCATGCACGCGTTCGAATACGGTGCGCAGGTGCGTGCTGATCCGCCGCCAGGCCTCGAGCAGCTCGGCGAGCGCCGGCATCTGCGTCACGTCCTCGATCGTCTGGATGTCGGCGAGGACCAATCCCACCGGGTTTGGAAGCGGTGCACCCAACAGCTCGGCCAGGAAGTGCCTCGCATCGACCACATGAGCGACGAGAAACGCGATGCTGTTGCCGCCTCCGGCGAGCCTCTCGTTCGCCTGGGCATCGGTCACGTCCAGGACGCAATTGGCGAGGAGATCGGTATTGAGGTCGAAAATGGCCGCAAGAGGTGCGATGCCCGTGTCCATGGCCGACTCACCTGCCACCTGTCCGGTACTGGCTGAGGACGCCGTGTCTACACTGCGGAAGCAACATGCCGGCCGGCGGTTACGAGGTGCAAGCCGAACGACCGTCCGCTCCTTCCAGAACGTAGATCGCCCAGGGCGACGTATGCATCTCCGAAACCCACTGGCACGGATCCGCATCCGTTCCGATCGGCCGATGCAGGGTCACCACCTGCAGCCCCGCATCCGCGTAGAGTCGGCGGTAGTCGCTCTCCGTCCACAACACGTCCTCGACGGGCCGCCTGTCGCCGACGTCGAGCATGACGATCCGTACGCGATCACCCCCACGAGCGGTTCGATTCTCCGGAAAGTCGCGGGTGGAAAATGATGCCCACTCGTGCCGGTAGATCTCCGGGGCGGACACCAGATTCACCATCCGGCCCGTCGGGGTCAGGAGCCGCGCCAACTGCCTGAAGAGGTGCGCCCGCGCCTCCGGGCCGGGCACATTGTCGAACGTGAACGCGCTGAAGACCAGGTCGAACGAACGCGCGCTCAGGCTGCTGAGGTCGCCGTCGGGCACGAGGAGATAGGTCCCCTTCGGGTCGCGCTCGCGAGCATGCGCCAGCATGGGCTCCGAGATGTCGACGCCGGTGACCGCGAAGCCGTGGCTCGCCAAGAATCGGCTGGATCGGCCCGCGCCGCAGCCGAAGTCCAGGGCCGACGTGCCGGACACATGGGTGCGGAGCAGCTCGGGGATGTCTCGAAAGGCCAGATAGTACGTGCCCGGGAACTCCAACCCCGAGTATGCGAAGGCACGGACGTCATCGTCGTAGACGTTTGCGAATGGTTCGATCATGGGTGCCTTGTGGCATGGGGGTCGCGGTGAGCAGCAGGACGGCTTTGGCCCTTGGCGACGCTCGAAGAGGCGCGCCGCTTTACGGAGATGTCCTTTCGGACGAAGACGATCAGACGCGACTCACGTCGTGGACCTCGCAACGAGAAGCCCGCGGCCGGTGAGGCCTTCGGGGTCGTGGGCGATCGAGGCGAAGCCGGCGCGCTCGAACGCGGCACTCAGTTCCGCGACCGTGTGGAGTTGACCCGGTTTGGTGGACACCTCATGAGTGAAGTGGAAAGGAGGAGTCCACGATGCCAGGACATCATGCGGCGTACCCGCCGGAGTTCAAGCGCCAGATCGTCGAGTTGGTGCGCTCGGGGCGGACCCCAGAAGAGCTGGCGAAGGAGTTCGAGCCCTCAGCGGGAGCGATCCGGACCTGGGTCAAGCAAGCTGACCTGGACGAAGGCATCCGCAGCGATGGGCTGACGACGGAGGAGCGAGGAGAACTTCGGCGTCTGCGGCGGGAGAACAAGCAGCTCCGCATGGAGCGCGAGATCCTAAAAAAAGCCGCGGCCTGGTTCGCTCGGGAGAGCAACTCGATCCCCGAACGGGATTCGAGTTCGTGAACGCCAATCAGGCCGACTTCCCCATCATGGCGATGTGCCGTGTGCTGGGTCTCTCCCCCAGCGGCTACTATGCCTGGCTGAACCGTCCGCCGTCGGAGCGAGCGAAGCGAGACGCCGAACTGGTCGAGAAGATCCGCGACGTGTTCGACGGCAACCGAAAGGTCTATGGGCGCCCGAGGATCTTTGCTGACCTGAAGGAGGCGGGCGAGAAGGTTGGAGAGAAGCGCGTGGGCCGCCTCATGAGGCAGGAGGGCATCCAGGGGGCAAGCCGGCGGAGGCGCGGCCCGAAGACCACGCGGCGCAACAAGGATGCACGGCCGGCGCCGGATCTGGTGGAGCGAGACTTCACGGCCGACGGCCCCGATCAGCTCTGGGTCGCCGACTTCACGTACATCCCGACCTCGGCCGGCTTCCTGTTCCTGGCAGTCGTCCTGGATGCCTGGAGCCGACGGATCGTAGGCTGGGCCATGGCCCAGCATCTGCGCACCGAGCTCGTGCTCGAGGCCCTGAACATGGCCACCTGGCAGCGGCGGCCGAAGGAAGTCATTCACCACTCCGACCAGGGCACGCAGTATACGTCCATTGCGTTCGGGCTCCGCTGCAAAGAGCTCGGCGTCCGGCCTTCCATGGGCTCGGTGGGAGACGCCTACGACAACGCGATGTGCGAGAGCTTCT